>FCNS01000035.1 GCA_900045905.1 Clostridiales bacterium CHKCI001 | reverse complement strand
TCTGATACAGCTGTGTAGAGGGCTTTTGTCATTTTCCCAGGATACTGATTGCTTTTTTTAATACTTCAAGAGCATCTTTTGTGTCTCGCAATTCACGTTGCAATCTGGCAATTTCTTTTGCCTCATCGCTGGCATAATTACCGGAACCGCGGGTGGGAACAGCCCCTTCATTTTCCTTGGCTGTTTTCGTCCAGTTCTTGAGTGCTGACTCACTGATTCCAAGATTTTCAGCTGTTTTACGAAGTGTCAATTTGTCAATTCGGGATGATTCTTTCTGTATCGAATCGCATCTTCTTTAAACTGTTGTGAGTATTGAGTACCTTTCGCCATAACCATTCTCCTCCTTCATATGACTATTATATAACGTTTATTAAAAATGGTCATGTTTATTTTGTACTATTTATATTCTAGCACCACCAATGGAAATGGATCTTTCCAATCGGACATCTATCCAGAACATCATCACCGAGGCGCAGAAGTACGGCGATATTACCATGTTGGTCAATGGCGCTGGTGTTTGTCCCAGCTAGGCTCCTGTCGAGGCAATTTTGAAGGTTGACCTGTACCGGACTACTGTTTTGTTGGAAGAGGTGGGCAAGGTAATCGCCCCTGGCGGCGTGGGTGTGACTATTTCCAGTCAGTCCGGTCATTGGATGAAACAGCTCACACCGGAGGAAGATGAGCAACTGGCCTGTACTCCCACTGAGGAGCTTCTAAAGCTGACTCTGCTTCAGCCGGAAAATATCAGAGATACCCTGCACGCTTACCAGCTTGCCAAACGGTGCAATGAAAAGCGTGTGATGGCAGAGTCTGTCAAATGGGGTGAAAAGGGCGCGCGAGTCAACTCCATCTCTCCGGGGATTATTGTCACACCGCTGGCAATCGATGAGTTCAACGGGTCGCGAGGAGACTTCTACAAAAATATGTTCGCAAAGTGTCCGGCCGGACGTCCAGGCACGGCCGACGAAGTTGCCAATGTGGCGGAACTATTGATGAGCGATAAGGGCGCTTTCATCACAGGTGCGGATTTCCTCATCGATGGCAGGGCGACTGCGTCCTATTTCTATGGATGTCTAAGCCAAAAACATTAAAGGTTTAAAAAATATCTATAGCTCATGTGAAAAAAAACTTACCGGTTACGTTAAGTAAAGGGATAAAGTTTCCTTTCATAGTATATTACAAGTAGTCCTCTGATTGGGGTCATATCAGCCAGAGGACTACTTGTTTAAATTTTCTGTATCGTTTGATATATCTTCCGATATTCAGAAGGAGTTTGTTTCATATGCTTTCGAAAAACCTTAACAAAATAACTGCTGTCGGAAAAGCCGCATTTACAACTGATTTCCTTAACAGATAGCGTAGATGTTAATAAAAGTCTTTGAGCCTGCTGCAAACGATAGCGAATCAAAAAAGACATCGGAGTATCAGAATAATACTTTTGGAAGCATCGGCCAGCTTCGCTCCGGCTAATGCTGGCCGATGCCGCCAGATCTTCAAGGGTAATCGTTTCGGAAAAGTTCTTTTGAATATACTGAACCATTTTTTGCATCCGAATTTGTGTTTTAGAATCTAGTGGTTGGATTTTCGAGTGCTCAAGTTCAGATCGATTGTTATACAGTATCTTGAAAAATTCAAATAAATTCTGATGCACTTCCAGTTCCGGACATTCTGAATGGCATTGTTTCGATAAGAAAGTGCTGAAATGTGGTATAGCATAAATCGCTTCCCCTCCGAGAAGTTGATAAACTCGGAAGAGGCATGATAACATTTGTTTCTGCCACGGTATATATTGCGAAAATTTTATATGTGGCAGGCTGGGAGCATTGAGTATGGGATAAAAATACTTTTGGAAAATTGTGCTTGTTAATGGGGCTAATATATTCTCAGTGAAGACGATGTTCGGACACAAACATTCCCGGGTTGAATCAGTCAAACTGTAGCTGTGTAATTGTCCCCCTCCAATCAAAATGCTTTCTCCAGGCAAAAGTGTCAAACATTTTTCCCCGATCTGTAACATTACTTTTTGATTGAAAGCGGAAAAAATTTCATACCCAAAATGCCAATGCAGTGGAACCTGCCCATCGGGCCATTGACGCAAGTCATCAATATAGAATTGTATAGGGAATGAAGGGTCTGGAAAAGAAAACTCCTCTTTTAGCATGTGGTCAAGTATTAATTGTTCCATAGGATGCTCCTTTCTTATATGGGTAAATAATACTACGATTCGAGTAAAAAAACCATATAAGCACTTGGTTTCTTGTGATAAAATCACATTTTAGAATATGGAGGTGCATATATGGCAACAATTTTGCTTGTTTTTATTTATATCTTCTACATTGGTCTGGGGATTCCTGACTCTCTTCTTGGTGCTGCATGGCCAGCTATTTATGGTGAATTATCTGTTCCTGTTTCCTACGCCAGTTTCATCTCGGTAATCATTTCCTGTGGAACAGTTCTTTCAAGTTTATTCAGCGCGCATGTCATTGCGAAGTTAGGAACTCCACGCGTAACAGTACTTTCGACAAGCCTCACGGCGATTGCACTGCTTGGATTTTCTTTCTCACAAAATTTTCTATGGCTTTGTATCTGTGCGATTCCATTAGGGATTGGTGCAGGTTCCATTGATACTGCATTGAACAATTATGTGGTTTTACATTACACTTCTATGCAAACTAATTTTCTCCATTGTTTTTATGGAGTGGGTGTCACTGTCAGCCCGTATTTAATGTCCCTTGCATTATCAGATAATATGAATTGGCGCGGTGGTTATGAAACGGTCTTTTTCGTCCAGTTCGCCATTGCAGCTTTATCCGTAATGAGTCTTCCTATATGGAAAAAGGTAAAGCAGACACAGCCACAGGAGGAACATATTCAGGTATTGTCTTTGTCACAGATGCTGAAGCGAAAAAAGGTCTGGGCATCCTGTGGTGTGTTCATAGGAATCAGTGCCTTGGAATCTACCTGCTTGATTTGGGGGAGCACTTTTTTATGCGAAAGTGTGGGAATGCCTGCAGATACTGCTGCCGCCCTGATCATCTTTTATTTTATCGGTATGACTTTAAGTCGGCTTCTTTCAGGGGTGCTAACCATAAAATATTCCGATTGGCAAATCATTTTTTCTGGACAAATGGTTATCCTTGTGGCTATTGTTTTGCTGCTGATACAAAACAGCGTGATAGTCACGACTCTTGGGCTGTTTTTAATTGGACTTGGCAATGGCCCGATTTTTCCCAATATTACTCATCTTACTCCCGGATTATATAGTAAAGAAGTCTCACAATCTATAATCGGTATACAAATTGCATTTTCTTATCTTAGTGTTATGCTGACGCCGGTTTTATTTGGCGCAGTAACTACCTTTGCTGGGATCTCTGTCTTTCCGAATTTCTTGCTGATCATGTTCCTGCTCATGATTGGTTGTACGATAATTCTTAAAGTCGGCGATGCAAAAAGTCGTACAAAAAGACAAAATGTATAAACTACTCTGAACAAAAAGGAGATCTGAAATGACAACATTTTTATTACTTATTATTTACATTGCTTTTATTAGTTTGGGAATTCCTGATTCGCTATTTGGGACAGCTTGGCCAGCCATTTACTCTGAACTGACTTTGCCGATTTCTTACGGAAGTTTTGTAACAATTATAATATCCTGTGGAACTGTTATTTCCAGTCTTTTAAGTTCCTGGTTGCTTGCTCGATTTGGAACTGGATTTATTTGCATATTCAGCACCGCATTAACGGCAATTGCGCTGTTGCTATTTTCCTTTTCCAATAACTTTTACTTGTTGTGTATCTGCGCCTTACCGCTTGGATTAGGCGCAGGGGCAATTGATATTGCACTTAACAATTACGTTGCCCTCCATTATTCAGCGATACACATGAGCTTTTTACACTGTTTCTACGGTGTAGGTGTCTCGGCCAGCCCATATATCTTATCAAAAATTATCGGATCACAAGGAAACTGGCGCAGTGGGTATCAAACTGCCGCCAGTATCCAATTTGCAATTTTATTATTATTAATAGCCACAATAACTCTTTGGGGCAAAACTAAGATTTCGGTATCTTCTGCTTCTGCACATCATGCATCCACTCTTTCTTTTCGCACAATTGTTCAGATTCCAGGAGTTAAAGAAATCTGTTTCATGTTCATAACATCCTGCGGAATAGAATATACCTGCGGGAATTGGTGCAGTACATTTCTCGTTGAAAGTAAAAATATGCCGATTGCCAGCGCTGCTCAAGTGGTTATGTTATATTATATCGGCCTCACGCTCGGACGATTTTGTTCCGGTTTATTAGCTGTGCGGTTACATAGTTGGAAAATTATTCGAGTCGGGCAACTTGTTCTTGGGATCGGAATCCTCTTGATTTTTATGCCTTTCCTGATAACATCAGTTTTTGGATTCTTCTTGATCGGCTTCGGTAACGGACCGCTATTTCCAAACCTGAACTATTTGACCCCTGAGAATTTTGGAGAAAATATTTCTCAAAGCGTTATGGGAATACAGATGGCGGCTTCGTATCTAGGAATTATGTTGGCACCAGCAGTGTTCGGTATTCTTGGACAAAGGATTGGCATATGGTCTCTACCATTCTTTTTAATTGGTTTCTATTTCGTTTTGTTGACTGCACATTCCCGAGCAAAACGTTTCCTTCAGTCAAATTCCTAGCACACACAAAAATCTGTGTGGGTAAAAGGATACTCGTCAATTTAATAAAAATAAGTCATTTTCTCAAAAAAGAGAAGCTATTTACCATCTAAAAGTTTCAATATTGAGAAAAACTATATTAAGAATCTGGAGAGGAAAAATTGATATGAGTCAAAGAGCAAAGAAAATCCTATGTATTATTTCAGTTTTGGTGGTCATTTTAGTTGCGGTTATAGTATGCTTTGATCCCATTGCGAATCGGATCATTAACCAAACGATGGGAAAGGACTTACCACAGTTAGAGGGAGACCCGGAAGTTGGAAAATGGTATGCAATGGATATTGATACTGCCATCAGTTCTGATGGGAGTAAATGGCAGGGATATTTCCGCAAGGGAAGTGAGAACAAAATCATCCTATATTTCTATGGCGGTGGTTTTAGTGTAAACGATTATACCGCTGCGAGGTCTATGGATGTTGAAGGAGGATTTTATAATCCACGCCTGAACGCAGGACTGAATGTTATGACTTACGCTATAAAGGAATGGGGTATTGGAAACTCTGCACAAGACAATTTGTTTAAAAATTGGACGTTTATTAGTGTGCCATATTGTAACGGTGATTTCCATGCGGGAACGAATACAAAAAAATATAGCGCATTAGATGGAAGCACGGAAACGATTTACTATCAAGGATACAACAATTATCGGAACCTGGTAACGAAGATATTTGACTATATCAATGACACGCCGGAACAACTGCTTATTACAGGTTCAAGCGCTGGTGGTTTCGGAGCTGCTATTTTGGCGGATGATACAATTGAATTGTTTAACAATCCGCAAGATGTTACCGTACACGTGGACAGTTCCTTGCTCATTAACAAAAACTGGCACGAGGTAATGGTTAACGAGTGGAATTCGCCCAAAACATTTAGCGATGTTGTTACTTCGGATAATATCACGCTTGATTCTCTTGTTGCATTGCATAACAAAAGAGAAAATGTGAAAATTTTGTTTGATTGTTCTGTACGCGATTATAATTTATCTGCGGCACAGGTGTTTTTTGACGAAGGATGTAAAAGAGATATTCCCGCGAAAATCGGAAAAGTTGAAGGTGATAGATTTCAGCAATTACTGAAAAAGATGGTAGCTGATATGCAAGAGAAAATACCCGATTGTGGAATTTATATTTGGGACGAGGAGACTCAAAAAGACGGGCATTTAACCGTTCATACGGCAACAGGTACTAAAATTTATTTCGAGGCAAGAGGTGAAGATCCGAGTATTGCGGATTGGCTTGAAAATGCAGTGAATGGAAATGTAGAGAGTTTTGGCTTAGAATTGCTGGACTGTGATTATTGAAAATCTCCAAAATAAAATCTGTAAAAAGAATAAAAAAGAAAACTGACAAATTGTTTTTTAGGATGATAATACCAATTGTTCACTCAATAGAAAAGAGTTAAATAAAAGGGGCAAGAGATATGAAGTTTAATGAGCTTCCACAAAAATGGAAAATAACAGTAACCATATTGCGGATTATCGCAGTAGCATTGCCAATTGCTTTAATCGTAAATATCTGGATGACTTTAGGATCACTGTTAATGGTCATGATGAGGTGATAGAATGAGATTCAGGGAATTACCAAAGAAATGGAAAACGAAAATAATAACATTATCGTTCATCTCTTTTTTGTTTTTTGCATTACTTGTCATATTTAATATGTTTTTAAGTTCATATCGAGCAGAAAATGAAAGGCAACGTGCAAAGCTTGTCAAAGATAATCGTGAGCTGATCGGAGAACGCATAGAGATTCCAAGAAACGGAAAAGTCAGTATAAAGGCAAATCTTTATGTGCCTGATACGATTGGCGATGAACCACTGCCGGTTGTTTTCAATATCCACGGAGGCGGCTTTGTCGGAGGAGACGCTGATGTGCTTGATACCCAAAGTGATCGAATCGCAAGTGAATGGAATGTAGTTGTGGTAACAATCAACTACACAAAGGCAGATGTTAAGCCTGTATCTTATGGCTGTGAGGAAATAAGAGATGTCGTATTATACTTTGCGGATCAAGCAGAGACTTACGGCATAGATCCGTCAAAATTTACTTTGATCGGTTACAGTGCCGGAGCCTATTATGCCGCAGACAGCACGAGATTGCTGCAAAAATCAGATTTTGATATGGCATCGTTGGTATTGTGCTACCCGTGGACTACTGGACTCAATGCAGATAAGCTGGAAAAAGATTTTCCGCCTACACTTTTTGTTCTGTCCGGGCAAGATCCAATATCTCAAAAAGCAAAAAATTATGTAAAAGATATGGAATCTGAAGGATTGAAACCGGAAGTGATAGAGTATGAAAACGCGGTCCATAGCTTTATTGAGTCAAATAACCCCGAAGGGATGATAGAAGATTCAGCTGATATGTCAGATGTGATAAATTCTGAACAAGAGTCTCTTGCGAGAGAAGCAGAGGCAGCAATTTCTGAATGGATTAGATTACGGTAAGATTGAAATTGACATTAGACAAATAAATTCTTGTTGTGTAAACACACGAACACCCGAAAAAGAGCCTTTAGGCTGCTCTTGGGATACGGTATTAATTGGCGTTTACAGTTGCTCTGATGACTTTCAGAATACGATACGTTTTGGAAATGATGATCTGTGTTATCTTGAATTGTATCGTGTAGTCAAATTTGCGTAGACAAACTGACCATTTTACAGTATATTATAAGTAGTAAATCGGATCAATCGAATATTGTTTATCATTCCCGTATGACGGGCGTGATAGCCGATCTTATGCAGAGCCATTGACAATGAACTTCAACCCTATTGTTAGCAGTTGCAAACATTTTACTAAAATTTTAGGGTTGTCTAAGGTTGACAGAGATGATATTTAGATTGACCAGAATTGATTCGAAAGTGCTTTTAATCCTTGATTCTACTTGACTTGGATTAACACACATTGACGGAGAAGAAAACGTATGTTTGATTCTCCTAAGCGAAAGGCCGCGCG
The DNA here is from genome assembly GCA_900045905.1 of Clostridiales bacterium CHKCI001. GTDB lineage: Bacteria > Bacillota > Clostridia > Lachnospirales > Lachnospiraceae > Fimimorpha. Next base: position 90,351 of record FCNS01000035.1, on the reverse strand, counting down.
TTCGAATCGCGCCAGGGACGCTAGCGAACAATGCCCGAAACCCTTTTAAATCAAGGCTTTCGGGCTTTTCTTATACCCGGAAAGATTTGAACTTTCAGCCAAAACCCGATTAGCAAACTGTGAACTTGCTAATCGAAAAGGTGGCTGTTCTTAGATCAACTGTTCTAAAGCAATATAAATATAGTACATATTCAGCCGTTTGGAATTTTCTCGAGGCGGCTTTTTTCATATCCTTAGATAGCTGTTCATGAAGTGAACCCCTTTTGTTAGACAAAATAGAAGTCTAATGAAAGGGGTTTTTCATGTCATCAGGAAAAAAGATGTATTCACCAAAACTAAAATTGGAAATTGTACAAAAATATTTACAAGGAGCAGGGGGAGTAAAAAAATTAGCAGAAGAATATTATGTCCATAAGAGCGATATTCAGAAATGGCGAGATGCTTATTTAAAACACGGTATGGAAGGGTTAAATCCAGCTCCCAAAAGCTATAGATTTTAAGATTTCTGTTGTAGATGCCTGGATAATGCTGTGATGGAAAATTTCTTTGGATTATTGAAATCGGAGTTATTATATAGGTAGAAAATGCAGTCACAATATGGAACAAGAGTCCCAGATAAGAAACAGTCTGGTATAGCTATTGCTTTACCAGACTGCAATTATTGTATAATAATCATTCTGATTATACTTATGAGGTTAATCTTCTTTTATTGTTTTAGGGATCTGATCCACTCGGCCAGTTCCTTCTGACTGGTCACCATGCGATCACCGCCTTCCGAATCAAACTGAATTTCCTTTTCGTGGACAAATTTGGCACCTTTACAGGCCTTTTTCATATCCTGAATGACATGGCCAGGCCAGCCACCGTTCGTCATAAAAGGAATGACCGTCTTTCCTGTCCAATTGTTGGAGATCAGGAAAGTCAGCATCGCTGGAGCCATGGTATACCACCATGTCGGGGTTCCAGTAATAACGGTATCATAATTTTCCAGATCTATCCCAAGAGGCTTGATTTTTGGCTTATAGCTGCGATTGACTTCATCCTGTCCTTGTTTAACTACATCATTGCAACTTCCAGAATACGGAATGACAGTATCAATGCGAACGATATCCGCACCAATTGCTTTCTGAATCATCTCAGCAATCTTTTTTGTGTTTCCATTTGGCCAGGAATAATATACAATTAACGATTTACCCATTATTTTTCCTCCATATTTTGTGTTTAATAAGTTGAAGCAACGCTTCTCGTAATTCTCCAATGTCCATCTATCTTTTTCAGACTACACTTCTGCTGCAAATGCCAGTTGCTGTGTTCACCACCAAACACGGCCGCTGCCACATAGGACTGACCAATAATTATCGCTGTAGTGCCATTTACTTCTACTAGCATATGTTCATGCACAGCAGAAAAATAGTTCAGCGTTCCATCCAGAACGGCCCGAATAAAAACCTGCTTGGACTGCCGCATTCCAGTCATATGGATCAGTACAAAGCTGTTGTCCAGAACTTCGTCCAGCTTTTTTGCATTCTTGGTGATCATAGCTTGATACATCTTCTGGTAAGCTTCAATGATCAATTCCCGATCATCCATGTTGCTCAAACTCCTTTGCTACGTCTTGAAGCAACATGCGAATCGGCAGATGCTGGGGACAGATTTTCTCGCACTTTCCGCACTTGATGCAGTCCGAGGCTTTGCCATGGTTTCTTGTAAGGATATTGTGATAGTAATAATCCTGGTTCCAATTGTGGAAGGTGGTCTTTTCATTGTAGCAGGCAAACAGCTCTGGGATCTGGATGTGTTTGGGGCAATCGTTGTCCAACACGCAGTAATGGCAACCAGTACACGAGATTATATTCATGGAACGGAAAATATTACAAACCTTTTGAACAGCTTCCTTTTCCAAATCAGAAAGCGGATGAAAATCCTTCATATAGCTGACATTATCCTGCATCTGTGTCATGTCGTTCATACCAGACAGCACCATGCAGATATTCGGAAAGCCTGCAGCGAAACGAATAGCATAGCTTGCATAGCTCATATCGGCGTGCAGGTCATCAAATACTTGCTGGGCTTCCTGAGGGAGATTCACAAGGCTGCCACCTTTGACTGGTTCCATGACGATCACTGGCTTTCCATGTTTCTCGCAGACTTCATACACCTTGCGGCTTTCCACAGAGGCGTCCTCATAGTCTACATAGTTGAACTGGATCTGCACGACCTCGACTTGTGGATACTCGGTCAGAATCCGTTCCAGAACATCCGCTTTGTCATGGAAGGAGATGCCCAAATGACGGATTTTTCCCTGTTCCTTAAGCAGCAGAGCCGTTTCATATGCCTGACACCTTTTGAATTTCTCAAAAATTGCGCCATCCTGGGCATGCATGAGGTAGAAATCAAAATAAGTCACACCACAAGTGGCAAGCTGCTGCTCAAATAATGGGAGGATTTCTTCCTCTTTCTGGAAGAAGTGGGTGGATAATTTATTGGTCAAGATGTACTGCTCACGAGGATACCGTTTTACTAGGCTCTCCTGCAGTGCTGTTTCACTCTTTCCCCCTAAATACCCATGGGCGGTATCAAAATAGTTGAAGCCATTGGCAATAAAATAATCCACCATGTCATTCATTTGCGTGGTATCAACTTCATCGCCTTTCATTGGCAGACGCATACAGCCAAAACCGAAATTTTTCTTGATTTCTGGAAAGAATTTATAGTTTGCCATAGATAATTCTCCTTATATTATACATGACAAGCCAGATGGTTCAAGTACCCTCTGGCTTGATTAAAATACTTAATTTTGAGGTTTCAATGGACCGTAATAATAACTTGCAGTCGCTCCGCCATCAATCAGAATTGTAGTACCTGTGATAAAAGCTCCAGCTGGACTCATCAGCAATTCGGCAACATTTGCAACTTCATCTGCTGTACCAGGACGACCAGCAGGACATTTTGCAAACATATTCTTATAGAAATCACCACGAGGACCATTGAATTCATCCACTGCCAATGGAGTAACGATAATACCTGGAGCAATGTCATTAAGTCTTGCACCGCGTGCGCCCCATTTACAGGCTTGTGCCATAACACGTTTCTCGTTGCAGCGTTTTGCCATCTGATATGCATGAAGTGTATCTTTGATATGTTCAGGTTGTAAGATTGGGAGTGACAGCAGTTCTTCAGTAGGGGTGGTTGCCAGCTGATCGTCGATCTCATTGCCCAGCTGCGGCATCCGCCATCCACTTTGACTAGAAATGTGAACACCCACACCGCCGTTTTTAATGACCTTGCCGACCTCTTCCAAAAGAACAGCAGTACCATAGAGATCGACTTTTAAGATCGTTTCTATAGATGCCTGACTTGGGGATACACACGCCGCAGAGATCAGAATAGCGATCTCGCCGTATTTCTGACCTTCTGTGATTAGGTTCAGAATGGATTCACGACTTGCCAGATCCATTTCGACAGGGGTCACATCATATCCTGCATTGTTCATAATGTCTGCCATGGCTTGTGCGTTCTCAATCCTCTTATCACCGACAACGATTTTCTTTCCAAAGCCAACTCTTCTTGCAATGGCAAGGCCGATCTGACCGGCACCTGCCCAAAGTACAACATCTTTCATTGCATTTTCCTCCTTATTTTTTAGTTTCATCATGCAGCAAAGTACATTCATGCTGTGGGTATGGTAATCTCCAAAGCAGTTGTTTGCTATCCAGTAATTGATGCGGCGGCTTTCTTTAGGGATGGATTACAAAAAATCTTTCACCATAAATTTCAATCGCACCGTAGTTAAATTACAGATTTTGCTTTGCCCATGCCGCAACAGCCCTTTCGGATCTTACCGCATCTGCTCCGTGAACGGCCATGCCAGTGCCAAAGCTAGCACCCTTGCAGAGCTTCTTCAAGTCCTGCTCGCAGCTTCCAAGGCCGCTCCCCTCATGAGTCATCAGTGCCATGACTTTTTTTCCAGTGAAATCAAGTTTTTCCAACTGTGTGAAAACTGGCATAGGATAGGTTCCCCACCAGCAAGGACCACAGACAAAGATATTGTCATACTTGTCGATACTGTCCAGATATTCGGTCAGTTCTGGACGGGCGTTTGCACGAAGCTCTTTTTTGGCTTCATCAATGCATTCGTAATAGTCTGCGGCGTAGGGATTGACGGTTTTCACCTCAAACAGGTCTCCGCCGACGGCCTTCTGGATAAACTCTGCACATATCTCTGTATTGCCCTTGGCTAGATTTTTAATACTGCCATTTACATAATTTTCACCAGTGCGTGAATAATAGATGATCAGATTATTTCCCATATGGATTCCCTCCGTTAGTTGTTTTGCTTATAGTATAGTATTGTTATTCTTTTCAATCAATTCTTTATACTTAACATATTGATAAGTTTGAGTAATCAATATATAATAACTGTATCTATCAAAAGGAGGGTGCCTATGTTATTTCGTCAAATTGAGTATCTGCAGGCCGTTGTAGAGCACGGGAATTTTTATGATGCAGCGGATGCATGTCATGTTTCGCAGTCTGCTATTTCCCAGCAGATAAAAAAATTAGAGGAAGAATTGGAGGTACAGCTTTTAGAGCGCCATAATCGCACTTTCAGTCTGACACCCGCAGGGGAACATTTTTACAGAAAAAGTCTGATCATCCGCGGAGACTTAGAGCAGCTTATCCGAGAAACAAAGCGAATCGATAAAAAAGATGCCGCTATCCTGCGACTTGGATATTACAAGGGCTATCATGGAAATGAATTTTCGGAGGCAGTTGCCATGTTTTCCGAAAAATATCCGACAGTAGAAATTAAAACCATGAACGGAAGTCATGAAGACCTTTATCATGCGCTTGAAAATGATACTGTGGATCTGGTTTTAAACGACCAACGGCGGGCATTCTCTGGCGCATACAACAATATGATCCTTTCTGAAAGTACGACCTACATTGAAATATCATCTAGAAATCCGCTGTGCCATTTAGATCAGCTTGATGTGCATGATTTGAAAAACACACCCTGTATTCTTGTCATAAATCCATCTGGCCAGGAGGAAGAACAACGTTATTATGATGAGATTGTAGGGCTGCATGGAGAGTTCCTTTTCGCAGAGACCCTGCAGGACGCTAGGCTGAAAATCGTTACAGGACAGGGGTATATGCCCGTCGATGTAATTGGGGAACAAGTGTGGTTTGATACAGTTGTTAGCCGAATCCTGTTGACCCGAAATGGTGAGCCAATTGAAAAAACCTATTGCGCCTTTTGGAAAAAGAACAATTCTGGGTTTTATGTGGAAGAATTTGCTGAAATGTTAAAGTCCAGATTTTGAGGTGAACTGCTGTGATATGGAGAATCACACAATTGGATGTTGCGAAAAAAAGCGGATAAGTTGAAACAACTTACCCGCCTGGAGTGATTATTTTGTGTACTTTCTGGCTATTTACTTAAGACTTGTTGGGTTTGAATATAGTTAAAGCTTATTTAAGATATTCCCAATATCATCATTGATACAAATGGATTTCTTTTTAATTTCGTTTAGCGCAAAGGCCTCACCGTAGTTCAAGCTGGCATAGGTAGCATCTGGCCACTCCTTTGTCATGCGCATAAAGGGTATCTTTACTATGACTGGTGTATTTGCCCCAGTGCCTAGATCAAGAAATAGTGTTTTCATGTTCTTGTGCTTAAGCAGGAAATCTTCATAATATCTGGCATGAATGTTCCATCCATCATCCTGTACAAAACTGTCATCGGATCGCAGGTTCATGTTCATAGGCTTTCCACACTTCGGACAATGGGGAACTAGTTCAGTTGGAATGGACATTTTAAGGGTTACATTCTCAGGAAAAATTAATGTATGATCTTCGGCAATGTCGAAGCCTTGTGCTTTCACCATCTTGCGAATGAGGTCTTCATTATCATAAGTTTTCGGATGACAAGGTTCACTGCATTGGAATAGACCGTAGTCTCCTTGTGTGTAAAATATTCTGTGCCGATCAAAGCCTGCTTTTTGGAAACAATGATCTACATTTGTGGTGATAACAAAGTAGTCCTTATCTTTTACTAAGTTGAGTAACTGATTATAGACAGGCTTTGGAGGATTCATATAGCGGTTAATGTAGATATAGCGACTCCAATATGCCCAATATTCTTTAAGGGTGTTATATGGGTAAAATCCTCCAGAGTACATATCACTAAAATGATATTTCAGATGAAAGTCATGGAAATACTTTTTAAAGCGCTCACCTGTATAAGTAAATCCAGCAGAAGTAGAAAGACCTGCTCCTGCACCGATAATGACAGTTTCGGCCTGCTTCAGTGCCTCCCGCAGCTTTTCGATACCATTTTTCGTATCATAAATTCTAAAGGTTCTTCTGCCAAACATTATGCACACCGCCTTTCTTCATATTCTCTGTGATCTGAGTAACTTATTGTAAATGTTGAAATCGCTCTCTTTAAAAACATTGAATATCACGTCAATTTTACTATTCGTCTGCTTTTTATATTCTTTTACTGTTTTAACTGCAATTTCCGCTGCTTTATCATTTGGAAAGTGAAATTCGCCTGTTGAAATACAGCAAAATGCAATACTTTTTACTCCGTATTGTTCTGCAAGTGTTAAGCAGGAGTGATAGCAGGAAGCCAGTAAGTCGTTCTCTTTTTTGGTGAGCGACCCATGAACAATTGGACCGACTGTATGCAAGATATAGTTACAAGGCAGATTGTATGCAGGTGTAATTTTTGATTTGCCAGTCTCTTCTGCATGGCCCTGTTTTTGCATTATTTCTTCACAGGCGATCCGAAGCTGAACACCAGAAAAAGTATGAATCGCATTATCAATACAGCTATGACAGGGAACAAAGCAGCCAAGCATTTGAGAATTCGCTGCATTAACGATAGCATCACAGCGTAAAGTAGTAATATCACCCTGCCAAAGATAAATGTTATTCTGTATGGGAGTTAGATTAGAAAGGTCGGTAATTCCTTTTTGTTTTATTTCTTCTTGTAAATACGCATCCTGTATTGTTAAAAAATCCTGATTGATAGGTTGCGGCATACGAATATTGAAAAGAGAACGGAGTAAATTTTTTTGGTCTTGTTCATTGGCAGGAATTTTTATATTTGAGTAGCTTGGATGCTCACGAAGCAGCTCTTGAATTAAATAGATTCGTCTTTCTGTTTGTGTCATTTTTACCTCCTAATGCCGCAGCAAGAATAGGGAAAAGTTCTTTCAATCCTATTTTTCTTGAATAATAGCATTCTGCGGACAAATATTTATACAGTTTCCACAATGCAAACAATTTTCTTGTCGGATTATTGCTGGTTTTGAAGTAAAGTCAATGCAGTTTTGTGGACAGACTAATTCACAAGTTCGACACCCAATACAGGAGTCTGTAATAAAATAGCCTTCTTTCTTTTTCTCTGTATGACCGAAAGAAAAAGAAAAACGTTCAATTGGTTTTTTAGAGAGATCAAACCATTCACCATTTCCTTCATATAATACAAAGACAGTGAGAGCTTTTTGCGATTGGGCGGTAGGGTAAATCTCGTTCATATAAGGATTTTTTTCAAATAGCTGTGGCAGTAAGTTGCTCCCAAGTTCTTTTATCTTACCACGGACTGATATTGCCACACAAGACATGGTATTTTTGCCTTTCATGCCAGTTAATGCGATATAGTTATGGCTTTTTAGTCTGTTGTAAAATCCTTTGCCTTTTGCTGTGAGAAAGTACAATCCGTTTTTGTCAGTGTCCATTATATCAATCGCACAGGTAATGGGAAGTCCGCTATCATCTATAGTAGCAGCAACCGTTGTATGGATTTCTTTCTGTAAATAATTTAAAAACTCTGTTGTAGTCATCTTTTTATACTTCCTTATCATTTTACTCGATGTTTGATTGCGGAAACGGGACAGTGTTCAAAACAGTTGCCGCAGTGCAGACAGTTGTTCTGACGAATAGAATAAGGGCTGCCTTTTTCAATCGCTTGCTGTGGACATACTGTTTGACAGGTACCACATCCAATGCACTCGTCAGAAATCATATATCCTTTGGGCTGGATCATACCATTGCCGATTACATAGCTTTCTCGAAAGATTGGATTTACCCCCAGATTGAAATATTCAATGGACATATCTCTAATACAAAAAATAATGCCAATGTTGCGAGTATCACCAGGATATACGTTAGAAAGATAGGGCTGTTCGTTAAAAATAACATCTCTCCATTTTTCTTGTTCATCCTCAGGAGTGGGTTTCACGGTGCCAGTCAGACGGATCATTTCTTTATACATTGTGTAGCCGAGTATCTGCACTTTTTCAGTATCCAGAAGTTCTTTGCAAAAGTCTTTTCCTCTGGCAGTAAAAAAATAAATCGCATCTGGCTCATAATGAATGGCACTAATATTCCGTACCTGAGGATTGCCATTGCTATCTACTGTAGCAAAGGACAAAACGCCAACATATCCTAGTTTTTTCAGACAAGTTTGTGCATCCATTTGTTACAGCCTCCTTTCATCTGTGATTTCTTTCCAACATTGTGGATCAGGTGCATACATATTACCGTGATATCCTTTTGCTACCGCAGGACATCCCCGACAGAAGCGTAGCAGCTCGCATTTGGAACATTTTTCAAAGTTTTCATATATACGGTATTTATCGAACTCTGGACCTGTAAACAGGTCATACAAATCATCGGTTAATGCATTTCCTACTTTACTTTCCATACGACGGCAAGCATAAACTGCACCATCTGACAAAATAGTTAAATGACAATTACCACAGTTACAGCCATCATAAACATACTCGTCATCAGGATAGGTTTTTGGATCAAAAAGTCCTTTTTCATATTGAAATAATATCCAAAGATGATCTTTCAGGTTGAAGGTAGTATTACAGCCTTCTGCTTCGTATTTTTGGAACTTTTCCCAACATTGTTCCATCATATCATGGTATTCTTCTGGGGAACAGCAAGTATCCCTATCTTCCATAGAAGGACAGTAACGAGCAAAGGCGAAAATGTCAGCTTTATTTTTAACCACTTCATCGATAAGCAGTGGGATATCTTTATAATTCCATCTTGACACAGTAGTCATAATTGCGACATCAATCCCAGCTTCACGTAAGAGTGGGATGGCAGCCATTGTTGCATCATAAGAGCCAGGCTGCTGACGAATTCCATCATGAGTTTCTTTCAGCCCATCTAGGGATAGCTGGTATTTACGGCAGTCATAGTGTTTTAGGCGATGACATATTTCTGCTGTTAAATGGAATGGATTTCCCATTAGAGCAAATGGGATGTTGGATAATTTGAGGATTTTCATAAGCGTCCAAAATTGAGGATGTAAGATTGGATCGCCGCCTGTAATATAAAGATATGGCAATCTGCCTGCCTTCTCACAGAAAGTCTTACAGTTTTCAATTACTGTTACCATATCTGAGAGATCCATTTCTTTGAATTTCGCATGGCTGCCAAGTGCATAAATATAGCAGTGCTTACAGCGTTGGTCGCAGGCTTCTGTTATGTGCCACTGAAATGCAAAATATTCCATTGTAGTTTCCTTTCTGTTGAGTTTTTTGAATTAGTAAATTTTTAGTGGAATACCCCTGTAGGCACTATGGCATACAGGGATATATAACTGGATTTAGTTTTTATCACCAGCACCGCAGGCAGAGCCGCAAGCAGAAGGTTTTTTATCACCAGTACCACAAGCAGTACCGCAGGCAACAGGAGTTTCAGAAGGTTTCTCATCACCAGTACCACAGGCAGAGCCGCAAGCAGAAGGTTTCTTGTCACCAGTACCGCAGGCAGAACCACAAGCCGAAACAGGCTTCTTATAGAACAAATTTTTCATAATAAAATCCTCCTTTTTTATGTTTTATGGCTAAATGCCAAATTTATAATTAAGCGTCTGAATTAACGCTATAATTATTGTGTTTTTTGTAGTTTGTACGCCTTGACTTGTATTTGTTATAATGGTATGATAATTCCGTAGAGAAGAATTGTAAAGTAGGCACAATAAAGTGCTGTAGTTACCAAAAGGAAACTATTGGTTATTTATATATAATTGGAGGAATCGTATGGCAGAGCAGATAGAAAAAAAAGAATTACCAGCTTGTCCAGTGGAAACTACGTTAATGCTTATTGGTGATAAATGGAAAGTTTTGATTTTGCGTGATTTGCTTCCTGGGAAGAAACGATTTGGAGAATTGAAAAAATCGATTGGCAGTGTATCGCAAAAAGTATTGACTGCACAGCTACGTGATATGGAGAGTAATGGACTAGTTACTCGTACGGTTTATCCAGAAGTTCCGCCTAGAGTGGAATATGATCTTACAGACCTTGGAAAGAGTTTGAAACCAATTTTGGATGCTATGTGGGACTGGGGAGAAGAATATAAATCTACATTTGAATCATAAAGAAATAAAATGAAAGAGATCACATACGTGGTTTCTTTTGTTATTGTGATATGCAAAAAGAAGCTCCACTGGAGCTTCTTTTTGTTGCATGTTATTTTGTGTCGGTTTCTTCTATATAATTTTATTTTAAAGGAAATAATTTCTTTAAAGAAGTCTCAATTCGTTCATTAGATTATACTAAAAGGTTATAACTTATGTTTTTGGATGATTAAAAACTTACAAATATTTAACTTAAATTAGATAGTAGCTTTTCTCGGGGTTTTTATAATAAATAATAAAAATTAGTATTCATTCATGTGAAAGATAGTAGAGCAAATGTGAAATAAAAAGGAGGTTTTCGTTTGAAAGAGAATGTTTGTTTTCGGATTGAAGAAAAGTATTCTAGACTTAGAATGTCAGAAAAAAAGGTGGCAGATTATATACTCTCAAATATAAAAAAAGTGAAACAACTTTCGTTAGAAGAACTTTCCACAGTTTCAGGAGTGAGTCAGCCAACGGTAGTACGTTTTGTAAAAGCACTAGGGTTTAAAGGATATCGGGAATTTAAATACTATTTAGTGGCAGAATTAGCAGGAGAAGAAGAACAGGAAATCTCAGCAATGTATGGATATCCTATTTCTAAAACAGATCGAATTGATGAAGTACCAGCTAAAACAATTGCAACTACAATCCAAATTTTAGAGGATACATTAAAAAGCATTTCGATTGATACGTTCTCAAAAGTGATTGACGCAATTACTCATGCAAATCGGATTGACATTTATGGAGTAGAAAACTCGGGAACAACGATTAGTGATCTGGTTACGAAGATGCTTTATTTAGGAATTAATTGCAGATATTTTAAAGATTATTATTTGCAGCGGATTTGTGCGTCCAGTCTGGAAAAAGGAGATGTGGCAATTGGAATTAGCTATTCAGGATGTTCCAAGGATACGGTAGATGTCGTAAAAATTGCGAAAAAGAGGGGAGCAACAGTAATTGTGATCACTAATTTTGCAGATGCAAAAATTAGTGAATATGCGGACTTAAAAATTTGTATGACACATCAGCAGTTTTTACATGGAGATGCAATATTTTCGCGAGCATCTCAAATTGCAGTAGTAGATATGATCTATATGGGAATTATTTTAAGCAATTATGATTACTATGTAAAACGTTTGGATCGTAATAGTAGACTAATAAAAGATAAGGCATATGAGTCAGAAATATAACAATATTGGAAAATAATAAAATAATTGGAGAAATCATGAAAAATTTAAAAATAAAAATGATATTGTAAAAAATTAACAGAAAAAACTGCTTGAAAAGCATAAAAAAATATGTTTTAATAGGTTCGGAAACAGTAGTTTGAAAAATATTACAAAAAATAATGTGAAACAATATAATATCCATTATAATACATAAAAAATAAATAAAATATATGAGTTGATAGAATATTCATTTCGCAAATTTTATGTAAAAACTGTATGCTGTATTCCATACGATAACAAAAGAAAGGAAATAATGAATGAAAAAGACAGTAACAAAAATAGGGTCACTTATATTAGTAGCAGTATTATTCATAACATTGCTGCCAAATTATATGCTTACCACGTTTGCTGCTGCCAATGTCGTTTCAGGTGCAGAAGAGATAGAAGGGGTATGGGAGTATGTAGATGGCGAATATCAAGATGATAATGCTGGTGAAGTTTGGATGGGAGCAAATGCATACGGAGTTACATCTAAGGATGTAGGTAAGTCATATATGCTGAGCCAATCTGGTATTGGAGATTTGATTGATACGACTTCCAGGAAATACCAAGAATCCAAAAATGCGATTGAGAATAATGCACTTTATACAAGTTTACAAGATGTGGATATTATGATTTTATATCTGCCAAATTGTCCATACTCTAAAAATTTACTGCCAAAGTTTCGTACAATTGCAAGCGAAGCTCATGCAAGGGTACTCTTAATGGATGTTTCCAAATTCTCTACGAGAGGTTTGCTTGCGTTCTATAATAGTGTGAACCATGGTATGACATCACCAGCGGTACTGTACTTAGATGCAAATCAGACCGTAGCAGCAACAGGTGAAAGAATGCCACAGGGGCAAACCGCAGTACATAGTACTAGTAATTTTGTAGAACTTTTGAAGAAAGCTGGATTTACAAATGCATTTGATCCATGGGCTGGTCAGGATTCTGGTTATGATACTGAACAGGAATATGAACGTGAGGTGTTGAAAGAAACAAATCGTCAGCGTATTGCAAATAATCTTCTTCCATTATCTACATTTAACGAATTAGAAGAAGCAGCAGATATTCGTGCAGAAGAATTATTTACAAATATGGCTCATCAGCGTCCAGATGGAACCTATTATTCTTCTGTTTTTGAAGAAGTAGGATTAAGTTCCAATGCATATACTGGAGAGAATATTGCTGCTGGTGCAGCTGTTGCTCTTCCTGAACGAGCAGTAAATGCGTGGATGAACAGTCCTGGACATCGTGCCAATATTTTAAATTCTAATTATACGCATATGTCTGTTGGATATGCAACAACAGAGGATCCTACTAAATATAAAGATAATTGGATTCAGCTATTTATGGGAAAATGTGATATCACTAAAATTGAGTTAGATCAGCCAGTTGTTCAGGCATCGGTTCAAGGAGTCCCAATTAGCGATCTGGATCTTAATTTAAAGTTAACTTGTACAACACATGGGGAAACGACAATTCCATTAATTGATGAGATGTGTACAGGTTATAATCCAAACCGAGCAGGAGAGCAAAATGTAACCGTACATTATGGAAATATGACTACAAAATTAATGATTAATGTAGGAGATGTATCCCCTCAAGAGTTAACAGATAATATGGTTACATTTAAAGATAATGTTTCTAATATTGTTTATGATGGTATTGCGAAAACACCTGCTGTACAAGTGGCTAATCCAACTGGTGATTATACTTTGATAGAAGGATATTCTTATGTAGTTTCTTATGAAAATAATATTAATGCTGGAACTGCCAAGGTTACAATTACTGGAAAGGGAAATTATACAGGAACGGTAACAAAAGAATTTACAATTCAGCCAAAGAATATTGCAGGTATGACCGTAGAAGGAGTAGCGGATACTTATGAATATACAGGACAGCCTGTCACTCCTACTGTAGTTGTAAAGAATGGAGAACAAATTCTTTATAAAGATTTAGATTATACTGTAGACTACAAAGATAACATTGGAACAACCGTTCCAGGAACATCAGGAAAACCTGATACGATTGATATGGTAACTCCTGCGGTCATTACAGTGAAAGGTACAGGAAATTATACAGGTGAACTGACGAAAAACTTCACGTTCACTATGAATACTTTGTATAAACAAGCAACCATAATAAAGAATACTCTTTATAACAGCTATTATTCAAGTACATATGAATGGTTAAATACGATATCCGAAAAGAATCCAACTGCATATGAAATGATTTTGAAAAACTTAAATAGTACCTTGAACAGAGTAGAGGGAGAGTTGGAAAAAGAAGGGTATACATTAAATGATATTATGTCATATACACTTTACCCAGATGCAAGTAAATGCTTGAATGATTATTATCGCCATATTAATGAAAAATCAGGGCTTGTTTTGGAAGATATTGTAGAAACACCAGAAGTATCTTCTAATACAATTAAATCCGACTCTGTTGCAATTCAGTTGAGTGGAGAAACTACAGAGACTAGTACCATTAATAAAGATACAACATCAGTACAGTTGTCAGTAGCAGATACTACTACTGAATCTGTTACGATTGATCCGAAACTTTATGATTCTGTTTCAGCTGTAGCATTGGAGATTAATTTAAAAGTTAATGAAGTGGAAATGTCAGATCTTAGCTCACCAGTAACAATTACCATGAATATTCCAGATGGCTTCAGCACAGATGATAATTTGATTGTTCTGCATTATAAAGATGGCGCAGACAATCCAGAGGAATTACCAGCGATTATTGATCCAGAAAAAGGAACATTTCGCTTTGTTACAAATAGTTTCAGTCCATATGTAATTACTAGAAAAGTGGAACAGTATGATTCAGGACAAACAGAAGCTCCAAGCGCAAATAATGCAGATATAACAGGAGTAAGCTTTGGAGAAGAAGACGATAAAGGTCCAGGGGCTCCAGCAAATGTTAAGGCATATTACTCCAATAATTATGAAATTGCTGTAGAATGGGATGCTGTTTCTACAACAAGTGATTGGACAGTTACAGGATATAAAGTAACTTATTCCTCAAATGAAGATATGAGCGATGCAAAGACATTAACGACAGCCGCTGATACTACAAGTACTGTTTTAACAGGTATGGATAAGGGAACTTATTATATTACTGTATCTACAATTGCTGATTCTAATTCTACGAGTCAGATGGAGCGACTGTCTCAAACTGCAAAAGTTGAGATTTACAATGATTTTACTCCAGCTCCGGTTACTTATACGATAAATGTCGTGGGTGGAGAAATTCAAAATCCGAAAGATACTTATAATTATAAAGATAAGGTAACCGTTACGGCACCATCCTCTACGGATGAAGGAACGTTTGGTTATTGGTTAGATAGCAATGGAAACATATTATCTTATGTGTCAACCTATAGTTTTTATGTAACAAGTGATGTAACCTTAACAGCGGTGTACAAATCTGCGCCAGTGCAAAAACAGGCAGAAGTTAGCTGTATAGCTGATTATAATGAATCTACAATGAAAATTGTATTTACAGCAAATCGTTCCGTTCCAACAGAAGTTACAAATAGCAGTCAGGTAGTTTCACATGGTATTATTTTAACTAATAAGGAAGCCATTGGAAAGACAGACTTTACATTGAAAACAGCAGGTATTGTGAAATCAACAGCAACAACAAAAGGCTTATTAGGTACTTATGTTACAAATGTATCTTGCTCCAGTGGATCGACCATTTATGGAAGAGGATATGTTACATATAAAGATACAAACGGAGTAGAGCAGACCATTTACAGTGAAATTGTAGAATATACAAGACCATAAAATGATATAAGGGTCATGCTTGTATCAAAAGGCATGACCTAAGCTTATAAAATAAAAATAGGAGATGAGTTATGAAAAAACATTATACAGAGCCAGAGATCGAAAGAGTAGATTTTGAAGTGGAAGATATTATCGCTGCATCAGGCCCAGACTTTGATGAGGGTGATGTAGGATTTGGGTGGTAAATTGTCATACAAAATTGTATGTTAAATTAGGAGATTGAAAGGATGGTGATTTTGGAGAGGGTGACGCAGCATTTTGATATAAGAAATTAAAGCATGGTAAACAGGGGGATTATATTACATTATATAGCCCCCTCTTTCTAATTTAGTTTATGGAATATTTTATCAAATTTTAGGCAGAATACTCCCACCTCTACAGGCGGGAGAGGAATGCCAAGTATTTTTGTTGAAGTGATTCGTAATTAGTTAAAAAATGTGATAGAATCAATGTATAGGAAACACACGAAATCTGAGAGAAAGGAGGGACGATGTATCTTACAGTAAAACAACAAGCGAAACATCTGTCAAAAGAAGAGTACTGCATTCTAAGAGAACTTTGTCAATATTCCATATGGAAAATTACGTTCAAAACTGGAATATCTTTGTGAATTAAATGGTCTTGCTTTTGTGAAACAGGAGGAAAGCTATACCTCAAAAGCATCTTTTTGGGATAAGGATGAGATACCTGTGTACCATGCAGATCATCTGCAAAGCTATCATTTTAGTGGAAGACGCATACAAAGAGGGTTGTATCAAACATCGGATGGAAAACGGTTGAATGCAGATGTAAATGGTGCATTAAATATATTGAGAAAAAGTAAGGTTGTGGACGTAAGCGTCCTATACCGTAGTGGCGAAGTGGATACGCCTGTAAGAATAAGGGTAACCTAAAAAGGTGGAGACTGAAATACCAATCTTCTTACGAAGTCTCCACCTCTTTCGGTGGAGGAGGTTCACCTGTTAAAAGTGGCTAGAAATATGATAAACTAATATCGTAGGGGTAAAATATCTTTTAACCCTGAATTATATGTTAAATAATGGTATAGGAGAAGTTTTTATGAGAAAAAATAATATAAAAAAGATGTTGGTGCTTGGATGTGTAATTGGTTTTGTCTTGACTGGTTGTGGGAATCAGACTGCAAATACACAACAAACAGGTGATACACAAGAGATTCATACAAGTACCAAAGGGTCAACGGGCGAACAGAAACAGGAGACGGAGACACAAGAGTTGACTTCTAAGGAAACGGAAACTGAAATGGAAAGCTTGGAGGAAACAACGATATCAGAAGCGAGTACAGGTGAGGTAGATGTTCCAAGTGTATCGGAAACGAGTACACCAGAAACAGATGCTCAAACGACGGAGGCTGTTAATTCTCAGGCGTCTGAGTCAGTTCCGAACCCAGAATTTGAAGAGGCAGAAATAGAATTTTAAAAGGAATATGAAATAATGTTTGATATGTTAATGGCTGGAGTTTATATTCGCGTAAATAACCGATATTCTTTTATAGAAAACCAATGTAAAGACTGGATTGTTTCTCAGTCTGAGAAAAAGCCAGATATAATTGTGGAGGCAACGGAAGAGGAGATTACTCAAGAGCAGACGGTGGAAGGGGTTTCAAAAGGGTATTGTGAGAGTATCTGCCTCTATCGTAATATTGCCAAACAGCTCCCTCGCTTTGATGCGTTTGTATTTCATGCTTCCATTGTGAGGGTGGATGGAGAAGGATATGCATTTACAGCTAAGAGTGGTGTGGGCAAAAGTACACATACTCGTTACTGGCTTGAGACATTTGGTGAAAGAGCCTGTGTGATTAATGGAGATAAGCCGATTATTCGCCATATGGATGGACAGTTCTATGCCTGTGGAACGCCCTGGCAGGGAAAAGAAAACTGGGGAGTGAATACAGCAGTTCCGTTGAAAGCCTGTAGTTTTCTGTTGAGAGGAACGGAAAATAAAATTCGTCGAATAAATTACAAAGAAGTATTGTTGCGTTTGTTTCATCAAGTGTTGATGCCCGAGGATGAAGAAATACTGAGTTGCTTTTTGAAGTTGATGGAACGATTTTTACAGGAAGTACCATTTTATCAGTTGGAGTGTACAAAAGATAGGGAAGCAGCATTGGTGGCATATCAAGGAATGAGGCAGGACAAATAGGAAAGAAAGGAATCAAATTATGAGAGTAAAAGAAGGATTCATTTTAAGAAAGATCGGAGATCAGAGCATCGTAGTGGCGATTGGAGAGGCGAGTAAGTCATTTCATGGAATGCTTCATTTAAATGATACAGGAAGTTTTTTATGGGAACAGCTAGAAAAAGAGAAAACGGAAGAAGAATTGATTCAAGTATTACTCCAAGAATATGAAGTGAGTAGGGATCAGGCACAGCAAGGGGTGGAAAAGTTTTTAAACTCTTTGCGAGAGGCGAATTGTATTGAGGAATAGGGATGCTTTATGGATAAAAAGAGGGAGTACGTAGATTTAGGAAAAGAAACTTGGACGATGGAAATTCGTCCAAGCACTTCTTTTTTCCAGTTAAATATAAAAGAGATTTTGGAATACAAAGATTTAATTTTCCTATTTGTAAGACGAGACTTTAAAACAATGTATAAGCAGACCATCTTGGGACCAGCTTGGATTTTGATTCGACCGCTGCTTACAACGGTTGTATTTACGGTAGTGTTTGGAAGAATTGCGAGTATTTCTACAGATGGGGTTCCAGATTTCCTGTTTTATATGGCTGGAAATATTTTGTGGTCGTATTTTTCAGGATGCTTACAGACGACGGCAAATGCATTTGTGGGAAATGCAAGACTATTTGGAAAGGTTTATTTTCCAAGAGTCGTTATGCCAATTTCAGTGTCGTTGTCGAAACTAATTACGTTTGGAGCACAATTTTTGCTGTTTCTGCTGTTTGTGGTATGGTATCAGTATACTACTGATGTACAGATTAGTTGGTTCTGTCTTATAACCCCACTAGTTTTATTACAGCTTGCGCTCTTGGCAATAGGAACAGGAATGATTTTAGCTTCTTTTACGACAAGATATCGTGATTTACAAGTATTGGTAGATTTTGGAGTACAGCTTTGGATGTATGCAACGCCTGTAGTATATCCAATGTCTGAGATTCCAAAGCAGTGGCAATGGATGCTTTTGGTGAATCCAGCTGCTCCAGCGGTGGAATGTTTCCGATGTGGCTGGCTGGGGAGTGGAACATTTCCAATCGTATGGTTTAGCATTGCCTTTATCGTAACAGTAGGGATTGCATTGTTTGGAATGTTATTATTTAATAAAACGCAGCGAACATTTATGGATACAGTATAGGATGGATAGGATAGATGGGAGAAAGAGAAGTAGTAATTCGGGTACGGCAGTTAGCAAAAGAATATCAATTAGGTGTGATTGGACGTGGGACATTGCAGAGAGAATTCCAGAGCTGGTGGGCGAAAAAACGTGGTAAAGAAGATCCAAATGAGAAGATTGGACAGAGTCACCGCCCAGAGGAGGGACATTTCTATGCATTAGAGGATATTTCATTTGATGTATATAAAGGAGAGCGGATTGGCGTTATTGGGGCGAATGGGGCTGGAAAATCAACGCTGTTTAAACTGCTGGCAAGAGTGACTGCTCCAACGAAAGGGGCAATTGGAATTAAAGGGCGAATTTCCAGTATGCTAGAAGTAGGAACTGGATTTCATGCAGAGCTGACAGGACGGGAAAATATTTATCTAAATGGTGCAATTCTTGGAATGAAACGGGGAGAAGTAGATGAAAAAATAGAGGATATCATTGCATTTTCAGAGTGTGAAACATTTATTGATACTCCAGTGAAACGCTATTCGAGTGGAATGTATGTGAAGCTGGCATTTGCAGTAGCCGCCCATTTGAATTCAGAAATTCTTTTGATGGATGAAGTTCTGGCTGTAGGTGATATGAAGTTTCAGAAGAAATGTTTGGAAAAAATGACAGAGTTGTCCGAAGATGAACAGAAAACAATTTTATATGTATCCCATAATATGGAAACAATTCGTTCATTATGCGACCGCTGCATTGTATTAGATTCCGGAAAGATTATATTTGATGGAGATCCAGAGAAGGCAATTGCGGTGTATCTTGGAAGTGTTGTGCAGATGAAACAACATTATACATATAATGAGAAATTAGATCTGCGTAAGACGTCAGGAAAACTTCGATTTTGTGCATTGGATTTTAAGGGAAATCCTGCATTTGCAGCAGCAGAAGGATTAACGGTTTGTATTCGTTATCAGGTGAAAGAAAAGATTGAAGATTTGCATATTCGACTGACTATTCATAACCAGGAGCAGCAGGTGATTGGAACATCGGTGTCGGAAAGCTTAGGAGCATTCAAAAAAGACAGTCAAAAACAAGTACATCTTCGATTGGATACAAAAATGTTGGCAAAGGGAGTTTATACGGCAGAATTGGTAGCAGTAGAGCCATTGGGAGAGGGCAGGCAGATCCGTCATGCTTGGTTGGAACATGCATTTGCATTTGAAATTATAGAAGATGCATTTACACAGTATCGATTAAATTGGCCTGTGAAGCAATGGGGATATACGGTATATCCAGATTTGGAGGTATTGGACGATGCGGTATCAACTAAAGGAGTTTGAAGCAGTAATTCAAGAGGTATTGGATAGTGGTGGAGAATTTCAGCTTTATCCAAGAGGAAGCAGTATGCTTCCACTGATACGAGAGGGAAGAGATTGGGTTATGTTAGTTCAGAAAGGAAAGACATTGCATCCTAATGATATTGTTTTATACCACAGGAAAGATGGAAGTTTTGTACTTCATCGGATTGTAAAAGTACGAAGCGATGGATATGTGCTTTGTGGAGATAATCAAGTACAACTGGAAACAGGAATTCAAGATCACCAAATTATAGCTCTTGTAAAAGGAATAGGGCGAAAGGGCAGGCAAGTATCCAACCAGTCGCTCTGGCTTAGACTGTATGAATGGATCTGGTGTTGCCTGCCTTTTCGTAAACTATATTTTCGGATCTTAGGGCATCGGTATCCGAAATCTTTCTAAATATATGTTAAATTTTAGTTTTACTTATAAATTGCTACTATTGATAACAATGGTTTCATAGGCTTTTAATATGCCGTTGAATGGGTTACCTGTAATTAAATCAGTCTGCCCAGCATATTCTGATAATTCTATTTCAGATTCTTTGCTATGAAAGATAATGGTTATTTTCTGATCGGATAACTGGCGTGTTAAAAGGATCACGCCTGTTTCATCCACTGCTTTCGTATTCACGATAGTGCCTTCTGTAATACATGGAAATTTTTTTCTAACTTGGATTAAAGATTGATACCAATGGTGCATGGTTCTATCTTGATAATCTGCATCCCATACCATTCCTCTTCTACAGTCTGGATCAGGACCTCCTGTCATTCCATATTCATCTCCGTAATAAATCATTGGGATACCAGGCATCAATAACTGTAAAGCTGCTGCAAGTTTTAGCTTTTCTTTTTCTTCTCCACATATATGTAAAAATCGTGGTGTATCGTGGCTATCTATAAGATTCCATAAAACGGGATAGACTTTCTGGTGAAGATTTCCTCTTACAAATCCCAAGTTTTCGAGAAATTTTGTAGCAGTAATACTTCCCTCAGCCACAAAATCTCGAACCGAGAAATAAAATGGATAATTCATAACACTGTCCCATTCATCTCCCTCCAAAAAATCACCTGCATAATGCCAAATTTCTCCAATAATCAATGCGTTCGGATTAATTTCTTTGATTGCCCTTCTAAATTTTTTCCAGAAAACATGACTAATTTCATCTGCCACATCCAACCGCCAGCCGTCAATTTGATATTGTTGGAGCCAGTAACATGCTACTTGAATAAAATAGTTGGCTGTATCTGGATTCCGTAAATTGAGTTTTGGCATTCCTCCATAGTAAGAAAAACTTTTATAATTTGGTTTTTCTGTGTGTGAGCCTTTTTTTAAAGGAAATTCTTCAATGAAATACCAATTGCGATAAACAGAAGATTCTTGATTCTTTTGGATATCTTCAAAAGCAAAGAATTTTGGAGAGGTGTGGTTAAATACAGCGTCCAAAATAATTTTCATTCCCATTGCATGAGCCTTTTGAACTAATTCATGTAAATCATCGTTTGTTCCAAAGGATGGATCAATTTGATAGTAATCAATAGTATCATATTTATGTGTAGAATCGGAAGTAAAAATAGGAGTAAGATAAATAATATCAATGCCTAAATCTTTTATGTAGGGAAGGTGATGAATAATGCCTTGCAAATCTCCTTGTAAATTGTCTCTATGATGAATTGGTTTTTTATACCAAATCTCCGCTTCTACTTGTTTGCTGCTTGCAAATCGAGATGGAAAAATCTGATAAGCGATTTTATTTTTTGCCCATTCAGGAATTAAAAATTGTTCTTCTTCTCGTAAATTTTGAGGACAATCAAACATACAATCCCTATTTGTAATCTCGTGTTCATAAAATTCATAATTACCATAATAAACAGTAGAACCCGACAGATCCGTTAATTCAAAGAAATAACGCAGACAAATTACATCGATCAAAATAACTGCCTCAAAATAATCACTGTAACTGTCACTTGCTATTTTTTTCATTTCAATTTGTTTTCTAGTGTCCAGATATTGTACAGGGATATATTTATCTTGATAATGCAGAATAACTTTGTTCATATCATTTCTTTTCGTGCGAATTCGAAATAAAAATTTCCCCTTTTCTAACGCATAACAGTACCGCTTATTCATATCGTGAAAAATTGAAGAATATTCCATTAAAATTAACCTCCTATATCAATTTGGTAGAGTCAAGAAACTAGATATTTCACTTTTTCTATATTGTAACTCTGATTTTAGCAATTTGCTTGCAGAAGTTCTATTTAAAGTTGCACTATTTCCACTTTTATTTATTGTATGCTTATTATATAAAACAAAGAAAGCTTTGGTGAAAGTTTCTTTTGATATGAAAAATCATACTTAATAAGGAAAAAATATGGTTTGAAGTGATAGTTTTCTCCTAATATAAGGTAAATTTTTGAGATTTACGAAGATTTAACTTGAATTTTGCAAATTAAAATCTAAGATTTTTTTAAAAGTTTGATGAATATAGTAGATAAAAAAGCCTTTTTCTTGTAATTATTCTACAGAGATTTGAAATGAGAATTATTATGTAAAATAGTGGGATTTTGCTCATATCAAAGTGAAAGAATAAGAGAATATGTTAATCCATATATTAAAATCTAATCAGGAAAGAATTTGTAAAAAAACTACAAAGTATCGAATCGTTCTTTACATGTTATTAACATAATATTGATATGGATTTTATTGATATGGAAAAATTAGGCTGTTATAATGACGGCGTCTGGTGGAAATACCAGATGAAAGTATAGCAAGATATTATATAAAATTTGAATGAAACTTAGTTGTTTTTTAGTAGTAGGTAAATAGAAAAAGAAAAAAGAAGGAGAGAATAAATTATGCTGAAATTGGAACATATCAAAAAGACGTACGACAAAGTTACTATCTTAAATGATATTAATCTGCAAATTGAAGATGGAGAGATTGTATCGATTTTAGGGCCTTCAGGCTGCGGAAAGACAACATTATTAAATTTAATATTGGGGATTACTCAGGTCGATGCTGGGAAAATTTTATATAATGGGGAAGACTATACTGATATAGCAGTAGAAAAAAGAGGGTTTAATATTGTATTTCAGGATTATGCATTGTTTCCAAATTTGAATGTGTATGAAAATATTACATATGGGTTGCGTAACCATCCAGATGTTTCCAGCAAAGAAGAAGTGGAAGAATTAATTGAATTATTGGGACTTAGAGAACATTTAGGAAAGAAAATTGAACAATTGTCTGGAGGACAGAAACAGCGTGTGGCAATTGCCAGAACAATGGTAATGAAACCTAAGATTTTGCTTTTGGATGAGCCGTTAAGTGCATTAGATGGTGTAATTAAAGAATCCATTAAAGATCGAATCAAAGTGATTGCAAAGGAGTACAATTTAACCACAATAATAGTTACACATGATCCAGAAGAAGCATTGACATTATCTGATCATGTATTGATTTTAAATGAAGGTGGAATTTCTCAGTATGGCAGACCAAATGAGATCATTCATAATCCAGAGAACTCATTTGTAAAGAAATTTATTTTAAACCAGTTGGAAATTAAAAGAAAAAATATCTATGCATTGTTTTCTCATCCAGCTGCTTCTAAAACACAAGAAGGATTTGCATAAGGCTTAATTGGTTTTGTGTGGTTCAATATAGATGAAGCATCCAATATTAGGAGGAAACGTGGGATATGAAAAAAACAAAGAATAAAGAAATTAAAGTTATTTTTGCATTAGTATCAATCATATTTATATTTTTTCTTATTATTCCATCCGTTCGGCTTTTAATAAAGTCGGTGTGGAGTGATACTGGGTTTACAACAGCTTTTTATCGTGAAGTCTGTGGAAGCAGAGGATTTTTAAAAGCAGTCACAAATAGTTTATGGGTTTCTTGTGTAAGTGCAGCAATTACAACGTTTATTGCATTTCTAATGGCTTATACAATCCATTATACAAATATAAATAAGTATTTAAAAAAGTTTATACAAGTTGTAGCGGTGTTGCCTATGCTGCTTCCAACGATTACATATGGATTTGCAATTATTTATTCATTTGGAAAAGAAGGATTATTAACCCGGTTATGCGGACGCCAGCTTTTCTCAATTTATGGATTTAATGGATTGACATTAGGATATGTTATTTATACACTTCCAATCTCGTTTATGCTGATTTTTAATGCGATGGGATATATTGATAAGAAATATATGGTTGTTTCCAGAATTATGGGAGATAAACCACTTGCTACATTTCGGATTACCGTTTTAAGACCGTTATGGGGAACTTTGGCAGCATCATTTATTCAGGCATTCTTTTTAAGTTTTACAGATTTTGGTATTCCTGCGGCAGTGGGAGGAAATTATGAAGTCCTCGCCAGTGTATTATATAACCAAATGCTAGGAAGTGTTCCAAACTTTAATAATGGTTCTGTTGTGGCAATGATTATGTTAGTTCCATCGATTATTAGTATCGCGATTTTACAATATTTGGAGCGTTATAATATTCGATATAATAAAATTTCAGCGATTGAATTGCCAAATAGCAAAGGCAGAGATTGGTTCTGCGGAATCATTAGCAGTGCACTTTGTCTGTTAGTATTATCCATATTTGCAGTTATTTTTGTAGTTCCATTTGTAAATGAATGGCCATATGATTTGCAGTTTACTTGGAAAAATGTTCAAAGCGTATTACAAGATACAGAGTTGTCAAATGTTTATGTGAATTCTTTGATGGTAGCATTTTTAACGGCAGTGTTTGGAACATTAGTATCTTATGGCAGTGCGCTTGTAACAGCTAGAAGCCAGATTAGTAAAAGAATGAAGAAAGTAATCGAGCAAATTGCTCTAATTACAAATACAATTCCAGGAATGGTATTAGGTCTTGCTTTTCTATTTAGTTTCACTGGAACGAGCTTACAGAATACGTTTTTAATCTTAATTATTTGTAATGTTGTTCACTATTTTGCAACTCCATATTTAATGATGAAAGAATCATTGGCCAAGATGAATGCTTCTTGGGAAACAACTGCTATGCTGATGGGAGATAGCTGGCTGAAAACAATTATCCGAGTGGTAACACCAAATGCAGTAAGTACAATCTTAGGTGTATTTAGCTATTATTTTATCAATGCTATGGTAACAATTAGTGCAGTCTTGTTTTTAGCAGGTGCAAGAACGATGGTTATTACAACAAAGATAAAACAGCTGCAATATTATAATAAGTACAATGAAATTTTTGTTATGTCATTACTGTTGTTACTTACCAATATAGTATTCAAAGTAGCACTTCAATGGATGGCAAAGCGGAAGGAAGAAAAGGTACATCAGGAAAGCGGCGAATTAAAGCATGTGGATTATGCGAAAGCTGCTAAGGCCGCTAGTGTCCGTAAGACAATTGGAGTTGTTGTATCAGTTATTTGTATTTTATGTGTGGCTGGATTTGGAATGGGAGGAAGAAATAACGATTTGGTTGTGATCTATTCCAACGCAGATGATGAAGCAATCACTACAATAAAAGAAACATTGGATGAAAATGGATATCAAGGAAAATATATTCTTCAGTCATTCGGAACTTCTGAATTAGGAGGAAAGCTAATGGCAGAAGGAAATAAGATTGAGGCGGATTTAATTACAATGAGTACCTTTTATATTGAAAGTGCTCAAGAGCAAAATCAGATGTTTACTGATTTGACCTTTGAACATAATACACTTTCTGAATTTCCATCGTATTGTACGCCAATTACAGCTCAGGAAGGAGCCATTATTTTAAATACAAAGGTAATGGAAAGTCAGAATCTTCCAGTTCCAACATCAATCAAAGATCTTACCGATCCAATTTATAAAGATATGATTTCTGTAACGGATATCTCGTCTTCTTCTACAGGATGGTTATTGATTCAGGCGTTGGTAGCAGAGTATGGAGAAGAAGAGGCACAAGAAATCTTACGTCAAATTTATAAAAATGCAGGACCTCATATTGAAGAGTCTGGATCAGGTCCACTGAAAAAAGTACGGGCAGGTGAAGTTGCGATCGGATTTGGATTGAGACATCAGGCAGTAGCAGATAAAGAAGCAGGATTGCCTGTAGATTATGTAGATCCATTGGAAGGAAACTTCTCACTCACTGAATCAATTGCTGTTTTAAATAAAGATACAAAACGCCAGCAAATAGCAATGGAAATGGCAGAATGCATTATCCGTGAGGGAAGAAAAGCATTACAGCAGTATTATCCATTGGCAGTTTATGAGGGAGAAACTTCGGATCCAGCGAATGAATCGGCTTATCCAAAGGTATTTCCAGAGCCATTAACTGTGGATTTATTAAAACATCATCAAGAACTGTCCGAACAGTGTAAAGATAAATAATAATAGAGATAGGAAAGAGGAAAAGGAATATGAAGAATTACAAATTATTAACACCAGGACCATTGACAACTACTGATACAGTAAAGAGAGAAATGTTATTCGATCATTGTACTTGGGATGATGACTATAAAGCCATAACCCAAGAGATACGGAAAAAACTGTTAGGATTGGCACATGTTTCAGAAGAAGACTATACGGCAGTATTAATGCAAGGAAGCGGAACCTTCGGTGTAGAATCGGTACTTACAAGTGTAATTGCAGATTCAGACAAGTTATTAATTGTGGCAAATGGAGCCTATGGGGATCGTATGGAATTAATTGCACAACATGCGAAGCTGAATTATGTGATATATAGAGAAGATTATGATAAGATACCTGATTGGAAAAAGGTAAATGAATTATTGGATGCAGATCCTGAAATTACACATGTATCAATGATTCACAGTGAGACTACTTCTGGAATTCTAAACGATATTCAATCAGTTGGAGCAGTTGTAAAGGAACATGGATGTACCTTTATTGTGGATGCAATGAGCAGCTTTGGTGGTGTAGATATTCCAGTAAAAGACTGGGGAATTGATTTTTTAGTGAGCAGTGCAAATAAATGTATTCAAGGAGTACCAGGATTTTCCTTCATTATTGCCCAGAGAGAAAAATTAATCAAGTCCAAGGGAATTGCTCGAAGTTTGTCATTGGATTTATATGATCAATGGGAAACAATGGAAAAGGATGGTAAGTGGAGATATACGTCTCCAACTCATGTTGTATTAGCTTTTGCACAGGCATTAAGAGAGATGGAAGCAGAGGGAGGAATTGAGGCTAGACATAAACGTTATGAAACCAATAATCGTCTTTTGGTACAAAAGATGAAAGAACTTGGAATTCATACATATATTGAAGAAAAATATCAAGGACCGATTATTACAACATTCTTTTATCCAGAAAATTGCAAATTTGAATTCCAGGAAATGTATCAGTATATTAAAGAGAGAGGATATGCAATTTATCCAGGCAAGATTACAAAAGCAGATACATTCCGTATTGGAACAATTGGAGAAATTTATCCAGATGATATTGAAAAGGTATGCCAAATTATAAAGGAATTTTTGGGAGGAAAAAAATATGAGTAAAGTAGAGGGAATTATATTTGATTGGGCAGGAACTACAGTGGATTATGGATGTTTTGCACCAGTACAGGCTTTTTTAGAAGCATTTGAGCATTATGGGATTCATTTAACAAAACAGGAAGTAAGAGAGCCAATGGGCATGTTAAAGATGGATCATATCCGTACAATCATGAATATGGAGCGGGTTCGTAAGTGTTGGAAAGAAGTATATGGAAAAGATCCAGAGGAACAAAATGTTCAAGAAATTTATCAAATATTTGAACCAAAGCTTTTACAAATATTAGATCGCTATGCACAACCAAAACCATATGTATTGGAGACTGTGAAAAAACTGCGTGAGAAAGGAATAAAGATTGGTTCTACAACTGGATATACCGATGAGATGATGAATATTGTAAGCAGTAAAGCAAAGGAAGCTGGATATGAACCAGATGTTTGTTTTACCCCTGATGCTACAAATCATTTTGGACGTCCATATCCTTATATGATTTTTAAAAACATGCAAGCGTTAAATCTTTCCTCTGTAGATTCTGTAATAAAGATTGGAGATACCGTTTCGGATATTGAAGAAGGAAAATCTGCAGGAGTAAGAACAATCGGAGTAATTGAGGGCAGTTCTGAAATGGGATTGACACAAGAAGAATATGAGTCTTTGTCAGATACTCAAAGACAGGCAGAAATTGATCGAGTTACAAATATATTTAGACAAGCTGGAGCGGATGCGGTGATCTTAAACATGAAAGAATTAGAACAGTTAGTGTAATAATAAAACGAAGTAGAGTTAGAATAAAATTAGTGGACGGATATAAAATTGGCTCTATCACCATAAGATAAGGTGATAGAGCCAATAAGTATTTATATACTAATCAACTCGTTTTTTGCCCCAAAAGAACAACGCTACCGTTCCAGGACCTGTATGACTTCCAATTGTAGTTCCAATATTATTGATTTCTACTTTACCATTTAACTTTGGGAAACGTTGTTCGACTAAATCAGCAACTTGACGTGCATCTTCATAGCAGGCAGATTGAGAAATATAACATTTTCCAGAATAATCTAATCCATCTTCTGCAAATTCTTCCATTTTATCTACGATTGCACGAATTACTTTTTTCTTTGTTCGGATTTTAAATCTTGGTACAAGTTTGCCTTCATAATCTACATTTAAAAGGGGACAAATATTCAATAATCCGCCGATTGCACCAGCTGTTTTAGAAATTCTACCTCCTCTGATAAAGAAAGTTAAATCAGTGGAAAAAAACCAATGGTGAAGGTTTTGTTTATGTGCATTTGCCCATTCGTATAGCTCTTCAATCGTCATTCCTTCATCTCTTAGGTCAGCGAGTTTATCCATTAGTAAACCATAACCAGAAGAAGCTGCTAAAGAATCAACAATAAGAATCTTCTGGTCTGGATATTTCTCTTCTAATTCCTGTTTGGCCAATAGAGCAGAATTCATAACTCCAGAGATTCCAGAGGATAGGCATAAATGAAGGATGTCTTTTCCATCCTTTAGTATCTTTTCAAAGTATTCGATAAACTCTTCTGCATTGATCTGAGATGTCTTTGTTTGTGCACCTTGTTGCATTGCTTTGTAAAATTGGTCAAATGGAATCGATTTTCCAAGATCGTCTGGATATTGTTTTCCATCTAATTCATAGTGAAAACAAATATAAGATAAATTACGTTTTTTAAAATGTTCTTCTGTAAGATCTGCTGTGGAACAGCAGCTAATCACATATTCCCTCATACATTCCTCACTTTCTTTGAACTTCGGATACTTATGATTTTTATTTAGTATAACATTTTTTATTTTTGAATTCAACCTGAGGAAGATAGATAGAAAATATTGGTTTATATGTAAAAGTACTAAAGTTTATCATGCTCTTGATCTGGAGTTTTTAATAGTAAATATTTTCGGATTGCGAATAAAGCAGCATTGGCTAAAAATGTTGTAAAATCAGAAATATTCATTTCAACAAGTGATAAATGGAAAACTTCATGAATGAGAGGAATTAATTGACTGCCGATTGCAATTAAAATGATGAAAGAAAATATAATCTCCAAATAGCGCATAATATTATATAAAATTTCATTTATTTGTTTTCATATATGGTGATTATTTAATTTTATGAAGATGAGTTCCTTTCTTGGTAAATTTTTCTCTATAATAATATAGTATTGCGTAAATCACTAGATTTATAAAGAAATATATTGAAAAAAAAGAAGAATTGTTATACAATTAACGATGATAAGCTATTAGTTCCAAGGGGATATCAAGTTATTTGTTATGAAACAAAAATAGCTGGAGGGAATGGAAAATTCAGATCCCTGAAATTATGCCGTATTAATACGGTTTTAGGAGGTAAAAATGAGAGGAATTGAAACTGATGTAAGAAAGATTCGCAGACAAGTATTTACAGAGATTGCCAAAGCTGGTTTTGAGACAACCAATGAGAATTTAAACGATACAATTGAATCGATTCCATATAAAATCGTGCAGGAAAAGGCAGTCTATAGGGAGAGTATTTATAGAGAACGTGCGGTTGCATCGGAACGTGTTCGTCTTGCTATGGGACTTTCTTTAAGACCAGAAAATAAAGCAGTTCATATTACATCGGGTTTGGCTGCCAGCAATATTGATGAAAAATACTATGAGCCACCGTTAATGCAAGTAATTCCATCCGCATGTGATGCATGTGAACCAAATAAATATATGGTGAGCGATATGTGCCGTGGTTGTGTGGCACATCCATGTAAAGAAGTATGTCCAAGAGGGGCTATTTCTATGGTAAATGGAAAGTCTTTTATTGACCAGAGCAAGTGTATTAAATGTGGAAAATGTAAATCAGTCTGTCCTTATGATGCGATTTCCAAGATGGAACGTCCATGTGCAAAAGCATGTGGTGTAAACGCAATTGGAAGCGACGAATTAGGACGTGCTAAGATTGATCCAGATAAATGTGTGTCTTGTGGTATGTGTATGGTTAGCTGTCCGTTCGGTGCAATTTCAGATAAGTCTCAGATCTTCCAATTAGCGAAAGCAATTCGGGAAGGAAAAGAAGTTGTAGCAGAATTGGCTCCTGCATATGTAAGTCAATTTGGAAAAAATGTAGATGCGAGAAAATTAAAGGCAGCCTTATTGCAATTAGGTTTCAAAAATGTACATGAGGTAGCACTTGGTGCCGATATTGGTGCAATTGCAGAAGCGCATCACTATGCCAATAAGGTAGCAACAGGAGAACTACCATTCTTATTGACGTCTTGCTGTCCATCTTGGTCTATGTTAGCAAAGAAGTATTTCCCAACTTTGATTGATAGTGTATCACAAGAGTTGACTCCAATGGTAGCTACCGCAAGAAGCATTAAGAAGGATAATCCAAATGTGCATGTTGTATTTATTGGACCGTGTGCTGCGAAAAAGCTGGAAGCATCTAGAAGAACGGTACGAAGTGATGTAGATTTTGTTATTACATTTGAAGAGTTGAGAGCAATGTTTGATGCCAAAGGAATTGATCCAGCAGCAATGGATGGAGACTCTTCTATGCATGAAGCAACCGCAGCAGGACGTGGCTATGCAGTTGCAGGTGGTGTTGCGAGTGCAATCGAAAAATGTTTAAAAGAATACTATCCAGATGTTCCAGTACATATTGAACATGCAGAGGGATTGGCAGATTGTAAGAAGATATTGACACTGGCGAAAGCTGGAAAAATGAAAGGATGTATGATAGAGGGCATGGGATGTCCAGGAGGATGTATGGCAGGTGCTGGAACAATTACAGAGCTTAGAACTGCGTCCACAGAATTAAAGAAGTTCTTAAATGCATCTACAAAGCAGATTCCTCCAAAAGAGTTAGAAGAAATTGAATTAGATTAATGGTTATTTGGAGGAAAATAATTGAAAAAAAGTAAGAATTCATTTAAATGGAAAATAATACTTATTTTATTGGCTATTGTTATTGCTGGAATTTATTATTATATTGCACTTCCAGCTATTAATATTCATAATCAGGGATTTTGGGTCTTTATTATTGGATTTGCAGTATTATTAATTATTTTATTAGTTGCAAGGGAAAAACCACGTGACGTCTTTGATTTGAAAGATAGTAAGATCGTAAAAATTGGAGCTGCCATTGTAGGATTGTTATTGATTGTATTTATTGTAGGCATGATTCTATCTTCTCCTATTATTAATGCAAATAAATATAAAAACTTACTGGTGCCAGAAGACGGGGACTTTACGCAGGATATTAAAGAAATCAGTTTTGATCAAATTCCGTTATTGGATAGAGATAGTGCAGCCATTCTTGGAGAGCGTAAAATGGGAAGTATGGTAGATATGGTTTCTCAGTTTGAAGTAAGCACACTTTATTCCCAAATTAATTATAATGGAGTGCCAGTACGTGTTACACCTCTGGTATATGCTAGTCCAATTAAATGGTTGACGAATCAGGCACAGGGAATTCCAGCGTATATGATGATTGATATGGCGACGCAGGATACGCAGCTTGTCAAACTGGAACAACCAATTAAATATTCCCAAGCAGAATATTTTAATCGTAATATTTATCGGCATTTAAGATTCCGTTATCCGACTTATATGTTTGACCAGTTAAGCTTTGAGATTGATGATAATGGAACGCCATATTGGATCTGCCCAGTTAAAAAATTCAATATTGGATTATTTGGAGGTCAGACAATCGGAAGAGTTGTGCTTTGTAACGCTCAGACTGGAGAAACAGTGGATTATGCCATTGAAGATTGTCCACAATGGGTAGACCGAGCATATCCAGCAGATTTGCTTTTAGAACTTTATAATTATCATGGACAGTTAATCAATGGATTTATTAATAGTATATTAGGACAAAAAGGATGTTTGAAAACAACCGATGGTTATAATTATATTGCAAAAGATGACGATGTTTGGGTATATACAGGAGTTACTTCTGTCAATTCCGATCAATCAAATGTTGGATTTATTCTAATGAATCAGCGTACAATGGAAACAAAATATTATTCCATTTCTGGAGCAGAGGAATTCTCCGCAATGCGTTCCGCAGAGGGACAAGTACAGAATTTAAAATATTCGGCAGCGTTCCCGTTATTATTGAATATTGCAAATGAACCAACTTATTTTATGGCATTAAAAGATGATGCAGGACTTGTAAAAAAATATGCTATGGTAAATGTTCAGAAATATCAAAATGTAGCAATTGGCGATACAGTAGGAGAATGTCAAGAGAACTATATCAAGCTCTTGAAAGAGAGTGGAATTTCGAGTGAATCCAATAGTGCTTTACCAGTCATGACTGCTTCTGGAGTAATTAGCAGAATGGCACAGACGGTCATAGATGGAAATTCACATTTCTATTTAGTATTAGAAGGAATGGAACAGATCTTTGATGTGTCGATTACAGATTTTGTAGAGATTGTTAAATATGCAGTTGGAGATTCGATTACATTAAATTATAGAGAAGGAACACCAGTTTGCACTGTTACTGGTATTGGAGGAGTTGTTAGTAGTCCACAAGAAGAAACACAGACGATGGCTCCTCAAGATCAAACCGATGCGGCACCGTCCGAATCAATCGATTCACCAATAACCTTAGAATAAAGGTATTACGTATAAAATGTTGACATAGTATGTACTATGTCAGCATTTTATAATATTATCGTGATATGCAAAAAAAGCTCCAGCGGAGGTTTTTTTGCTGGGGAAAGGTGGAAGAGGTATGATAAAAAAGAAAGACATTCCAGCAATGGTAATCACAATCCTTTTAATTTTTGCATTCGCACAATGGTTTCCAACTATAACAATTGTTGTAATTATAATATTATTTTTTATTCTGTTGTTTTTAGGAAATTTCCTTTTTGAGTTTGCTATGTGGAAGGATGCCAAAATCCAATGGGGGTCAGTAGGAAACCGTTCTGAAAAAAAGGAAAAAGCAGAGCTGGAAAAGCAGTCAGCAGAAAAAAAACAGATGGAAGAACAAGAGTCCGATCGGCAGTGGATCATAGAAAATAGTGGGCATATATGGATTCAAAATAAAAGAGAAATGTGGCTACATAGCTATTATATGGAAAGTAAAACACAGAGCAATCGATATGTAATTCTTGTACATGGATACAATGGAAAAGGATTGGATATGGCAGGAATGGCAAGACAATTTTATGAACGGGGATATCATATTATCATGCCAGATTTACGTGCCCATGGCCAGAGTGATGGATTGGCCAGAGGAATGGGATGGACAGATCATTTTGATTTGATGGAGTGGATTTCCTGCATTATTGCTCGTTTTCCAGAAGCAGAGATTATATTAATGGGGATTTCTATGGGGGCTGCAACGGTTATGATGGCCGCAGGAGAGTCTTTGCCTAGTAATGTAAAAGCCTGTATTGAAGATTGTGGATATAGTTCGGTATGGGAAGAATTTGAGTCAGTACAAAAGGAAATCTTTCATCTTCCAGCATTTCCAATGCTTTATGTAGCTTCATTTGTATGTAGAATACGAGCAGGATTTTGGCTGCAAGAAGCGGATTGTGTGAAGCAAATCCAAAAATCCAAAATTCCATTCTTATTGATTCACGGAGACTGCGATCATTTTGTTCCATTTGGAATGCTTCAAAAATTGTATCATTCTGCTCCTTTGCCGAAGCAAAAGCTAGTAATTCAAGGGGCTGGCCATGCAGAGTCATCGCAAGTAAACTCAGAGTTGTATTGGAATACGATATGGAGGTTTTTAGGTGAAAAAATATTATAAGAAAATTGAGATTGGTTTATGGTTTTTTCTTATAATTCTAAATTTAATATCCTATTTTAAATATGATAGAATCTTATGTTTAGTTATTGTGTTACTATGTATTATTAATATTGTAGTAAGAGTATTTTTCTGGAGTAAGAGAAATTGATTTTTGATAATTGTATAATGTTCACCCCTTTCTTTTATGACGAATATGATAAATTAAGAGAATTATGTTGCCCGTCTTTCTTAGGAAATAAATAAGAGGACGGAATACTATCGCTCAGAAGAAATGGGGGGTCGTCATGTTCTCATCATGGATTGAAATTATGGTGTTAGTGATTGCATTATCCATAGATGCATTTGTAGCCAGTTTTGTATATGGCTCCAATAAAGTGAGGATACCTTTTGTTTCAGCATGGATTATTACGATGCTTTCAACAGGTATCCTCATTCTTTTTCTGGCAATGGGAAATATAGTTGGTGCAGTTTTTCCAAGTTCCCTAACAAAAGGAATTTGTTTTTTTATCTTGTTTTCACTTGGAATTATAAAATTTTTAGATACTTCCTTAAAATCTTGGATTCGATATCAGAAAGGAAAACAGAGAAAATGGGCATTTTCAATTTCTGGATTGCAATTTATTTTGACGGTTTATGCTAATCCAGAAACAGCAAATGCAGGGGATATTACTGTTCTTTCTCCAGCGGAGGCAGTGTCGTTGGGAATAGCACTTTCTTTAGATAGTGCAGCAGCAGGAATTGGAGCGGGTATGATGGTGGATCATTATGTGCTAACTGCGGTTGTATCATTAATCGTTGGGATGATTGCTATTATATTTGGAAGCTGGCTTGGAAATCGCATCGCATCACATTCCACATTGGATTTATCTTGGTTAAGTAGCATACTACTTATGATTTTAGCATTTATGAAGTTAATATAAGTTAATCGCGTCGATGCATAAAAGAGAAACAATAGGATTATTATGCATCGGCGCAAATGGAGAGAATAATAAAGCAACTATCTAGTTGGTCAATTTTTACAAAAATTTCATTTTATTAAATGTTACTTTGAGATAGCAAAAAAGAAAAAAAAGAGCTATAATAAAAGAAACGAAATAGAAAGGAATGATTACAAAATGATAAAAGAACTTACAAAAAGTATCAGAGAGTACAAAAAAACATCAATTGCGACACCGTTACTTGTCTCTCTGGAAGTTGTAATGGAATGCATCATACCATTTATTATTGCCATGCTTGTAAATGAAATCAAAAATGGATCTGATCTGGGTGTGATTGTCAAGTATGGGCTAATATTAATTGTAATGGCAGGGTTATCCCTTCTTTTCGGTGCATTGGCAGGTTCCACCTGTGCGACAGCTTCTTGTGGACTTGCTAAAAATCTTCGTAAGGATATCTTCCATAGTATCCAAAATTATTCATTTGAAAATATTGATAAATTTCTTACTTCCTCATTGGTTACTCGTATTACAACAGATGTAACCAATGTTCAAAATGCCTATATGATGATTATAAGAGTGGCAATCCGTGCACCTTTAATGTTAGTGTTTGCCTTTGTAATGGCTTTTGTAATGGGCGGAAAGATGGCTTGGATTTTTGTAGTAGTAATTCCAATTCTGGCTGTTGGATTGTCGGTTGTTATTTATAAGACGGTTCCGCTGTTCCGAAAAGTATTTAAAAAGTATGATAATTTAAATAGCTCCATCCAGGAAAATATCAAAGGAATGAGAGTTGTAAAATCCTATGTTAGAGAAGACTATGAAGAGAAAAAGTTTGATCGGGCAGCAGCAGATGTCTGTGCTGATTTTACGAGAGCAGAACGAATTCTAGCTTGGAATGGACCATTGATGCAGTTTTGTATTTATGCGGTTATGGCATTTGTGTTGACATTTGGATCTTATACGATTATTACATCCAGAGGATTAGAACTGGATGTCGGTCAGTTTTCTGCACTATTAACTTATAGCTTTATGATGTTAAGCAGTTTAATGATGCTTTCTATGGTCTTTGTTATGATAACAATGGCAAGTGAATCAGGTAAGCGAATTGTAGAAATTTTGACAGAAAAAAGCAATATTGTAAATCCAGAGAATCCAGTTTTTGAAGTAGCAGATGGTTCGATTGTATTTGATAATGTTAATTTTAAATATTCAGAGAAGGCAGAACGAATGGCACTTTCCAATATTAATCTGAATATTAAATCAGGAGAAACAATTGGAATTATTGGAGGTACAGGTTCCTCTAAATCTTCATTGATTCAGTTGATTCCAAGACTTTATGATGCCACTGAGGGAGTTGTAAAAGTTGGAGGAGTAGATGTAAGGAATTACGACTTGAAGACATTAAGAGATCAGGTCGCAGTTGTATTACAAAAGAATGTTTTATTCTCAGGAACAATTCGAGAAAATCTTTGCTGGGGAAATAAGGATGCTACAGATGAAGAGATTGTGCATGCCTGCAAATTAGCTCAAGCAGATGAGTTCATTTCGCAGTTTCCTCATGGATACAATACATATATTGAACAAGGGGGTTCCAATGTTTCAGGTGGACAGAAGCAACGACTTTGTATTGCGAGGGCGTTGCTTAAAAAGCCTAAAATTTTAATTTTAGATGACTCTACCAGTGCAGTAGATACGAAAACAGATGCAGGTATTCGGAAAGCAATGAGAGAATACATTCCTGAGACAACGAAAATTATTATTGCTCAGCGTACTGCTTCCGTAGAGGATGCAGATAGAATTCTTGTTATGGATGGTGGTACGATTCAAGCAATCGGAACACATAAGCAGCTTCTTGCAGAAAATGATATTTATAGAGAAATTTACATATCTCAGAATAAGGCAGGTGATTCTAGTGAAAACAAGTAATAAAAATAGGGTTCATCAAGGAGTAGTCAAACGTTTATTGAAGATGATGTTTGAGTTTTATCCAGTTATGCTTCCTGTCACATTGGTATG
This sequence comes from Clostridiales bacterium CHKCI001, assembly GCA_900045905.1. GTDB lineage: Bacteria > Bacillota > Clostridia > Lachnospirales > Lachnospiraceae > Fimimorpha. The sequence goes on along the minus strand of FCNS01000035.1, from coordinate 53,038 downwards.
TATTGTTTTTAGTGCCATTGTTGGTTCTGTTCCAGCGGTTTTTATGCAAAATATTATTGCAGTTATTGAGCAAAGTTGGCAAAGTGGTGATTGGGGCAGTGTTAGTACAAAGATTCTTACTTTGGCAGGTATATTAATTGTTTTCTATGTGCTTTCGTTAATCGTGTCGTTCACATTTGGACAGTTTATGGCGATTATTACACAGGGAACATTAAAGAAACTGCGTGAAAAAATGTTTCAAAAGATGCAAAGACTTCCAATCAGGTATTTTGATACTCATAATCATGGAGATATTATGAGTCATTATACAAATGATATTGATACATTGCGTCAGATGATTTCGCAAAGTTTTCCACAGTTATTAATCTCTGCAATTACAGTTGTGACTATTTTTGGCATTATGATCTATTATTGTGTATGGCTTACAATAGTAGTATTGATTGGTGTAGTGCTTATGTTATTTATTACAGGAAAGATCGGAGGAGGTTCTGCGAAATATTTCTTCCGTCAGCAAATAGCACTTGGTAAAGTAGAGGGATTTGCAGAAGAAATGATGAATGGTCAAAAAGTAATCAAAGTATTCTGTCATGAACAGGACAGCGAAGCAGATTTTGACCGTTTAAATAACCAATTGTTTGAAGAGTCAGAGCGAGCAAATAAGTATGCAAATATGCTTGGACCAATCTTAAATAATATTGGTAATGTTCTTTATGTTGTTGTAGCAGTGGCAGGTGGTATACTGCTTGCATTAGGAGTTCCAAATTTAAGTCTTTCAAGCTTACCAATTGGTATTAGTATTGTTGTTCCATTCTTAAATATGACCAAACAATTTGCTGGTAACATTAATCAGGTTTCTCAACAGGTAAACGCAGTGGTCATGGGTATTGCGGGAACTTCTCGTATTTTTGATTTATTGGATCAGGAACCTGAGGCAGATGACGGTTATGTTACATTGGTAAATGTACGTGAAAAAAATGGTGTATTAACGGAATGTGAGGAACGTACAAATGTTTGGGCGTGGAAACATGTGCATCAGGTAGATAAGAGTGTGACTTATACGAAACTGGCTGGAGATGTAAGATTGTTTGATGTGGATTTCCAATATGAAGAGGGAAAACCAATTTTACATAATATTTCTCTTTATGCAAAGCCAGGTCAAAAGGTAGCGTTCGTAGGATCAACTGGTGCAGGAAAGACAACGATTACAAATCTGTTGAACCGTTTTTATGATATTGCAGACGGAAAAATTCGTTATGATGGAATTAATATTAATAAAATCAAAAAAAGTGATTTACGACATTCTCTTGGAATCGTATTGCAAGAAACGAATTTATTTACAGGAACAGTAATGGAAAACATTCGTTACGGAAAATTGGATGCAACCGATCAGGAATGTATTGCCGCTGCTAAATTGGTAGGAGCCGATGATTTCATTACAAGATTGCCAGCTGGATATCAAACTTATATTTCTGGAAATGGAGCAAATTTATCTCAAGGTCAACGTCAGCTTCTTTCCATTGCTCGTGCAGCTGTGGCAGACCCTCCTGTTATGATTTTAGATGAAGCAACTTCTTCCATTGATACAAGAACAGAAGCAATCGTTCAGCGAGGAATGGATGCTTTGATGAACGGCAGAACGGTATTCGTAATTGCACATCGACTTTCTACCGTAAAAAATGCAGATGTAATTATTGTATTGGATCATGGTCATATCATTGAACGAGGAACTCATGAAGACTTACTTGCACAAAAAGGACAGTATTATCAGCTTTATACTGGTGCATTTGAATTAGAATAAATAGAAAGGGAGTACCAAACCATTATCAAATAGTGGGGTACTCCCTTTTAGATTAATCATTTTTTTTATTGTGATGAATATGAAGACAAAAGATTTCATGAGCAAGTAATGGCATAGAAGCTAGGAATAAAAGTTCCGCCCATTCTCCAAATGTGAGTCTTGCAGTTCCAAAGATAGAGACAAAATATGGAATTTCTGTCACCAAAAATTGTAATGAAAATCCAACAATCCATGAGATAATCATAAGTCGATTAGAAAATGGATTCATTGCCAGAATGGAAGTTTCGGTGTCTCGCATTCCAACTGCATGAAAAAGTTGGCATAGGCCAAGTACAGTAAACGAGTAAGTTTGTGCATGAGCTAAAAGTTCTGGAATAGAAAGTACAAGTTTGATGTTTTCTAGTGTAATTGGCATCTGATTTGCATGTAAATAGTGAAGCGGAAGCTTTAAAAAAGCACAGAGACTAATACATGCAATTAAAACTCCATAAAAAATAGTACAGTTAATTCCTCCATTGGAAAATAGACCTTCTTTTGGGCTGCGTGGAGGTTTCGACATCAAATGAGAAATATTATTTTGATCTACTCCAAGAGCTAAAGCAGGAAGTGAATCCGTAATTAAGTTAATCCACAAGATGTGGCTGGATTTAAGTGGAGAAGCTAATCCTAAAAGAATGGCAGTAAACATCGTAATAATCTCTCCAAAATTGGAGGAGAGCAAGAATAATACGGATTTGCGGATATTTTCATAAATGCATCGCCCTTCTTCAATTGCCTTTTCGATTGTAGAGAAATTATCATCAGTTAAAATCATATCGGAAGCATTCTTTGCCACGTCTGTACCAGTTTTTCCCATTGCAATTCCAATATCAGCAGCTTTCAGCGAAGGAGCATCATTTACTCCGTCTCCAGTCATTGCAACCACATTTGAAAGTGATTGAAATCCCTTTACGATACGGACTTTATGCTCAGGAGAAACCCTCGCAAATACAGTGAGGGAAGGAAGTTTTTGGTAGAACTTGTTATCGGACAATTGGTCTAATTCCTGTCCTGTAATACATTCGGAAGGGTTAGAAGCAATACCAAGGTCTTTGGCAATTGCAAATGCCGTTTCTTTATGGTCTCCCGTAATCATTACTGTTTTAACCGATGCATGCCGAAACTGTTCTACTGATTGAATGGCTTCTGGACGAGCAGGATCAATCATACCTACAAGTCCAATAAACGTTAAATTGGATTCAGATAGAGTAGTTGTATCTAAGTGCATTGCACATGCGAGGACGCGAAGTGCATGAGAAGACATATCGAGTATTTCATCTTCAATTTTTTTTCTGTGAGCCTGTGTAATTGGAATTATTTTTCCATTTTCCAGTACATGGCTGCATCGTTCTAATATAACATCACACGCCCCTTTTGTGTAAGAGATAGAAACGGAACCCTTTTTATGTAATGTTGTCATCATCTTACGCTCAGAATCGAATGGTAGTTCATCGATTCTTGGTATTTCATGTTCTAATGATTTTCGATAAATCCCATAGGGACGTGCCATATCAAGTAGAGCAAGCTCGGTTGGATCACCAGCACGGGAATTAGATGTTATAGTTGCGTTATTGCATAGAACAAAACCTTCTAAGAAAGTGTGATCGGCATCTATATCAAGATTATGGGCTTCTTTTTCTGTAAAATTAGTATAGCATCGCAAAACTGTCATCTTATTTTGGGTTAAAGTACCTGTCTTATCGGAACATACGATATTGACAGAACCGAGTGTTTCCACACAGGGAAGACGACGTACAATTGCATGGAATTTTACCATTCTGGAAACTCCGAGTGCTAGTACAATTGTTACGACAGCTGGAAGACCTTCAGGTACCGCAGCTACAGCCAGAGAAATAGCTGTAATTAACATATCAAACATATTTCGATGTTGAAAAGCAGCGATTGCAAATAGGGAGAAACATAGGATTAATGCGACTGCACTTAATAAATTTCCAAGTTCTCCAAGTTTTTTTTGAAGTGTTGTTAATTCTTGAGGGGTTTGATTGATAAATCCCGCGATTTTTCCAATTTCTGTTTCCATTCCAGTTGCAATTACAACACCTTCTCCATGACCATTTGTTACTGTTGTAGTCATAAAAGCTAGATTTTTACAATCTCCAAGTGCAACCGAAGAAGATGCAATAAATTCACTGGACTTTTGAATCGGAATCGATTCTCCTGTTAAAGCAGCTTCTTCCAGTTGTAGATTAGAACTAGTAATAAGACGCAGATCTGCAGGAACTTGTCTTCCTGTCTCTAATAGAACGATATCTCCAGGAACAAGTTCATCTGCACAGATCTCTATTTGTTGCTGATCTCTGCGTACAATTGCGTGTAATGTAGTAAGTTCTTTTAAAGCATCCAAAGCTTTTTGAGCTTTCCCTTCTTGTATTACACCGACCGTTGCATTTATGAGTACAACGATAAGAATAATACAAGCATCGCTAATTTCTTTCAATAATATAGAAATAGCGGCAGAAACAAGCAGAATAAAAATCAGAGGATCTTTTAGTTGATTCATAAAACGCTGTAAATTGGTTTCTTTTGGAGCCTCTTGTAACCGATTCTTTCCATATTTTATAAGGCGGTTTTGTGCCTCCTTAGAGGAAAGACCATTTTGAGCATCCGTTTCAAAGTATTCAAGTGTCTGACGGATTGATTTTTGTGAGAACATGGTGGATCTTCCTTTCTTTTCTTACTAATTATGAGGCTGCTCTTGAAATACTTTATGTCAAGATAGAGAAAAATATGTGGACTAGTTAACAGAAAGTAAGGGGACTTATAACAATGGGTAAAATGAATCCTAATCTCGATGAACAGGCTGTCTATTTCATATAAATTGATGAATAGAGGATCAATTTGTATGGTTAATATATAAAATAAAACGGTTAGAAGCTATTATTTATAAGAAATGGAGATATAATATTAGAGTAAAAGAAAAAAATATAGAGTTTATATACAATAAAAATGAAAAAAAAGTGAAATAAAATTGAAACATAACCAAAGTTGTAGTATACTATCAGTAAACAATTTTCCGGTACATAAAATAGATAAATGAATGACAATTCGATTGTAAGACGAAAGAAACTGGCAAGAGAAAGGGTCGGCTAACATACGGAGAATGAAAGACTATGATAAAGGAGGAAAGAAATATATTATGTTGGAAATTGAGAACAAAAAAGTAAATGCTCCGCTTCCAGATCGAGTACCGCCAGAAGTGATACTAAAAATGAGTGCACAAAAGTTAAAAGAATATATGAATCAAATGGCATTGGAAAATCCATTAATTGACATGAAGGATCAGACATTTTTATCAAGCCGAGAACAAGAACGCTATCGTAAATTGGAATGGTTAAATCAAGTAGATGATAGTAATCGTGTATATTCTGAGTTGGAAAGTGATTATATAAAGAGCACAGATGATTGGGATGTAGTTCCTAAGAATGAAAAAGAAGACTTATTTACCTATGTGAAATCGCAAATTTCTCCAACACGTTTGGGAGAAGATACCTATCATATTGTAGTATATATGATTGAATCTTTAGATTCGAGAGGATATTTAGAGGAATCATTGGAACATATCGCAGAGCAGTTTTCCATTGAGATAGAGGAAGCTGAGAGATGTTTGAATATTTTACAGGGATTAGAACCAGCTGGAATTGGGGCAAGAGATTTAAAAGAATGTTTAAAACTGCAATTAAAACGTTGTAAAAAGGATGATCCAATTGCAAGACAGATTGTATCCGATTATTTAGATATGGTTGGTAATAATGAAATTTCTGAAATTGCAGCACAGATGAAATGTTCGGAAGAAGAGATTGAACAGTATATTGAATTGATTAAAAGTTTAAATCCAAAACCAGGAAACGGATTTGCAGCCAGAGAACATCTGGCGTATCTCGTACCAGATATTACCGTTGTTAAATTAGAAGGCTATTATGAAATCTTAGTAAATGAATATTTATATCCAGAGATTTCAATTAATGAATATTATAAAAATATGATGGAACAAGATTGTGATAAAGAAGTAAAAGAATACTTACAGAAAAAACTTCAGCAAATACAAGATTTAATGGACGGAATTGCTCAGAGAAATCAACTTCTCACAAAGATCATGAATGCAATTATTCATAAACAAGAAATATTTTTCTTTACAGGAAAGGGATTGAAGCGATTGCGTAAAACAGAATTAGCAAAGGAAATGGGATTAGATCTTTCTGTCATGATTCAAGCCGTGCGTGGAAAATACATACAGTGTACATGGGGAATCTATCCAATGGCATATTTCTTTGCAAAAGATCGAAAGTAAACTTTCATAGTAAAATCCAGATGAAGCATTTACGTTGTTTCATCTGGATTTTTTTTGCTTATTTTAATAAATCAAGTAAAGAATTATCTCCTGATAAATAGAGATCTCGATAATAATCTAATTCATCACCAATAATTTCATCTAAAACTTTCATACCAAGTACTTCTACAGGTGCCTTATCATCCGTTAAGATACGTTCCCCTCTTCTATGTTCCGTAAGACCATTCGCAACCGTTTGCATCATAATTTGTAAATTACTGTCGGTAAGTGTCTGAGTATTCGTAAGAAGAGATTCTGTCAAATCAGTGCGATCGGAAGCAAAAACTTCACAATTGGTACCGCTGCCAACGGGAACTTTTTGTACTGTCTGAAATACAGAAGCAATGGTATCACAGAGATAATCATTGATGGAATCTTCTTGATTGGAACGCATATTCATATTTACAATCATGACACCGTTATCTTTTAAATGTTCCTTTACCTGAGTGAAAAATTCTACTGTGGACATCTGAAATGGAATGGTAATATCTTGATAAGCATCTACCATAATAACATCATATTTTTTATCTAGTGAGATTCGAGTATTCAAATAAGCACGGCCATCATATACATCCACCGAAACATCATCTGGAAGTTTAAAATATTTAGAAGCAAGGTCAGCAATTTTCTCGTCAATCTCAACTCCTTCTATATTCATATTAGGAAAATAACGACGGCAGAGCGTAGCATAAGTACCAGTTCCGAGACCAAGAATTAATAAATCATTTTCATTCTTTTGTGTAACACCTGCCATAACTGGTGCGGCAAGTGCATAATCATAATACATTCCCGTTAATTGCTCATTTTTCATCATGATAGATTGTACACCAAATAATACATTAGTGGAAAGAATCATACTATCATCGGTTTCCTTTACTTGCAAATAGTTATAGATGGATTCATCCTCATGTATCACATTATCTTCCCAAAAGGCAAAACTATAATTTGTAGTTGTAAAAGAAAGTGCAAGAATTAAAACAGCTGCCACAGCAACCTTAATGAGTTTTTTGCGAATGGACAAAAAATAGAGAATACTTAAAATTGCTAGAATCGAAGAAAAAATTATAAATGTAGCAGCAGTTCCAACCGCTGGAATCGTTACAAAAGTCGGCATAAAGGTACCAATAATACTTCCAATTGTATTTAATGCGCCAAGTTCTCCAACCGTTTTTCCGTTATCGTCTAAGTTATCTACAGAAAATTTAACAAGTGATGGAGTAACGGTTCCAAGTAAGATTAATGGAAACACAAATACAACAAAGCAAGTAGCAAATGATGCCCAGATTAAGAAATTTTTTGTTACAAACGTAGCAAGTAAAAGAGAAATTCCCATGATTAAATATCTGCCTGCGAATGGGATTGCAGCAGTCCAGACAGCTGCAATTAGAAGCCGCATATAAAGTCGAGATGGATCAGGATTTTTATCGGCAAGTCGCCCTCCGATAATATTTCCAAGTGCCATCGCAATCATAATTGTACCAATAATAACGGTCCAGACAATTTGAGAAGAACTAAAATAAGGAGCCATAAGGCGGCTTGCCCCCAGCTCAATTGCCATAACTGACATTCCAGCAAAAAACTCTGTAAGGTACAGAAACCACTTGTGTTTTAACATAATTTGTCAATTGCAAATACAGATCGGTTTATCGAAATACTGTCTGTTTGCCTTTCCTTTCTTTAGATTTCTATGAGATATCGAATTGAAAGATATCTTTCTGAATTCTATTGCAGTTTCTTATAATAAATACCTGCAATATTTATTAATTATATCATCTTTATGAATAAATCGGTAGATATTTTTTAGAATTATATGGAAATTTAATATTGCTTTTTAAAATAAAGGCTTTTTTAGAAATATAATAATCTTTGTGATTAAAAAGATAATAGGAAGATTCAGAATGTGTATATAGATGAAAAAGTAAAGAAATAATATTGATAATTTAGGAAGTTTATAAGAATGATCTAAAAATATGTAGAAAAAAGTCGAATTATGTCGAATGTTTTTTTTGTGGGTTCAGAAAAAATATGTTAAAATAAGTAACAAATAATGTTACATTTATGAAACAAAAAGTATAGCATTATGAGAACGGAATTTATAAAATATTAAAAATACATATATAGAAATATATTTCAAATATGAGAAGAATGAACTTTATTATTATTAATAATAGTTGAACTAATTTCTATAGAGTAGTAAATAGTAGTGGATGAATAAATTTTAATTTTGTAGTTAGATCATAATAGGTAAGAGTCTTTTGGATTCTGCTTATTGGATGTTTATAAAGTGGCTCGTAATTGGTATTTAAATCTAAGTTAGGAGGTGTTGTCGTTTCTAGTAAAGTTATCTCATATGATATAGTATGGGAACAATATCTTAAAGTGGATAAAAATGTATAAGGAGGGACAAAAATGAAGAATTTCAGATGGTTATGTTGCTTAATCTTAGTGTGTGGAAGTTTATTAAGTTTTACTGAAATTGTAGATGCTGCTACGTATTGGCAATATGGTTGCCAAAACAGGACCATTCAGGTAAGAAGTTATGATAGTTCCTATAATGCTGGATGGGTAAGAGCAATTGATAATGCCCGTGCAGCATGGAACAATTCAGGTGCAGGAACTACAATATTAACATGGTATAACAGTAATAATACAATTCAAGCAGCTCAATTTGCCGAAAACTGGTATGGGCTATTTACAGTTAATAGTGCATCGGGTTCTTATATAACGCAGTTTACTATTAAGCTGAATGCTAGAACAATCTCTAGAGATGCAAGTAATTTTGACAATTTCCTGAAAAGTACAGCGGCTCATGAGTTTGGACATGCATATTTTTTGGATGATAATCCTCCATCTGGTCCATCATTAATGAGCCATTCAAGAGATCGAAATACATTAACAACACCTCAAGCAGTTGATGTTCATAATGTACTAAGTAAATATATGGGTAGCCTTGGATAATGAATTGGATTGTTGATTGAGGGAATATTTATCCGAAAGAGGAGGGTATGTCTATGAGAAGGAAGAATGGTTTATGTGTTTTAATTGTAATAATGTTAATTTCTTTATGTGCATGTGGTAATGTTGAGACTGCACGTCAAACTGATGTAGAAAGTAGTACTCAAGCAGAGCCTACAAAGCAAATTATGATTGCAGATTATCCAATGTATGATACTGCTCAGAATCTGGTTGATGCAGCTGATTTAGTATTTACAGGTAAAGTAGAAAATATTACATATGAAATGTTAGATATTAAAATGGAATCAGGTCCAGATTCTATAACTGGATTGGAAGAGGCAAGCAGTGTTCCATATACTATTTTTGAGATTAAAGTTTCAAATGTTTATAAAGGTAATGTAACGGATGAAACAATTTATTTAAAGCGTCCAGGTGGAAACTTTGATACAATTGTATATGAATTAGAAGGAGCTACACCAATTAATCAAGGTGAAGAATATTTATTTGTAGCACAGACATTTGAAAACTTTTATCCAAGTCTTGTAAATGTAGATCAGGCAGTATATGATTTAAATGCACCAGAAGTTTTATCAGAAGATAATACGATAACACTTTCACAAATTTTATCATTATTTGAATAATTGGCTTTTAAATTTCGGAACATATAAGAATTAAATATAAGAAGAAATTATAAGTAATTTTAATAGGTCTTCTGTGATTGAATATAAAATCATGGGAAGACCTATTATTTTGAAAGAATCAAATGGAAAGTTAATTAAGAAAATGGTATATTCATAAAACTCTATAAGAAACATATTATAATTTTTTACAGAAAAATAAATAATAAACTTATACTATATTTTTAGAAAAAAGTTTTTGACTTATTGATAATATTGTGTTAAAATTAAAATATTATTTGATGTTATTTTGATAATATTTATTTTAATAATAAAAAACTGGAATTAAATAATAATAAAATTAAAAAAACTGAAATTAGTTGTTGGATTAAATTTTTAAAATAGAAAATATTATTTAATATATAAAAATAGATAGATGAACGAAACTAGAAACATTAAATAGAACAGGAGAGCAAGAAATAAGAAGGTGATTCATTTTACAAAAAAGGAAGGGGAAAAGGCTTATGAAGAAGATAAAAAAAATCAGTTTTATTCTATTGATTTTTGGTTTATACATAAACAGTATAATAGGATATACTTCTGATGAATATACAGTAGCTAGTGCAATTCCATATGAAGTAGAACCAAAATCAGATATGGAACAGCATATACCAGAAGAAGAAGTTCTCAGAGATTATGTAAAACGGTATGTGCCAGAGGATGCAAAATTTATATCCGCTGAGGTCACAATTAAATTTATTTCTAATGCAAATACAATGTTATCTAGAGATATCAGAACAACAAGATCTTATGAAGAAGAAATTAAAGGAAGTCTGACCAGCAATGTTTATACATTTTTTTCATTGGAAAATGGAGAAGAACGGTTCGATGTTATTGTAGATTGTTATTTTATAAAAACATGGAAGCCATATAAAGATGATCGTTTGTCCATACTCTTTGACGGATATCTGGGATATATCAGTCCTGTGGAAGGGGAATTATGGGGAAGAAATTCGGAAAATGCAGGATGGTCATTTGAGAAAGAACTTGGTGTTAGCACGAATGTTATTTATGGAGAAGCATTAGGGGATACTTCCCCATACCCTAGAATATTATTACACTTTCCAGCTACAAGGATTAATGAGGGACAAGAGCAAAGTTATTATATAACATATGAAGCTGCTAAAAGAGGAGTTCCAAGTTATCTTTTTATTGTTCCAGCAGTAACTATAATTTTAATTGTAATATATTATTGGAAGAAAAAGAGGCAGGCTAGAAGGAAATAGGTTATCTATTAAATATTCTAAATACATTACATAAGGAGGAACTGAATTTGAGAGGGAAATTTAATTTACTTATGCTCACTTTTATAGTAGTGACTACAGTTTCGAGTTGTAACTCTATACCAACAATAGATTCTACAGAAACAAATGCTGTATCTACAGAGAATGTATCTAGTTTAAATAGCACCGAAGAAACTATGTTGACTGCACAACAGGTCTTAGGTGATATTTCTGTTCAGAGTGTAATACTAAAAGAGGATGGAGTAACGAGGAGGGAAACATATCTAACTACATTGGAACAATTTGAAAAGGTAAAAGAATTGTTGAATCAGATCAAAGTAAAAGAAGGTTCGGATATTACTGTTCAGGAAGCGGATATTTTGTATGGCCAACCATCTCGTATTATACAAATTAATGATAATCTGGAGCTATATGTAGATGCTGCACTGAAGCGAGTATACATTGATTCTAAAGGTTATGAGTTAATAGAATTTCCACAAGAATTGTTTAATGAAATAATGGAAACAGCAGGAATGAACGAAATAACACCAGACGAAAATTATATTCGTGAATATTATGAACGATTCCAAAAAATAGGAGCAGATAATTTAGCAGAAGAAATGATGCAAAAATATGGAGATATACTTGGAGGGATGGAATAGGTAGTATTATAAATTTACAAATAAAAAAATTGGAACCTTTGTTATTTGCTATTGTATATTATTAAGGGGGGAGAATGGTAGAAGTGAAAGTTTATCTTAAATATATCATTCTATTTGTTATTGTGGCAGCCCTTTTATGTGGTACATATTTTGGGGTTATGAAATGGAGGCATGAAAACACAGAGCCATATGATTATGTACAGGAATATTATAAGGAAAAAAATGAGATAAAAGAGTTGATTTGTGAAAGAAAATTGGATGAGAGTAGTTATTTATACTTTTTATATAATAAGAGAGATAGGATTTCCTGTTTAATTGTGAAGAAGGAAATACTTCGCTATAAAATTATTACAGAACAGAATGTAGAGCTTAACTCTATATTAAATAAAGAGTATATAGGATTAAATTTTATGACTTATAGGAAAAGTGAATATAATCCAAATATAAAATGGATTGCCTGGAATATTGTGGACAAAGATATAAAAACAGTCTGGATTGATAATCAGGTGGCAAATTTAATTGAGTTCAATGGGGGTTCCTACAAACTTTGCTATTTGATTGGAGATGGCACAAGAACAGATGTGCCAACGATAAAGATTGACTAGGACAATACAATTTCAATCGGGAGCTTGTACTTATTGTATAAATCGTTTATAATAAGTAAAAAGGTATAAGGGAATATTTTTCTTAGATTTGTTGTGAAGAGGAATAAACTAGGAAGAAGTTTTACTTATGTTTTTTGGTAAATAAAGATTGGTGGAGTTGTTGTGAATTATATTATTTTTGATTTGGAGTGGAATCAGGCCGGTGAGAAAAAGGCAGAACATCCAGATCTAACGTTTGAAATTATTGAAATTGGTGCTGTGAAATTGAGTGAAGATGGAAAACTACTTGGAGAGTTTCAGCGTTTGATCCGTCCAGTTGTATATAAAGAATTATTTTATCGAACTCGTGAAGTAGTTGGGATATCGGAGGAAGAACTAGAGCAAGGGGAGTGTTTTGAAGATGTCTTTGAGGAATTTCTAGAATGGTGCGGAGAAGAATATTGTTTTTGTACATGGGGAGCCATGGATTTAACAGAACTTCAAAAGAATATGGATTATCATAAAATGGAGAATCCATTTCCATTGCCTCTGTATTATTATGATGTTCAAAAATTATACAGTTTGGAGTTTGAGGATGGCAAGACAAGACGTTCTTTAGAATATGCGATTGAACAATTATTGATTATAAAAAATCAGCCATTTCATCGGGCTTTATCGGATGCCTATTATACAGCAATGGTATTTTTAGCTCTAGATCGAGCTGAAGTTTCTAAAATGGTATCTGTGGATTATCATCAAGTTCCAAAGACTCGAAAAGAGGAAATTTATATTGTATTTGATCAGTATTCCAAGTTTGTATCAAGAGAATTTGAATCAAAAGAGCAAGCGATGGAAGATAAAGGTGTAACTTCTACCGTATGTTATAAGTGCCGTCGATCGATTCGTAGAAAAGTGCAATGGTTTTCTGATTATGGAAGAAATTATTATAGTCTTTCGTATTGTCCTGTTCATGGCTGGTTGAAAGGAAAAATCCGAATGCGAAAAACAGGAGATCAGGGACATGTATTTGCAATTAAGACATTGAAGCTTGTTGACGAAATGGAAGCCAAGAAGGTAATAGATCGAAAAGAAGAACTTCAAAATAGGCGAAGAGAGCGAAGAAATAAAGAATAAAAAGATATTAGATTGGATTTGCATATTATGTCAGTATTCCGAAAAATAAACTTGGATACTGACATAATATACGAATTATCCTTGATTGGCAGCTGGTTCATATACTAGCTGCGTTTTTTTTGCTGCTTGATCCAGTTTTGAAGTGTTTGTATTGTAAGTGCTTTCTTTGACCGTTTTCCAGGAATCCGATGGTTTCTTTGGGAACCTTTTATAAGACCAAATAAAAGTAAAGCAGCACTTGCCAGGAAAAGAGAAATTCCCCAGAGCGGAATCACAAATATACGAGATATTTGAAGGGTTGACAGCTGTTCTGGCAGAACTGTTTTATCACGGAACAGATTCGTTTGAGTGTTTGGATCAATCGGAACGATGGATGCACTTCCAAGTGCATAGTTTTGATAATAATACGTAATCGTAGCAGAAGAAGTATTATTATTTATGACCTGTCGATCCAACTGATCGAACGAAATTCCAGTTGGAAGAAGCAGACGAGAGTTTGGATCGAGTTGTACTAATCCTTTTGTTTCCTGTTGAAAATGCAGGGGGCTATTGATTAGATGACTGCTGTCGTAAAAATTATCGGATTCTGAAATATTAACAAGTGAGAATTGATCAAATCCATAGTCTAATAACTGTCTTGTATCGGTAAATTGATTTGGAGCTACCGCATTCATTGTAACGCAAATTAAATTCATTCCATTGCGGGAAGCATAACTTACTAGGCAGCGTCCAGCTTGCTGGGTCCATCCAGTTTTTCCGCAGATCACATCTGGATCATAATATTCTCTGTTAGGACGAATCATATCATTGGTTGTAGCCATTGGAATTCTTTTATTTAGCAGCTCATCTGGTTCTCGTACATAAGTTGGACGAGATGCCACTTCTAAGAACGTACTGTTTTGAATACATTGCTGCAAAATAATGGCAAGATCGTAGGCACAACTGTAATGGTCATCTTCATGTAGTCCGTTGGGATTAGAAAAATGGGTGTTAATTAATCCTAGCTCGTCTGCTCTTTTATTCATGAATGAGACAAAATCAGAAATGGAACCAGAAATATGTTCTGCCAGTGCATTTGCCACTTCATTTGCAGATGGGAGTAAAATACCATAAAGACAGTCTTTCATAGTTAAATGTTCTCCTGTACGCATACCAATATGACTGCTTCCAGAAGGGAGTGTTGTAACAGCAGTACGAGAAAATGTAATAATATCTTCTGGAGCTACATTTTCAACGGTTAACAGTGCAGTCATTAACTTGGTAGTACTGGCAGGATACATCATTTGCGTTGCATTCTTTGCATATAAAATAGTTCCAGAGTCTGCATCCATTAAAATAGCTGCCTGACTGGTAAGTTCAGGAGCCTGTGGCCAACCCTGAACTGGAATCGAGGCAATTACTGCATCAATTTCTTCTTGAGATGCAGCAAATACCCCGATCGGGTTATATAAAAAACAGATTGTCAATAAAAAACAAAAAAAACGTTTCATAACTACCTCCAATGATAGGTTTTCATTAACAGTTTTTGTTTGAAAAAAACTCTGTTAATTTATTTTATCATACAATAAGACAGAAAAAAAGTATAGATCCATTTTATCTGTTACAGAGGAATGGATCTATACTTTTTTATCACGATAATAAAGGGAAGTTTCTTGCAAACAATCATTTTGGCAGGAAATTTCCTTTTTATGATTCCCGATCGGATTACTGACTAATCTGTTGTTTGATTACTTTTAATCGTGTAAACTCTTCTCGTTCTTTTTCTTCTAGTGCATTACTAATCGATTTTACTAGTTCCTGATAGCGAGGAATGGTAATGTTTTTTAATGCGTTGGCTCGTTTCTGCGTTTTTTTTATGCTGGCAGCGAGCCGATAGGCAGAGATTTCAATTGTGGAGAGACGGATCGTTAACTCCTTTACACGGTTAAAATGATGAACAGCAATGTCCAAAGATTCTTTTGTATTGTAGAAAGCGTAGGCAGGACGTTCATTCTCATGGCTGTTATCATATTGTACAAGGGGAATTTCGGTTCCCATAATGCTTCGCGTTTTGATTGTAATGGAGTTTTCCACTGGAATAGAAGCTGCAATTGCCTCAACTTGATGAATCCCCATCTCAATATTGACACGCTGTAGTGCGAGATAGGCAGCAGTAAATGTACTGTCAATTTCGGACTGGATGGAAGAAGCTTGATCGATTAATTCCATTAATTCACGGATTAAAATGTTTCGTTTCTTATCCATTAATTCATAGCCTTGACGAGCCAAGGAAAGTGAATTTTTGGCTAAAATGAGATTTCCTTTAGTAGGAAATGTATTCGGATCGATAATATCACCTCATTTCTTCATCCTTTGGATAATATTTTTCTAAAATTGAAGTATCAATTCGATCGAGTTCTTCTCTTGGAAGCATTTTTAATAAATTCCATCCAATGGTCAAAGTATCTAATATAGTACGATTCTCATTTTCTCCTTGACCAATAAACTGAGTTTCAAACGCTTTTCCAAATTCTAAGTATTTTTTATCCGTATCAGACAGTTCATCTTCTCCAATAACGGAAGCTAGGTTTCTGGCATCTCCAACGTGAGCGTAAGCAGAGAATAGCTGATTAGCAACTGCTTGATGATCTTCTCGTGTATAACCTTCTCCGATTCCATCTTTCATCAAACGGGAAAGGGATGGAAGTACATTAATTGGAGGATAAATGGATTGTCCAAACATCTGACGGTCTAATACGATCTGACCTTCGGTAATATAACCTGTCAAGTCTGGGATTGGATGAGTAATATCATCATTTGGCATAGTCAGAATTGGGATTTGTGTCACAGAGCCATTTACACCAGATACAATTCCAGCACGTTCATAGATCGTAGCAAATTCGCTGTATAAATATCCAGGGTATCCTTTTCGAGAAGGAATCTCTCCTTTCGAGGAAGAAACTTCTCGAAGTGCCTCAGCAAATGATGTCATATCAGTTAAAATAACAAGAATATGCATTTCTTTTTCAAAAGCCAGATATTCGGCTGCTGTTAGAGCCATTTTTGGAGTGATGAGACGTTCTACAACAGGATCATTGGCTAGGTTTAAAAACATAACAACATGATCACTTACTCCGCTTTCTTCAAAGGTACGACGGAAAAATTCTGCGACATCATATTTTACGCCCATTGCAGCAAACACAATTGCAAATTTTTCATCGCTATTATCTCCAAGAGATGCTTGCTTTACAATCTGGGCAGCAAGCTTATCATGAGGAAGTCCGTTTCCAGAGAAAATTGGAAGTTTTTGTCCACGGATTAATGTAGTGAGTCCGTCAATTGCGGATATACCAGTACGAATATAGTTTCTAGGATATTCTCTTGTGACAGGATTTAATGGCATTCCATTAATATCTCGATAGAGTTCTGCATCCATTGGACCTAAACCATCAATTGGCTGTCCAATTCCATTAAAAGTACGTCCTAACATATCTGGAGAAAGTCCAAGTTCCATTGGATGTCCAGTCAGACGAGTATGAGTATTTGTTAGAGACATTGTCTCGGTACCTTCGAAAACTT
Source organism: Clostridiales bacterium CHKCI001 (assembly GCA_900045905.1). Lineage (GTDB taxonomy): Bacteria > Bacillota > Clostridia > Lachnospirales > Lachnospiraceae > Fimimorpha. Next base: position 36,060 of record FCNS01000035.1, on the reverse strand, counting down.
GGATGATTGCTTTGTCTTTGTAACATTCAACAATACGGCCGAATCGTTTTGCTTTTCCATGGTTAACGGAAATTTCTGCGATCTCATCAAATGCAGCATTTTGTACACCTTCTAATGCAATCAGAGAGCCGTTAATTTCACTTAGTCCTAAATATTCAATTGCCATAATTCCCTCATCCTCCTATGCATTCCGTTTTAACACATCATCATAAAATTCATCCACGGCATCATAGTAAATGCCAAATAGGTTTAATTTATCATTTGGAATATCGTATTTAATATTAATAATTCGTTCAAAAATATCACTCTGTTTTAAGACACTCATTGGCATTCCCATTGTCACAAGTGCACGTGATTTCTGATAGAGATATAAAATAATTTCCATCATTTTAAATTGTTTCTCCATGGAGACACAAGTATCGTCTTTATGAAATGCATTTTGCTGCAAAAATCCAAGACGAATCACACGAGCGATTTCCAATACTAATTTTTGATCATCTGGGAGAACATCCGATCCAATTAGTTTTACAATTTCCATTAAAGAACTTTCCTGATTCAGCAGCGCCATTATTTCATTGCGGTCACTGACAAAGTTTTTATTTACATAAGTGGAATACCATGGAGCGAGGTCTTGTAAGTATTCGCTATAGGAAGTGAGCCAATGGATTGCAGGAAAATGTCGGGCATAAGCTAATGATTTATCCAGACCCCAAAAACAACGTACAAATCGCTTTGTATTTTGTGTAACAGGCTCCGAAAAATCGCCTCCCTGTGGGGAAACAGCTCCGATAATGGAAACGGAACCTTCTGTTCCATTTAAGTTTTGCATCATGCCAGCTCGTTCATAAAATGCGGAAAGACGAGAAGCTAGATAAGCAGGGAATCCCTCTTCGGCAGGCATTTCTTCCAGACGTCCAGAAAGTTCTCGTAATGCCTCTGCCCATCGAGAAGTAGAATCTGCCATAATTGCAACATGATAGCCCATATCTCGGTAATATTCTGCAAGTGTAATACCCGTATAAATACTTGCTTCACGTGCAGCAACGGGCATATTGGAAGTGTTGGCAATTAGAGTAGTACGTGCCATCAACGGATGACCCGATTTTGGATCGGTTAATTCAGAAAAGTCTTCCAGCACCTGAGTCATTTCATTTCCACGTTCGCCGCATCCAATATAAATAATAATATCGGCATCAGACCATTTTGCGATCTGATGCTGGGTCATTGTTTTTCCAGTTCCAAATCCGCCAGGGACTGCGGCAGTTCCGCCTTTTGCGATCGGAAATAGTGTATCCAAAATTCTCTGACCTGTTACAAGAGGCTTAGATGCTGGATAACGTTTGTTGGTTGGACGAGGAACACGGATCGGCCATTGTTGAGTCATAGTAAGTGAATAGTTGGTTCCGTTATCTAATTGCAGCACTGCAAGTGTATCGTGTATTGTGTATTCTCCGTCTGGCACAACAGAAATAACCGTTCCTTCAATATTAGGGGGAACCATTGGTTTATGAACAATAGTAGGAGTTTCTGGAACTTCTGCAATAATACTGCCGCTGAATAAATGCTGCCCTTTGGAAATGGTCATATGTGTTTTCCATTTTTTATTTGGATCGAGAGAATCGACGTTAATTCCACGACTAATATACATACCACTCTTCTTTGCAATTTCTCCAAGTGGACGTTCAATACCATCGAAAATATTATTAAGGATGCCAGGAGCCAACGTAACAGAAATTGGGGCTCCTGTAGAAAGGACAAGATCGCCTGGTTTTAATCCACTTGTTTCCTCATAAACTTGAATGGTAGTGCGGGAGGAATCCAAACGGATAACTTCTCCTACTAATTTTTGTTTTCCGACATAAACCATTTCTCCCATTGCAAACTGTGTTACGCCTTTGATATATACAATGGGTCCGTTAATCCCGTAAATCTTATTATTTTCCTGCATAAATTGTACCTCCGCTGAAATGGAAATTCATTCGGGCATCATTTAATTTTGTCTCAAATGAATTATCAATTAAAATATTTCTGGAGGGAATAAGGGCACGTGTTCCTCCGCCAAATGGTGTTTCACTTATCGTTAAGACAGCCTGTGTCGCTTCTTCCAACATTGTTTTTTTATTGGCGTCTTCTGGATCTAGATAGACAATCATTTCGGCTTTTCCAGCAAATGCAACTGCATTAGAAATTTGCTTTTTCAAAAGATCCATATAGTTGTTTGTTTTTTTATAATCGCTTAAAAGTGTATTAACTTCCTCAAAGATCTGATCTGTCAGTTCATTGACTCGTCTCATTAACTTGCGTCGGATATGCAAATGCTCCTTTGCAAAATTTTTATTACTTTCCATTCGGATTCGTTCGGATTCATATTTTAACTCCATTTCGGCTTTTTTTAATGTTAACCGTTTATGCTCCTCAAAAATTTTATCTAGAGCTGTTTGATATTCATCTAATGTTTCTTTTTGTTGTTTGTAAGCATCTTCCATGGCAGAATCCATGAAATACTGTAATTTCTCTTCGGTTGTCAAGTAATCACCTTCTTTCTTAGAGCTTTAGCCCAATAGCTTCGTTGACGTAGGCTGTAATAAAATCTGGTCTTCTTCCAGTTCCGTGTCGGTCAGGAATTTCAATAATAAGAGGCTGCTGGGTTTCCCGCTTTACAGAGTTAACAAGCTCTGGAAAATCTCTTCCAAATTTTTCTGTAAGCAAAATGACTCCAATACTTCTGTCTTTCATACTTCGCTCCAATGCTTGTTGGAGTTCCTGCTGTTCATGAACGACGCAGCCTTCTACGCCTGCAAGACGCATACCAGTAAATGTGTCGATATTATCGCTAATCAAATACATTTTCAATTCTATTCACATCCTTATCCGAGTTTACCAAGAATCATAAAGGAAATAATTAATCCATACAAAGCGACACCTTCAGCCAGACCTACAAAGATTAAAGATTTACCGAGAATCGAAGAATTTTCACTGATTGCTCCAAGTGCAGAAGATGCAGCTGCGGCAACGGCAATACCTCCTCCAATACAGGAAAGTCCCGTTACAAGGGCGGCTGCCAAATAACCCATTCCAACAGAAAGATCGGATGGTGCAGAAGCAATTGTATTTACAGCAGCATTTGTTGCATCTAATGTCTCTGGTGTATTTGGAAGTTCCGTTGCTGCATCTACATTTCCTCCAAACATTAAAATGGCAGCCAAAACCATTGTACCAAAGAAGAAAAATGCATTGGTACCGATTGTAATGAGATAACGATTTTTACGTTTTTCTCCAAGGAGAAAGTATCCAAAAGGAATCAGAATGCTGAGAATCAAAGTAATAACTAAAGTGATTTTTACTAACATGGACATAAATAATATAGCCTCCTATTCTTGTTTTAAAAATGGTTTAAATTCGCGTCCGTTGCCTTTGTAAAAACGGCTAAATAGTTCATAGTATTCAAGACGAAGTACCTGAATACCAACAATTAATCCTTCCATTGCACATACAAAAATATTTCCAAATACAATGACAATCCAATTTGGAGCTCCTGCCTCTGCACCTGCAAGCATAAGTACAACTTCCATCATGGCAGCATGGCTTACAGCAAAAGCACCGATACGGACAAAGGAAAGGGTATTAGAAAAATAGCTAAGCAGCACTTCAAATAGTTCAAAGAATGCCTGTACAATGGTCATTACGACACCAGTTTGCTCTTCTGCTTTCTTTTTTAAAAGTTTTCTTGTGATCGGTTCCTTAAAAGCAATTAAAAGAAGTGGGATGCCGAACATAAGAAATAAAAGAGCTCCTCCTGGAAGAGTATGGCCTTTCATAAATAATACAATAACACTAACTGCGGATGCATAAAAAATGAGTCCAGCAAGTCCATTTGTGTCAAAACAAGCTGCTTCCAAATCTTTGGAACGGATACCGTTTATAATATGAATCAGCATAGTTAGTAGGATTAACGCCATACCAAATCCGATCGCAACAATAAAAACAGTGTTTAATTTTCCAATAAATGGAAGGGTAGACATCTGGCTAACTGGTCGTATCCATAATGGTTCGATAATATCTTCAAATCCAAATATACTACCAAATAAAAATCCAAATATGGTGGAGAAAATTCCAGCATATCCGATGATTGCTGCAAGGTTAATCTTTTTCCAGGCATATAATGCAAAACCTCCAACAGCAAGACAAAGCCCCTGTCCAACATCCCCAAACATCCAACCAAAAATAAATGCATAAGTCAGAGCTACAAAAATAGTGGGATCGAATTCATTATAAGATGGCAGACCATACATTTTAATAAACATTTCAAATGGCCGCAATGGTTTTGGATTTTTCAGTTTGGTTGGAGGTGTAGAACCACTGTGTTCCTCTTCCAAAATGCAATATACGTGAGGGTCATTTTCCAACTCTTTAGAAAATTGTTTTGCATCTCTTGCTGTCATCCAACCGCATAAAATATAAAATGTGTCATGCTTGTTTGTACATGCTGCAAGTTTTCGGACATCAAAATTACGTATCTGTGATTCCAGTTTTTTATAGGCAGAATAAATTTCATGTCCATGCTCAAATAAAAGATTTTGTTTCTTTTGTGTATGCTCTTGAATCCGTTTATTAATTTCTCTTATCTGATTTTTAAGAGAACGTACTTCAGATAAAGGAGTACCATGGTATTCATCTGGAATATAGATCCGTTCAAAATGCATTGATTTATAAACAGCATCAATTTTAGCCGACTCAGAACCAAGCACAAAATATAATCCCCAGATATAATTGTTATCATCATGACACTTGTAAAAAATTGAATTTAAATTTTCATAAACGTAAGTTTCAAATTTTGTGATGTATTCTTTGGAAATTTTTCCAAAGCGAAACTTAACTGTTTCAAAATGAAGGATTGTGGAAATATCAAAATCTAAATTTATAAAGGGATTAATCAGATCCAATGAAGATTGCAGCTGATTCCGTTTCTGTTCTAAGATGGTATCTGTTTCTCGGAATGAGTCCATTTGTTTATCAAATAATTCAATCGTCTCAACAGCTTGTTCCAAAGTTATGGAAGGGTCGGCGTGTAAAGAGGATGTATCAATTGAAAGAATTAACTCTTCTGCACGCTGAAACGTTGTCTTATATGGATTAATGGATAAAAATGGGTTTAAATCTGCAACGGATTGTAATTCCGATAATGCATTTTCCAGATGAATCTCATATTTGGACAGATATTGGTCAATAACTCGGTCAATATCTTCTTTTGGGCCAGTAAGACTCAAAAATTGCATTTTCTCAACCAAAAAAACACCTCCTGTTCATTAATTAACCGCGTAGGATGAAGTCTCATTAGGAGAGATTCCATAGCGGATTCCTTCTATAATTGTTGTTAATCTGCGGATTTCATGCTCTTTAAAATAAAGGTAAGAATTAATGCAGGCAATGGAATAGGGATTATTACGCCTTGTAAGTGAATAAATATTTTCCATTAACTTGGCGTACAGTAGTTCCATCGAGTGAATATCGTCTAATTCCTCTCCATAACGCTGTCCATAATATGTGTTATGAAGCAGAGGAATCAGTTCTTCTACTGAACTGGTTTCAACCATTTCTTTTATTTGAGCAGGATGCAGTTTATAATAACATGGAATTAGCATAGAATAGATCATATCGCTATTCATATGATAATATTTTTTGGAACGGTAAATCCAGCGAATATTTAAAAGGTCAATTCGATACCCTACAGTAGTTGTAACAATTTCTTGATCAATTCCTTTTAGGAGTTTGTCTTTTTCTTTCCATAAAGTACAAAAATAAAATTGATCCAATAGAGATTCATAATCAGGAAGAGATGCCGTACCAGACTGATAGGCATGCTGCAATATCGGATAGAAAATACTGCCTGATATTGCCTGAAGAAAATCTTCTAAGGTTAAGCTATTATTTAGGCGAACAATATCCAGAGAAGAATGTTGTTCAAAAAAAGCTTGAAAAGATAGTAATTCCAAATCACCAGGTATCCCGCTGTATGCACGACGAAGGCAGTTTTTCAGTACCGCAGCTTCATAATGGATGAAATAAAAATCCATAAATTTACGCTGCTGTATATTACCAAAGCGATACAGTTTAGAAAAATCATCATATAATGAGGCTGTAAGTATCGCCTCAATTTGACCCCGATGTGCCTGAGACTCCTCCAAGTTTTGAAGGAATGGAGCATAACTGGGTAATTGTTTCAAGTAACTTAGTGCCTCTGAAACGGAGCCCATTGTTTTTAATGTTTCATATTGAACAGGTGTAAATAGACGACTCTGCATCGCACGGATTTTGGCGGAAATACCGCTGTATTGAAAAAGTTTTGTCATAAAATCAGTCCTTTATCAAGGTATTAAGAATTTCTTTTGCTAGGCGAGTATGGTTACTGCTGTATTCTTGTTCTAAGGAGTGCAATGCAGTTTCTATTTCTTGAACCTGTCTAGCTAAGTCTTTCTCAATTTGGGCATGCAATTGAGCCTTTTGCTTTGCAAGAGCTGCATTTGTATCCCGGGCGGTGGCTTCATCAAATTCTTGTGTTTTCCGTTTCATAGTAAGGTCTAACAATTGCTTTTTTCGTTCCGTATTTTTTTTGACGGCAGAAGCAGCAGACTCAATTTCATATAAGCGTTTCAAAACATCTTCCATCAAGTTCCTCCTCTACAAATAGAATCAAAATAGTATATGTATAATTTACTCTATCATACACCTATTTGAGAAAAATGTCATTTCATTTCGAACAAAGTATAGAGAAAATTTATTGTTGAAGAGAGAAGATAGCTCCAATAGTCTATATTATATTGCCAAATTCGGTATCAGAAGTTGTATTTTTCTTATATTTGTGTTAAAGTATAAAAACATATCAATGGATAAGATAGAATTATAGTAAGCAAGTAGTAAGTAATAATTGTTTTAAAAAATTTATCTTGCTGAATCAAAAAAGGATGGAAAGAGTTATGCGTTTAAGAAATGTGAAGGGTGCCCGAGAAGCTATGGCAGAGAGTTCATTTGTTATTCAAAATCCAGAGCAATATAAAGGAAAATGGAAAGAAGTTTTTCAAAATCAAAACCCGATCCACATTGAAGTAGGGATGGGAAAAGGTAAGTTTATTACTACGTTGGCACAGCAAAATCCTAATGTTAATTATATTGGGATCGAAAAATACTCCTCTGTATTAATTCGAGCATTGGAAAAAAGAGAGAAGATAGAAGGAAATAATCTGTATTTTCTGCGTTTTGATGCAGAAAATATTACGGACATATTTGGGAAAGAAGAAGTGGATCGGATTTATCTAAACTTTTCCGATCCATGGCCAAAAGATCGTCATGCCAAGAGACGACTCACGTCCAAAGAGTATTTTGCACGTTATGATCAAATCTTAGCGAAGAAAGGGCAAGTGGAATTTAAAACAGATAATCAAGAGTTATTTACATTTTCTTTGGAATCAGTGAAGGAGGCTGGATGGTATTTAGAAATGAGTACAAGAGATTATCATAATAGTCCTTATATTGAGGGAAATGTTATGACTGAGTATGAGGAAAAGTTTTCCTCGATCGGTAATCCAATTTGCAAATTGATTGCAAAAAGATAAGAATCATTCAGTTAATGATTCGGATGTATTGTGTTCTGTTGCGGAAGAGGATCTGTTTGCATATAATAAAATAATCAGGGAAAAATGAGTGGTTTTATGCTAAGAAAAAATAAATTATTTAGTCAGATCGAACGTTTTACTTATGATAAGAGAATGCTTCATAAAAATATCTTGCAGTGGAAAGCTTCCTTAGAGGAAGCCAATAAAGCACTGCAGGGAAAGAAAAAAGAAAAATCCAAATAAAAATGTTCAAAAAATCAAATTCGTTTATTGCTTGTCGGTTTTAGAAGCGGATTGAGTTCTAGCTTTTTGCTGTAAGCGGTTTTCTATCCAGCGTCCAGTTAAGAATGCAATAACTGCAACACATGGAACGCCCAGAAACATGCCAATGAATCCTCCTACAGCTCCTCCAATTGTAATGGCAAAGATAATCCAAATTGGACGAAGTCCTGTGGAATTTCCTAAAATCTTAGGTCCTAGGTAAAGTCCATCAAACTGCTGTAATACGAGAATAAGCAGTAAGTAGATTAACATTTGAATCGGATCAATTAGAAGGATAATAAACGCTCCTGGAACGGCTCCGATAAATGGGCCAAAGTATGGAATCATATTCGTAACTCCAACGATTACGCTGATTAATAGTGCATATGGAAGCTTTAAAATTGTCATAAATATAAAACATAAAATACCAATAATGATGGAATCTAGAGTTTGTCCGCTGATAAAACTGCTGAAGATTCGGTGACAGTCTTTTGATGTATCAATAATATGGTTTGCTGTTTTTTCAGGAAGTAATGCGTATAAAAAACGGTGCAATGCCAGTCCAAGTGTTTTTTTATCGTATAACATGTAGCAAGAGACGATAATAGCAATTAGTGTTGTGGAGATTGCTTTTACCAAAGAGACGGTACTCAGAAGAATCTGTGGGATGATAGAAGTAATCCAGGATGTTAATGCTTTCATATCTAGCAGATCTAACATATACATCTCAGCACTTTGGGTTAAACTATCAATGTCAATACCTGGGAAATACGTTTCTAAATTCATAAGAAATAGTGTAATTTCGTTAATCCATTCTGGAACTCGGTTGGCAAGATCCGTGATATTGCGTACAATTTGTGGGATCAAAAATGCTACCACCACGCCAACTAGACCAATTGCAAATAAGTAGGCCAGAAACAAGGAGATAGCAATTCGGATTCCTGGTCTAGAAATATGCAGTAGTTTTTGACATAATTTTTTATCTAATAGATTTACAATTGGATTTAATATATATGCAATTAAAAAGCCAATTAGAAATGGAGCAAGAGCATTGAAAAATAAATGAAGTAATTGTGCTGTTTTCTCCCAAGAGAAAATAATTTTAACAATAAGAGCACAAATAGTGACCACAATGATTGTATAAATAGAGATAGTAAAATATTTCTTGTTGGATTCAAACTTATTATTACTCATAAAAACCTCCAATGGTTACGATAGATAGTGTAACTTTTTTTGAAGAATTAGGAAGTTTGATTTTTTATTCAGAAAAGTTATACTATCTTTATAATATTAATTCACGGTTTTAACTTAATTGTAGTAATTCTTTATAATTTTAACATACCTGCAAGAAGGAAGTCAACATTGACAGTAATTATTCTAAACTGGCATACTTCTAATAAATGATATAATTGTGCAAAGTTAATATAATATAAAAAAAGATTAAAAAATTTTTATAAAATATATCAGAAAAAGCATAAATTCGTCATTTTTTTAAAAAAAGGGTTGCAATTCTTTGAGATATCGTATATAATAACTCATGTGCTTGAGAGAACAGCAGATAATAGCAAGCGCGATTAGCTCAGTTGGTAGAGCACCTGACTCTTAATCAGGGTGTCCAGGGTTCGAGCCCCTGATCGCGCATCTAAGTACCGGTTTTGGAGACGTAAGGAGCTCTGGGGTCGGTGCTTTTTTGTTGTTAGAAAAATAGTAATGAGAAGCGATAAAAGAAAGGAAATATTCATGAAAAAAAAGCTTTTATTAAGTATTTTGACTAGTATGGTCATGATACTGTTGTGTTCCTGTCAGATGCAGCAATATGGAGAGTCAGATGATGGAAAACTGACAGTTGCAACGACGATTTTTCCCTACTATGATTTTGCAAGAGCAATCGGAGGAGATCTCATAAATTTGGAATTAATTATTCCAGCTGGAAGGGATAGTCATTCGTTTGAACCTACACCAGCTGATATGATTACGATTGAGCAGGCGGATTTATTTTTATATAATGGTGGAGAAATGGAGCGTTGGTTGGATGATTTGTTAGAAACAGCTCGAGCAAATGGAAAAGAAAACTTGCGAATGATGGATTATGTCCAAACAGATGAAGAGCATCCATTGGAAGGAATGTTGATTCGGGGAGCAGAAGAAGATCATGAATTTGATGAACATATCTGGACTTCTCCGAAAAATGCGATGTTACTGTTACAAAAAATTAGTGAGACAATGCAGCGACTGGACCCAGAAAATGCAGCGCAATTTGCAGTAAATACAGAAAACTATATGAATCAGCTTAGACAGCTGGATCAAACCTTTGAATTAATTGTAGCGAGTGCTTCAAAAAAAATTATGATATTTGGAGATAAGTTTCCATTTTATTATTTTGCCAGAGATTATGGATTGGAGTGCTATGCAGCCTTTCCAGGATGTAGTACAGAAACAGAACCAAGTGCAGGAACAATGGCTTATTTAATTGATAAGACGATGGAAGAACAAGTGAATGCCATCTACTATTTGGAATTAAGTACACATAAAGTAGCAGATGCAATTGGACAAGCAACGGGAGTTAAGTCTTTGTTATTCCATTCTTGTCATAATGTAACAAGGGACGAGTTTGAATCTGGAGTTACGTATGTACAGTTAATGAATCAAAATGCAGAGCGCCTAAGAATCGGATTAAATAGCTGAAAAAGAAAGGATGGAAGAAATGGATGTTTTAACTTGTGATCATATCAGTTTTGGATATGAAAATCAGATTGCAGTAGATCAAGTAAGCTTTTCTTTGAAACAAGGAGACTTCCTTTGTATTGTAGGGAAAAATGGTTCAGGAAAAAGTACCTTGTTAAAAGGAATACTCGGATTTTTAAAGCCAATTCATGGTGAAATGAATTTTTCAGAAGAGGCAAAAGAACATGGGGTTGGATACTTGCCTCAGCAGACAGCGGTGCAGAAAAACTTTCCAGCCACTGTAATGGAAGTAGTATTGTCAGGATGTTTAAAAGAGAGAGGACATAAGCCATTCTATTCCAAAAAAGAGAAACAGAAAGCAATTTATAATTTAAAGCGGATTGGAATGGCATCTAAAAGAAGAATGTGTTATTGTGATTTATCAGGAGGACAACAGCAGAGAGTTTTAATCGCAAGAGCACTCTGTGCAACGAAAGATATTTTAATGTTGGATGAACCGACCACTGGTTTGGACCCAAAGGCAACAATGGAACTGTATCGTATATTAGAATATTTAAATAAAGAAGAACATGTAACAATTTTAATGGTATCTCACGATATCCAAAATCTTATTTCATATGCAACTCATATTTTGCATATGAACCAGAAAATGAAGTTTTTTGGAACGATAGAACAATACAAAAAGAGTGAAGTTGGAAAAGAATTTATAGGAGGTGGACAAATATGATTCAAATGATTGGGAAGATGTTTTCTTATCCATTTATTATTCATGCATTTATTGTAGGAATATTAGTTTCCCTTTGTGCAGCACTTTTAGGCGTGAGTCTTGTATTAAAACGTTTCTCCATGATTGGAGATGGGTTATCCCATGTTTCATTTGGAGCACTTTCCGTAGCTGTTGCATTTGGTTGGGCACCACTTCCAGTTTCAATTCCAATTGTTGTACTCGCTGCATTTTTCTTGCTGCGAATTACCGATAATGCAAAAATGAAAAGTGATGCTGCAATTGCAGTGCTTTCCTCTAGTTCCCTTGCAATTGGTATTACGGTAACGGCTTTGACGACAGGAATGAATACCGATGTATCCAGCTATATGTTTGGAAGTATTTTGGCAATGGATACCACAGATGTAATTATTAGCGTAATATTATCAATTATTGTATTGCTGTTATATTTTTTCTGTTACAACAAAATATTTGCAGTTACGTTTGATGAAAGTTTTGCACAGGCATCTGGTGTATCGGTAAATTTTTACCGTATGGTTATTGCAGTATTTACAGCTGTTACAATTGTACTGGGCATGAGAATGATGGGAGCTATGCTGATTTCTAGTTTAATTATCTTTCCAGCTTTAACTTCCATGCGAATGGTAAAAAGCTTTCGAGGCGTTGTGATTTGTTCCGCAGTGCTGTCGGTTTTGAATTTTTGTATCGGATTAATTCTTTCCTTCTTATATGCCACACCAACAGGAGCAAGTATTGTAATTATTAATTTAATTGTATTTTTAATTGCCTCAGTTATTCAAAAAATTAGAGGTGTGTAATATAAAACTAGCTCACCATGTATCTGGGATTATTAGGATATTATGAATATTCTCTTTATGGATGATAATTAGGCATTATATGAATTATAAGGGGATTTGTGATATTAGAGATGTGGTTAGAAATTCTACTTCTACTGCATCTGCCACATTGGAAATAACGGGGCAAAGAATAGAAGCACCATTACCAAATGATTGTTCAAGTAACTCTTCTGCATTATCATTAAGGAAAGTATCCATAGTTTATTTAACAAGATCATATACTGCTGTTGAAAATCTGATGAGCAGGGGAGTTGTTACAGAAAGTGCCAGTATTATTACAAACTTTTCATTTGATTTAGGAGTTGGTTTAAAGTCACTTACCGCAACCCCTTCTATCTCATTTACTTGGCAGCCATATAATGATAATAAGATTGCAAACAATGTTTATATGCATACAAATGGTTCAGGTAACTACTGGAGAGAAGCTGAGGCAAAATTAAAAAATTCTTATCGTCTTAGTAGCGTGGGAAATAACTTTTGCGTAAATTGGACATATGGAGCATATGAGACTAATAATACATCATCTGATACTGCAAAGATTATATTTAAATACATGATTCATAATGCATTAGACTATACACAAATAAGAAGTGTAATAGATGAAAGGGCGGTTACAGTAAATATTTTATGAAAAAAAGTTAAATTTGGGAGTTTGGCTGAAAAAACAATGGCAGAAGATGATTATAATTTTTCTATTGTTGTGTTGTGTACTGTTATCCATTCAAGTGGTACAGGATGTTCGATTACGCAATCACGTAAGAGAACTCTTTGTAGAGAAGTTGGTTTTCTCAGCGAAGTCTATTTCCGTTAATTTAGAGGTAACATTGCAAAGAGACGAAGAGACAATGTGTGCAGGGTTAGGAGCTGCTAAAAGATATATTGATATGATGGTACAGCAGATGTATATGCCAGAGCATGTATTTCGATATAATATACTTTGGAAGCAGTATGATTTTGCTTATGAAGTACTCGCAGATGGATATATGAGCACCTCCTACGTTCAGATGAACCTAACAGAAATGCTTGACAGACTGATTGATACTGGAGAGATTACAGCAGAAGATTTTGAGTACTTAAACCAGACAAAGCTTGCAATGGATGAGTTTCGTCAAAGTCTTACGAAGGAAGATGGGTCGTTAAGGAAAGAAGCAATTCACACGGATTATTTTTCTGAATGTTTCCGCTGTCTTAAAAAGCGAATCTATCGGTGATCAGAAAATAGAAGAGAAACGGCATTGGTTATAAAAATGGAAAAAGCTGTTGCAGTAGATGCAGCAGCTTTTTAAATGTAGAAATAAAAAATGTATAAAATTTAGTGGTTGACATATAATAAAGACAGCAGTATAATAAACAAGGAAAGTTGAAAAACATATAATTTTATAGCGCGGGGTGGAGCAGTCTGGAAGCTCGTCGGGCTCATAACCCGAAGGTCATAGGTTCAAATCCTATTCCCGCAATCCTAATAAGGCTGGTGTATCAGATCATACACCAGCCTTATCCGTTCATAGACCTTCTCTTAATGATCTATGAATCCATAAATAATATGTCTTGACTGCTGTTTATGGAAAAGTGATTAAAATAATAGAAAGAAAGGACTGCCTTGAAAATACTCATTTGGAAATAATAGGCAGTGGGTAGAACAATTGAAAGATTTTATTTTAGAATTAAATCATATTAAAAAGAGTTTTGGAAATACGCAAGTATTAAAAGGAATCTCATTATCTGTAAAACAGGGAGAATTTATTACCTTTCTAGGATCATCTGGATGTGGAAAGACGACAACACTTCGGATTATTGCTGGATTGGAGCAGCCAGATAGTGGGGCTGTGATGCTGGAAGGTGTTGATGTGACGAAAATAGCTCCAGATAAGCGAGATGTTAATACGGTGTTCCAAAATTATGCATTGTTTCCACATATGGATGTATATAAAAATGTGGCATATGGTTTGAAGATCCGTAAAGTTTCTAAAACAGAAATTCAAAGAAGAGTAATGGAAAGTTTGGAATTAGTGCAGCTTACCGATTATGCATCAAGGAAGCCGTCGGAGCTTTCAGGTGGTCAGAAACAGCGTGTTGCAATCGCTAGAGCAATTGTAAATAATCCAAAAGTGTTATTGTTGGATGAGCCGCTTGGGGCATTGGATTTACAGCTTCGCCGCCAAATGCAATTAGAATTAAAAAGACTTCAGAAAAAATTAGGCATTACTTTTATTTATATTACGCATGATCAAGAAGAAGCCATTAATATGTCAGATCGGATTGTGGTAATGAGGGATGGAATGTTTGTTCAAATTGGTACTCCAAATGAAATATATGACGCTCCGAGAACAAGTTTTGTGGCGCAGTTTGTTGGAAATGCAAATATTATTCGTGGAGTTGTAGATAAGCTGGATAATGGAATGGCTGCAATAAAATTAGAAGAAACCTCTTCTGATTGTGAGAGCTATGTAAGTGTAAAGCTTTCTGAAAAAGATAACGTACATATAGGTGATAGGATTGCGATTGCAGTTAGAAGTGAAAATATTCAATTGAATTTAGAAAAAGGAATCTCTGCGGTAGTAAAAGAGAAAAGTTTTGCAGGAGGATTGTTGCGTCTAACATTAGTTCTTCCAAATGGAAAGGAAGTTGTGGCAAGTCGACATGGAATCAATTATGATGTAGAAGAAGGAACTTGTATTACAATTGGGTGGGACGCAGATTCGGCTGTCATTGTAGAGGATAGAGATTAAAAAAGAGAGGAGGATTAACGAAAAACAATGAAAAAAAAGAGTGGGCTTTGGCTTACAGTGGCACCGCTTTACATATTTACAATTATATTTGTAGTGGGACCGCTGCTTTATATGTTTGTACTTAGTTTTTGTACCAGAGGAGAAAACTATGAAACAATTCTAGAATTTACATTCGATAACTACAAGAAGATTGCAGAGCCAGTTTACCGAACTACGTTTTTGCAGTCCATTAAATTAGCATTTTCAACGACTATTTTCGTTGGAATCATTGGATATCCGTTTGGATATTTTATGGCAAAGCTACCAAGTGATAAGAAAAAGTTGATGATGGCATTAATTATGATTCCATTTTGGACCAGTTCTCTTGTACGAATGTATGGATGGTCTATTTTGCTTCAGAGTAATGGTATTTTGGATAAAATCTTAATGGGGATTGGAATTACACAAAAGCCATTAAAACTGCTTTATACCTATCCTGCTGTTTTATCAGGTATGGTTTATGCATTACTGCCATTTATGATCCTGGCTGTATATTCCAGTGCAGAAAAGATGGATTGGTCTTTAGTTGAAGCGGCGAGAGACTTGGGGGCTTCCGCATGGAAAGCTTTTTGGACGGTAACTTGGAAGTTGACATTACCAGGATTTATGTCTGGGATCGTTTTAACCTTTGTGCCATCGATGGGATTGTTTTTTGTAGCAGATATTTTAGGTGGAAATAAAGTCGTTCTAGTTGGTAATGTCATTCAAGAACAGCTGACAAAGGGAAGGAACTGGCCGTTTGCGGCGGCATTATCAGTTATTCTGATGATTATGACATCGCTGTTTATTGCCGTTTATCGAAAAGTAACTGGAGCGAGAGAATTGGAGGGATTGTTTTGAAAAACCGTACAAAGATACCCAATTTGTATTTAGCACTTATCTTGATTTTTATGTATCTTCCAATTGCAATTGTGATTGTATATTCATTTAATGAAAATAAATTGACAGCAATTTGGTCAGGATTTTCGCTAAAATGGTATAGTGAACTGTTTCAGGATAAAGATTTAATGGAAGCATTAAAAAATAGTCTAATTCTAGGAGTATTGAGCTGTTTTTGTGCGGGAGTAATTGGTACAATTGGGGCAGTTGGCATGGCAAGGCTTAACTATAAGACAAAGGGAGTGATGGAATATTTATCCATGCTTCCAATTATGATACCAGAAATTATTCTGGGAATGGTATTTTTGGCATTTTTTTCTGCGATAAGCCTTCCGTTTGGAATGACAACACTTGTAATTGCACATACCACGTTTTGTATTCCTTATATTTATATGATGGTAAAAGCCCGTCTAGTTGGAATGGATCCTGCGTTATTAGAAGCAGCCAGAGATTTGGGAGCTTCTGAGATCAGAGCATTTTGGGATATTACATTGCCATTGATTATGCCAGCAGTGGCATCTGGTTCGCTGCTTGCATTTGCTATGTCGTTTGATGATGTAGTAATCAGTGTACTTGTGACGAATTCTCGTATTAATACACTGCCAATAAAGGTTTTCTCTCGTATTAAATTTGGAGTAAGTCCTGAAATAAATGCCTTGTCAACCATTATGTTAAGTGTTACACTAATAATAATTCTTGGTATTGTAAGAATCAATAAGAAAAATCGAGGAGGTAATTTATGAAACGATGGATTGGATCAATACTCAGTGGAGTGGTTGTTTTGTCTTTGTTAGGGGGATGCGGTAATCAGGCACAGCAGAGCAATGGGACTGCTCAGGAACAGGATGCTTTATTGGATGGGCAAGAACTAATTCTTTACACATGGGAAGGCATGTTTCCTGATGAGGTTATTTCAGGTTTTGAGGCTGAGACTGGATGTGAAGTTATCTATCAGAACTTTACATATGATGAGGAAATGTTGGAAAAGCTAACACAGACAGAAGGTGGGGAATATGATCTAATTTTTGCTGACGATTATATTATCGAGCAGGCAATTGAAGCAGGACTTGTCCAAACATTGAATCAATCGAAGATTCCAAATATTGAATATGAGAATCCAATCTTTAAAGGCCAATTTTTTGATAAAAATAATGAATATACGGTAAATTATGGAGCTGGTATTCCATTACTTGTATATGATCCAAATACAGTAGACTTTGAAATTACAGGATATCAAGATCTTTGGAATGAGCAGTTAAAAGATAGTGTGGCACTAATTGCAAATAATCGTGTTGTAACAGGTATGGTGCTGCTTTCTATGGGAGAATCCATGAATACAGAGGATGTCACAAAGATTGAAGAAGCTGGAAAGAAGTTGCAATTATTAGCTCCAAATGTACGGCTTATTAAAGATGACAATACACAAACTGCATTGTTAACTGGAGAGGCGTCCGTTGCATATTTATATACTTCTCAGGTATATGAGGCATTAAATAATAATCCAGATTTGGAAGTTGTAGTTCCAGAAGAGGGAGTTGGATTTGGATTGATGTCAGGGTTTATTCCAAGTCAGGCTCCAAATAGTGAGGCAGCTCATGCATTTTTGAATTATATTATGGAGCCAGAAACCTTTGCCAAATGCACGGAATTTACTGGATATTATTGTACCAATAAAGAAGCAGAAGCATTTATTTCGGAGGAAAATAAAGATTTGCTTGTAGTACCAGATGATTTAAAGGGAGAAATGATTGAAAACATTGGAACCGAGGCCAATGACGCCCATCAGAAAGTTTGGACAGAATTTAAAGCAGCGACTGGTACCACAGAATAAAATTTGGAGGTTATTTATGATGGAAATGGAAAAAAATAAGATAACAGAGGAAGAAAAAGAAACAGTAGTACCGCAAAAAGAAGAAACAATGGAAGACTATAAGGCAGAATTAGAGGCATCCTATCGCCAGATTAAGCCAGGGGATATTGTAACTGGTACAGTAATTGATGTGGATGAAACAGGGGTTACAGTGGATTTTGATTACTATGCACCTGGTAAAATTGCAGCAGATCAAATGAGTAATGACCCAAATTTTAATATTTTAACGGATGTGCAAAAAGGAGAGGAGATTTCTGCTACAGTTGTGAAGACTGATGACGGAGCTGGCAATTTTGTGTTATCCAAAAAAGATGCTACCGATGAATTAGCATGGGATAAGTTAGAAGAAATGAGGAAGGAAAAGACTATCATTCATGGAATGGTAGGAGGAATTGTCAATAAAGGTGTAATTATGTATGTAGAGGGGATTCGTGGCTTTATTCCATCCTCTAAGCTGGCACTGGAATATGTGGAAGATACAACTCCATATTTAAATAAAGAGATAGATGCAGTTATTATCACCGTGGACAAAGAGCAAAAGCGTTTGGTATTATCTGCAAAAGATGTATTAATACAAAAAGCAATTGAAGAAAAAAATAAAAAAATTGAAAAAATTGTAGTTGGTACAGTTGTGGAAGGAACAGTAGAGCAGCTGATGGATTATGGTGCATTTGTGGATATTGGAGATGGAATCTCTGGACTTGTGCATATTTCGCAGATTGCAGATCGTCGTTTGACTCATCCAAAACAAGTGCTTAAAGTAGGAGATAAAGTAAAGGTAAAAATCACAAAAATTAAAGATAATAAAATTAGTTTAAGTATAAAAGAAGCCAATGAGGTAATCAATAAAGAAGTGGAAGAAGATCGGTTTGATTATCAGGAAAAGGGACAGGCAATTACTGGGCTTGGTGATTTGCTCAAGGGAATTAAATTAGACTAAACTTTCATGCCCGCTTTGCGGGAACCACCATGATATAAAAGTCGATGTCTCCGTGCTATGCACTCTCGACATCGCTGCCTGTATTCGCAATCCAGGCAAATGCCTTACTTGCCCATACAGGTTAGGTCGTCTAATATCCAGTCAGCATAAGGGATAAATCCCTTAGCTGTCAGTCTATTGACGACACTTTTATAGTAAATAATCAGAAGGAGGGAATATTATGGGTACTGCTATGGAACAATTAAAACAGTGGATAGAGGAAGGTAAGCGGATTGTATTTTTTGGTGGTGCTGGTGTGTCCACAGAGAGTAATATACCAGACTTTCGCAGTGTAGATGGGTTGTACCATCAACAGTACGCCTATCCTCCTGAAACGATTTTAAGTCATACTTTTTATATAAGGAAGCCAGAAGAATTCTTTCGTTTTTATCGCAATAAGATGTTATTTCCAGATGCACAGCCAAACCGTGCTCATAAGGCGTTGGCAAAGCTGGAAGCAGAGGGAAAATTGAGTGCTGTTATTACACAAAATATTGATGGACTGCATCAAAAAGCTGGCAGTAAAAAAGTATTAGAATTACATGGTTCCGTACTGCGCAATTATTGTGAGCGGTGCGGAGAATTTTACACGCTGGAAGATATAATGAAGATGGAAGGAATTCCAACTTGTCACTGCGGTGGAAGGATTAAGCCAGATGTTGTGTTATATGAGGAGGGACTAGATCAGGGAATCTTACGAGAAGCGATCTATGAAATCAGTCATGCAGATATGTTAATTGTAGGAGGAACCTCCCTCGTTGTTTATCCAGCAGCAGGATTGATTGATTATTACAAAGGAAATAAATTAGTTTTGATTAATAAGGATACAACGGCAAGAGATTCTGTGGCAGATTTGATTGTAACAGGAAAAATAGGAGAAATTCTTGGTACGATCTGTGGAATTGAGTAGGAGGACACATGAAAAAACAGGCAAAATGGCTGCTGTTACTGCTCATATCAGTAATGGTAATGTTAGTGACTGGATGTGGAGGAGAAGTACGCACAAGCTCTGAGACAGAGGTAGATGCGAATTGGACTGGAACTAGAACGATTACCGCTCGTTTTTCTAGAAGTACATTTAATCGAGAGGCAGATACGACGATAAAGAGTCTGGACCGATTAATTCAAGCAGAATGTCCTTCTCAATTAGAATGGGAACGAGTATTAAAATCTGGATATTATGAGTATAGCTTTAAATTAAGCTTTACTAGCATGGAAGACTATAAGCAGAAAGTCGATGCAATTGTTGGAGAAGCGGGACATGTTATAATTGAAACAGTTGATACTCTATATGAGGAACAAACCGTTCTAAGAGAAGATATTGAGCCATCTGATCTGTTAATTTGGTTAAAAAAAGCAATTGCTAAGAAAGAAAATGAATCGTTAGCCAATGTGGAGAAATTATTTCGAGATTACAGCAATGAATTAGTCTGTAATGGAGAAGAGGTAAAACTGGAAGATGATGATTATTTAAGTTATAGCAATGATCGTCATGTAGAGTTTAAAGGGATTGATTTTATCACAGATATTACACAAGATAATTTATTTAATCGGACCATTGAAATACGAATGCTTTTGAATGTTTCAGAAGCCAAACAGGCTCAAATACGAGAAGAATTTGCTGCGCGTCTGCCTGCAGGGGCGACAAGTACATGGGGAGAAAAAGAAAATCAAACCTTTTATCAGGCAACGATGCAAAATATGACACCGCAGCAGTTAAGTGAATTTACTAATGCAGTGATGGATTGCCAGACCAATGGAATGGAATCGGTCAGCACAAGTGATGGTATGTTTCAGTTTAAGCAGGAATTTCAGGAAAATGTAGATTTATCCTCTTATTTTGTAGCAGATGTACATGAATTGCCATTTCTTTATTATGCAAAAGCGTCAGATGGAATTTCATTCGTATCGTCTGAGAAAGATAAGAAACAAATGGATAATGAGTCAGCTGATGTAGAGCAAAATAATAATAATCCGGAATTTCCATATGCAGAAAATGGATATCAAATTTTATTAGATGATAATATCGATAAGATAGATATTACATTTTTATTTGATAATTCGTATGAAGTTTCCAGTATTGATATTACTACAGATGTTGGGTGGAATAATAAATTTGAACGTACGATTGTATTAAATTACGATCGAGTTCCTTTACAAAAGGAGCAAGAATCCATCAAAACAACGATGCAAGAAGAAGCGCAGGGACTTTCTTCCATCGATTTACAGACACAGGAAAATCAATTCGGAGTTGTAGTAAAACAGTCTGGAACGGCAGATGAGATTACAAAGGCATTTCAAACTATTTTTAATTCGGATTCTTATGTGTCTTATGAACAAGACTACACGGGAATGCTGAGATTTGCTATGCCATATCAGTTTGAAGAAAAACTATACTTCGATCAGTTCTTTGTAAATGGAGAAGAACCAGAGATTGTTTATCATACAAACTTTTTAAATGGAGAGCGAGTTCAAGAAGATGATATTCTATCTGGGCGAGTTACAGCAAATGGAAAAGGTTATGAAGAAAGCAGTCAGGGATTAAGTGTAGAAGTAGCAGTCGTTACAACACAGCAAAGTTATTTGCCTATTTTTTTGATTGTGCTTGGAATCCTTATAATAGGAACCGTTCTTTTGCTTATCATTCGCTGGGTTCGGAATAAAGCAAAAAAGAAGAAAGAGATTCATTCATTTCCAGCAGAATTAAAAACAACAGAGGCATTTTCAAACGATAAACTCGACAAAGTTATAGAGGAATCGAATGAGCAGCCAATTGAAGGAAATAGTAATCTAGAAAAAAATATAACAGAAACAGCCTCGGATTCTTGGAATAAGAGAGACGCGAACTGGAATGCTTGGAAACCTCTTGTAAAACAATCGCCTGTTATAACAGAACCAAATGAAATTGCTGCGGTACGCGAAGAAAAAAAGATGGTGGATATTCCATCGATCCGTGACGGAAAAAAAACAGTGACAAAGGCGCAAGATTCCAAAGTGCTGGAGGCAGAAGTGCAATGGAAAGAAGAATTAGAAAAAGCACTTGCGCAAGAAGTTAATAAGACCATTGATGAGAGAAAAGAAGAAGGCAATCAGGTATAACAGACGGATGCGGCAGTTAGTTTTTTAACCTTATTGAGGTATGGCTTCATTTTATAGAGCCAACTGCCGCTTTGCTGCATTCAATCAGGTTTACGTAGTCCTCTTGTGTTTTTTTCAACTAGTTTTCTCGAAACCATAATCTGATGTCCGCATCCAAGACATTTCAAACGAAAATCCATCCCTACTCGCAGAATTTCCCATTCTTGGCTGCCACATGGATGGGCTTTTTTTAATTTAACAATATCACCGACCTGATAATCCATTGTGTAGTTTCCACCTTTCGTTTTTTTTATTATGCCATGATTCAAAAAGAATAACAAGAGGATAAAATATTTTTTTATTTGTTCAAAAAAATGCTTGCAATTTTAAGATAAATATTGTAAAATGGAAAACCGTGATATATTATTATTTCCTTGCTCTCTAAAAGGAGAGGGCCAGAGACCAGAAGGAGGTTAGACAGATGAACAAATATGAATTAGCCGTAGTTGTTAGTGCAAAGCTCGAGGATGAAGAAAGAGCAGCTGTAATTGAAAAAGTAAAAAATTATATTACTCGTTTCAACGGCACAGTAACTAATGTTGATGAATGGGGTAAGAAGAGATTAGCTTATGAAATCCAGAAAATGAGAGAAGCTTATTATTATTTCATTCAGTTCGAAGGTGATTCTGAGTGTCCAAATGAAGTAGAAAGACACGTTCGTATTATGGAATCCGTTATTAGATATCTGTGTGTTAAGCAGGAAGCTTAATTAACACGGCTCATGATTGGTATAGAAATGAGGTAGAATATGAATAAAGTTATTTTAATGGGAAGACTCACAAGAGATCCAGATATTCGTTACTCTCAAGGAGAACGCCAGATGGCAATTGCAAGATATACATTGGCTGTAGATCGTAGAGGACGTGGAAACAATGGTGAGGCAACCGCGGACTTTATTCAGTGTGTAGCATTTGACCGTGCGGCAGAATTTGCAGAAAAGTATTTCCACCAAGGAACGAAAATTGTGATAACTGGAAGAATTCAGACAGGAAGCTACACAAATCGAGACGGTCAGAAGGTTTATACAACTGATGTAGTTGTAGAAGATCAGGAATTTGCAGAAAGTAAGGCGGCAGCAGGCGAATATCGCAGTAATAATCCAGGTAATTTTAATAATGCAGGATTTGATAGTGGGTTCCAGCCAGCACCTCCAACGTCCAGACCAGCACCATCTAGTGCAGTAAGTGACGGATTTATGAATATTCCTGATGGTGTGGAAGATGAAGGACTTCCATTTAATTAAAGATAATAACAGAATTGAGACGATAAAATTTAGAGAAAAGGAGGAACTATCATGGCATATAATAAGTCTGAGAGACCAGATTCTCCAATGAAGAGAAGAGGCGGACGCAGAAGAAAGAAAGTTTGTGTATTCTGCGGAGAAAATAATGGCGTAATTGATTATAAGGATGTAAATAAATTAAAAAGATATGTATCAGAGAGAGGCAAGATTCTTCCAAGAAGAATTACAGGAAACTGTGCAAAGCATCAGAGAGCTTTAACAGTAGCTATCAAGAGAGCAAGACATCTTGCTTTAATGCCATATGTAACAGAATAAGAAAACAGTTTACACCCATGACTCCTTGTCATGGGTGTTTTTTTGAAAATTTTTTAATTGAATATTAATATACCTTATAAAGAGATTACCGTAATAGGTAAAACATTCAGAATATTTAGTGAATTCAGAAAAATGAAAAAAATGGAAATAACATTTTGATATTTACATTATTAATCTAATATGATATAGTGAAGAACGAAAATTGTCTTTTGTAATAAAATATTTTTTGCAGTAAATTAATTCTATGAAAATTTATTAACTGAAAAAATTTCCAAAAATATCCAAGTAGAAGAAAGTGAAAAATGTACATAGACTCAGAAAATAATAAAATGTAAGTTCTATGGGAATGGATAAAATTAGGAAGGAGGAAAATATGAGAATAAAAAAGACTGTTTTTCATTGGAGTATTTTGTTGATTATAATACTGATTCTTTGTAGCAAGTTCATGTCAAAAGCTGAAGAAACTGTAGAGAATACTTATATGTCTACTATATCAATGGAGACACGTACAGGTGAAATGTTCGAAATTAGTGATTCGATTTCTGTAGAATAGAATTGATGAATGAAAGAGGTGTTGTACAACTGCTATAAAATAGTTGTGCAGCACCTTGCTTTTTATGCTTGAAATTTTATAGATGGAGGAATATTAATATAATAGGTTAAAAAAAGGAAATAATATATCCCAATTTGGCATATTTAAGTGTCTGTTGTTTATGATGAACTGACTCATAACTGATATAACTCTTGTTTCTATATATCTTGTGGAAGCAGTGAGAGATAAGACAGTAGCATTATAATATAAAGAAAATTTTAGAAAGGAAGAGGATTGTGAGAAAAAAGTTCACAACAATAATGGCCATTCATTGGTATGAAAGGGGTATTATTTACTGGATGTTCAAGTAAAACTGAGAATAAGAGCATAGCAGAAAAGATAGTTGAAAACATGATGCAGAGTGAAGGAAGTGAAAAAGCAGAAGGAGAGCTCAACTATGAATTCTTAGGAGATGATGTGGATATACCTGGATATGCAGAGGGAACGATCACATTTACTTGTAATGAAGAAGAAACGTATCTTTTGTATTGAAGTGATGATAAGGCAGCATTAGAAGGTTAGTATGAAATTGCTGAACTTGAATTAGAGTCAGCGGGTGATTCTCAGAGTTTTAGTTTTGAATATCATATAGTAATTCCAGTAGATGAAAAAAGTTAAAGTAATAATAACAGATGAATATAGAGAGATTCAGGGGAATTTTCTAAAAATATATAGTGGAAATCAGGAATGAATTGTCCTTTTTCATAATAAAGTAGAAAAAAGATATCATTAGGGGATATTGTATTGTGTTAAATATTTTATGGGCTGCAATGATGATTATTGGTGTTGGATGGGGAATGGCAACAGGTAGAATGGAAGCGGTAACAAATGGAGCGCTGGATTCTGCAAAAGAAGCAGTAACTCTTTGTATTACAATGCTTGGCGTGATGTCGCTGTGGACTGGATTAATGGAAGTTGCCAGACAAGGAAAGCTAATTCAAAAGTTGACAAATTTAATTGCACCGTTTGTTAATTGGATGTTTCCTGATGTACCAAATGGGCATTTAGCCAAAGAGCATATTACGACAAATATAATAGCCAACATTTTAGGACTTGGCTGGGCTGCAACGCCAGCAGGATTAAAAGCGATGGAAAGTTTGCAGGAATTGAATAAAAAGGAGGAGAAAGGGGTACAAGAACATACTACAGTTGCCAGCGATGCAATGTGTACCCTCTTAATCTTAAATATTTCATCATTGCAATTGATTCCTGTTAATATGATTGCGTATCGGGCACAGTACGGATCGGTAAATCCAGCAGGAATTATAGGTCCAGCGATAATCGCTACACTAATTAGCACAGTGGTAGGAATTATATTTTGCAAGATAATGGGCAGAAAACGATAGGTTGCATAGGATTTTAGGATAAAAAATGAAATATCATATAAAGCTATGCTATCTATTAGGAGGTAACTATGAACATTCTTTTATATATTTCTAATATGATTATTCCACTCTTAATCTTTTATGTAATTATGCACGGGATATTACAAAAAGTTCATGTATATGATGTATTTGTGGATGGAGCAAAAGATGGATTAAAAACAGTAGTGGAAATCTTACCTACACTAATTGGTTTAATGGTTGCAGTTGGAGTATTGCGTGCAAGCGGATTTTTAGATTTTCTTTCCCAATTATTGAAATCTCCATCAGAGGCGATTGGATTTCCTTCTGATTTAATTCCAATGACATTGGTTAGAATGTTTTCTTCTTCTGCTGCCACAGGATTGGTATTAGACCTTTTTCGTACATATGGTACAGACTCGCTGATTGGAAAAATTGCTTCTATTAGTATGAGCTGTACAGAAACAATTTTTTATACAATGAGTGTTTATTTTATGGCGGCTAAGGTGACAAAAACACGTTATACACTTCCAGGAGCGTTACTTACTACGTTTGTTGGAGTAGCAGCCAGCGTGGTTCTAGCCAATATGATGTAAGAATTGGGAATAAACTGGAAATTCGTATAAATTTACTTTCTATTTTTTCTCAAAAATGTTATAATAAAAAAGATAAAAACTTCAGAGCCGGGGAACTCTCCGGCTTTTAAACGATTCGATAAATATGTAACAATGATAGAAATGAGGGAATTTATGAGTAAAAGGATAAGAAAGGAACTAACAGGTAAGATTCCTCGTCTCAAAGGTAGTTTTCGTGAATATATGAGTTGGCCACTATTTTTAGCTCCATTACTAATTGTCATGAATCTAGTTATTTACTTTGTAGATATGAAAGCAGGAACAATTATGACTGTTTTTATTATGATCTATATTACAGTGGCGATTGGAATTTATCAGTATTATCGAAAACAGTTGCATTGTGATCTGATGAATTATGCTTCCAATTATGCTCAATTACAAAAGCGTTTGTTGGACAGTATGACAGTTCCCTATGCAATGGCAGATAATGCAGGAAAAATCGCATGGAGTAATAAAGAATTTCAGAAAATTATAGAGCAGGATGGAAGAGGACATCGAACATTAAATGCAATATTTCCAGAAATTACAAGTAAAAGTTATCCAAGAGGAAGTGAAGATTCAATTGTACATGTTGTGTTTTGCGGGCGTAACTATCAGCTTTCGATTCGCAAAATTTTATTTTCTGATGTAAAAGATATGGTTTCTATAAAAGATCAGGAACTAACAAAAGTCAGCATGTATGCGGTTTACTTGTTTGATGAGACCGAGGTTTTATACTATCAAAAGGAAATCGAAAAGGAACGTATGGTTTCTGGTTTGATTTATATGGATAATTATGAAGAAGCATTAAAGAGTGTGGAAGAGGTAAGACGTTCGTTGCTTGTAGCATTGATTGATCGTAAGATTAATAAATATGTGAATCGCTATGGTGGTATTCTTAAAAAATTGGAGAAGGACAAGTATTTTGTTGTATTGAAACAAAAACATCTGGAAGAGATGAAAGAAGAACGATTTTCCTTGCTGGAAGATGTAAAGACTGTTAATATTGGAAATGAGATGTCAATTACACTAAGTATTGGATTAGGTGCTGGAGGGGAAAGTTATATTCGAAATTCCGATTATGCCCGCAGTGCTATGGATATGGCACTTGGACGGGGTGGAGATCAAGTCGTTTTGAAAGAAAAAGATAATATCACATACTATGGAGGTAAGTCTCCAACGCAAGAAAAGAATACAAGAGTTAGAGCACGTGTAAAGGCACATGCGCTTCGAGAATTAATTGAAACAAAAGAGGATGTTATTATTATGGGACATCACATTAGTGATGTGGACTGTATCGGAGCAGCAATTGGGATTTACCGGGCTGCAAAGACATCGGCCAAACATGCAAGCATTGTGGCAGAAGATGTTACAAATAATGTGAAACCTTTGATGGATCGTTATCGCAATACTCCAGAATATGATGAGGATCTTTTTATTACAAAAGAGGAGGCATTGAAAAGAATTCATCCAAATACGTTATTAGTTGTAGTGGACACAAATCGTCCAAGTTATACAGAATCACCAGAACTATTAAGCCGTGCCCAAAATATTGTGGTATTGGATCACCATCGTCAAACGAGAGATGTAATTGAAAACGCATTACTTTCTTATGTAGAACCATACGCTTCTTCTACTTGTGAGATGGTAGCAGAAATTTTGCAGTATTATTCTGAAGACATTCGTATTAAATCAGGAGATGCTGATGCGATTTATGCAGGGATGGTAGTAGATACGAATAATTTCTTAAATAAGACAGGTGTTCGTACATTTGAGGCAGCTGCATTTCTAAGAAGAAATGGTGCTGATGTTACGAGAGTTCGTAAAATGTTTCGAGATAATATGGAAGATTATAAGGCAAAGGCAGAAGCGGTTCGTAATGCGGAAGTATTTGCAGACAGTTATGCAATTAGTGTGTGTCCAAATGATACAAATGAAAGTCCGACAGTAATTGCAGCACAAGCTGCTAATGAATTACTTGGTATTCGAGGGATCAAAGCTTCATTTGTATTGACAGATTATAATAATCAGATTTATATTAGTGGAAGATCAATTGATGAAGTAAATGTTCAAGTGATTATGGAACGTCTTGGAGGAGGCGGGCACCTTTCAATCGCAGGAGCTCAGTTAAAAGGAGTAACTATAGAGGAGGCAATTGCTAGATTGAAAGATGTAGTCATGGAGTCAATTCGTCTTAAATAAAACAACAAAAACAAAAAAGTAAAAGGAACTGCTGCAATGAAATTATGTTGTATCGGCTCCTCACTTATAAGAATTTTGAGAAAGGAGAGCACCAGCCTTGGTGTAGTATTATGGAAATTATTTTATTAGAAGATGTAAAGTCTCTTGGTAAGAAGGGACAAAAAGTAAAGGTAAATGATGGGTATGCGAGAAATTATATTATTCCGAAAAAACTTGGAATAGAAGCTACGGCTAAAAACTTAAATGATCTAAAATTGAAAAAAGCAAATGAAGAAAAGATTGCAGCTCAGAAATTAGAAGAAGCAAAACAGCTTGCAGTTCAGATTGCTCAAAAACCAGTGGTTGTAGCAGTTAAGACTGGAGAGGGTGGAAAATTATTTGGCTCCGTTTCCACAAAAGAAATTGCTCTAGAATGTACAAAACAACTTGGGCTTTCGATTGATAAGAAAAAAATGCAGTTGTCAGAACCAATTAAAACACTTGGCACTACCGTTGTACCAGTTAAACTTCACAAAGATGTTACAGCAGAGCTAACAGTAAAAGTAACAGAATTATAATAAACGCTATTTTTTTGAATGTAGAATACGAAGTGGTAAGACAGTCACTTCTTAACAGATAAAGAGGAAGTGTGTACCAAAAATAGAATAAGGAGAAATGGAATGGAAGAGGCACTTTTGAAAAGAGTATTGCCTCACAGTATTGAGGCAGAACAGTCAGTTATCGGTTCTATGCTTTTGGAAAAAGAAGCCATTGTTGCAGCGTCAGAAATTGTGCATGCGGACGACTTCTATCAGCGGCAATATGGAATTATGTTTGAAGCAATAATGGAATTATATAATGAAGGAAAACCAACTGATCTTGTTACCCTGCAAAATCGATTAAAAGCAAAAGATGTACCTCCAGAGATATGCGAAGTAGATTTTATGCGTGAGCTATTAGAAGCAGTACCAATTTCTGCAAATGTTCGTTACTATGCAGAAATTGTTTATGAAAAAGCTTTGTTGCGCCGTCTGATTAAGGTAAACGAAGAAATCGCGAATCGTTGTTATATTGGAAAAGATAAAACAGAAGATATTTTGGAAGATACAGAAAAAGAAATTTTTCGTTTGCTTCAAAATCGTAACACAAGTGATTATGTCCCAATTCGAGATGTTGTTATTAATGTAGTCAATAAGATCGAACAGGCATCGAAAAATAAAAGTTCCGTTACAGGTATTCCAACGGGTTTTTCTGATTTGGACTGGAAAACATCTGGAATGCAGCCATCTGATCTTGTTCTAATTGCAGCACGTCCTTCTATGGGAAAGACTGCCTTTGTATTGAATCTTGCGCAAAATATGGCAATTCGCCATGATTATACAACAGCTATTTTTAGTTTGGAGATGTCAAAAGAACAGCTTGTAAATCGAATGCTTTCTATGGAATCTAGAGTGGATAGCCAAACATTAAGAACAGGAAACCTATCTGATAATGATTGGGATCAAGTAGTGGAAAGCTCTGGAATTATTGCAAATTCTAAACTGATTATTGATGATACTCCAGGTATTTCAATTGGAGAACTGCGTTCAAAATGCAGAAAATATAAACTAGAATTTGACTTAAAAGTGGTAATTATTGATTATTTACAGTTAATGTCAGGAAGTGGGACAAGAGCTTCTGATAATCGTCAGCAGGAAATTTCAGAGATTTCTCGTTCATTAAAGGCACTTGCTAGAGAACTTCAAGTACCTGTAATTGCCTTGTCACAGTTATCTCGTGCCTGTGAGTCCAGAACCGATCATCGGCCGATGCTTTCTGATTTACGTGAATCAGGAGCTATTGAACAAGATGCGGATGTCGTTATGTTTTTATATCGAGATGAATACTATAATAAAGATTCTGAAATGAAAAATATTGCAGAAGTTATTATTGCGAAGCAGCGTAACGGTCCAATTGGAACGGTGGAACTCGTATGGCTTCCGAATTATTCTAAATTTGGAAATAAAGAACAAGCATAAAATTAGAACACAAAACAAGCGATCCCCCACTCCAAGTGTGTAAGACACTAAGTGGGGGATTGCTTGTTTAACTATTTTTTAAAGTAATAGATCCTAGCTTCATATGGACGTAATGTTGAAGCATCGATGGAATCACTATAATTTGAGATTAATAATTGATGATCGGTTGGTATTGAGATTGGAAGATCAATGGTTCGTGTAATATTATGGAAATTACAAATCACAAGTAAAACTTCATCTTCCAATGTACGGGTATAGGCCATAATATCAGGATCTTCATCCAAATAGAGATGAAATTGTCCATTTATAAATATGGAGTATTTTTTTCTAAGCTGTATTAGTTTCTGATAATAGTAAAAAATAGAATCAGGATCTTGCAGTTGTGATTCCGCATTAATTTGAACGTAATTTGGATTAATCGAAATCCAAGGTTCTGTAGTAGAAAATCCAGCATAATCATTGGCGCTCCATTGCATTGGAGTACGTGCATTATCACGGCTTTTAACGTGGATTGAGTGCATGATTTCTTCTTCTTTATATCCTTTTTCCAGACGTTCATGATAGAGATTGATTGTTTCGATATCCCGATAATCTTGAATGTCATAGCAAACATTAGTCATACCTAGTTCTTCCCCTTGGTAGATATAAGGGGTACCTTGCATTCCATGTAGCAATGTTGCAAGCATTTTTGCAGATTCTACTCGATATTCGCTGTCATTTCCCCAGCGAGACACAATTCTTGGGAGATCATGGTTATCCCAAAAAAGGCTATTCCATCCACAACCGTATAATTGTGTTTGCCACTTGTGAAAGACATTTTTTAATTTTATGAAATCAAGAGGGGCAAGATCCCATTTTTCTTTTCCTTCTTGTTGATCTAGTCCAATGTGCTCAAACTGAAATACCATCGAAAATTCGCTTCCATCAGGATTACTATAAAGTTTGGCATTTTCAGTATTGGCACCCCATGCTTCACCAACTGTAATTAAATCACCTTTTTGGAATGTTTCTCGGCTTAATTCTTGGATGAATTCATGGAGATGTGGACCGTTAGAAGTAATTCCCTGGTCAGGTTCTTTGGCAATCTGATCAATAACATCGAGTCGGAATCCTCCAACTCCACGATCCATCCACCATAAAATCATATCATAGATCTCACGTCGTACTTTAGGATTTTCCCAATTTAAATCAGGTTGTTTTACAGAAAATTGATGAAAATAATACTGTTGTAATTCAGGAACCCATTCCCATGCTGATCCTCCAAAGGCTGCAAGCATGTCATTTGGCTTTTCATCAGGGGTTCCGTCCTTCCAAATATAATAATCATGATATGGATTTGTTTTGCTCTTTTTGGCTTCTAAAAACCAACGATGCTCATCAGAAGAATGATTGAGAACAAGATCCACAATAATTCGGATGTTATATTTTTTGGCAGTTTGAATCAGCTTGTCCATGTCTTCAAGAGTTCCAAACATAGGATCGATGTCTTGATAATCAGAAATATCATATCCATTATCATCTTGAGGAGATCGGCAGACTGGGGAAAGCCATATTGCATCAATTCCAAGTTTCTCTAAATAAGGAAGTCGTTGAATAATTCCTTGAAGATCTCCAATCCCGTCGTTATTACTATCTTGAAAACTTCTAGGATAAATTTGATAAATGACAGAATTTTTCCACCAAGGTAAACTGGAAGCTTTTGTAATAATTGTCTGCATAGAATTTACACCTTTCTTCTTATTAAAAATTTAACCAAATCAAATAAATCCTATATTTACCCTATAATGGGCTAGATTTATTTGTATTTATTATATTGTACAGAGCATAAGGTATGTTTTATGACAAGTGATAGATACACAATAGTCTCCTAGCTTTTTACAACTATTGTGTATCAGCTTCTTGAATGTATTTAACATAATAGATACGTTTATGCTCCACTAAAGATTATATCTTTATTATAAAAAATATTAAGAAATCTGTATATAATATTTTTAAGAATTTATATTATTTTTTTCAGAACTTCTAAATATAAAAAGTGTAGTAAATATCTATAATAAGAGATTCAATTATTATTATAAATTTTTCATTACAGCAATTGCGGTGGAAGGAATAATACAGTCAAGATGTTCTTTATAGTAAGCTTCCGTAGCAGAAACTTGCTGTTCTTTTGTTCCATATTCGGACAAAATATTACAGACACGATTAAATATTTCTGGTTCCATATCAGATTTATGAATAACGAGATAGTAACGATTTTGGTCTATGTCTTTATAAAGACTATTATCACCTGTGTAGAAGTCAGCGATAACACGAGCGGCAGCGGAAACTTCATCTAAGCTGGAAAAAGAATAAATACGATACAAGTTATTCGTTGCTTCCAAAGTAGGAGTTTTTTCTTCACTGATCAAATCTTGCAAATCGTCAGAGGTTTTCTCTGCATTGTCAGAGAAAAGGCTTAAAATATCATCAGCTCTAGGAAGACTAGAAGAAAATGGATATTCTGGAATATCTAAATCGATATCTTCTACATTAAATGGTGAAAATTTGGAAAATCTTGTGTCTAATTCTTCTGGGTCTTCAATTTTTGTTACAAGTAATATAAGACTGTCATCGGATAAAGGAATTGCTTCAATCATAAGAGGAACGTTTTCTACATTAAAGTCCAGCTCATAGGAAGCTTGAGTTAACATTTCACGAAAAAGACTGCGAGCGTTTTCGCTTCCATATGTTAATTCATCTATATCAATATGATGATTAGACAAATCCGTACTAGTTAAAGTACAACGTATCTGTGTATCACTTAATCGTTCTAATCGCATAAAATCACATCCTTTCTATGGCTCCAGTATAACGTACAATATGAAAGAAGTAAATAGATAATCATTCATTTTCTAAGTTTTACCTAATCTTTGTATTGGAAATATAAGGAAGTAAAATTGTTTGAAATCGTTCCAACTCCTCTTTGGAAAATCCGTGTAAGTTAGATTCTAATACATAACTAGAAGAGATAAAATTTTGTAAATAATAAGTGTGTGCACCGCGAAGCCACTCTCCAATTGAAATAAAATCAGATTCTGTATGGAACTCTTTTACAACCGTTGTACGAAATTCATATGGAATAGAATTCTGAAGCAAAAATTGGACACTTTCTTCTATTGCCTTAAGATTAATAGAAGAAACTCCTGCTGTTTTATAATAATGTTTTTTGGAATTTTTAATGTCCATTGCAACGTAATCGATAAGACCATCGTTTACCAATTTTTTTAAGTGTTCTGGAAAACAACCGTTTGTATCCAGTTTAATAGTATATCCAAGATTGCGAAATTGTTTCAAGTATAATGATAAGTCTTCATGTAAAAGAGGTTCTCCTCCTGAAATACATATTCCATCTAAAATTTGGCTTCGTTTTTTTAAAAAGTCCAATAACTGATTAAAGTCTAGTGGCTCTGGATATAAATTAGGAATAACTAGCTCACTATTTTGGCAAAAAGGACACCGAAGATTGCAACCACCTGTAAATAAAGTACAGGCTACCTTTTCTGGATAATCTAATAGAGTAAGCTTTTGTAGTCCATAAAAATTCATAAGCGTGGATCTGCTGCGATGGAATAAAAATACATTGCAATTTTTAACTAGAAAATACAGCAGATCCGTATCCTCCTTTTAAATAATTTATAAAATAATATGCAATGTAAAGTTTAATATTTCACATAGATGGAATACCATTTCAAGAGATAAATTCATATGGCAGTTTTCTATTTTAGAAAGTGTAACAGGTGAAATGCCTAAAAAATCAGCCATAGATTTTTGAGATATATTATGTTCTAGTCGGTATGTAAGAAGCCGAAACGCAAAATGCTCTTGAAAATCTGAAAAATTGGTAAATTCCATTGGTGTGGTTCTATGAGAAGATGGATTTAATTTTTCCATAATGTTATCGAGTCACCTCTTAAATTATTAAGATAAAGTTGATTGATTGGAATTCTGGAAGTAGTTCAAGATTCCATTGCAAATACTCTGAGCAATTTTTTGTTGGTAATCAGAGGTAGTAAGTAAATCAGCCTCTTCTGGATTACTTAAAAATCCACATTCACAAATAACAGAGACAATAGGAGAGTGTACAAGAATGTAATAATCCTTATTGGCTTTAATACTGCGGGTATTGCGGTCTCCTAATGCATAATCAAAACCATCTTGAATTGCCTGAGCAAGCTGTTGTCCTTGTTCGGAACTAGTATAATAAAATACCTGTGCGCCAGAAACAGAAGACTTACTATAACTGTTTTGATGAATACTAACGACAATATCAGCATCTACATCTGTGATCATTTGAATACGAGCTTTCATATCAGCTAATTTCTTATTTGAGTCTGTTTCTTGATAGAGGCCTTTGTCGGTATCACGAGTAAGGATGGCTGTGATACCAGCTTCTTTTAAAAGAGATTGGAGGCGTAGGGAAATCTGTAGATTAATATCCTTTTCCAATGCTCCATTCACTCCTACCTTTCCAGAATCAGCACCACCATGACCAACATCGATTAAGACAGTAATAGGGTCGGTAGTTGCGGACTGAAGCATCTGCGCACTTTCTCGTGGAAGAAAAAATGCTCCTGCAAGTAACAGTATTGTCATAGCAAATTCTAAAAATCCTTTCTTTTTCATAAAATAAAAATATTCCTTCCGTTTTTATTTATTGTATGCTGACTAAAAACGGAAAAGAAGAGAAAACAATATAGGAGTACATTTAAAAGAAAATGATTATTACAATGGCAGACGATGAATATCAAGCATTTGAGAGTGAGCGTATTTTGCTTAAAATAATCACCGTGAATCTTTTATTATATATAAATAAGAAAAGTCTGATACAGCATTATTGAAAGTAATGAAATATAAAGTATAAGTTTCTCGTATTCGCGTGTGGTGCCAAATGGGAATATTAATGGTTTTACTTGGCTTTTGCGAAATACGTCTTCCGGCATTTTCCCCTGTGTCGGAAGAAATCTCTCTCGTCAACATTCTATATATTTTTCAATAACAATACAGCATTCTATTTCCTCTGGAGTATTGTGCTGATAGTAACTTAAGACCTTCAATGCAGGAGTAGAATAAATCTTAATATATTATTATTTCCTATTTTTTCCTTATTATATGGATTCTAAATGAAGTACCGCGAATAGTTAGGTAACTGTACCCCAGCAAGGTTCGGAAGTTAGATTTAGAATTTAAGATTAAGAATCACAGATGAAAGAGAAAAATTCTCATAGATTCATGTCTGCCATCGCTAAGAGTCATATCTGAAATCCAGAAGAGATATGACTAGAATGTTTCCGGAATAGTCTCCGGATAAAAATAGAGTAAAACAAATAAAAGAAAATTTCAATAGAGATTTGAATAAAAATCTTTGAAATGATAAAGAAAAATAAGAATAAAATACATATTGTATAAAAAATAATAAAAATATATACAATATGTCTAAAAAATAGAAAATGAATATTTCAATACATCGGTTTATCGTTTTCTTTCACCTATAAATATCTAACATAAAAAGGATTACATCTGTTTAAATAAGAATCATAAAAATAAGGTAAAATATTATCATAAAAAGTAAAAAAAAGTAGTTGACAAGTAATTAAAAGCGTGGTATAGTAATGAACGTTGCTTGAAAAATAATAGAAACAACTTAGAAACAATATCTTTAATAATTACGTTATTAAGAAAAGTTGCAAAAAATGCTTGACATATAAAATAGAATGTGATATGATGGCAAATGTTGTGAAAAAAGCAATAAACCAGAAAATAAAAAAGTTTGAAAAAACTTGAAAAAAGTGCTTGACAAACGAAAATGAGTATGGTAAGATAATCGAGTCGCTGTTGAGCGACAGAGAAAGAACCTTGATAACTAAACAGTATAACCAACCCTGAAAAATTCTAAGAGAATAATTCAGAACAGCATCAAAAGATGCACCTTAAAAACAGTAAGAAC
>FCNS01000034.1 GCA_900045905.1 Clostridiales bacterium CHKCI001 | reverse complement strand
ATCATTTCTAGAATCATATTTTATAAATGTCTTTGCCCTACAAAAACATTTATAATTAAATAGCCATCAAGTTTCCTAATCGTTCCATCTCTTTACGCTGAAGCTCTAAGTTGGAGTGCACATAACGGTTCAACGTAAGATTTACATTGGAATGACCAAGAAGCTTACTGATCGTTTTTACATCAATTCCTATCTCGACACAGCGACTCGCAAATGTATGACGGCAGGCATGAAAAGTGATTTGAGGCAATCCACATTCTCCTAGCACACGTTTAAAGAAATTACGATATGTGCGTGGTTCGCAATACTTTCCTTTTTCGTGTGTTAGGAAATTAACATCATCTTTTTGACACGGTACTAAACGATTTAAAATTTGAATTAATTGGTTAGATAGAGGGATATCTCTCTGGGCATTTCTAGTTTTAGGTTCACTTATAATAACTTTTGTTGCATGAGAATTTCCTTCATCTTGTAAATAAATTCGTTGTATTGTCTTATTAACGCTCAAGAATCCTTCCTCCAAATTGATTTGATCCCATGTCAGTGCACAGAGTTCACCGATTCGTAATCCAGTATACAAACTGACTAGAATACCTGCGGACATAGAAGAGAAATGTTCTAAAATATATTCTTCTAAACGCTCTTGCTCTTTCTTATGAAAGAATACCAATCGTTGTTCCGATTTTCTATTTGCTTTTAACGTAGGGAATGGAAACAAATCTAAAGCTCCTATGGAAAAGCCATAACGAACTGAAGATTTTAAAATAAAATAGATAAGACGCATAGAATTCGCAGAAAGAGGCTGCGCTTCTTGAACACGTCCACCTTGTTGAATTTGTGTTAACAGATCTTGAACTTTGGCTTGATCCAGCACGCTTACTGATACATTTTCTGTATATGGTTTGAGATAATGCTGAAAATAAAAGGAATACGTGCTGTAAGTAGAAAGCTTTACAGAAAGTTTTAATCCTTCCAGCCATTGTTCTGTGAGTTCAGAAAGTAATAAATTATATGTTTTCTTTATCATACTAAAAGACCTTCTTTCTATTATTACTATTACTATTTGGTGGTAATAATACCGTTTTATCAAGATTGGTGCTTTGATTTTGCCAAAACTGGAAAATAATAGAAATTAAAATTGTTGGTTGATTTTTTCTGTTTTTATGGTATATTTATGGAGAAAACAGCAAAAAAAGTTACTTAAGATCCTTTTTTGGATCTC
>FCNS01000033.1 GCA_900045905.1 Clostridiales bacterium CHKCI001 | reverse complement strand
TAAATGATTTAGAATTATTTTAGATATAAAATTTATAGATAGAGATAATAATTTTTTGAACTAATTTCTAATAACTATTTTCTTGTATAAAGAGAAATTTGCTTTTCAATTTTTGTTGAAAAAAATTGAGTGCATTCTTGGAATAATAAATATATATTATTCTACAAATTCTATCTTAATAATAGAAGAAAAAGAAAACTTACTAAAAGATTATGTCGTTTTTTTCAAATAATTGCTACAATATATGATTTTATTTTGACTTATTTTTGGATGTTGACAGCGAAAAAATCTTTGTTATAATAGAAAAGGAAAAAATCCTCAAATATGTAATTTAAAGTTTCTTCTTTTTTTAACTTTTCTTGTTTAACAAGATTTTTACTCGCAATTTTGTGAAAATATATATTATATTTTTATTGTATTGTTAAAAAAAGAGTAAATATCACTAAATCCATAAAATGTATTATTCCGCTTCATTCTCTTTTACTAACTTTTATACATTCAAAAAATTCATTTCAAATGCCATAAAGAACATTCTAAAAGAAAGACTTCGTGTTCTTACTGACTTAGCTAAAAAAATGATACTGTAGGGATGGAATAGCTCGAACTCAAAACGCCTGTGGATATTGCATAAGACAATTTACTATATTTGCGGATAGTTCAGTAGTGGTTGAAGCAAGAAGCTCCTACTTCTTTAAGTCGAGGTAGTTCACTAACTATATGTAGTTTTTTACAATCTGGCAATAATTTTTTATTACATACTCTACTTCCCCATCAGTTAATTTTGTATGTAATGGCAATGTTATTTCATTGATAAATCGTTCATATGTATTCGGATAATCCTTAATATCAAATCCCATATTTTTATACGCTGTCATCAATGGTAATGGCTTATAATGTACATTACAGGAAATTCCATTCTCTGCCATTTTCATAATAATTTCCTGTCTTTGCTCCAAAGTAATTCCTGGTATTCTTGTAATATAAAGATGTCCTGAAGATTGATATGTTGTTGTATAATGTGGGAGTACCTCAATTCCTAACGGCTTAAATGCCATATCATATTGTTCAATAATATTTTTTCTTCGCTGTAACATTTTCGAATAGCGTTTCATCTGTGCCAGTCCTATACTTGCCATAATATCTGTCATATTACACTTATAGCCCAACTCTATAATATCATACTCCCACCCTCCCAGTTGTGTTTTGGTAAATGCATCCTTTGATTGCCCATGTAAAGATAATAATTGAAGCTTATGATAAATTTCTTCATCATTTATTCCTGGTATATTTTTCCATGTCAGAGCTCCCCCTTCCCCTGTAGTGAGATTCTTTACAGCATGAAAACTAAAACTGGAAAAGTCTGCAATACTTCCAATTCTTGCTCCATGCCATCTTGCTCCAAAAGCATGGGCTGCATCTGCATTTACAGAAATTCTTCCTATTGCTTTTTGAATCTTATTCTTAGGATGAAAACGGTGTGCTTTCTTTTCAACAATTTCAAAAATTCTATCATAATTACATGGAATACCACCTAAATCTACTGGAATAATTACCTTTGTCTTTTCTGTAATAGCGGATTCCAATGCATCATAATCTATTTGAAAAGAATCTTTTTGAATATCTACAAGTATAAGTTTTGCACCAACATGACAAACTGCTGAAGCTGACGCTGTATAAGTATATGCGGGCACAATGACTTCATCTTCATTGTCCAGTTCCATTATTCTTAATGCCAGTTCAGCACATGCAGTCTGTGAATTCAAACATACAGCTTTATTAACCCCACAATATCCTGCAATCCAACGCTCAAATTCCTTTGTTTTCTTCCCAGTAGTAATCCAACCAGACAAAATTGTTTCTTTCACTTCATATATTTCTTCCATACTCATATCTGGTTTTGAAAACTGTACTTGAATCATCTTACCACATTCCCTTCTTTCAACATTTAGAAGAAACTTGGTTCAGTTCCTTCTTTTTCCATATAGTCTTTCACCCACGGAGCATTTAAATCATTGAGAATTGTTTCGTCTTTTTGTAAAGTCAATACTATTTTATTATCTCTTGCCATAATAGAAATAATATTTTTACGTTCCCGCTCCATCTTTTCTTTTATCTTCTCAACATTGCCATACTCCTTTTCCGATCCATCTATATCACAAACCACTATTACTCCTTGAATGCTCGATAATATTTCATCTATTTTGTAATATTTTATTCTTCCCATCTATTCATCCTCCTCATATAATCATTCTTCTGCGTTCATCAAATATCATAATTTCTTCTTATAATCTTTAAACTAGATATTTAAGGATTTTTCTTTGTTTATATTATAACAAAAATTTTTTGGGTGTCAATACAAAAATATGGTCGAAAAAAATAACAAAAATCAATTTATAATTAAATATAATGTTAAATTTTTTTAATGAAATAATAATTATCCCCATAATTCAACAAAATTAAAAAATAATAAATAATTTTTAAGAAGACAAAAAATAGTTTTTTTATATTAATGAAGTGAAAAATAAATCTCTCTAAACAAGAAAAATGGTAGATTTTTTAATTATTTTCTGCAAGATGTAAAAAATCAAGTATATGGCTCAGTCACTTTTCTTAAAAGTGGGTATAGTATAGATTATTGAGAATATTTTATATAAAAAATTCGATAGGAATATCTTTTCTTTTTTTTATCGAAAAAATCCTTAAATATCTAGTTTAAAGATTTCTTTTTTTTTCATTTTCTCGTTTACCAGGATTTTTTACTGTATTTATTTTATGAAATCCAACCCTTTTCCTTCTTATTATTTTTCATAAAATATATTATTATTCTCCTTAC
>FCNS01000032.1 GCA_900045905.1 Clostridiales bacterium CHKCI001 | reverse complement strand
GAGTTCGAGTACATGGAGAAATTGTACGAATTGAAGTAGGAAAAGAGGAACTGTTGGAAGTGATTGCAGAAAAAGAGAAAATTATTTCCTATTTAAAAACGCTGGGATATCATTATATTACATTGGAGATTGAACTGCCGTACACCGAACGGCTAATACTCAATTATATTATAGAAAAAATAAATGATTACATTGAAAAAATTAATATATTATGGTATCATTAATACAATATAAATCAGATGATAGAAATGATAGGAGAGTGCATGGATTTTAAACAATTAC
This sequence comes from Clostridiales bacterium CHKCI001, assembly GCA_900045905.1. Taxonomy (GTDB): domain Bacteria; phylum Bacillota; class Clostridia; order Lachnospirales; family Lachnospiraceae; genus Fimimorpha. Next base: position 22,067 of record FCNS01000032.1, on the reverse strand, counting down.
AATCGTATGTAACAGTAGTTAAATATAAGAGTTTCACAATCGCAGCGGAAATGCTTGGAACCTCTCAGCCCACGATTAGTACCCATATCCGAATTTTGGAAGAAGAATTGAATTCTCGATTGCTTATTCGGACGGCGAGAAGTTTTGAGATAACTCCTAGAGGTTGGGAGTTGTATGAGTGTGCTCAGAATATTTTGAAACTTAGAGATGATATGATAAATCGATGGAATGAGAAAGAATCGAAAGTAATACAGCTAGGTGTATCCACAATTCCTTCCACTTATATTTTGCCAGAAGTATTGCCTGAATTTGGAAAATTATATAATGATGTCTATTTTGTTGTGAATCAAAGTGACAGTCAGGGAATCATTGATGCAGTTCATAAAGGAACATACGATGTAGGATTAGTTGGAATGAAGACGGAAGATGAATTATTGGAATTTCAAAGTTTTTATCAGGATCGAATGGTATTGATTACACCAATTAACGAACATTATTTATCATTCAAAAATCAAGAATATTTTCCGCTGGATTCATTAATTCAAGAACCATTTATTGTTCGGGAAGAAGGGAGTGGCAGCAGAAAAACTGCCAGTCTATTTTTAAAAAAGATGGGAATTCAGGAAGAAGATCTTCCGATCGTTGCTAGAATGAACGATCAAGAGTCAATTAAAAATCTAGTTGCAGGAGGATTAGGAGTTTCGATTATATCGGAAAAGGCAGTGATGGATTATGTTGCAGCAAAGCGTCTGCTCAAGTTTGAGCTCACGGGAGATTGTTTGAGCCGACAATTCTATATTATTTATCAGAAAGATTATATTTTAAAAAACTATGTAAAGGACTTTATCGATTATTTAATAAAATTTTACAAATAAGGAGAAAAAATTATGATAAAATTGCCAGAAAATTTTCAAACTTATGCAGAGGCAAGAAAAGCAGGATTTCTGCGTATGAAAGAAATCAAAGATAATGGAGGACGAATTGTAGGTATTTTTTGTTCCTTTGTTCCTCAAGAGCTTTTGATGGCTGCCGGAGCGGCAGCAGCTCCTCTATGTGCGTTTAGTGACGAACCAATTCCTGCGGCGGAAGCACATTTGCCAAGAAATCTCTGTCCTCTCATTAAAGCGAGTTATGGATTTGCTCTGACCGATACTTGTCCTTACTTTTATTTTTCTGATTTTATCGTCGGAGAGACCACTTGTGACGGAAAGCGTAAGATGTTTGAATTGATGAATGAAATCAAAGAAACTTATGTTATGCAATTACCGCATTCCAAGTCGGAAGCTGCCTTGCAGTTATGGAAAGAGGAAATTATCCGTCTGAAAGAAAAATTGGAAGATTTCTATGGAATTACGATTACGGAAGAACAGATAAAAGAAGCAATCCGAATAAAAAATCAGGAACGCAACGCCATGTTAGGATTTTTAGAGCTTGGGAAATTAAATCCTGCTCCTCTTAGTGGCTACGAGCTTGGAACGAGATTGGATGGATTAGGATTCAATTTTGATATGGAAGAGAGATGTCGTATTATTGAAGAACGTACAAAGGAAGTCTATGAAGACTGGAAAAAGAATTATCAGGGAAAAGAGACAAATCGACCAAGAATTTTAATTACTGGATGTCCAAACAGTGGAGTACGTGATAAAATTATTAAAGCAGTGGAAGAAATGGGAGCAGATGTGGTAGCATTTGATTGCTGTAATGGAACACGTGAAAAAGTAGAGCTTGTGGATGAGAATATGCCAGTTTACGATGCATTGGCAAAAAAATATATCAATATTAATTGTTCGGTTATGAGTCCAAATAAGAGCCGCATGAATTATATTGAGGAAATGATGGAAGAATATCAAATTGATGGGGTAATTGAAATTATTCTTCAAGCCTGTCATACATATAATATTGAGTCTCATTATGTAAAACAGACTGTTGTTAAGAAAGGAAAAGCGTATTTGATGATTGAAACGGATTATTCTCAGGCTGATAAAGGACAGATTAGTACCCGTCTGGAAGCATTTTTGGAGACGATTGAAAAGTGATGGAAAAAGAAAACTTATATTATATTGGTATTGATATTGGATCGACTGCTTCAAAAACCGTAATTTTGGATGAAAAAACGGTAGTGGATGCGTTTACATTGCCAACTGGATGGAACGGCAGAGAGACTGCACAGGGAATTTATGAAAAACTTTCAGAAAAAGGTTATACAAAATCAATGCGATGTGTGGCAACTGGATATGGTAGAATTTGTGTCGATTATGCAAACAAAGTAGTGACGGAAATCACATGCCATGGCAGAGGCGGATGGGCTTTGTTTCATAAAAATAGTACCATTATTGATGTGGGCGGTCAGGATACAAAAATTATAAAAATTGAAAATGGACAAGTGGTTGATTTCCTTATGAATGACAAATGTGCTGCTGGTACAGGAAAATTCATTGAAGTAATGGCTACTCGTCTGGGAACCACATTAGAAGAAATGTATCAGATGGCGGAGGCAGGGGATGCTTTGTCCATCAGTGCGATGTGTACTGTTTTTGCAGAGTCAGAAGTAATCAGTCATATTGGTGCAGGAGAAAAACGAGAAGATATCGCAGCAGGGGTGATTGATTCTGTAGCAGCCAAAGTTTCCAATTTGGCCATTCGCTTTGGACTAACAGGAGATATTGTTTTAACAGGAGGTTTGTCGGGAAGCCCTTATTTTGTAAGTGTTCTTTCACAAAAACTGGGACGCCCTGTTACAACCCATCCATTTGCCCGCTATGCAGGTGCGTTAGGTGCAGCATTAATTGCTGCAAAAAAATCAGTGTTGGTCTATTGATCAATTGATAAAAAAGAGGTGAGTCAGGCTAAAAATACTGTTAAAAATAAGACAGTTAAGCCAATAAAGCAATGAGAGATAAGAAAAAATCTGCTATTTTAACGTTTCAAACTACGACACAGGCAATGGCGTTTGAAAAACAATGCAAAAACTATGGTATACCAGGACGACTAATTCCAATCCCAAAAGAAATAAAAGCAGGATGCGGTTTGTCATGGAGTATGGATGCAGAAGAATATTCAACCTATCAGCAAACAATACAAGAACTTCAATTGAAATTTGACCAGGTAGTAATATTATAAAAAACAAGCGGTTCAAGACTCATTTGTGAGTCTTGGCGCAAGATTCGGATCAGCGTTTATCAGATGTTGATACCAGCCACTGATAGGAATTTGTTGCTTACTGCCTGTAGAGAAAGGAGTCTTTTCTCTATCTGATAAATTTTTTGTAAAATGCCTTGACAAATAGAAGATGAAATTATATAATGTAGGGACTACGTTAGCATACCAGTTCACTTAGGGGTTGTACTGGTTTCGACGGGGGTTTTGAAATTAGAGTAGCCATTCGTGGTCTGGATCCACGTTAAAAGTCAGAACTTAAATATAAACGCTAACGATAATTTAGCATACGCTGCCTAATTGCGGCAGCTGTCGACCCTAAGTCACTCGCTGCTTAGGAGTTCGGCATCGACTTTGCGAGGCACTTCGTTTCCAAAGCTTTGAGGGAATGGAAGAATTATGAAGCTACTAAGCAATAAAGCCTGTTGTTCGGCGGTATTGTAAGGGAATGTCAAACGAGCAACTGTAATGGAAGAAGCTTTAATGGACGGGCTTTCGGACAGGGGTTCGATTCCCCTCAGCTCCATTGAAAAAGTCTTGCGGCGGCAAGGCTTTTTTTGCGTTGTATGTTACAGAAAATATTTAAAAGGGATAACGAGAAAAAAGGCTTTTTTGATAAAGCTCCCAGCCGGACTTGAACCGGCGACCCCTTCATTACGAGTGAAGTGCTCTACCGACTGAGCTATGGAAGCAGGTGTTTTTAAAACTCACGCTATATGATTGGATGAATAATAAATAAGAGAAACAATTTTAATTGATGGATCGTTTCGTATACATAGTAAGCAAGTAGTATAGTTTTGATGGCTATCATTCTTGCTTTTCTTTTATTTAGTAAAAATTCATAAAATTGATAGATTAACTCTAGCTATAATAGCAATTCGGGTTTCAAGAATTCTTCTGGACAAATATGGATAGGATAAACTATAATTTAAGAAGAAATGATATAAAAACATAAGTATGGGAAAAACGGGGAGAAGCAATGGAAAAAAGGGAAATTATAAGAAAATTACAACAAAACGAAATAGAAGATCTTGTATATTTAAAAACACTAGATTTGAGTAATACAAATATCGAAGAATTACCTGAGAGTATAGGGGAGTTAACGGATCTAGAAAGGTTGGATTTGAGTAATACAAATATCGAAGAATTACCTGAGAGTATAGGGGAGTTAACGAATCTAGAAAGGTTGTATTTGGGATATACAAATATCGAGGAATTGCCTAAGTGGATGGGAGAGTTAAGAAACTTAGAAAGTTTGGATTTGAGATATACAAATATCGAGGAATTGCCTGAGAGTATAGGGAAGTTAACGAATCTGAAAAGTTTAGATTTGAGTGGTACAAATATCGAGGAATTGCCTAAGTGGATGGGAGAGTTAAGAAACTTAGAAAGCTTGGACTTAAGAGATATAAATATGGAGAAATTACCTGAGTGGATAGGGAAGTTAACGAATCTGAAAAGTTTGGATTTGAGTGATGCAAATATCGAGGAATTACCCGAGAGTATAGGGAAGTTAACAAATTTGAAAAGTTTGGATTTGAGTGATACAAAGATAGAAAAATTGTCCGAGAGTATAGGGAAGTTAACGAATCTGGAAAGATTGTATTTGAGTAGTACAAAGATCGAGGAATTGCCTGAGAGTATAGGGAAGTTAACGAATCTGGAAAGATTGGATTTGGGTAATACAAACATAGGAGAATTGCCCGAGAGTATAGGGAAGTTAGCAAATCTGGAAAGATTGGATTTGAGTGGTACAAAGATCGAGGAATTGCCTGAGTGGATAGGAAAGTTAACGAATCTGAAAAGGTTGGATTTGAGTAGGACAAAGTTAAAGAAACTCCCTTACAGTTTATTTCAATTAGATTTAGAATATAAATTTGAAAAATATTTTTTTCTTTTAGAAGATGGTATTAATTTGTATCAAACCCAATTAACGCAGATGCCAATTAGTCTTTTTATGCAGGATCGTTCTCTGATCAAGGCGTATTATGAAGAGGAGAGGAAATTAATCAATGAATCAAAGGCGTATTATGAAGAGGAGAGGAAATTAATTAATGAATCAAAAGTAATTCTGCTTGGAGATGGAGGAGCGGGAAAGACGTATCTTGTGGATCGAATTTTTAATAATGGGGAGAAACTTCCTCGTACGCATGAACCAGATACTACTACTGGAATTTTGATTCGGGATTATCCAATGGAAATGGAAAATGGTTCGATTATGTCGGTTCGCTTTTGGGATTTTGGTGGGCAGCAGATTATGCATTCGATGCATCGATGCTTTTTAACGTCCCGTTCGCTGTATGTGGTTTTGTTGGATGCCAGGAATGATACACAGGATTTTCAAGCTTATTATTGGTTGAATAATATTAAAAGTTTTGCTCCAGATGCTCCTGTCATTTTGGTCATCAATAAAATGGATCAAAATCCTACTGCCTCTGTGAATCAGAGAGAATTGACGAGAAAATACCCAAATTTAAAGGAGGTAATTCGGATTTCTGCACTAAAAGATGAGAAAGCAGAGTTTGACCATTTTCTTTATAAGCTCAAACAACAATTAACGATTTTGGATGGATATGGAATGGAATTTCCAATCTCTTGGTTTCAGATCATGAAAACACTGGAGGAAAAACATCAGGAGGAAATTTCTTATATCGAGCAAGAAGATTATGAGAAGATTTGTATCAAAAATGGAATAAAAGATCCTGAAATCCAACGGTGGCTGCTGGAATGGTTTAATGATTTAGGGGTATGTTTTAGTTTTCATAAAGGAAACGATAGCCTTTCGCTTTCTCCATATAAAGTATTGGATCCCAAATGGCTGCTCAATGCCATCTACTTGATTATTTATTTTGGAAGAGAGAAGGCAGAGAAAGGAATTCTTTCTGGATCAGCTATTAAAAACATATTAAAAAATCAAAGTGGCTCTGTATACAAAGACAAAACATATTCCTATAGAAGCACAACGATTCCATTCATACTGGAAATTATGAGAAAGTTTGAGATTTCTTATCCGTTAGATTCAGGAAGAGAATTTATTCCTGCATTGTGCCAGAAAGAAGAAGGAAACGAAGAATGTTTGGAAGAGAAAAAGCCAATGTTAGAGTATTTATTTCGGTATGAGTATCTTCCCGAAAATGTATTACATCGGTTAATGATTCAAATGAATCAATGGTTGGATTTTCACTGTATCTGGCGATCGGGAATGCGAATTCAAGAGGATAGTACAGGATTATCTGCTCTGATTCGTGCAGAACAAAAACAGCTTCATATTTTTATCCGAAGCAGTTCTTCTCTGCATGAACCTTGGGAAATGCTAAATCGGATCAGAGAGTGCTTGCTAAAGATTCATAGGGAATTAAATCTGCTTGCAGAAGATGTGATTCTTTTCCGAAAGGAAGAATTTGTAGAAGAAATTTCCTACGATCGAATTACGAAATATTTAAAAAATCATCATAAGGAATATTATATTCCAGATATCAATGAAGAAATTGACTTATATGAGCTGATTGGAAAGGTAGAGGGAAGAGAAGCTGCAAAAAACATGGAGCAAGCGGTAGCAGAAGGAAAGGAGTTGCATCCAACAATGCATATTGAACATTTAACGGTACATGGAGGGAACGTTGTCGTAGGAGAACATTCGAAGCAAGTAAATTCGGTTGCAGATAATCAAAAATTATTGAAGAAGATTCAAGCATATCAAAGGAAGTTAAGTGAGGATCAAATGGAGCAGATTATAGCGTTAATCCAGAAATCGCAAAAGGAACAGACAGGAATTTTGGTTGCAGAGTTGCTAAATCAAAAGGAAAACAAGCAGCCCGATCAGTTTTTAGAAAAACTAAAGTCTTATTTGGGGAATGCTGCAAATGCTACAACGGTTGCTTCGTTTATACTGGAGTTGTCAAAACTTATGGGATGATAAGAGAAGTCAATGACAGAGAAAATGACTGGAATTTATTGACCATAGAAGAACTTTATGATAGGATGAAACCAAGAAAATCGTTGTTACTTGTCAAGATGGATTCGAGGTGATTGAGTGGCAGAAAAAGATATGGCAGAGAAAATTTTAGAGTCTTATAATGATGTTTTTTGTGACATTGTAAATGTTCTTCTGTTTGAAGGAGATGAGGTATTAAAACCAGAGGAACTGGAAGACCAGGCACCAAGGTCTCATTATAAGGCGGATGGAAAACTACATGAGATGGAGCGGGATGTTGCAAAACGCTGGAAAAAGGAGAAAATTCGGATTGCATGTGTGGGAATCGAAAATCAAACGAATGCTGATCCAGATATGCCGCTTCGTGTCATTGGTTATGACGGGGCAGAGTATCGTGCACAGCTGCTTGCAGATAATGAAACAAATAGCCGTTATCCCGTTGTAACGTTGGTTTTGTATTTTGGATATAAAAGGAGATGGAATCTTCCAACCCGTTTACTGGAACGAGTAGCGGTTCCAGAGCGATTCCGACCGTTTGTGAATGACTATAAAGTCAATTTGTTTGAAATCGCTTTCTTATCGAGAGAGCAGGTGAATTTATTTCAGAGTGATTTCCGAATCGTTGCAGATTACTTTGTGCAAAAGCGGGAAAAAGGGGATTATATTCCAGAACCACAGAAATTCGTACATGTACAAGAAACGTTGCAGTTATTAAGTGTAATGACAGGAGATCATCGGTTTGAAGATGCATGTAAGGATGGAAAGAAAGGAGGCCCTTGTAATATGTGCGATGTATTAGATCGAATTGAGAACAGAGGAATCCAGCAAGGAATTCAGCAAGGAGAAAATTTGCTTGCGCAATTGATCCAAAAATTGTTTGCTCTTGGAAGAATAGAAGATGTGAAGCGTGTGGCAGAGGATAAGGAGTATCGGCAGATGCTCTTGAAGGAATTTTCGGAACAGGAGAAGGAAAACTAGGTGAATAAAATTTTCCTCTGTCAAGTAGACAAAAGAAGAAATAAAATGTTTCTATTTCCAGTCACAAATTTGTGACTGGAGATATTTTATGAACTATGATTAGTCCTCCATGGGCGAAAAAATTCCAAGTATAAGAAATGATAAAATACAATGATTTAGAAAGAACCATGTTATATTGTGGTTCTTTTTTTGTTGTCGTGATATGCCATCCAGTGGATGTTTCTTTTGTTGGCAAAATGAAGAAAATTTATCAAAGAACAATTTTAGATAAAAAAGCTGTCCAGAAAAATGGAATAAAAATAAGAAACATATTCTTAAAGAAAAAATGAAATGGTTTTCAGAAGGAGGCGAAGTAGGTGTATGATCGGATTTATTATGCAAAGAAACTCTATGATCAGATTTTAGTTGGAAAAATAGATCGGTTTCCGCATGAAGTTTTTGAATACGGAGTTATTACGAATGAAAAAACCGCATTGGAAGTGATGCGATATTCCTTTGAATACTATATGAGATGGAAACCAGAAGAAATACAACAAATTAGTTTTGATCTTTTGAAAAAACTTTTCCTAGATTCATTACTAGCTTATATTGATTTCCCAGATGGAATCAAAAATAAAAAAGAAAGTTTGCTTTATCTTATATCTGTTTTATATCCAAATGAATTATTCTTAAATTAGCGAGATTTGGATGGTTATCAAAATCTGAAAATGATTATTCCATGCATCCGATTGTAAAGGAAACAATTCTCTTAGATTTTATATCTGATGAAACAACAAAATCTTTCCTGACTTACTTATCGACAAAGTCTTATGTAAAATAAACAGAAATTTATATTGAGGTAGGTAAAAAACTAGAAATCGCTAAATCTTTCCTTTTTCATATTACTCCAAAAGAAATTATATTATTTGAAACTATTTATAATAATCTAGCGGGACTGTATCAAGCTCAAGGAAAGTATGAGAAGACATTAAAGTTTTATCAAAAAGCAAAAGAAAATGAATAATAAAAAGAATACTTTTTTACAATAGTGAAGAATATTACTGAATTGTTTCTCTGAAATCTACTATAGTGGATTTAATTCAAATTGTTTCAGGAGATGAAATCAGATGAAACTGTATGGGAAGTAAGCTCATAGGTCGAGGTTTCAATTCACTCTAGAAAAGTTAAATAGAATGGATAGGAAAAGCTGTTACAAAAATTGGTAAGATCAATAAAAGTAGCAGTTTTTTCTTTGGGTAAAATTGAAAGCTTGTATAGAATCATAAAGGAACGATAATAGGAATACAAAGACGGGCATTTACTGTTACTGCAAATACGCTTTGGTAAAATGATACTAAGAAATAAGAAAAACTTTGTTTATTGTGATATGCTATATCTTTCGAATTATTCTGGACAAATGTTTACAAATAATGATAAAATATAATAAAATGATGTGCTAGGTTCCTGGAAGCAAGGTAGAAGGAACGTTTTTTATGATTGATTATTCTATTGAAGAAGAATACTATTTGTACAAAAATATTACAATTGGAAAGGAGGGGCTATTGTATTACAAAATATAAGAAGGTGAAGAAAGAGAAAACGTAAAATTCTACCTTAATTTTATTTTTTAATACGGAGGTAATATATGAAGAGTACGAAAAAGAGGAAAAGATGCTTTGCGTTCTTTCTGGCATGTATTATGATTTTGACATCCAGTCCTGAAGGAATGGCAGTTGCAGCGGAATGGTTCCAAGAAGAACAACTGCTTGCAAAGCAGAACCAAACACAGGAAGAGAACGAATCTTCCACTTCGGTTGCATCCGTTTCTTCTGATATACAAAAACCTGAAAAAACGGCACAAGAAGAAACGAATTCACCAGAAGAAGAAATACCAATTCTTTCTGAAGAGGAAGCACAGGCACTTGCCTCTCCGTCTTTGGAAGAAAGGGAAGCAGAGAAATTAGCACTGGTGGAGGCAGAATTAAATGCATTGGAAGAGCAAGGGGAATCCAAAGATGCTTATGCTCCATTTTTGATTATTGATAATGAATCAGAAGAAACGGAGGAACATTCTCTTTCCTCTGAAGAACGCACTCGTTCTTCTAATTCTGAGATTACACCTCGGATTGACCAAATGGTACTTCAGGCACAGCAGTGGCTAAACGCAACTTATACAGGGAAACATGGTTATACTCCTGTAGCGGAAACAGGAAAAACAGGAAATAATGTCGTAAAAGGTTTGATTACTGCTTTACAGATTGAACTGGGAATTGCAGAGCCAACGGGGACATTTGGTCCGACCACGGCAAGTCTTTGCCCGACATTATCTACTTCTAGTCCACAGGGAAATATTGTAAAGATTTTACAGTATGGACTCTATTGTAAGGGATATCAGCCAAGAGGAACAACGGGAAAGTTTGCAGATGGAACAAAAGCAGCGGTTATAAAAGTACAAACTGATGCTGGATTAGAGGGAACGGGTGTGGTAGATCCCGTATTATTTAAGGCGATTTTAAATACAGATGCTTTGGTATTGATTGCAAATGGAGATCCCAAAATTCGTACGATGCAACAAACGTTAAATCGAAATTATCTTGCCTACATAGGAATTATGCCATGCGATGGTGTTTATGGGAGAAATACAAATAAAGCATTGATTTATGCATTACAGGCAGAAGAAGGGATGTCTACCAGTACCGCAAATGGAAATTTCGGACCATCTACCACAAGTCTTTGTCCAACGCTTTCTCCAGGAGACAGCCGCAGGAATTATGTTCTTATCCTACAGTATGCATTATACTGTAATGGCTATGATCCAGGTACGTTTGACGGGATCTATGATAGTGAAGTCAGTGCTGCGGTTTCTGCATTTCAGAGTTTTATGTGTCTGCCAGTAACAGGGGTTGCGAATATGCCAACCATTAAGGCATTGCTTTGCAGCAGTGGTGATACAAATCGTGCTGGAACTGCATGTGATTGTTCTACGATTATAACGGCACAAACGGCACAGACCATTAAAGCCAATGGATATCAAATTGTTGGACGTTATTTGACAGGTACCGTTGGAGGAACAAGAAGTAAGGCTATCACAAAAGCCGAGGCACAGATTATCTTTGATGCAGGTTTAAAATTCTTCCCAATCTATCAGGATGGTGGCTATTACCTAGATTATTTTACCTCTGCACAGGGAAATTCGGATGCGATCAAAGCAGTGAAAGCTGCCAATCAATTAGGACTCCCAAAGGGAACAATTATTTACTTTGCAGTTGATTTTGATGCCTATGATTACCAGGTAACAAGCCATGTCTTACCTTATTTTTATTCATTAAGCCAACGAATGCGTGCACTCGGAAGTCCTTATCGAATTGGTGTATATGGACCGAGAAATATTTGTACCCGTGTCTGTGAGAATGGTTATGCTATGAGTAGTTTTGTTGCCGATATGTCTACAGGTTATAGCGGTAACCTTGGCTATCGGATGCCAACAAACTGGGCATTTGATCAGATCAAAGAGTATACGATTGGTTCTGGTTCTGGAGCGATTGCAATTGATAAAAATATTGCATCAGGAAGGGATCCTGGAGTGAGCTATCTCAGTAGTTATACCGCAGTGGAAGATACCGATACTAGTACAAAGGTGGAAGATACTTACTGGGCGGATCCGATTGATATCAGTTCTGGTTCTCATGTGATTCACCAGGATATGCTCACAATTACTGGTGCACAAAGTGTGAAGTTTACATTATCCTACCATTCTGGAAACTTAGCAGAAAGTGAAGTAGGAACAGGATGGTATCATAATTTTCAAAAACAGTTAGAAATTGGGGAAGAATCCATAAAACTCTATCAAACGCCAGCAACTTATCTGGTCTATCAGCAATCCGAAGAACCGAATGTTTATACGACTTCGGCTCCAGGAAAACAAAATAGTCGTCTGGAAAAACAAAATGATGGCAGTTATCGTTTGATTAATGGAGTAGAATCAATTGAAACCTTTGATGCACAAGGGCGTTATATTGCTTATGAGACGCATATGGGAATGCAGATTCAAATACAATATCCAAGCAGCCAAACGATCAAAATTGTCGAGCCGATTTCTCAGGATTATATTTTATTGACGAAAAATAGTTCGGGTAAGATTATAAGCATTCAAGATAAGGGAGAACGTAGTGCTTCTCTTACCTATGATTCGAATGGATATTTAACACAAATCGAAGATGTCAACGGAAATACATTAACCTATACTTATAATAGTGAAGGAAAAATTTTAACAGGAACCGACGAAGAAGGAATCTGCTATTTTACAAATACCTACGATGAAGTTGGGCGTGTGATTTCCCAAAAAGATGGGATTACAAACAGTCAGCCAACGCTGTTTTCTTATGATGACACTTCTACGGAAGGGCGTACGATTGTAGAGGTGACCAATCGAAATGGAAAAGAACGTACCAATGTGTTCAATGAATCACGCCAGTTAATCGAAGTAACCGATGAAAATGGAAATACAACATCGTATACCTATGATGAGAATGGGAATGTAAACAGTGTAACGGATGGAGAGGATCATACCGAAACAACTACTTACAACGCTCAAAACCAACCTCTTGTGGCAACGGATAAGATGGGAAATACCACGACGAATACTTACGATTCCAATGGAAATGTCACAGCCATTACCTATCCAAATGGTGCCACAGCAACTTATACTTATGATTCCAGCAATCGGATGACAAGCATGACGGATATCCGAGGATTGGTTACCACGTATGAGTACAATACACAGGGATTATTGACAAAGAAAACCGAAGGAACCCGTGTTACGACCTATACGTATGAAAATGGAAGAATCAAAACCATTACGGATCCATTGAATCGTGTTACAACGAATACGTACAATAACAAAGGACAACTAATAAAGAGTGTTGATGCCACAGGAAATACAACCACTTATACCTATGATGAAAAAGGAAAGACAGTAAGTATTACCGATGCATTGAATCAAGTGACAAGTTTTACTTATAATAGCAGAGACGCACTGCAAACAAGCAAAGATGCTCGTCAGAATACAACGACCTATGCATATAACGAGAATGGAATGCTCACATCTACAACGGATGCAAAGGGAAATACGACGACCTATGAATATGATGGGGAAGATCGAAAGGTTAAAACAACGGATGCGGCAGGAAACATAACACAAATCGGATATGATGATGCAGGAAGAGTTATTTCGGAAACGGATGCAAAGGGAAATACAACGACCTATGAATATGATGGTGCGGATCATATCGTAAAAGAAACGAATGCTCTTGGAGGAGTCATTACCCGTACTTACAATGCAAATGGAATGGTGTTAACCGAAACGGATGCGGCAGGGAATACGACGACTTATGAATATAATGCAGCATCTCTTCCAATAAAAATGACCAATGCCAAGGGTGGAATAACAACTTATGAGTATAATCTTGCAGGAGATTTAATCAAAGAAACGGATCCAAATGGATTTACCCAAGAATATACGTATGATAGTTATGGAAATAAGACAAGCTGGAAAGATGCCAACGGAAATATCACGACTTATACATATGATGCTTGCAATAATCTGATTCAAGAAAAGAATCCACTGAATCAAGTAACGACCTATACGTATGATGCAAGCAATTGTCTCATAAGTATCACAGATGCATTAAATCATACAACCTCTATGGAATACGATGCAGTAGGACGAGTGATTACTGTGGAGGATGCTCTTGGAAATGAAACGGAAACGGAATATGATGCCAATGGAAATGTTCTTGCGGTCATTGATGCATTGGGAAATCGGACGGAAACGACTTATGATGCATGCAACTTGATTACAAAAGAAACCGATGCCCTTGGAAATGAGAAAACGTATACTTATAATGCAATTGGGTTATTGACAAAACAAACCGATGAATTGGATCAGGAAACGACTTATACCTATGATGCCAATCAGCAGTTAAGTTCTGTGCTAGATGCATTGGAAGGAACGAGTACGCAAACTTACAATGCAATGGGTTCCATTCTTAGTATGACAGGACCAACGGGAGCAGGAACTTCCTATCAGTATGATACCGCAAACCGATTGACACAGGAAACAACTCCATCGAATGGAACGATTCAATATGGTTATAATGAACTAAATTTGCAATCCGAAATAACCAATGCCAGAGGACAAGAACGAACCTATACCTATGATCTGGCAGGAAGAATGACTGGTTATACTTCTCCAGAGGGAAACGCAAGCTATACTTACGATGCCAATGGAAATGTATTAACCGCAACGGATTCAAACGGTACCATTACGAGGACTTACGATGCTTGTAATCGTGTAACCAGCTATACCGATGTCAATCAAAATACGATTACATATACCTACGATACGGTTGGGAATTTAAGTTCCATAAAATATCCCGATCAAACGGTTGTTACGTATACCTATGATGCCGCAAATCGGTTAATTCAAGTAACTGACTGGAATCAGCGTGTTACAACCTATACTTATGATGCTACAGGAAATCTAACTCAAACTGTTCGTCCAGATGGCAGCATTCTGACACAAACCTATGATGCAGAAGGAAGACTTCTGACTATGATAGATAAAAAATCCAATGGTACAAAAATCAGCGAATATAGTTATACCTACAATGCCAAAGGATTGCTTACAACCGAAACCGCTAATGTCGATGGAATTGCCTATACGATGACTTATGACAGCCTAGGACGAGTATTAACTCGAGTAGAAGAAACCCTATCCACTCATACGACGAAAACCGAAACGTATACCTATGATGCCGCAGGAAACATTACATCCTTTACAAGTGGAAATGAATCTGGTACGATGGGATATGATAGTAAGAATCGCTTAACTTCTTACAAAGGAACAGCAATCACTTATGATGCCGACGGAAATATGAGTGTTGGAGTACTTGGAACAGCAGCTGCTTCCTTCCAATATGACTCTGCCAATCGTTTAACAAGTGCTACAGGAACCACTTACCAGTATGATAACGAAGGAAATCGGATCCAAAGTCAGACATCCGAACAAACGCTTACCTATGTTTATGATACAACAGGAAGTATGAGTCGAATGCTGATGAGTAAAACTCAGGGTGGTGCAATTACCAAATATATCTATGGAAATGGTTTAATTGCTCAGGAAAATTCCAGCGGATACTACAGTTATCACTATGATTTAAGAGGAAGTACGATTGCCTTAACAAATGCCAGTGGAACTGTTACCGATACGTATGCGTATGACACCTATGGAACGGTTACAAAGAAAACAGGAACGCTTACTGTCCTCTTCTTATACAATGGTCGAGATGGCGTAGTTACGGATTCCAATGGATTCCTGTATATGAGAGCAAGATACTACAGTCCACAGTTAAAGCGATTTATCAATGCGGACGTCGTTGCTGGAAGCATTCAAGAATCTCCTACCTTAAACCGCTATGCCTATGTCAATGGAAATCCAATCTCATATGTGGATCCATTTGGACTCAGTGCAGAGCCAGGAAGCAATTGGGTCGATACTGGGCATATGGTATTGGATATTCTGGGATTATTGCCAGTAGTCGGAGGAATCTTTGATGGAACGAATGTAATCTGGTATTTGCTTGCAGGAGACTTAGTGAATGCAGGATTCTCTGCAACAGCATTCCTGCCAATCATAGGAGATGCAGCAGGGGCAGGAAAACTCATCCACAATGCAGGAGGTAAGGTTGGAAGCCAGACAGCAGAACTTTTTGCAAAGTATGGAGACGATGTAGCCAAATGGGCAGATGATATACTGGGATTTGCCAAAAAAGAAGGACTGGAAGTTGCCCTGCCAGATGGAGGAAGTGTTAAACTCTGGGGGGATTCAGTTGAAGGAATAAAACTAGCTGTTAAAAGTGGAGTAGGAGAATATAAAGATGTAGGAGGACATCATGTGCATGCTAAAGCTGGCTTTGTAGGTGATATAAATTATAATCCACAAAAGGGTTTTTCAATTAGTCAAGCATTTATGAAGAAAAATAATTTGAATCATTATGAAATGACCAAAAAACAGAGATTATTATTTAAAGAGTTATATGAAAGTGGAAGAAAAAATACGTTAGAGGAACATACAAGAATTGCGAAAGAAGCGTTAAAAGCTGGAGGTGCAAGTGATGATCTAATTGATACACTGATTTCACAATCATTAAAGAATTTAGGAAACCAAAATGTGAAACAACCTACAAGAATACCTTGGTACTCTAAATAGATTTTTAATTTGTTATATTAAAATCAATAGGTAAAATTTATTTTGTATTTGAGAAAGTACAACAGATTATGAGAATATTTATTTTACATATACTTTATTGTTTTGATTCAAAAATAGTCTTTCGGAATTCTGAGTGATTATAGACAACAAAACTGGCATTGGACTTTAAAAGTAAATATTATCCAGAAAAAATAAAAATGGACAGGAAGAAAAGACATAACTGGTGCTATGCTTAAAAAAGAAGTATAATAGTCAAAGGATTTATGCTAGTTGCAGAATCAACTTTCTCAGGGTGGATTCATAAGGCAAATCCCATGCGTCCAGATGTTGTAGCATCAGGATGTGATAGAGGCGGCAGTACCACATCTTTGTAAAACGGTGTCTGCCGTCTTCCGGTTTAAAGTCTAATTTCTCACGTTTATTGGAACGTTCTGCCGAGGTTCTAGCAGGGTATCCCTTTTTCTACTCCGCACTGTCGCGTGGCGAAAAGTTGATTAATTGCGGATTGTCTTTCATTGCAAAATGAACCCTTCGCCCATAGGTTCCGAGCCGTCATGGTTCATTTTTCTGCCTGTTCTACAGATAGAGATGTTATCCTTGCCAATGGTGAAGTTGTCTTTGTATGTTGCTTTGACGCCCCGCTTCTCGTTTATGTCTATAAATAGAGTAACTCTGTTTTTACGGCAGTACCGATAATAAGGCGTGGCATCATGTGCGGAATCCAGCAACCACTTATTGACATGGTAATTGGGAAGGAAAGATTTCATTCTGAAAAATGTCTCAAGAAAACCATGAGAATCATGTTTGGAAGTAGAATTCAAAAGAGGGAATACGGGCAGGTCGCTTTCGGAATCGGAAGCCACGAGCATGTATAGGTCATAACCGTGATAAAAACAGTCTCTGGAAGAATCCCAGCCGATATCACAGTCGGGTTGTGAGAAATAGTGGTTGCATTTACAGTCAGAAATACAATTTTCTATACAGTCACAGACACGGTGTTTCCGTTCTCTTGCAGAAGTGACAACCAGCGTTCCGTCTCTGGAAAGTGAAAGAGAGGACGGATTGATCAGATTTTTTTCCACAGAAATATTTAAAAATTCCTGATGATAGATTTTGAAAAGTGAAGCATAAGGCTGATCATCGAAGCTGAAATCTGTTGTCTGCAGGTTGCTAAACAATTGAGTGACCGTGATTTTTTCAATTGATTCGGATTTTGAACCTTTTTGCTTTGGTTTTTTCACTTTCTTTTCTTTCAAAGGATGTATATAAGAGGAAAGATTGTCGGAATCGGGATTCGGATAATACTTACGAAGATTTTTAACAACAGAGTCTTGATAGGCGAAATGACTGCCGGAATTAATAGGCAACGAAAAAATCGCCTCTAGTCGATGAAAATAAATAGATTCAATTGATTTAGCAAATTTTGAGCGATTTGTCAAGTCTTTTTGGCAAAAAGTGGGGGATTTTAATAAAAGAAGAATCGGAAACCCTTATGAATCAAGAGCTAAAGATTCCAAGAGATTATAAAGAAAGATGGAGGTAAAATATGGAAGATGTTTTAAATGAATTTGGAAAAATACTAATAACAGAAGTTAGGGATGGAACAATAGATTCTATGAATAAAATGATTGATGGAACAATGAAAGGAACAACAGCCAAATTAATTAGAAAAAAAATATCTATACTAGATAAGGAACAAATTGAAGTCTTAAAATGGTTGATTCCCGAGATTGTAGATTTTAGTTTAGACAGTATGCTGTTTATGTTTGAAGGACATCCAGACTTACAACTAGTATTTCAGGGAGTGGATTTAAAAGAAGTAAGTGACGGATTATCAGGAGAGCTATATACGGAAGATGGATGGATTCAAAAATTTAGCGAGTATGATGAACTTATTTCTGATGAGGATTTTTAGATCCAATTTATGAAGTATTGTATTAAGGAAAGCTTCTTTCTTAATTAATCCAACTTAATGATGTTGCCTTCAAAGTAGATAAAGTAAATAGTCTAAAATCTACTTTGGAGGTATTTTTTGAAATAAAAAATAATTTATAAATGTTTTGGAAGTGTATTAGGTTGGGGAAAAGTAAAACTGAAATTTATGATAACAAAAGAAATCGGATCCAAAGTCAGACATCCGAACAAACGCTTACCTATGTCTATGATACAACAGGAAGCATGAGTCGAATACTGATGAGTAAAACTCAGGGTGGTGCAATTACCAAATATATCTATGGAAATGGTTTAATTGCTCAGGAAAATTCCAGCGGATACTACAGTTATCACTACGATTTAAGAGGAAGTACGATTGCCTTAACAAATGCCAGTGGAACTGTTACCAATACGTATGTGTATGACACCTATGGAACGGTTACAAAGAAAACAGGAACGCTTACCGTCTTCTTCTTATACAATGGTCGAGATGGCGTAGTTACGGATTCCAATGGATTTCTGTCTATGCATTAAATCCGTTAAGTGTAAATGAAATTGAAACTCAATATGGTTTTGGTAAGGTTGGAATATTAAATAATGGAACAAAAATTGTGGCTAGACCAGGAAGTAAAACTGGAGGAGCTACACTGGAAATAACTGTTTCCAAAAAGAAAATTTATAAAATAAGATATTAAGGGGGGATATCCAATAGAAATATGGAAAGAAGTTTTTAAAAATAAAATTCCTAAGGGTCAATATGAAGTATTATTAGAAAGTGGAGAGAAAACTGGTCTTATCATTAATCTTAGTTCTAAAAGTTACAAAATATTAATTGACTTTGGAATTGTATTGGGGGTTCGAGTGTTAGATGAAGGAATTATATTAAACGATTCTTCTAATTTTGAACAAGTTCAATCCTTAAAAAAACATGGCTTTGATAATATTATCTATGAAATAATAAATGGAGAATTTTTGAGATTTATAAAACAAATCGGTGGAAATTTATGTGATTATTTAGAGCTAAAACATTATATAATCATTACGATAAATTATGTGATTGAAATTGTGACACAATGGAAACCTGATATAGAAGTAATAAAGTTAGATATTGATTAACAATAATTTTATAAAAACAGTACAAATTATTGTAATCTATTTTGGCTGTCAAGTTTAATAAATATTTACTTGACAGCCTACCTAAGAACTTAAAATTGCATTTATATTCAGTTCCTTATAAGAAAAATGTGAATATGGCATAGTATATTAAATTTATAATAAAAAACAAACCCAGCTTTGGTTTTCTACTACAAATTTAATGACAGGAATATGTGGGAATAGATATAAGTATACTGTTTTATATGTTATTGTTTTGTTAAGTGTTGAATAATGTAAAAAAATTTATAAAAAAGAGGATTTTCATGATTTTACTGATTTTGATACGTACGTTGTGGAATTTATTACAGATACTGCAATTTCGAGTTCTAATTATGACTTCATAAAGGAGTTAGCGGAATGCGAAACTAATTCATTTTTTCGAGTAAAATAAATGGTTGGTATTGCTTGATGTGGATTTAGCTCCAAAAGGTATTAAAAAATTGCTGGATAATAAAAAGTTCATGAAAGGGATAAACAAAGCGTTAGAAATTTTAGGAGAATGAGATGATAAATATAAATTGGATGATGAATCAAATATTATTAAGAGAGGGAGAAAAAAAAGGATTGCAAGCAGAGATGATTTCTAAACAAGTGATAAAAAAAACAAGACTTATTAGAAATTGTGTGATCTTTGACGAGAATGGAACTCTAAACGAAGAAAGAATGAATTTTGATAGGATCTTAAAAATAGTCGGAGATTGGACAGGATATGAAGTGAGCAGCAATGAATTAAGGTTTTCTGAGGGAGAAATTCCCAGAAATCAAATTTTATATTTTGTAGATTGTCTAAACTTAGAATTATCGAGAAAGTATGGAGAAAGAAAGTTTGGAATAATTATATCCGTATATGATGAATCGATTGATCTCCGATTCCATACATATAGAGAAGAGGAAGGATTATGGCTTGATAATAACTTAGATAAATATGATGTTCCAATTCTGTATTCCGTGTAGTTTGAGAATATAAGTTGAGATAGCTTTTGAACTTATAAAAAACTACTCTAAAAAAATAAAAAAACTACTTCAAGGTCACTGCTGATATGTTCCCTTCTAGGTAGACAATTAAAGTAATAAAACGGTTTGCTTAGGAGGGGTATAGAAAAAAGTATTTGATTTCAAGAAAACAAGTACATCATTTTGCAACAAATAAAAGCTCCAAGTATACACAGCAATTCAAAGATATTGTTGGTAAATATCATTTGGATTTAGACGGCGATTGAAATAAAGCGTTAATGCCCATCAAGGAAGACATCCAAATGTATATCATGAATAGGTTCTTGATAATATACGGAATTTTGATGAAATAGCAAATGGAGATGTAGAAACACTCTTAGAATTCTATGATAAAATGAAGGAAAGAATTATTAATAATCCAGAAATGTTGTTCATTCTTATCAACTCGCCAATATACTGGATGTAATTGATGCTATGGACTTTGAAAATTCGAAGTATGATATTTTTGAGGTGAAGGATCAGAGAGTATTATCTGTAAGAAAATACGCTTTGAAAAAATCAAAGGTACAAGGACACCATATATTTCGATTGAAGAATGATACAATACCGATTTTTGTTTCAGAAGAGATTAAAACGATTGTAGAGACTAATAACTTATTAGGTTTTTCTTTTTGGGAAGTTTTGGTAAGTTAGCTGTATTATGATTGAAAAAATAGTGGGGTTAAAATCACAAGTTAATTAACCTTCAGGAGCCGCTTTCGATGGAGTAAATGCAATCTGGTATTTATTTGCAGGAGATCTGGTAAACGCAGGATTCTCAGCAACGGCATTCCTGCCAATCATAGGAGATGCAGCAGGAGCCGGAAAACTCCTCCAAAATGCAGCAAGTAAGGTTGGGAGCCAGACAGCAGAGCTTCTTGCAAAGTATGGAGACGATGTAGCCAAATGGGCAGATGATGCACTGGGAATCGCAAGGAAAGAAGAATTGGAATTAGCAAACATGGTATTTCTGAATTTGGAGCAAAATCATCTGATATGGCATATCAGTTTGGTAAAAAAGAATCTGATAGTATTATTTAGGTGATAGAAGGACCATATATATAGATATGAACCATCAACTAATAATATATTTGTTGGTACAGCGAAAGGAAGAAATGAGCTATGAAAGAAGAAAATATAAGGGAAGAATTTGTACAAAGAGTATATGAATCTGTGGTAAATGAGAATCTTGACAGTTACAAAGATTTATTTCAAAATACAGAAATAACGAATACCACAATGAATTATTGGAAAAAAGCAATTGCGTTTTATTCTTCATTTGAAGATGGAGAAAAAAGTATTTTCTTTGATATTATAAGACAAATCATTATTGATACAATTTCTTCGATTTTTGGGATTATGGATGGTTCTAGTACATTAAGTGGTGGTGACGAAATTGATGTTAGCGTAGAAATTAATGGAATAGATACCGATCACGACTTACAAGATGGTTTTCTTGCGTTTGTGGAAGAAATCGAAGAAACATATGGTTTATAAATCTATTGTTAAAGTAAGGAAGATATGATGATTGGATATACCCATTGCAATTTAAAAATTGTCAGTAGATAAAGTTTATTACAAAATATATAAATTATATTTAAAAATTTTTTGTATGATATGGGGGAGTTCAAAATAATTAATTGGATATAAAAAAATATATAAGAGCATACT
>FCNS01000031.1 GCA_900045905.1 Clostridiales bacterium CHKCI001 | reverse complement strand
TCCTCCTCATTCGTACCTTCCAAAATCTGTGTAATTCCCTTTTGTGCTGCAAATTGTTGGATTTGCCCAAACAAATATTTTTTACATAGATAACAACGATCCTTTGGATTTGTTTGGATTCCAGCTTTCTGTAATTCATGAATCGTAAGAACGACATGCTCGGCTCCTGTCTCCATTGCTACGTTTCTTGCAATCTCTAAATCGTTTTGAGGCTGCAATTCAGATTGAATCGTAACTGCATATACCGTCGTATTTTTTGCAGCTTCACAAGCCAATTTTAACAGCAAACTGCTATCTACTCCTCCTGAGAAAGCAATCACAAGGTCTTCTTCTGCATACTGTTTCATGCACGCAAGCAGCTGCTGCCTTTTTAATTCATATTCTGTCATCGACTTGAATTCCTTTCCAACATTTCTTTACAATCAATCAAAACTTTCTGATACATCTGCTGATATGGAATTTGATATTTTCTGCTTAACTCAGCAACGGATTCATATTCTGGATAATAACGACTTCCATTTGGAAGTTCACATTGTTTCACTTTTACCGTTCCATACTCTAGTTTTACTTCTTGAATACTACGATTTAAAATACTTCGTTCCATTTTTATTTTCCGAATTCCAATCGTAGTTGTCTCTTCAAATATAATTTGTTCTAATTTTTCTACATTCGTTTCATCACAAATCACATTTAGTTGATAGGCAGGACGATTTTTTTTCATATAAATCGAATGATAAAACACATCTCTTGCTCCTGCTTCAAAAAGACGCTCCATTGTATATCCAAGTGCTTCTCCGCTGCAATCATCAATATTTGTTTCTAATTTATAAATTTCATCTTGTTTTTCTGTCGTTGGAGATTGAATTAACATCGCTCTAAGAAGACTTGGTCTTTCATAAGTTCTCTTTCCTGCTCCAAGACCAATTTTCTGAATGAAAAACGATTCTGGCAATACGCTAGAAGTTCGGATTGCTGCTGCAATTGCTGCACCAGTCGGCGTAATAAATTCTCCTTCACAATCCATAATGTGAATCGGCAATTGATGGGCTGCTATAATATTTGTGACTGCTGGCACAGGAACTGGCAGGATTCCATGCTGACATCGCACACTTCCTTTCCCTTCATTTAATTGGCTAATAATTACATCTTCAATATTCAAATTATCCATACAAACTGCTGCCGCAATAATGTCTACAATCGAATCAATTGCTCCCACTTCATGAAAATGAACTTGATCCATTGGCACACCATGAGCTTTCGCTTCCGCTTCTCCAATAATTTGAAAAATCTTACGTGCCAGTTCCTTTGCACGGCTTGTCATATCTGCCTGATCGATAATTTGAAAGATTTCCGTAATTCCTCTATGTTCATGTGGATGGGAATGTTCGGAGTGTTCATGCAAATGCTTATGTGGATGGTCGTGTTTATGGCAATGATCTGCTCCATTATGATGGTGATGTTCTTCTGAAAGAACTTCCTTTTTTCCATGCAAGTATTCCATATCATGATCATGATTTTCCTGCTCTAAATGAACGGTAAAATCACAGGCATCCAAACCTGCTTTCTTCACTCTTTGAATCGTTATGTTAAATCCATTTACTGGAAGATGATTTAATACATTCATTAAAATATCAGAATCTGCTCCTAAATCTAATAATGCAGCTACAAACATATCACCACTAATCCCTGAACTGCATTCTAAATATAATGTATTATTCATTGACGCGAACCCCCATTCGATTAATTTGTGTTGCAATATAACCTGCTCCATATCCATTATCAATATTTACAACGGCAATTCCATTCGCGCAGGAATTAATCATCGTTAAAAGTGCAGAAATTCCATTCATATTTGCACCATATCCAACTGAGGTTGGCACTGCAATGACAGGCTTGTCCACTAAACCACCAATTACACTTGGCAAAGCCCCTTCCATTCCTGCTACTGCAATCACACAATTTGCAGACTGAATCACATCCAGTTTAGAAAACAAGCGATGAATTCCTGCCACTCCGATATCGTAAATACGCTCCACATTTGTACCAAAATATTCTGCGGTCTGTGCTGCTTCTTCTGCCACTGGAATATCCGCGGTACCAGCCGTACAGACGGCGATTTTGCCTTTTCGTTCTTTTCCTTCTTTTTCTATTTTAATAATTCTGGAAATTGGATCGTATTGAATCTCTGGATACTTACTTTTTAACATTTCATACTGGCGAGCCGAAGCCCTTGTTCCAAATACTTCCCCATCTTCTTCATATAATCGTTCTACAATATGTAATAAATGCTGCTCTGCTTTTCCACTGCAAAAAATCACTTCTGGGAATCCTGAACGTACTTTTCTATGACTATCCAGCTTTGCAAATCCCATTTCTTCAAATGGCTGTCTGCGAAGCATTCCCTCTGCTTCCTCTATCGACACTTCCCCCTCTTTGAGTTTTTTTAATATTTCATATGTATCCAAGTTTACAACTCCTTTACTACTTTTTTACATGGTTACTGCAATTTCTTCTTCTGCTTCTTCCTTCATCTCCTCCATTTGCTCTGCATCCATCATTGGAAGATCCATAATGGAAGATACTCCAAAACATCTTAAAAACTCTTCTGTTGTAGCAAGTAGAATTGGACGTCCAGGAGCATCCAAACGCCCCACTTCCTCGATCAATTCATATTCAATTAACTTATTAATTGCATGATCACTTTTTACACCACGAATTCGCTCGATCTCTCCTTTTGTAATTGGCTGCTTATATGCAACAATCGAAAGTGTCTCTAGTAATACATCAGTAAGCACATGTTTTTTGGGCTGTGATGCAATGCGGATCAAATACGAATAATATTCTTTTTTCGTACAGAGCTGATATTTATTTTCTAATTCTAAAATCTGAATTCCTCTATTCTCTAGCTGATATCGCTGTATCATCTGCTGAATTACTTCTTTTGTTGTCTTAACATCCAATTCAATTGCAGATGCAAGCTTTTCCACTGCAACCGAACGTCCAAGTGAGAATAAAATAGCCTCAATGGCTGGTTCATATTGATCGTAGTTCATGTCTCGCTCCTTTTTTATCCATAAATAGACGAAAATGTCCCGCTATCCTAATCATATTGTTCCATATCTTCTTTTGTAACTTCAACGGTACAATCGGGATTCCATTCTAATTCAATATCTCCAAATAGCTCCTCTTGACTAATTAACAGTTTCCCGATTTTAATTAGTTCCAAACATGCTAAGAATGTTACAACAATATCGGTCTTACTATGCTGGCGTTCCAACAGATTCCGAAAAGAAAATTTTGCATGTGATTCTGCATAGTCAAAGATAGCTCCTAATTTATCTGACAGCCGTATTGGGTCCTGACGAATTGTCCCAAACTTACTTCGAATCGGATCTAACTTATCAACTTGTCTTTTCATAACCATCTCAAAGACCGCATGTAAACGCTGCAAGGTTACTCCTTCCAATAATTTTTCCAAATCTACAGGTTCTTCATATTTTGCTACTTCCGCTGGAATCGTTGGGGATTTATACCATTGCTTTTCAGCATCAAAATTCATATCTTTTAATTGCTGTGCCATTGTCTTATACATCTTGTATTCTACTAACCGCTCCACTAATTCTTGCCTTGGATCAATTTCTTCTCCATCTTCATTTTTCTCCACAGGAAGCAGCATTCGTGACTTGATATCCAACAGTGT
Source organism: Clostridiales bacterium CHKCI001 (assembly GCA_900045905.1). Lineage (GTDB taxonomy): Bacteria > Bacillota > Clostridia > Lachnospirales > Lachnospiraceae > Fimimorpha. The sequence goes on along the minus strand of FCNS01000031.1, from coordinate 91,900 downwards.
AGCAGCCATAACAAGAAAATCACTGACTAAATCCAGATCAGTTCGATCCATAGCTTTTACATATTCCATATACTGATCTGTAATTTCCACAATCGGAATATCATAAATATTTACTTTATTTTTATCAATTAAATGAAGGAGCAAATCCAATGGTCCTTCAAATGTTTCCAATTTTACCGATAGTTTCATAATTTTTTTCTAACTCTTTTTCCTTTTTGATATCGATCGTTTCTATCTCCGCTTCTTAACGTAACCATAACCAGCTCTGGTGGATTATTTAAACGAATATTGATGGAATGGGTACCCAGTCCTCCTGTTACAATCATTCGTGTTTCGCCTCTTTTTACAAGTCCTCTATCTAAACCAGAAAAGAATTGCATTTGAGGTGTCATCACACCTCCCAAAATAGGAAGACGGATAGTTCCTCCGTGAAAATGTCCTGAAAATACAAGATCCGCTCCCCATTGTGCATATTCCTCTACGTATAGTGGAGTATGTGCCATTAAAATATGAAATTGATCTTTTTTTGGATTGCCAATTTTATTTTCAATATAACACGGAGGCATTTGTCTTTTCTTTCCTTTGAACTGATAATATTCTTCTCCAATATTTAGACCAGAAAGGGCAATGGTTGTTCCCCCTTTTTTTAACAATACCGTTTGATCCACCAAATAATGAATCTGATATTTCTTTAGAATTTGTTGAAATTCCTGATTCCATCCAGGATATTGTTCAGGAGACTGTTCCATTCGAAGCTCATGATTTCCATTTGCATAGTAAACAGGTGCAAGCTTTGAAAGTCCTTTTAATATCGTATCGGTAACAGAAAAATCCTTCTCTTTCCATTCTTTTACTACCATTAAATCTCCAACGATCAGTATAATATCTGGGTTTGCATCTTTAACGGCACGAATTAAAGTTTCATTGTTTTCTCCAAACTCATTATTATGAAGATCACCTAGTACTGCAATTCGATAACCCTCCCATATCTGTTCTAATTTGGGTGATGCAATTTCATACTCTGTGACAACAAGTCGATGTAATTCAAAATGGGAAAGAATCAAACAAGTAATCCCTATCACTCCCACTATAATAAGTCCAATCCAAATTATTGGCATAATTTCCTCCTGAGATTTTCTTATTACAACGATTTATTTATTTTATCATAAAGAGAAAAAGGATGCAAGTCACATCCTTTTTCCCAGTAAAGCAACGATCCTGTTTCCTTTTTTAAGATTGAAGGAAAAGAAACTGTTGTCCTATCTTTTTCATATAATCCAAAAATCCAGCTTTTTCTAACGATTCTTTGGCTAGAATTGGCGTAGAACCAAGTACATTCCCATTTAGGCGGTATTCCAAACGTCCTACTTGCTGACCTTTTTCAATTGGAGCCACTAGCCCCTCTTCCCATATAATTTCTCGTTCAATTGCAGAAAAGTCTTCTCCTGACGTACTTAAATAATAAAATGGTGCCCCATATTCTGTCTGTACTTGTTCTGCTACTCCATCCTGTACTGGAACGGGGCTAAGTGCCAGTGGTGTCTGATCTTCAAATAATTTACAAGTCGCATAGCCATAATTTAACAACGTGGCTGCTTCCGTAAAACGATCTTTATAATTCGGACACGCCATAATAACCGCAATCATTTTCACTCCATCTTTTTCTGCTGTCGCAGAAACACAATATTTTGCTTTGGATGTAGAACCAGTTTTTAATCCTGTAGCCCATTGATATTGTTTTAATAATTTATTTGTATTCGCAAGCCCAAATTCTGTCGTTCCTTTATTCGTCGTATGTGTAATATTCTGCATCCAAATCGTAGAATATTCATGGATAGCTGGATACTTCGTAATCAATTCTCGACTCATAATCGCTACATCTCTTGCAGAAGAATAGTGATTGTCAGAATCCGTCAATCCACAGCAATCTTCAAAATGAGTGTTTGTCATTCCAAGCCCTGCTGCTCGTTCATTCATGCGGTTGACAAATTCTGTTTCGCTTCCCGCAATTCGCTCTGCCATTGCAACAGACGCATCATTCGCTGAAGCGACTACAATACATTTAATCATTGTATCAACCGTTTGTTTTTCTCCTTCTTCTAAAAATACTTGTGAGCCGCCCATTGATTTTGCATGACTACTTGTAGTTACTTCTTCTTCTAACGTAATTGTTCCATCCTTTAATGCATCAAAAATTAAAATCAATGTCATAATCTTTGTAATACTTGCAGGACTCAACCGCTGGTCTGCCTGTTCCTCATAAATAACGGTACCTGTACTTGCTTCCATTAATATGGAAGATGGTGCAGTCAGATCAAACTGTGGGGTCTGCGCTGCCACTTCCGCTGCCTGAGTTGCAGCTTCTGTATTCAAATTTCCAGCAGAAAGAGTTTCTGGCAAAGCTGGATGCCACAAGTATGTACAAAGACTGACTGCTGCCAGAAAAGAAAGGATTCGGTTCATAAATTTCTCCAGATTTTTATTTACTATATTGTACCATCCAAAGAAAAAAAGTATGACAACTATATTAATCTAGTTTAATATTTTTTAGGGCATCTGCAAATGCAGAGTTCATCGACTGTTTTTCTTGTGCTTTTTGTTTCTTCATATACTGCTCGATATCCTTCTTACTTACATTCTTTCCTTCCTTTTCTCGTCTTTCCTGAAATTTAGAAAGTTTTTCACGATACCCGCATACACAAGTAAACATACTGTTTTCTCCCTTTCCCACTAGTTCCATTTTTTTATGACACACTGGACATCTTGCATTGGAAGTACGAGAAATCACCTCTCTATAGCCACATTCACGGTCTTGGCAAACAAGCATCTTACTATTTTTTCCGTTAACTGCTAATAATCGTTTTCCACAATTTGGGCATTTTTTGTTCGTTATATTATCATAACGGAACGTTTTTTCTCCCGCTTTAATTTCTGTTGTTAGCTCCATTGCATAAGTACGAATCTCTTTCATAAACTGCCGATAGTCTCTATTCCCTTTTGCAATTTGTGCTAACTTCCATTCCCAATCAGCAGTCAATTCTGGCTTTCTTAGATCCTCTGGAACGAGATCTAATAGCTGTTTTGCCTTTGAGGTAATATGAATCTCATTCCCCTTTTTCTCTAAAAAGAAGCTGTGAAACAATTTTTCAATAATATCTGCTCGAGTTGCTACCGTTCCAAGCCCACCAGTTTCTTTTAAAATCTGCACATTTTTATGGCTTATATCTTGCATATATTGAATTGGATTTTCCATTGCAGATAATAGTGTCGCCTCTGTAAAATAGGCAGGCGGCTTTGTTTTTCCTTCTGTGATTGTAAGTTGACGAACGAAAAGTTTCATTCCCTTTTCTAAACTTGGAAGGGACTGCAATGTCTCTTCTTCCATCGTATCATAAACTTCTTTCCATCCTTTTTCTAATAGGATCATTCCTTTTGCAGTAAATACCTCATCTCCGATCTGTGCCTGTAACGAAGTCTGTTCATATTCTGCGGCAGGATATAACACTGCGAGAAATCGACGTACCACAAGATCATAAATTCTTCGTTCTTCTATGGTCATATGATCCAATTGTACAAATTGTTCCGTTGGAATAATCGCATGATGGTCATTAACTTTCGCATCATTCACAAACGAAGTATTTGTTGAGATTGGCTTGTTTACTAATTTTCCAGCTAAACTCTTATAAGGTCCCACTCCACATGCTTTCAATCGTTCTTTTATTGTTGGTACGATATCGCTTGTCAGGTAACGAGAATCCGTTCTTGGATAGGTCAAAACTTTATGGTTTTCATAAAGCCGCTGCATAATATTTAATGTTTGCTTTGCAGAATATTGATAGCGTTTATTCGCCTCTCGCTGCAATTCCGTCAAATCATATAAAAGCGGAGCAAATGTCTTTTTTCTTGTTTTAGATAATTGTGTAATTACTGCTGGTTTTTTATCAATTTCTTTTTTTATAACTTCTATTTTTTCTTTTTGAAATGTATTTGAATTTCCTGATTTTGCATCTTTCCAAGTTAATTTAACCGAATGTGCTACCTGATTTGTATCTTCATGCAAATCACAAAGCGCAGTTAATCCATAATAAGACTTTGGGTGAAATTGCTTAATTTCTTTTTCTCTTTGTGCAATCATCGCCAACGTCGGAGTTTGCACGCGACCGCATGAAAGCTGTGCATTATATTTACAAGTAAGTGCCCTTGTTGCATTGATTCCAACTAGCCAATCTGATTCTGCACGGCACACTGCTGCATGATACAAATTTTCATACTCTTTCCCATCTTTTAAATGGGAAAATCCTTCTCTAATTGCTTTATCAGTTACAGAAGAAATCCAAAGTCGCTTTATCGGTTTTTTGTTTTGTGCTTTTTCCAAAATCCATCTTGCCACAAGTTCTCCTTCTCTTCCAGCATCCGTTGCAATGATAACTTCTTTCACATCATTTCTATGAAGCAATGTTCTCACAGCCGAATATTGCTTTGCCGTTTGAGAAATCACTTCTAGTTTTAATGGACTTGGCATCATCGGCAAGTCTTCCATTTTCCATGTCTTATAACGCCCATCATATTTTTCTGGATCCGCCAATGTAACAAGATGTCCCAATCCCCATGTAACAATATATTTTTCGCCTTCGATTCCGCCATGGATCGTCTTATTGCAATGTAGCACCCTTGCAATATCTCTTGCTACCGATGGCTTTTCTGCAAGTACTAATGATTTCATATCATTCCTCCTATAAAACTTTCGTGCTCGCTTTGCACGCATCACCACAATATAAGAGTCAATGTCCAGTCAGCACAGAGTATCAATACCCTGGCTGTCTGTTCATTGACGACATTTTTACAGTGAACTTTACCCTATTCACATTCCGCTTTGATTATAACAGAAAAGAACTAATCTCGTAAAGAGGATACTCCGATTTAACTATTTGAAAATGATTTAATTGTATATCCAATTTATCTAACTAGTTTCATCTGAACTAAAATGTGTTTCTACAGGATCCAGTTCTCTCTTTTTTTCTTCCTCTATTTCCCATGCTTCACTGATTTTTTCTGCTTCTTTCGCTGCAAGAGCGAGTCCCTGACAGAAAATCCAAGACGCCAGTAGAGCAACTAACACAACAGCCAAAATCAACATCATGATTTGCAATCTCCTATCCTTTCATTATTGTGATATACAAAAGGAAGCTCAAATGAAAATTCCTTTTGTTATTAATCTTCCTCTTTTTTTCTATTTTATTCCATAACAGAGGAATAATAGTTCTATTACTATTGATATATTTTTTCTGACTTCTCCATTTTATACTCCTATTGTTTTATTTCTCTTTTCTATTGACACACGAAATTCATTACTTTATAATAGTAAAGTAATTTTATGAATATTTATAAAAACAGAGGAGTATGATTATGGGATTCAAGTTTATAAAAAGATTGCCATCTCCAGCAGAAATTCGGGAAGCTTATCCACTTTCTTCTAATATCATAGCTACTAAAAAAGAAAGAGATGCTTTGATCCGTGATGTATTTATAGGACAAAGTGATAAGTTTTTAGTTATTATTGGTCCATGTTCTGCGGATAATGAAGATGCAGTTTGTGATTATGTAAATCGTCTTGCAAAGGTTCAGGAAAAAGTCAGTGATCGTCTTGTACTAGTTCCAAGAATCTATACAAATAAACCTCGTACTACTGGAGAAGGTTATAAAGGAATGGTTCATCAGCCAGATCCTGAAAAAAAACCAGATATGTTAGCTGGAATTATTGCAATTCGTAAAATGCATATACGTGCAATTGAAGAAAGCGGATTAACTGCCGCAGATGAGATGCTCTATCCTGAAAACTGGAGATATCTTTCCGATGTACTTTCCTATGTAGCAGTTGGAGCTCGTTCCGTTGAAAATCAGCAGCATCGTTTGACTGTAAGTGGATTCGACATTCCAGCTGGTATGAAAAATCCAACAAGTGGAGATTTTTCTGTTATGTTAAATTCTGTTTATGCAGCTCAGCATCCACATGATTTCATTTTCCGTGGATGGGAAGTACAAACAACAGGAAATGAATTGACTCATACAATCTTACGCGGTGCCGTAAATAAACATGGTCAATCTATTCCAAACTATCACTATGAAGATTTGGAGTTATTACTTCAAATGTATAATGAACGCGATTTAAAAAATCCAAGTTGTATTGTAGATGCAAATCATTCTAACTCCAATAAGAAACATATGGAGCAAATTCGTATCGTAAAAGAAATCATGCATAGCCGCAGACATAATCCTGATATTGCTCGTCTTGTAAAAGGCGTCATGATCGAGAGCTATATTGAGGGCGGTTCTCAAAAAGTAGGAGAACACATCTATGGTAAATCCATCACAGATCCTTGCCTAGATTGGAATTCTTCTGAACAATTGATTTATTCTATTGCAGATCTGGTTTAAACCTATATAGACTCTTTATAAAAAATACTACATTAAAAAACGGAACCATCGGCGTTTAAAATATGTGGATGGTTCCGTTTTTTTACTTCCTCATGACCAATTTTCTCTTTGCATTTTTGTCTTTTTCTTTTGTATTTTTGGCATATTTACTAACTTATTCCTTTTTATTTCATTGCTTTTTCCCTAGCTCTATGATATATTAAACATAGGCATTAGTAAAACGTCACAATTGTATGCAATCCGTTTTCTTACATACTTTTTCAATGGATTCGCACACATTAGAATTTATGCCGTATCTCACTGCGGTATTAAAAGAAAATATAAACACAAGAAAGGAGAATGTTACTGAAATAGACAAGCAGAACTATTTTTCTGATTTATTTAGGTTTTATTTTCAGTAGCTGATAAGAAAGATGAAAATTTATAAGACAAAAGATTATGATGCAATGAGCTTAAAAGCAGCTACCATTTTAGCTTCTCAGATTACATTAAAGCCAGACAGTGTATTAGGATTGGCTACTGGTTCTTCTCCAGTTGGAATGTATAAAAAGTTAGTAGAATGGTATCAAACTGGCAACTTAGATTTCTCCCAGATTATGAGTGTAAATCTAGACGAATATCGTGGATTATCCCCAGACAATGAACAGAGTTACCGCTACTTTATGAATACTCACTTATTTGATCATGTCAATATCCGCAAAGAATGTACTCATGTCCCAGATGGTTTAACAGAAAATCCTGATCAGGCATGTGAAGACTATGAAGCATTAATTGAATCTTTGGGTGGTGTAGATATCCAAGTATTAGGCATGGGACATAATGGTCATATTGGATTCAATGAACCATGTTCCGAATTTGCTAAAATCACACACTGCGTAGATCTCGCTCCAAGTACAATCGAGGCAAATAAACGATTCTTTGAATCGGAAGCTGATGTTCCACGCCAGGCCTATTCGATGGGAATTGGTACAATTATGAAAGCGAAAAAGATTCTTCTCATTGTTTCTGGTGCAGACAAGGCTGAGACTCTTTACCGTGCATTAACAGGACCAGTTACTCCAGAAGTACCAGCCTCCATTCTTCAATTCCATAAAGAAGTTTATGTCGTAGCAGATGAAGCAGCAATGTCTTGCTTCAAGTAAATAAAAGGAACAAGATTTCTTTTGCATATCACGATAACAAAAAACACTCTAATCTTACAAGATTTGTACCTTGAAGTATTAGAGTGTTTTTGTCATTATAAACGGACTAACAGCAGACAATAATTCCTCCATCACTAGCATAAAGTGTAGCTACTCCTGCCGTATCTGTAATATAAATATCTTTAAATTTCCCCTTTTGCAATAAAAGTTCCTTTACAAATTCTGCACGTTCTGGACAGTTACAATGTGCAATTCCTAATATACGATGTTCACTATCTTTTACATCTTTAACAAAAAGATCTACCATACGAGCCAATGCACGATTGATTCCTCTTACCTGATCTTTCTTGACAATATGACCAGAATCTGCTGCCATAACAGGCTTGATATTTAATGCACTCGCAAAAAATGCTTGGATTCCCGTCAAACGACCATTTTTTCGGAGTGCTTCCAAACTCTCTAAAACAAAATAAGTCTGCATAGTTTTGACAAATTCATTGACATGCCGCATAATTGTCTCAAAGTTTTCCCCCGCTTCTGCCATACGACGAATCTCAAAGCCAATCAGGGACTCTCCCACGGATGCAGAATCAGAACTGATCACAGCAATCTTTTTTCCATCACAGTCAGATTCTTCTTCATACATCTGTCTCGCTACTTCAGCAGAATTATAAGAACCGCTTAAATGCTGAGATAATGTAATTACAAAAATCATAGAAGCATCCGCTGACTTATATGCTTCTAAAAATGTATTCGGAGATGGACATGCCGACTTTGGACAATTTGGACTAGCTGCTACTGCATGCAAAAAATCAGCCTGTGAAAACGTCTCATCATCAATAAAATGTTTGTCATCCACTTGTAATGTCAGTGGAATCAACTGAATATGTTCATCCTTCTTATCTTTTTCTATTAAATCCATGCAACTATCGCCAATAATCTTATATGTCATCAGATTCCTCCTGAAATAAACTTTATAATTAGAACATGTAGTATTCATTACCACTTATTATAGCATTGTTATAACTGCTTGTAAAGTTCTATTTTTCATAAAGATACACTGAAAACTCACATTTTATCAATATCATACAGACCTATTTAAAAAAAATTGAATGATTCCTGTTATCCTCTTATTTTATTCCATTTTTGGGGCAAAAATTCATTCCTCTGTGAAAAAAGCCTTGAATAATGCATTTAATTGGCATTGGCTATCGGCTGCCATTAGTTCTCTGGCAGAATGCATCGCCAAAAGAGGAATTCCTACATCAATTGTTTTCGCAGGTACAAAACTGGATAAAATCGATCCAATCGTACCACCGCCTGGAATATCCGAACGATTTGCAAATTTTGTATAACGAATCTGATTTTTCTTGCATAGTTCTTCAATCACAGCAACTGCACTTCCATCCGTTGCATAACGCTGATTGGATTCCATTTTAATACAGAATCCTGCATTCATCCCTGGTTTATTTGTAACATCACATTTTTCTGGATGATTTGGATGAATCGCATGTGCTACATCAGCAGAAATAATAAAGCTTCCAAATAGTTTTGCTAAATACTGTTCTCTGCTCCATCCAAGAGATAATGCCAGTTTTTCCAATATATGAGCAAACATTTCTCCATTTGCTCCTTGCTTTGAACGAGAACCACATTCTTCGTTGTCAAATAAAGCAATAACATCCACACCATTTTTTCTCTTTCCATTTAAAAGTCCATAGAGACAAGCTTGACAGGAAGTCAGATTGTCCAGTCTAGGTGCAGAAATCATATCATCTTCCACTCCGATTACACATGCCTGTTCTGCATTATAAATCGAAAGATCATAATCCAATATTTGATCTGCTCCTACGTTCAGCTCTTTTGCTAAAACATTTAAAAAATAATTCTCATTTTCCAATTTATCCTGTACAAAACCAAGAATTGGAAGCATGTCGGTCTGAGCATTCCATTTATAACCATTATTAATGTCTCGATTCATGTGAATTGCGACATTAGGAATCGTTAAGACTGGTTTCTTAAAATCAACCAAACATTCCTTTGGAGAAAAAATAGAGTTTCCTTTTAATATCACTCGACCAGCAATGGAAAGAGGACGATCTAACCAAGTTGCTAAGATTGGTCCGCCATAGACTTCCACATTCAACTTTCGGTAAGCTCCTGCTATCATATCTGGATTTGGTTTAATCCGCAGACATGGCCAATCCGTATGTGCAATTCCAATTCGGAAACCATCCTCCGCCTCTGGATTCTCATTAATATGAAATGCAATCAAAGTTGTTCCATATATATTCACATAGTACATCCCGCCTGCTTTTGTTTTCCATATCTCATTTGCTTTTAATTCTTTCGCCCCTGCTTCCTCCAACTGACGCATAACCTCTTGTACTGTATGGTACGGAGACACCGAAAGGTTCAGCATATTTAATAAATCATTCCACTCTTTGTTCATAAGTCCTCCCTATTTTTTGGCTGCTAAACTCTTTCATTTAGCAATTTTATTGAAATTATTTCTACGATCGTTTTAATATATCACATCCCATTTCCTATGTCAACGCAGTTAAGCCCCCAAAAAAAATTAATGTTTGGTAAACTAACTTAGTATTTTATGCCATTACCACCATACATTCCTTTTCACAGAATGCGATTCCATACTTTATGATGTTCTTCATCCCCTTCCGTTTCAGTCCAACCGCATATTTTTTCTCTTCAATCTGTTTCAATGTCTCTTCGCATCCCTTTTTCAAGTTAGCATCCTCCGCATATTTTAGTTCAATGACAATCCCTATTTTCTCCGATGTACAGATCGAGATATCACTATACCCCTCACCCAATTCTGCATTGGACTGGATCAGCCAGTTTCCTTGACTTTGCAAAAGCCCTAAAAGCATTCCGTGGTAAAAATTTTCCTTCCTATTCTTTCTCACCGCAGTATCCCGCACACTAATCGAATCCCATAGATAATCATGCAGCATTTCTCCAATCCTTGTAACATCTCCTTTTGGAAATGCCATACAGAACTTTTCAATTCTTGACCAATCTGCCCGAGTCGTTTCCTTAAACCAGTCTTTAACTAGATCAATAAACAATTCCTTTACTTCCTTATTAGGAATCGCTAACTGGAACTGTCGATTAAAAGAACGTCCCCTCTGTGTTAAATACCCAGTCGCCAACAAGATGCTCCATACATTTTCAATCGAATCATCCATATCTTTATAAGTCAATTCCTGTTTTATACTTTTAACGATTGTACCACCATTCACTAACTGCTCAATTTCATTTTTCGTATTTTTATCTGCTTTATCAATAAAACGCCGAATCATATCATTTTCACTTGTATTTGCCCAATAGTTTTCTGGCTCTGCCTCCTCGTCTGCCAACAGTTCATCACAATAATTAAGCACATCCCACGGACAATACAACGAGACTTTTCCAAAACGATACCCTTCATACCAGTCTCGGATGATATCCTGATACGACTCTAAACCATAAAAGGCAAGCATTCCGTTCACTTCTTTTTCTGTAAAACCAAAATATTTATCGTATCTGGCATCAGTAATCGTATGCACCTTCAAATTATTCAACCCAGTAAAAATACTTTCCTTAGAAACCCTCAAACATCCCGTAAGAACAGCAAACTGTAGAAAGTCATTTGTCTTTAAAGCATTACTAAACAAGTTACGAATCAGAACAATCATCTCGTCATAATAACCTGTCTGAAATGCCTTATTCAATGGAACATCATACTCATCAATCAACAAGATGACTTTCTGACCATAATGTTTTGATAAAAGCTGCGATAGAGTACGCAAACTGTCAATAAGCATCTCGTCATCCATAGTAAATCTTCCGTCTTTCACATGTATTAAAGCCTGGTATGTTTTCTTTTCGTCAGGCAATAACTCTGGACTGTCTGATAGACAATAAAAACGGAGTGCCTCATTCCCAATCAGTCTTCGCAATGCTGCATATGCTTGCTGATAATTCAAGCCGTCCACACCTTTTAAACTGATAGAAATTACTGGAAACTGTCCCATATACTGTTCGCATAATTCTTTTTCCTGTAAAATATCCGCTCCATCAAATAACGCCTTCTCACAGTTAATTTCAAAAAAACATTTCAGCATACTCATATTAAGGGATTTTCCAAAACGTCTCGGACGGGTAAATAAATTTACCTTCCCCCAATTATTCAAAAGTTCTGCTATAAACATCGTTTTATCCACATATAATAGAAATTTTCCGTCGAAAACTCCTCAAATTCTCAATACCGATCGGAAGCTTCTTACGCATCTTATCCACAACCTCCTTTTCTCTTTTCATAATACGCCCATCTTTTATTATATTTTATCATTCTCTACTCTTTCTTGCAAGCAAACGTCAAAACATTGTTTGACATTCTACTTCCCAAACGATATAATAACAAAAGTAGATACCGTTCTATCACTTCATATCTATCTTTCACGGAGGTGCTTATGATTGCACAAAAGATTTCAAATCTTCACCAATTTACAAAACAACTTTTTTTAGAAAAAACTTTTGATTCCTTCCTCGTATCCGAACTCACGATTTCCACCTATAATTCCTTCCATATTGATGGCAGATTAAAAAGGGAATTTTTTACAGAAGAAGAATGGAATTCGATTGGATCCGAACAATTTTCTCGTTGGTCTCAGCTACGCCCGATTTGTTTTTCTCTGATTAAAGGCAAAAAGCTTCCACTCTCTTTTCAGATTATATTACGGCTATCCGATTCTGATATAACTTCACTGTTTTCTGATACACCCCTTCCCGCAGAATTCGATGGATTCTTTCTCAATATCGTTTATAAAAAGGAAGAACTTATTTGTACCAGCGGTACTGCTTATAAACAATTTACAATGGATCGAAGTGCGGATCAACTATGGGATCAATATTTAACCAAATTATTAGAGAAAATAATCGAATTATAAACTATTTATAAAGTTTTTATGAATTGTTAGCACTCATACGTTTTGAGTGCTAATTTTCTATTGACATTTTGTTTTCTTAGTTGTACAATACAAATCAGTCAACAGGAAAACAAAAAAAAAGGAGTGTTTTTTATGGCTTTCAAACAAGGAAGTTTATCAATTAATAGTGAAAATATTTTTCCAATTATAAAGAAATGGTTATATTCCGATCATGATATTTTCTTCCGTGAATTAGTCAGCAATGGATGTGACGCAATCACGAAATTAAAAAAATTAGATATGATGGGAGAATATGCGATTCCAGAAGGTACAAAATTTAAAATCGAGGTAATCGCAGATTCTGAAAACAAAACATTGACATTTACTGATAACGGTATCGGTATGGATGCCGATGAAGTCGAAGAATATATTAATCAAATCGCATTTTCTGGAGCACAGGACTTCTTGGAAAAATACAAAGACAAAACAAATGAAGATCAGATTATTGGTCATTTTGGTCTCGGATTCTACTCTTCTTTTATGGTAGCAGACCGTGTTACGATTGATACTCTGTCCTGGAAACCTGGAGCAACCGCAGTGCATTGGGAATCCGATGGCGGTACTGATTTTGAAATGAGCGACAGCGATAAAACAGAAATCGGTACTACAATTACTCTTTATTTAAATGAAGATAGCTACGAATTCTGCAATGAATTCCGTGCCCGTGAAGTATTAATGAAATACTGTTCCTTCATGCCTGTGGAAATTTATTTAACCAATCCAAATGCAGAGCCAGAATATGAAGAAGTAGAACCAGAAAAGAGTGAAGAATCCGATACAGAAGCATCTGCTGAAGTGGTCGACGAAGAAGGCAAAACAGTAAAAGAAAAGAAATTAAAAGAGCCAACTCCAATCAACGATACGACTCCACTTTGGACAAAACATCCAAATGATTGTACCGATGAAGAATATAAAGAATTCTATCGTAATGTATTTATGGATTACAAGGAGCCTTTATTCTGGATTCATTTAAATATGGACTATCCATTTAATTTAAAGGGTATCTTGTACTTCCCTAAGATTAATACCGAATACGATTCGATCGAAGGAACGATTAAATTATACAATAACCAGGTATTTATCGCAGACAATATTAAAGAAGTAATTCCTGAATTTTTAATGCTCTTAAAAGGTGTCATTGATTGCCCAGATCTACCATTAAACGTATCCCGTTCTGCATTACAAAATGACGGATTCGTTAAGAAAATTTCTGATTATATTACAAAGAAAGTAGCCGATAAATTAAGCGGAATGTGCAAAACAGACCGAGAATCTTATGAAAAATATTGGGATGATATTAACCCATTTATCAAATTCGGTTGCTTAAAAGATGAAAAATTTGCTAATAAGATGAACGATTATATCATCTTTAAAAATTTAGAGGGCAAATATATTACACTTCCAGATGCATTAAAAGAAAACGAAGAAAAACACAAAAATACCGTTTTCTACGTAACCGACGAGAAAGAGCAGAGTCAGTATATTAATATGTTCAAAAAAGAAGGCATTGACGCCGTTATTTTAAAACATAATATCGATGCTCCATTCATTACCCATCTGGAACAGAAAAACAAAGACGTGAAATTCCTGCGTATCGATGCAGAAGTTACTGACACACTCAAAGAAGAAGTTAAGGAAGAAGATGCAGAAACACTAAAAGCTAACTCAGAAGCCTTAACAGAACTCTTCAAAAAGGCATTAAACAATGACAAATTAGATGTCAAAGTAGAACGTCTCAAAGACAGTTCCATCGCTTCCATGATGACAACATCCGAAGAAAGCAGACGTATGCAGGAAATGATGAAAATGTATGGAATGGCAGGTATGGATCTTGGAACCCCAGGCGAAACACTCGTCCTGAACATCAACCACGACCTCGTACAATACGTTCTGAACCATAAAGACGCCGACAATATCAACACCTTCTGCGAACAACTCTACGACTTAGCAGCATTGGCACACGGTACTTTAACCCCAGATCGTATGACTCAGTTCATTACACGCAGTAACCAAATTATGATGCTGTTAGCAAAATAATAAATTTAAATTTATAACAAGGTACAATTATTATACAAAATAAAAACATGCCAATTCTAAAATAGATTGGCATGTTTTTATTTTGTAACAATCAATCTTTCTTTCATTAGATAAAAATATCTAATGGAAGAAAAGATTGATAACTAATGACTCTCTTTATTAAAGATTCATCTTTTTAAAAGATAAAACTATCATTCTGCAAGAGATTCGTCAGCGGTTGGTGTACTACCATCTCCCCAACCACCTGCATCTCCACCAGCATTGTAAGGTTGAATACTCATAAGATTATCTTCCACATTAAAGTTTATCTTCTCTAATTTAGGTTCTCCGTATACTTTTTTCATATGTTATAATCATTCCTTTCATATTGCTTAAAACAAAATATTTTGCTTTTATCCACTAATCTAATCAGTGATTTTGATAATCTTCAAAACTATCTACCCGCATATTCAGCAAGCTCAGCTTCATAGTTTTCCCATATATAACCTTCTTTACCTGCTTCTAAACGATCTAACAGTTCTAAAGCTACATTCTGATGACTATATTTTACAGTATCACCTTCAATCAGCTTAGTTGCTCCATCTTCATAAGTGAATTCAAGAGATGGGGAGATATTTATTTCCTTATTATATAAACTCTTAGAAAGATTATATAATACTGAAGTATAGATATCCCAAGTATCTGATTCAAAACTATTATCAAAATAACTCTTATATAAGTCATTATCCCATACATTTCGTGGAGCGGTCGTTACAATAGGAGTATTCTTTCCTAAAGTATATTTCATACTACGATCATAACTACATTGATCACCAGTTTGTAATCCAGCTCTAGTTAAAATATCTGTGTTAACTGCTACTGCTGAGAAAAGACCATTATCAAATGAAGGTGTACCACCACCAAAATACATACTTCCTTCTGGAATTGTCTGTACTTGAGCCCATACAGCATAAATACGAGCAATTTGATGCTTTTCATCTTCTACGCCAGTATAAGCTGTTATTTCATCTGCATCAATTTCATCACCAGGAGCATATAATGCATCACTTACACGACTAATTTCCTTTCCACTTTCATCTTGTGTAATAGTAACTAAACTATATCCTACAAACTCAGTTTCAACAGCCTCACCATTAATTCCATTAGAACCTTCTTTTACAATACCTTCAGGCAATGTTTCTGCATCAGGGAATGTAACTTTTCCATCCTTTCGAGACAACTCAACAACAGCGTTACTATCATCTATATTGGAATAGATTTTAACTTGTTCCTCTGTTTTCTCAGTAATAACTGGATATAATGTAATTTGTTCTGTTACTGGACCTGTAAATACAGTTTGTGTACCTTCACTGTCCCAAGCCTCTGTGCTCCACTTACCCTCAAATACATAATCAGTATCTTTAAGTGCTTTCAGAATCTTAGTTGTTACTTCTACAATCGTTGAATCAATAACTTCTCCCATTACAGAGTTATAAGGTACCGAACCTTCTACAGTTTCACCCTCAGCCAGAGTATCATTCTCAACCTTTGGAATCTTATAGGTAACAATTGGATTATACTTAGCAGTATAAGTTCCAGACTTACGTGCTTCTTCTGGGGTGAGCTGGTATGTATAAGTTCCATCATTACTTGGTTCTACTGTAATAGTCTTTGATTCTTCACCATCTGTCCATTCCCAGCCTGCGAACTCATAACCATCCTTTTCAGGAGCATTCAACATTACCTCACCTGTTTTAGAAACCGTAATTGTAGCACCTGAATCCTTCAAATCTGAGTTTAATTCCAGATCAGGAGTTATATAAACAGGTTGTAGATTCATTGGGCCAGTTACTTTATCTTGTTCGGTAGCATATTCAGAACCTTCACCAGTATTCCAGCCTACAAATGCATTCACATCTTCTTCAAATGATCCGTTAACTCCAATTGAAGATGCTTCACTATTTACTTCTTGTGTTGGCATTGGTAAAGAACCAAGTTCCTGATTATAGTCGTATTGACCTTTCTTAACTTCACTACCATCTTTGTTATTAAAGGTTACTGTAGCTGTACAACTAGCTATAGTCTCATATTTTGTTTCTGTATCAAGTCCTGTAATCGTATAGGTACCATCTTCATTTTGTTTTATATCTACATCTATTTCAGTACCATTAGCCTTAACAGTCCACTCTTCTGGAGTTGCAAATTCATATCCATCACCAGTAAATGTAAAGATTACCGTTCCTTCTTCTGCAAGTGTTGTAGATTCCACGATTACTCCTTCTGGTGCAGAATCGGATCCATCGAAGTTAGTTTTAAGTGTTATATCATACTTTAAATAAACTGGATAAACATCCATCGTCTCAGTAACTCTAGTATTTTCAGTTAATAGACTTCCCTTAATAGCAACTTCACTGCTTACAACATAGTTTTCTCTATCAGTAAAGATACCCTCATCTGTAGTCCATCCAATAAACTTATACCCATTTCTGTACATACTTTCATCAGTTGGGGTCGTTCCAACACCAACGACTGTATTACCAGGTTCTTCGTAATTTGGAGTTCCTACATGTGATCCATTTGGATCGTCCCAATTCTCAACTGCATTCGCATCAGTACAGAAAAGTAATGAATCATATTTTCTTTCTACTGTTACAGGAGTTTCTTCTCCATACTTATGGAAATTAACATCAGCAGTCAAACGAGCTACTAATCTAGTCTCTCCAGCCCAATATCCATATCCGCTATTCCAAATGCATGACCAAGTTTTATTCTCCTCATTATAAGTTCCTTGTTCCACATTTAATGGATCATTTTCATCAGGATTAGTCCATTTATCATCGTCAAAATAGTATTGCCAGAAACCTTTAAAATTGTATCCATCTTTTATTGTTAAAGAAGCCTTAATATTAGCCCCAACATTACTCCAAAGAGATCCATCATTCATTTTAACTTCCACTGTTCCAGCAGGAAAATCTGATTTTACATGAACTGGATAATATAAGGAATTAGTAGAACGATCAATCTGTACTATTGCATACACATCCATTGGTTGCTTTACCTCGACGGTTGGAGTTTGTTCAGCAAATCTATTCATTTCAGTTTTTGAATAACTTGTTCCTTGAGTAATTCCTGTATTCGTCCAATGTGAAAATTTAACTCCAATTGTACCTAAATGACCTGGATTAAAACTTGGTTGTGGAATTGCATCGCTGGTGTTAACATTTTCTCCATATTTAACATAATATTCGCCAAAATTACTTTCAGAATCTCCATATTTAAAATGAGGTCCACTTCCAGTTCTCATAGGAATCCATGTTGTTACTTTATATTGATATCTTGCCTCATATCGATGCTCTACATTAAGATCCACGTTAGTTAAGTAGAAAGTTTTGCTTCTGCTAACCAAAGTTCCTTCCGGATTATCTTTACTGATTTCATACCATCCATCAAAGCGATACTCATCTGATCCACTTACATTGGCTGTTTCGTTTACTGCAATAAAGAGCCCATTTTCATCTGTTCCTACTTCTGCAGTTCCTTCACTTCCGTCTTTTCCTTTTATGTATGCAGAACCTTCTTCTAACGCTGCACTTTCCATTTGCACTTTGACATTATAATTTTCAATCTTTATAAATACAGGATATAATGTCATCGGTCTAGTAACTGGATAACTGGTATCGTTTCCTACAAATTGAATATCTGGTATAGTACTCGATTGCAAGTCTTCTTTGTCATATTCCGTTTCACTCCAGCCTAAGAATACATAATTCTCATCTGATAACGTCGCATCTTCTGGATTTAATTCTTGGTTATAAGTATATTCCTTTGTTACATCTACACCATCATTCATTCCTTTAAAGATAACATTAGCGGTATATTTTGCTTCATATACTTCATTATCTTCATATGGCAAACCATCTTCTCCGCCAAGTGTAAGTGTATACTCAGGACTTTCTTCAGTACCTGCCACTAATGTACCGTTTTTATACCACCCTTTAAAGTTATAGCCTTCATTTACGGTAGCGGTTAAGGTTAACGCTTCATTCATATCCGCATGTACTTGTGCAATCTGGCTGATATTTTTTTCATTTGTGTCGGTTGTCTGAGCTTCCTGAATCGAAGTCTCTGCAAATGTAATCGTTCCTGCTCCTGGGAAATCCATACTTGCTTCTACTCTTTTACCATGAACTGGCATATTATTGACTGGATCAATAACCCATTTATTGCTATGTTCTCCATCAAATGGAGCAGCATTGTCTGTTTCTCTCATGGTAGTTCCATTAAAATCAAAACTTACAAAGAAGTCAGGATTACTATATTGAGCACTACCAATGGTTGTTACCGTTCCAGTATTCGATTGTCCCCAAATCGCTGGTACCTTTGGTCCTCCTGGATAATCGTTATCTACAATTGCATTTTCCCAATTAAAATAACAATTTTGAATCTTAGAAGAGTTTTCTACCTGACCAGCGATACCACCGAGATAATAATCCTCCATAGCAATAACTGGAAGTACTAAAATGGAATTCAATAAATGACCACTTAAGTTTCCTGCATAATGACAACGGCTTATTTCGTAGTTTTCTCCTGATACTCTTGCTGCAATACCACCTGCATAACCAGAAAGACCTGCACCTACTGATACATAACATTCACCATCATAGTTTACAGCAGCACTAGAGAAACAATCTAAAATCTTACTTTCCTCATACTTATTTCCATCTAAGTCAGTATAATTTCCATCTATACGTCCAACAATACCACCTGCATAAAGATTATTCGCAGCCAAAGCACCAACTGCTACATAGTACTCGGTACTTACTTCTCCGCCTACTACACGAGAATATTCAATGATACTTCCGTTATCCATCCATCCAACGAGACCGCCCATGTACATACCATCGCCGCCAAGTGCCTGAACGCCACCTGTTGAGTCAACATATACTTCTGTATTTCTAGATTCACAGTTATAGAATTTCGTTCCTCCTGCATACCCAACTAAGGCACCACCATACAAACCACCCGTTGTAATTAAACCAACAATAGTTCCTAAAGAAGCAATTTTACATTTACTGTTTGTAATTGTAACATTCTGAATCGTTGAATTTATAGCCTGTGCAGCTAATACTCCACCGTATTGATTGGAACGAATGACTGCTCCATCAATAATTAAATTTCTAATTGTTGCTCCATTCAAATAACTAAAAAGTCCACCGCTCGTAGCAATCTGATCGTTATATACTAAACCAGAAATTGTATAGCCATTTCCGTCAAATTCATTTGCAAATGGATAATCTTTTGTTCCAATGTTAATTCCGTTTTCTGCCCAATCTCCAAGTGTTATATTATCTGTTACTTCATATTTTGCTTTACGTAACAATTCACCCTCAGAGTTCGTATCAGCATAATGGTTCACTACATATTCCAGATTTGAACTATCTCCAATGTAATATACCGTTTTATCTGTGTTCCAACCCTTTTGCACATTGGTTGTTTCTTCTGCTTGTGCAGTAATTACTCCTGCAAATAAGCCTGGATCTACCATACTAAACAGCATTGCGAATACTAACAGTATCGCCATCATTCTTCGCTTTCTTCGCTTCATAAATATGTTCCTCCTTTTAAAAAGCGGATTCACTCCAATAGTTTTCCTATTGGTTTTCTCATTCGTAGAATGATTTTGTGAAGTTTCTTCTTCACTTTCCCTATTCCCCTTATCATCTGTAATAACATCGGTCGGATTGGAAACAATGCAGTCCAAACTCTTGCATATACTCGATATCCTTTGTTGTTACAAGGGATTTTCTTGCCCTTTCTTATAAAGGAACGAACAACAGCAACTACTTGTTCTTGCTGAACTCCTGTTTCTAACGTTGTCTGTCCATCTCCTACACAAGTATAGGTTCCATCTTTTTCTACTTTTACAATCCGATGGAGAATGAAACTTCCATTTTCTCTTTGATATAATGGAATATCGTAGCGATGGAGGTTAGCAGGAGCAGTGGTCAATTCGACCTGATCTCTTTGATGCATGAGCATCGGCCTCATACTAATTCCTGTTACCGTAAACTGTACACTACTTCCTCCTGCAAGTAGTTCTTGAATCATGGGACAAAGTTCTTCCATACGTACCACTTTATTCAAGATAGCCTTCCTCCTTTAGTTTGTTGGTAAAGGCTTGTACATGCTGGTAGGCAGTTTCCTCATCGACCTCATATTCTTCTCGGAGAGCTGAAACGAGCTGATCGACCGTTTTTTCGGTTTGCAGTTGTTCCCATAGGAAGCGTCCTGTCTCATTTAAAGTTGTCATTCCATTTAGATTTGCTGCTCCCTCTCCGATGTAAAGAACCACATTGCAGTCTGCAAGGCGGCGTAATACAAATTCTTTTTTTAGTTTCATGTTAATTCTCCTTCTGGAAATGCCATTGTCTCATAAGCGACTTTTGCCGCTTCTAGTTCCATATTGCAAGACAATTCATAGATTGGTATGGTTTTAATTAGCAGCTCTATTACTTCAAAAAGACGATCGATCCGTTCCTCTTTTCGAGAACGGGTCGTTTGATTCAACAAAGCAAAAATCGCTTCTTTATTACTAAGTCTGCGAATTTGATTTTCATTTGCACGCTTTACTACCGCAATTCCACCCAATTCTCCTCTTACATTTAGGTTCTGATTAGTCTTGCCACTCCATGGCGTTCCATAAACATATACCTTATCACCCATAACTCGGATCGCTGGTTTATCATCGTTAATAATCTGTGCCCGTTCTCCTAAATACTGTAACCACAATGCCGTATGAGTCGATTTTCCTGTACCACTCGGAGCAGAAAAAAGATAGACACGCCCATCAACCATAACCGCAGAAGAATGCAGCATCATTCCACTATGATCTAACAGCTTCCAATAGAACTGATTTCCAGTGGATAAATATTCACTGAGATCCTTATTCAAATAGGGATAACGTTCTTGAAACATTTCCCATCGAGAATGAATGACAATGTCTGCACACTCCCCATTATTCTTCTTACATACATATGGTTCACTCTGTATTAAAGTGCGTCCAAAGGTATGCATTTCTACGGTAAGATCAGCGATTCGATACAAATTATCACCTCCTAATAATCATTAACAGACAATAGTCTATAAATATAAAAATTCATCATAACTCAAATGTCGTTTTTTGAGAAAATTGGTCTTGGCAAGAACTACCAAAATGAGATATAATGTAAACGATACCAATGTAAAAATAAAGTCAATCATACGTCCATTATATTATCTATGGTTGTACTATGATTTTATAAACATCCAACGTATAATTCCGTCCTAAGCCAACCATCCATTCCAGAAATTTTCAGCAATTTTTTTATTCTACAAATTTGTTTAAATTTCGCGGCTTTTCAAGTCGAATGAGATATTTCTTACATAGAGTATGTTACTCCACGCAAAAGAACCGTTAATCGTTGATTTTATATCAACAATTAACGGTTCCTGACCAACTAATTGACGGTGAATAATGTATCTAGTTTTTGCATGTTTTCATGCTTTAATTTCATAGACGGATGTACATAACGATTTAGAGTAATGTTAACATTTGCATGTCCCAAAATTTCACTTAGACTTTTTACATCAAATCCTAATTCAATACAGCGAGTCGCAAATGTATGACGAAGAGAATGGAAATTTGCATCGTTAATGGAACTCCTTTTTAGTACAGTTTTAAATCGATGCTGCATTCCTCGTGGTTCTAAATATTTTTGTTCACTTCCAGTAAGAAAAAATGTTTGAGGAGGTTGTTTAAATTTCCATAGTGTTTTACATAAATCATTTGGAAGAGGAATGCTCCGGATAGAGCAATTACTTTTTGGAGTAGAGATTAAAATTTTAGTTTTTCCATCTCTACAATTATTTACTTGAACTCTTTGCATTGTTTGGTGAACAAATAATGTATGTTCTTCAAAGGAAATGTCTTCCCATTTTAATGCACAAATCTCTCCTACTCTCAAACCAGTAAATAGACAAACTAAAATCCCCAAATTACACAATGTTAGGTTAGAATATAAGTACTGACATAACTGTTGTTGTTCATAAAGACTTAAAACTCGCATTTCTTTTGGATATTGTTTAACTGAGATTGGATTAATATCGTTCTTAACTGGAAAACCTTTGTTTTTCGCAAAGCGCATAATATTTTTAATAAGAGATAAAATATCAGAAACTGTCTTAGGAGATAGTCCATTTTGGGTGCATCCTCCTGTAACCAATAGTTCATTACAATAAGCATCTACATGATTACAGGTGATATCATTAATCGCAGAATTACTAAATTCTGGATAAATATAAGAATTCAGTAAATTTTTATACTTTGCTATTGTTGATAATTTAAGACGGGGTTGAATACTTGCAATCCACTCATTCGCAACATCTTCAAAACTAATCCATCCACAGGGATTATTACTTTTTCCTTGTACAAATAATTGTTCTGTGTTAATATTAATAGCATCAGATAACTTACGTTTAGCCTCTTTATAAGACTTTCCATAGACATAACCATACTTTGCTTTTCCATCCGAAGACCGTTGTTTTATATAACGTCCTTCCCATCTGCCATCCTTCCGTTTATAAATATTTTCTCCTCTTCTTGACATAAATAAATTCTCCTTTCTATGACTACAATTTTGACGGAAAATGGATAAATTGTATAAAAATATCTTGAATTCTTTTAATAATATTCTTTTTGTATTTTATGAAAATTTCGAAAATTTTTCCTACTTACATATCTAAATCCCACTTAACTAGGAAATTGTAGTGAAAAAGCGCAAAATGTAAATTTTACAAAGCTTTTTTACGTATAATTAACCTATCTATCTCGGAAATTATATTGACAAATTTTACAATATTTTGTAAAATATATAAATAATAATAGTCTTAATATATGACGTAGAGTAACATACTCTACGTAAAAAATCTCAATGACTTGAATGTACTTTTTGCTCAATTTATTTATCATAACGTTCTGATACGGAATTGTTTCTTCTTACACAATAGTATATCCACATCTATGAAGTCATAATACAAGCACAAGCAGTTTCTTGGATGTATATTGGCTTCTTTTCATTCCAATTATATCCTATCTCACTGCTCTCTTCCAAAATACATGACTTCGGCAAACGACAGTTCTTTTCGTTATAGATAGAAATTTTTAGACTATTCATCCGATACTAGGAGGTGATAACATTGTATCGAATCGCTGATCTTACCGTAGAAATGCATATCTTTGGACGTACTTTAATACAGAGTGAACCATATTTATGTGAGGAAAATGATGGGAAAGATGTAGATATTGTCATTCAATCTCGATGGGAAGAGTATCAAAACCGCCATCCATATTGCAGTAAAGATCTCAGTGAATATATGGCAACTGGAAATCAGTTCTATTGGAAGCTGTTAGATCATAGTGGAATGATGCTGCATTCTTCTGCGGTTATGGTTGATGGGTGTGTCTATCTTTTTTCCGCTCCGAATGGTACAGGAAAATCGACTCATACGGCATTGTGGTTACAGTATTTAGGAGAACGGCACAGATTATTAACGATGATAAACCAGCGATCCGAGTAATAGGGGAGAAGGCATACGTTTATGGAACGCCATGGAGTGGCAAGACTAATTAGAATGGAAATGTAAGAGGAGAATTGGCTGGAATTACGGTAGTAAGGCGTGCAAATGAAAATCAAATTCGCAGACTTAATAATAAAGAAGCGATTTTTGCTTTGTTGAACAATTATAACCCCCAGCTAATGATATGTACCCCAAATCTTGGACACATTGATTTATGACTGAGGCTCAACACATGGATGCTTCCCTATATTTAATAGGAGGCATCTATTTTGTTTTAGCCTGAATACGCTCATTATTGTAATAGTCTATGTATTCTTTTACCGATTTGTGTACCCACTGATATAGCATTCCATGATTTATCCCTGCTTCAATAGCTGTTAATTTAATAGACTTTCCATCTAATACTTTTGACACGAGATCAAGTTTTTCCTCAGGGATCCAAACTTTATTTATACCTTTATGCCTTAAAGCATCAGGACCTTGTGCTTCTTCTATTCTATACCATTGTCTTATGGTTTTATGAAACCACTTTGTGTTGATTCCTTCTGGTGTCTCTGGATATATCCCTTGTTTGTACATTTCGATACATTTAAGTTTGTATTCATAAGAATACCGCATAAAATTACCCTCCTTACTGGGTGTCCAGTAAAGAGGGTACATATCACAAGCTGGGGGTTATAATTTTCCTTTTATCATTCTGCCATTATGATACCACATTACTTCTTATCACATCTGCCCACTGTTCTGCTCCAATAATTGGCAATGCGAACTGTGCTACTTCTTCGGATTTTTCAGTATCGATGTCTCGAAATACATACCATAATTTCCTTTTTTCTGTTGGATGCTCTCCATGGCGATCGGGATCGGATTTCCAGAGTCCAAAGTAGGCTCCCTGTGCGATTTCTACGGAATGATCGACATGGCGATTTAGTATTAGAGAATCAATATCTGGATTGGCTTCTGCCTGATAGTAACTATATACGTAGGCTGCTGCCTGTATTTCTTCGTCGGTTCCTTGAAATCCAACTTCCGATAAAATAACTCGTTTCTGACTTCCATCTGGATTTGGAAATTGTTTCATATATTCCGTCAATACAGAAATATTTTTCATAGAAATTACTTCTGTATTTTCATCATAAGTTACTGGATCTAACCAGGTTTCTGGATTTAACAAAGAATACGGATATGGATGATACGCCACATTCCAATACACATCGGTTAGCTGCTGTGCCAAGTAATTGACGAATTGTTTAGCATTAATTCGACCATCCACATCGCTATTCCAAAAATGATCCAGGGAGATATAGATTCTGGAATATGGTGAAATACTGCGGATGGTATTGGATACCATACGAACGGAGTCTGCATAGTTTTTCATATAGTCTTCTATGGATAAGTTGCTGTCATTCCACTCGGATGGATTATTTACTTCATTTCCAACAATCCAGTTTGCCACTTGCCCATATTTTGCATCTGCTCTGCTGTATCGTTCTGCCAAAAAGGAAATTATGGTTTCCAAACATTTTCTTCCCTCAGATGAGTGCATATTAAAGTTTCCATAGGAGGATTCAATATTATCCTCTACAATTTCATAGACACAAGGGGAAGCCAAAAGAACAACCGTTGTTACAATATTGTTTTCTGCAAATCTCTGGAATGCTCGATCATACATGTACAATAGGTAACGGTTGATTCGATATTTCTCGCCATCTTCGGATTGAATTTCCAATCTTCCATTTGTTAGCAAATCTCCTATATCGATATTTACAAGTGTATGATTCACTCCAAGTTCATTAATTTCATTTACCAGTTCCATATCAGTAAAGTTCGTATATAACCCTTTTTTGGATTCTGCCTGAAAAGCGGTCTCATCTAACATCTCTACTGGTTGATTTATCAGTTCCTCTATAAAGCCCAATTCTGTCTGAGTGCATCCTACCGTCAGGATACTAACAATAATAGTAAGGAATAATAGTTTTCTTAATCGATTCCATCTCAAGATTTCCCACTCCTTTTTGTGACGCTTTTTTTCACTATAATGGCTAAAGTTCACTTTAAGGCAATAGGATTCTCTAAATTTTCATATAATACTCACATAATCTTCACAGATTCCTCCAAGACTAATTTGATTGGAGTATGGAAGGAAAATAATTTTCTATAATATCAAATAACTGGGTATTTTGAGCTTCTGTATTTAACTCTAGAGATAGATGATTCCAGCTTCTTTCATTGATTTCTAACTTACGATCTAACACAAAATCTTCTGCAGTATCCATCCACATTTCATAGATTCTCTGCTGCTGAATATTACTTCTATTTTCTTCGGAAAGTGTTTCATTATAGTCGTTTACACATTTAATTAGATAAAACTCATCTCCGACTGGAATGACTTCAGTAACGGTTCCACTATCCATAGCAAACACGATATTTTCCAGTGCTTCTGCTAATTCTCCTCTTCTAACAGAGTATTCATAAGTATTTGTAATACTATACTGTTTTGCCATAGATAAGAAATCCGCTCCTGCATCTACTTGTGCTTTTACTTGTTGTGCAGTTGCCTGATCAGAAAAGATAATGACTTGAATATCCATCACACGCATTTCGTTATCACTCACTTCCATATTGACATCTTCTGCCAATAAATCGATCACATCCAGAGCTCGTACATATTTTTGAATCAATCGAGTCACATCACTGCGATTGGCTCCTGTATATCGCTTGGCTTCTTTGGACATTATATCGAAGTATTCGTTTGCTGCCTGTTTTGCTAAATCTTTTTCCGAATCCGTTAATTCCAACTCCCAACTATCTGCAATTGCATTTAAAATTGTGAGTGCTGCTGCTTCTTCAAATACAATTGTATCTTTTGCATAGGATTCAAATGTTTGATTTTCCTCTATCAATTGATTCCAAAATTCAGTGCCAGTCAATGGAACATAAAATTGTTGAAATAAGCTGCTCTGAGTTAACGCAATGGTTCTGACTTCTTCTTTCTCCAACTTGCTTTCATCCATTTTCATCATCCATTCACTATCTGTTGAAATACGAATCTGACTGCATCCAGTAATAATTAGCAGAACACAAATCAAACTAATCCATAAGATTCTCCTCTTTTTCATAGATCTAGCGTACAATCTTTTTACAGACCGCACATCCTCCTTCCTTTTCAAGAAATTAGGTTTTTATTTTCTACAACGTTGTTAAAAACTCTTCAAAACAAACACCTTCCTGCACTGGAATATCAAGCAGGTCGGAACGCCAAAGACATTTTTTAATAAACTGAACGGCTTTTCTAATATCCATTTCTAAATCATGACTTTGTACTGCTCCTGCTGCCAATATCGAGGTAAAAATATCGCCCGTTCCTGGCCGATCTACTCCAACATGGCGGCTTTTCATAAGACTCTTTTTTACTAAGATCGTTCCATTTTCTTCTTCATACTGCAATGTATTTCGTGTTTCTTTTTTTCCTTCCCAATCTTCTTCTAAATCAAATAAGTAATTTTTCCTTTGTTCCCATTCGTCTTTACGAATTCTTTGGCTAACCAGATTGTTAATAAATCTGCCCTGCTTAATTCCTGTAATCACCACTTTTTGCGGTCCAAGTTCGTGCAGCCGATCTGCGAGGGAAAACAATTCATCTCTTGTCCATTTTTCTTTATAAGAAACATCCGTTAACTTACAAGTCTCAGTCAAATTTGGAGTAATTAGGTTAGCATAGCTGACTAACTGTTTCATTGCCTGACACATTTCCTCATCAAAATTTTGATACAATTTTCCATTATCTCCCATAATTGGATCCACAATAATAATTGGATTATTTTTAGAAAAATATTGAAAAAAATCAATCACTATATCCAATTGTTTTTTAGAGCCAAGATATCCACTGTAAATTCCATCAAACTCCAGTCCTAATTGTTTCCAATGGCTAATATATTCTGGCATTTTATCTGTATAATCATCCAAATAACAATGGGAAAAACCTGTATGATTGGATAATATTGAAGTGATCACTGGACAACACTGTATTTTCATCGCCGATATAATTGGTAATGCTACAGTAAGAGAACATCTTCCAACTCCTGCGAGATCCTGTATTACTGCAATTTTTTTCTGTCTCATAATCTATACCAAACCTTTCAAACCTGACAACCTATTTTTTCTTTTTGTCAATCCCTGGACTCAATGCAAATCAAAATTCCTTTTTCTACTGTTACACTCGCTCTATCTGCCTCTATTTCATTGCTAATCGCCAATGTTGTACCCTTCTCTAAGTCTGCATGAGTAAGAGGATAACGAAATCCCTCCAATGTAACATCTTGTGCCGATTCAAGGAAAGGCAAAAAAGATACATAGGTTCCATAAGCTGTTTTCTTTTCCAAAACCGCTTCTTTTTCAATTAATTGAATTTTATTCCATTCATCATAAATCGTACATGGAATTCCTTGTTTCATACATTGGTACATAAGATGAATATTTCCAATTGCATGATCCATTCTTCCTCCTGTTGCACCCAATATTATAATCTGCGTTGGTTGCTTTTTCAATGCAATTCGAATCGCCAATTCTGAGTCAGTTTCATTTTTTTCTGGTATATGCCGTTCGACATATAGCCCCAGACGATACTCATATTTTTGTAATAATTCAGGGGCAACGGTATCAAAATCTCCAACCAATGACTGGAACAAAAGTCCAGTTCGATCCATAGCTGCTAGAGCCCCATCTGCCACAATCACATAATCTGCCTGATAGGTTTCATACATTTCTTTTAAAAAATTATCGGACAGTTTTCCTCCTAAAACAATTAAAATTTTCATTGCCATTGATTCCTTCATCTTTTAATATCGTTTCTTTTGCTTACATTCTTGGTAAAACAATACATAATTATCATACCGGGATTTACTAATTTTCCCTTCTTGTACTGCCTGCTTTACACCACATACCGTTTCTCCAACATGAACACATCCAATAAACTTACAATCCTCTTCATATGAAGAAAATTCTGGAAAGTAGTCCTTTAGTTCATTTGGCTCATATTGTTCCACGAAAATAGAACTGAATCCTGGCGTATCCAGCAGATACGTATCATTCCCTATACTAAAAAATTCAGAATGTCTTGTTGTATGACGTCCTCTCTGAATTTTTTGACTGACAGAACCTGTTTCCATATTAGCTTGTGGATGAAGCCAATTCATAAGTGTAGATTTTCCAACTCCGGATGGCCCTGCTAAAACGGTTGTTTTCCCTGTTAATATCGTTTTCAATTCTTCCAATCCCGCCTCTTCTTGCACACTAATTAAATGTAACTCATAACCACACGGTTCATAGATTTTTTTTAGGCGCTGAATCTCTTCTTCTGCAACTAAATCAATTTTATTAAAACAAATGACAACTTTAATCGCTTGACTCTCCATCGTAACCAAAAAGCGGTCTAATAAATTTAGATTTGGTTCTGGAGACGCGGCAGCAAATACAACAAGTGCCTGATCAATATTGGCAACAGCTGGACGAACCAATGCATTTTTTCTTGGAAGTAATTCCTCAATATTTCCTGCCTTTTCATCTAAGCGTTGTATTTGAACCAGATCTCCAACTAAAGGTTTTTTCTTATCTTTTCTAAATTTTCCTTTTGCTTTGCATTCATATAAATTTCCATCTTCCGCATTTACATAATAAAATCCAGCAATTCCTTTGATGATTTTTCCTCTCATATATCCTCCATTCATGATTAGGAAAAGGAGTCATCGCATCCGCAACAACCCCTTTTCAGTGTGGAAATGGTTTTACTCAGTTCGCAGGAGCTGGTATAGTCTGTGTCGTAGATTCTTTCACATCATCCCAATTCGCTGGTTCTGGACCTCCACTAATAATGACACGCACTGTCTCACCACGAGTAAATACTGCACCTGGTCTTAACTCTTGGTTGCCTCGATAAATACAAGCTACCCGGCCAGCTGGAACTGTGTTATAAAATTGCATTTCAATCACACCTCCAACTCCTATCTCCTGTAATTTGGCTGTAATCTGAGCCTGATTCATCGAATAAAAATCATTCGTAAGAATCATACTCTCAGGAGATACGCTAGATGGTGTAACAGAGGAAGACGGCGTTGTGGAAGAAGACGGTGTAGGTACTTCTGAGGATGTTATACTCTCTGATGTAGACGGTTCGGTTGAAGTATCTATGTCAGAAGTGCCACTGCTGACTTCAATTGTGATGGTACTTCCCTCTCTCAAAGTAGCACCTTCTGCTGGATCTTGATCAATAACATATCCTTTTTGTACCCAGCGATCTGCCTTTTCTTCTACAACGACTTTAAGACCTAACTCTTTCAATCTGCGCACTGCCTCTTCTTGTGTCAAGAAAATTACTCTTGGCACTATGATTTCTTGTGCAGTTGTATTTGCTCCCTTACTAATTACAATATCTACTTCTGTTCCTTCTTCTGCTTTTGTATTTGCATTTGGACTTTGATCGCAAACCAATCCATTATCAACTGTATTACTGTATTCTTCCGTCACAGCTCCTAACTTCAATCCTACTTTTTCTAATGCCTCTTCTGCTTTTTCCTTTGTTTTTCCTGTTACATCTGGAATGGTTACTTCATCTGGTTCCTTTGCAAGATAAACTTTTAATTTATCTCCTGATTTTAACTCTCCTGAGTTTGGATCTAGATTAATAACCGTACCTGGCTCAGCATCGGAATCTTCTTCATATTCATACTCAATATCTATCTCATATTCTTCTAATTCTTCTTCTAATTCTTTTCTCGTCATTCCAATTAGTTTATCACTAATCTGGTATTTTTTATTGCCGAGACTTAGAACTAATTTCACCCGCGTATTTTTGTTAACAACGGTTCCCTCTTTAAATTCTTGTTTGCAAATTGTATCCTCTGGATACTCTTCCGAATATTGTCTTTGCTCTTGGATCGAACATTCTAATCCATTTTCTTTTAACAGTTCCTCTGCCTCTTCCCTCGTTTTTCCAAGTACATTTGGCATTACTGTTTGTTTCTGATTTAATGATTCTTCTTGATTTGTTTCTGTAGATCGGTTGGAAATAACAGTCATATTGCCAAACCATCCTGCAAGTGTACCAACAATATAAATTAACAAAACTAATAATATAACCGCAAAGGTAATACCGACCCAAAAAATCACTTTATCAAACAGCGTCTGCTCAATTTCGTTGTTATCTTCTGCTTCTCTCTTTATTGCATATTTCCGATCTTCTTCCATGGAATCTTCTATATAGGTATCCGCTTCTTGCTCACTGTATGGATTTTCTTCCTGTTCTAATACTTGATCGGTACTGTTGCGACGAATTCGATTAACATCTCCATCTGTAATCATAATCGTGTCGCCCTTATATGATTCTGGTACATTTTCTACAAAGTTTCTTTCTGGCATAGAGATTGCTTTTCTTAAATCTCCAATTAACTCGGAACAAGTTAAGTATCTTCTTTCAGGTTTCTTTTGAGTACATTTAAAAATAATCTGTTCCAAAGCGACTGGTATGGACGGAGTATAATAACTTGGCGGTATCAATGCATCATTAATATGAGCCACCGCCACAGAAACGGTATTGTCTCCCTCAAATGGTACCCTTCCTGTGACCATTTCATACATTGTAATACCAAGAGAATAAATATCACTTCTTTCATCACAGTAACCGCCTCTTGCTTGCTCTGGAGAAATATAGTGAACGGATCCCATCGCTGTGTACATATTCGTCGTTTCATCGGTAATTGCACGTGCAATTCCAAAGTCCGTTACTTTTACCTTTCCCTCTCTAGAGATCATAATATTTTGCGGTTTCACATCTCTATGTATAATATGATTCGCATGAGCTGCTGCCAACCCCTGTGCAACCTGAAGAGAGATACCAATTGTCTCTTTTGTCGTTAGTTTGCCCTTTCTCGATATATAATCCTTCAGTGTAATTCCATCTACAAATTCCATTACAATGAAGTGAATTCCCCTATCTTCTCCTACATCATATACTCCAACAATATTGTTATGTGTCAAACAAGCTACAGAACGAGCCTCCATCCGAAATTTTGTCACAAAGACTTTATCCGCAGCAAATTCTGGTTTCAAAACTTTTAATGCCACAAAACGATTCAGTTTATGACATTTAGCGCGGTAAACCTCCGCCATTCCACCTGCGCCAAGCATTTCTACAATTTCATATCTATCTGCCAGAAACATTCCTATACGCAACATATTCGCCACTCCTTAATCCAGGTCTGCAAGAACAATTGCAATATTATCCTTACCACCATTTGTATTTGCCATTTCAATCAATTGATGTACTCGTTCCTCAATATAAATGGGCTGTTCCACAATTTTCCAAATTTCAGAGTCTTCTACCATGTTTGTGAGACCATCCGAACAGAGCAGCAAATGTTCGTTTTCCTTTAACTCGACCTCAAAAAAGTCAGGTCTTAATGCAAGCTCTACACCAATTGCTTTTGTAATAATGTTTTTCTTTAACTGATATTGTTCTGAACCACGTTCAAAAATTCCTTCTCTCACCATCTCTTCCACAAGTGAATGATCTTGTGAAATTTGGCGAATCTCTTGTTCATTAATCAAATAGGTTCTGCTATCCCCAATATTTACTACATATAGGGTTCGGTCTGCTACCGTAGCTAATGTTAATGTTGTGCCCATTCCTCTCAGTCGATCTTCCTCATACGATTTTCGGATTAATCGTTGATTTACTTCCTGAATCGATTGAGCAAGTATCTCATAAAGGTTTTGTTCTTTTGATTCACGGATCAGCTGTACCAATGTTTCCACGGTATACCATGATGCATATTCACCTGCGTTGTGTCCTCCCATTCCATCTGCCACTACAAATAAATTCTGAAGATTGCCTACGGGCATAATGGAATAAAATATATAGTCCTGATTAATCAGACGCATCTTTCCTACATCTGTCTGTGCATATGCCTCCATCCCTATTTTCCTCCTTTAACTGATCCATATAACGTTTACGAAGCTGGCCACATGCTCCGTCAATATCTCGACCCATTTCCCTTCTTATAGTAACATTTATTCGTTTTTTTTCAAGTAATTTTTTAAAATTATTTACATTTTTTGCGTCCGTTTGTACGAAATCGCGTTCTTTAATTGGATTTACTGGAATCAAATTAATATGACAATTTCGATTTCCAATCAACTCTGCTAACTCATCCGCTTGCTTTTGTCCATCATTTACTCCCTTTACAAGGCTATATTCAAATGTAATTCTGCGTCCTGTCTTTTCAAAATAATTGTCACATGCTTTTAATACTTCCGTAAGTGCATAGCGATTTGCAATTGGCATTAATGTTTTTCTTACTTCATTATTGGATGCATGCAGCGACAATGCAAGCGTAATCTGCAAATTTTCCTCTGCAAATCGATACATTTCCGGAACAAGTCCACAAGTAGAAACCGTTATATTTCTCTGACTAATTCCAAGCCCATTGGCATCCGTCAACAGACGAAGAAAAGAAATCAAGTTTTCATAATTATCCAAAGGTTCTCCCGATCCCATCACTACAACATTGGAAATCCTCTCTCCAATATCCTGCTGGATTCGATAAATCTGATCCAACATTTCCGATGGTCTAAGATTTCTAGACAGTCCATCCAGTGTGGATGCACAGAACCGACATCCCATTCGACACCCAACTTGTGAAGAAATACAGACAGAATTTCCATGATGATATCGCATTAGTACCGATTCAATTACATGCCCATCGGATAGTCCAAATAGATATTTTCTCGTTCCATCAATGGAAGAAATCTTACAGGCTACTTGCTTTAAGCAAACCAACTCAAACTGTTCCTTCAGCATGGTACGTGTGTTTTTAGAAATATTTGTCATCTCGTCAAAATTGGTCACTAATTTTTGATGTATCCAGCTATAAATCTGAGCAGCACGGAATTTTTTTTCTCCCATCTGAATCAACTGATCCGTCAGCTGCTGCAATGACATAGATTTTATATCTATTTTCTGCTCCATTTATGATTTCCCTACTTTCTTCATCTTTGCTATAAAAAATCCATCGCAATCATGTATTCCAGGCAACAGCTGAATCCATCCCTCTTTTGTCGTTTCGCTATGCAGTTCTAGAGGAAAACAATCATCTAAGCTGACTAACTCATAGGGATAATGTTCCAAAAACCAGCGAACATTTTCAATATTCTCCTTCGGATTAATCGTGCAGGTACTATAAATCAATGTTCCATCTAATTTTACATACTGCTGTACAACGGAAAGAATCTGTCTTTGCAGCTTTGCCAGCTCTTCCATCTGTTCTGGTGTCATTTGATACTTAATATCCGCTTTTTTTCCAAGAATGCCAAGACCTGAGCAAGGCAAATCAGCAATTAGGATATCGGCCTTTTCAATCGAATTCAAATCTAATTTCGTTGCATCTGCAACCGTTGGTACAATGTTAGAAAATCCGCAGCGTAACTTATTTTCTTGAATTTTCATCACTTTTTCCATACTGACATCACGGCAGTCCACAACACCCGTATTGTTCATTTGATCTGCCAGATGAATCGTCTTTCCTCCTGGTGCTGCACATACATCCATACAATAATTGCCTTCCTTTGGACATGCTGCCAATCCAACTAACATGGAACTAATATCCTGCACTTGAATCCATCCATTGCGAAACGCTTCCAGATAGTCCAATCGATCATAATGATTTAAAAGAATCGCATCTTCTACATAAGCTGCTTGCGTTACTTCAACTCCATCTTGTTTTAATGAATCTATAATCTGCGCTTTGCTCTGTTTACTTGTATTACACCGCACAGAAATTGAACGTTCTTTGTAAAATCCCTCTAACATTTGCATAACGGTTTCTTCGGGAAACCATCTCATCCAATCGGCAATCAGCCATTCTGGCATGGAATACTGAATTGAAAGACTCTCCTGTTTCACCTGCTCAAATGCTGCACCATTCCGAATCATACCACGGCATACTCCGTTTACAAATCCTTTTAAACCTGAGAATCCTCGTTTTACTGCAAGCCGAACTGCCTCATCACATGCTGCACGATCGGGTATTTGATCCATATACTCTAACTGATATGCCGTCATCCGCAAAATATTGCGAATGACTGGTTTCATTTTTTGGACTTTAACCGAAGATACCTGATTGATTCTGGCATCTAATTCTATTTTTCGTTCCACACATCCCTGTGCCAAACGGGAAATAAATGCACGTTCCTGTTTACTTAAATATCCATATTTTTCTAATGCCTGTCGTATTACAACATGACTGAATGCCTGCTTTTCCAAAACTTCGAGCAAAATATCCAGAACTACTTCTCGTCCATTAATCATCCCGTCGTCTTCCTCCTATCAGAATCAGCAGACGTAACAGTTGTAAAATTGCTCCGATTGCTCCTGCAACATAAGTTAATGCTGCTGCGGATAATACTTTTCTCGTTTTTCCAATCTCATCGGATGCCAAGATTCCATTATCTTGAAGCAGGCGAAGTGCTCTGCTCGATGCATTAAATTCAACTGGAAGTGTGACAAGCTGAAATAAAACAGCCGCAGAAAACAAAATCACACCTGCATATAAAAACATTTGGCTTACACTTCCATTCAACAAAAATCCAATTAGAATCAATGGCCAGCTAATCGTTTGCCCAAAGTTGGCAATCGGAACTAGGGTAGAACGAATATTTAATGGTGCATATCCCACTTGATGCTGAACAGCATGACCGCATTCATGTGCCGCTACACCAATTGCTGCTACTGACGTCGATCCATAGACACTATCCGATAGATTTAGTATTTTAGAACGTGGATCATAATGATCAGTCAAATTTCCAGATACATGGCGCACTTGCACATCCATAATACCTTGAGAACGCAAAATACGCTGTGCTGCTTCTGCTCCAGTCATTCCGCTCATTGCACGTACACTAGAATAACGAGAAAATGTTGTATTTACTTTCATAGATGCAATGGCAGAAATTACAGCAGCAATAATAACAAAAATATAAGTCCAATCCCAATACATCATAAAGGGAGAATACATATAAGCATTTATCATAGATTATACCAATCCTTTCTATTTTGGTTCCTTATTCTTTTTCTTCTACTTGATGAAAAACTGTCCCCTCCATGATCGGATATCCTCTTAAAAATACATCAATTTCCATCCTCTTTTTTCCCTGAAGCTGCACTTCTTTTAAAGAAAGTCGTCCTTCTCCTGTCTGAACAATCAATGCTTTCTTCTGTCTTTCCACAACTTCACCAGCAACAGCTCCTTCTTTATTGCCATCGATTACATCTGCTGCCCATATTTTTAGTGTTTTATCCTCCCACTTCGTATAGGCACTTGGCCATGCATTTAATCCACGGATCAGTCGTTCAATCTGCACGGCTGACTGACTCCAATCAATATTTCCCAGTGATTTTGTCAGCATCTTGGCATAACAGCTTTGTGCGTCGTCCTGTTTTGTCCGCACTGCCGTTCCATTTTCTAGTTCTTCCAATGTTTCTAAAATTAATGGTCCGCCTAATGCGGCTAGTTTATCATGAAGACTTTCTCCTGTTTCTTTTGCTTCAATTGGAATAACCGCCTTTTTCAGCATATCTCCTGTATCCAGTCCTACGTCCATAAACATGGTTGTAATTCCTGTTTCCTTCTCTCCGTTTATAATTGCCCATTGAATCGGAGCTGCTCCACGATACTTCGGAAGTAGGGAAGCATGTACATTAATACATCCATAGCGAGGCAAATCCAATACCGCCTTTGGAAGAATCTGTCCAAACGCTGCCACTACAATCGCATCTGGTTCCCATTCTTTCATCTGTTCAATAAAGGAAGGGTCTCTTACTTTGACTGGCTGATAAACTGGAATTCCATACTCCAATGCCTTGTTCTTAACTGGAGGAAACTGCATTGCCTTTCCTCGTCCCTTTGGTTTATCTGGCTGTGTAATGACTGCAATTACTTCATGTTTACTTTGAATCAATGTCTCCAATGTTGGAACAGCAAAGTCTGGAGTTCCCATATAAATAATACGCATGTCGTCCTCCTCTTTTTCTATTCTTCTTCCATTTCCATTCTTTCTAGTTCTTCGTTATCAATCAAATCCCCTTCTACTTTGTCCACATAAATAATACCATCCAAATGATCGCATTCATGACAGATCGCTCTAGCTAGTAATTCTTCTCCTTCTAAGATAAATTCCTTTCCATCCAAGCCAGTTGCACGAACTTTCGCATAATTTGGGCGTGTCACAATTCCGCTCTTCCCTGGAACACTTAAGCATCCCTCATACCCTGTCTGTTCTCCACTCATCTCTAAAATTTCTGGATTAATCAATACATATGGATGTTCTCCATCTACATCAATTACAACCATTCGTTTTAGTATGCCAACTTGTGGCGCTGCTAATCCAACTCCATTTGCTGCATACATCGTATCTAACATATCTTCTGCCAGAAGTCGAATTCTTGGACTAATAATTTTTATTTCCTTGCATTTTTTTCTTAGGCATTCATCGCCCATTGTTCTTAAGTTTCTAATTCCCATAGTATCCTCCAATTATTCCTATTGATAAAAATCAAACTGAATCCGAAGCTTGCCATTTGGAAAACTTCGATGATAGTGCTGTTCGATCCTATCTTTTGCTTCAATAAGTAATGCTTCCTTTAAAGATTTTAGATACAATACTTTCCGATACGTATCTTTAATTTTTCCAACGAGAGCGTTTGTAGGACCGATTACCTTTATTGTACCATTATATTCGTTTTGAATCAATGCTGCATAACCATGAATTGTATTTTCTGCTTCTATTTCATTATCTGAAGTGATTAACAGCTCCATCATATAACCTTTGGGCGGATATTGAAGCATAGTTCGATAGGTCATTTCTTGCTCATAAAATTGCTCATAATCTTGCTCTTTCGCAGTCAAAATACTATAATGAGTTGGACTATAGGTTTGAATAATTACATTTCCTGGTTTCTTTCCTCGTCCTGCTCGTCCTGCCGCCTGTGTTAACAGCTGAAACGTACGCTCCGCACTTCGATAATCTCCCGAATAAAGCGACAAATCAGCTGCTAAGATTCCAACTAATGTTACATTTGGAAAATCATGTCCTTTCACAATCATCTGGGTTCCAATTAAAATATCGGCTTCTCCACTGGCAAATTGTTCTAAAATTTCTTGATGCCCATTTTTTTTGGAAGTAGTGTCCAGATCCATACGCAATAGTTTCGCATTTGGAAATTCTTGTGCCGCCAATGCTTCCACTTTTTGTGTTCCAAGTCCAAATCCTGCAATATAGGGAGAACCACAAAATGGACATTTCTGAGGCATTGGAATGGAATATCCACAATAATGACAAACTAACGTTCCATTTCTATGTGCCGTCAACGATACGTCACAATGGGGACATCCAATGGATTTTCCACAAGAACGGCAGGAAACAAATCCCGAATATCCCCTCCGATTTAAAAACAATAGGATTTGTTCCTTTTTTTCCAAACGTTCTTTGATCATTTCTTTTAATTGTCTGCTAAAAATCGAGCGATTTCCCTGTTTTAATTCTTCCCGTAAATCGACAATTGATACGTCTGCTAAATGGCTTTTGTCTATCGCTCGTTTCTTTAACCGATAAAGCCGATAACTGCCCATCTGTGCTTTATAATAAGCTTCTACCGATGGTGTTGCAGATCCCATTATAACCATTCCATCACAAAGACGTGCTCGTTCGATTGCAGTTTCCCTTGCATGATATTTGGGTGAATACTCGCTTTTATAGGCTGCTTCATGTTCTTCATCTATAACGATGAGTCCAAGTCTTGCAAATGGAGTAAATAATGCAGAACGGGGACCAATCATAACATTAATTTCTCCTTTTCTCGCTCGTTCCATTTGATCAAATCGTTCTCCTGGAGAAAGCCTTGAATTCAGAATCGATATCTGGTTGCCAAACCTTCGATAAAAACGCATAACAGTCTGATAAGTAAGTGCAATTTCTGGAATCAACACAATTACTTGACGGTTTTGATTTAATACATGCGCAATGATTTCCATATACACTTCCGTCTTTCCACTTCCAGTAATTCCATGAATATAGGACGGCGTCCGTTCTCCTCGGTCAAATGCATTACAAATGGAAGACACAATTTTGCTTTGGTCTTCATTTAATTGTATTTTTTTCTGTTCCAACGAAATCGAATGCAGCGGATTTCGATAGGTGGTTTCCGTTACAATAGAAAGGATTCCTTTCGCTTCCAATGGCTTTGCCACTACCGATGTGACATTGAGCCGCTGGAGAGCTAAATCAGCAGGAAGTAATTCGGATTCCAATAATGCTTCTAAAAGACGAACACGAGCCTTCCATCTTTTCCGTTTGGCTTCTTCCAAGGCAGCCAGCGCATCTTCTTTTCGATTTAGTACATAATATTTTTTCTCAATTGGCTTGACTGTTTTTTGCATTGGCAATACTGTTTTCAATGCCTGAATCATTGTGGAACCATAACAGCGTTTCATCCATGCCGCCAATTGAATCAACTGAGTCTCTACTGTCCTTTGAAGCGGATAAACTTCTAAGATTTCTTTTATCTTTGTCGGATCCCATTCTGCCTGCTTCGTACATTCAATTACATATCCTCTAATTTTTCGGTTTCCTCTCCCAAATGGTACTAAAACCTGACTCCCTGCCTCCACATGCATGGAAGAGGGAATCAGGTACTGAAATACTCGATCTAATTGTTCATGTGTAATATCCACAATCACATTTGCATACAATATTACTTCTCCTTTGACTGTAAATAAGTTGTAATTTCTTTTAGCTTCATTCCATTGGATGCTTTAATATATACAACATCGCCTTCTTGTACATGATCGCCCAAATAGGCCGCTGCTTCTTCTTTGCGTTCCATAATTAGCACTTCACACGCTGCACCGCTTTCGTTCATTGCCTTTCCAATGAATGTTGCATTTTTTCCAACTAACAACATCTGATCCAATGGCAGCTTTGCCGCAAATTTGCCAACTTCATAGTGATACTGTGGGGCATTTTTCCCAAGCTCAAACATATCTCCCAGCACAGCAATCTTTTTGCCTGGCGCATTATAGTTTGCAAGGACTTCTAAGCCCGCTTTCATCGATGCAGGACTTGCATTATACGTATCGTCAATTACTGTATACCCGTGGATCTCATATCTTTGAAGACGATTCTGAAATCCAGTAAAGGACTCCAATGCTTTTGCTGCTGCTTTGACATCTACACCAACACGATCTGCTACTGCAAGTGCAGCAGTCGCATTCAATACATTGTGATGGCCAAGTACCGAAAGGGTTACACAGACCGTTTGATTTTTATGTACAAAATCAAACTGGTATTTTCCCTCTACAGTTCGGATATTTTCTGCACGATATTCACAATCTGCACTCGTTCCATAGAGTACATATGGATATCCTGTCAGATCTTTATATTTTACAAGCAGAGGATCATCTCCATTAATAAACAAAAATCCCTTTCCATGGAATCCCTTTGTAATTGTATATTTTTCTTTACAGATTTCATCTTGACTTCCAAAATATTCAATATGTGCCACTCCAATATTGGTCAGCACTGCCATATCCAAACTTGCCAAATCTGAGATTGTTCCAAGTTCTCCAGGCACATTCATTCCCAACTCTAATACTGCAATATCATCTTCATTCGTCATCTCAGAAAGTGTAATTGGAAGCCCAACGGAACTGTTATAGTTCTTACTTGTTTTAAATACTTTTTTCTGTGCAGAAAGTGCAGTGGCTATCATTTCTCTTGTTGTCGTTTTTCCAACGCTTCCTGTTACGCCAATGGCAGGAACTCGGATTCTGCTTCGGCATAGACGCCCAATTTTATGCAGTGCATCAATCGTATCCGCTACTCGAATCCAAGCTTTTTCCCCTGTCATCTGCTCGTGTTCACTTGTTAAAGTCGCTACACAGCCAATTTCCAATGCCTGAGGAATAAATCGATGAGCATCTACTTTTTCACCAATAATTGGAACAAAAATATCATTTCCTTGACTGCTCCTAGAGTCAATACTAATATGCTCAATGATCTGTGTTCCATCCCCACAGAGCAGTGTTCCATTTACTGCTTTTACAATATCATTTACAGTAATATTTAACATTCTTTTATTGATTCCTTTCTGACTCGCTTGATATTTGCTTTAGAATTCTTTGGGCTACTTCATGTTCAGAAAAATGAATTCGCTGTCCATTTTGTTCCATGTAATCCTCGTGCCCTTTTCCAGCCAGAACGATCATATCGCCTGGCAAAGCATATTTTATGCTATAATAGATCGCATCTTCTCTGGACGGGATAACAATATACTGTCCGTTTGTCTGATGCATCCCTTCAATAATATCTTTTATAATTTCCATCAGAGGCTCTTCTCTAGAATTATCTTCTGTCAGGATTGAAAAATCTGCATACATACCACTAATTTTTCCCATTGCATAACGCCGATAACGCGAACGATTTCCGCCACACCCAAATACACATACAATTCTTCCTGGTTCATAACTGCGCAGCATTTTTAATAAACTTTCCAAACTTACCGCATTATGCGCATAATCAATCATTAAATGATAATTGCCTTTCACTGGAATTAATTCTGTTCGCCCTTTTACTCGAATATTCAAAAGGGCATCGCAAATCGCTGACTGACTACAGCCAAAATAAATGGCAGTTGTAATTGCAGCTAATGCGTTATACGCATTAAACCGTCCAGGCATTCCAATTTCACATAGGAAGCAAGCCTTTCCTTTTAATTCACAAGAAAGGCCTAAAAATCCCTTTCTTTTTTCTTGTTTTATCGTATCGAAATAAAAATCTGCACTCGACTCCATTCCAAAATGAAGAAATGGAATCGAATGCCCTTCTTCTATCATTGTATGAAATTCTTCATCTTGATTTATAATTCCTATTTCACTTTGACAAAACAATCGACTTTTCCAATATAAGTATTCTTCAAAGTTTCGATGCTCTCCCACTCCAATATGATCGGTAGAAATATTCGTAAAAATTCCAGCTGCAAACTGTATTCCCCATACGCGAGACATTTTTAATCCCTGAGAAGAAACTTCCATTACAACATACTTGCAACCTTCCTGTGCCATCTGACGCAGCAAGCGATACACTTCATAAGCGGGAGGCGTTGTATGGAGCAATGGGATCTTTTTGGAACCAATATAGCTTCCCATTGTCCCAATCATTCCTGTTTTTCGGCCATCGGCTTCTAATATTGCTTTTATCATATGTGCCGTTGTCGTTTTTCCTTTTGTACCTGTAATTCCAATTACCGTCATTTCTCTGTCTGGATGGGCAAAATAATTGGCTGACATACATGCAAGTGCTTTTTTGCTGTCCTCTGTTAACACAATGGTCATATGATTTAAATGAATTTCTGTTAGTTGAATTGGAAGATGTTCCATTACAATTGCAGAAACTCCATTCTGTTCTGCTTCTCTCAAAAAACGGTGTCCGTCTGTAATTGTGCCAGAAATACACACAAATGCACAATCTTCTACTGTTTTTCTCGAATCATATACAATATCACTAATTGGTATCTCATCATTTCCTTTTATCACCACGTAAGAAATGCCACAAAGCAATTCTTTAAGGGTCATAAAATCCTCCTGACTAGTTAATTTGATACAAATTTAGAACAGCCCAGTAATCACACCATCTTCGGTTACATCAATATTAAATGCTGCTGGAGTTTTTGGCAGTCCTGGCATTGTCATAACATTACCAGTAAGTACTACGACAAATCCTGCCCCTGCACTTACATAGACATCTCTGACATTAATTGTAAATCCAGTTGGACGTCCTAGCTTTGTCTGATCATCGGATAAGGAATACTGATTTTTTGCCATACAAATTGGTAAGTTTCCAAATCCCAAGTCTTCCAAACGCTTGAGTGCACGAGAAGCTGCTGGAGCATAACTTACTCCGTCTGCACCATAGATTTCTTTTGCAATTGCCTCTATTTTATTTTTCAATGGCTGCTCTAATTCATAAATTGGATGATAGTTACTTTCTTTTGTCTTTAGTGTTTTGATTACTTTTTCTGCCAGTTCCAGACCGCCTTCGCCGCCTTTTTCCCATACCTTTGAAAGTGCAAATTCACATCCACGCTCTTCACAGAAATTTTTAATCCATTCATATTCTGCTTCAGTATCCGTTAAGAAAGAATTCAGCGTTACTACAACTGGAACTCCAAACTTTTGAATATTTTCAATATGTTTCTCTAAATTTACGATTCCTTTTTTCAGAGCTTCCAGATTTTCTGTTCCAAGCTCATTTTTTGGAACTCCTCCATTATATTTCAATGCCTTTACTGTGGCAACTAATACAACCGCATCTGGTTTTAGCTCTGCCATTCGACATTTAATATCCATA
Source organism: Clostridiales bacterium CHKCI001 (assembly GCA_900045905.1). GTDB lineage: Bacteria > Bacillota > Clostridia > Lachnospirales > Lachnospiraceae > Fimimorpha. Next base: position 48,249 of record FCNS01000031.1, on the reverse strand, counting down.
AACTTTTCCGCACCCAGATCAGCGCCAAAACCAGCTTCTGTAATAGCAATTTCTCCCAGTTTTAAAGCTGTCTTTGTCGCACGTACACTATTACAGCCATGTGCAATATTAGCAAATGGTCCTCCATGTACCAGTGCAGGTGTATGCTCCAATGTCTGTATCATATTTGGTTGTATTGCATCCTTTAACAACGCTGCCATTGCTCCAACTGCCTTTAAGTCCTTTGCAGTAACTGGCTCTCCATCTACATTATATGCAACGATAATTCGTCCTAATCTTTCTTTTAAATCCTTCATATCGTTACAAAGACAAAGAATCGCCATAATTTCAGAAGCAACTGTAATGACAAAATGATCTTCTCTTACATAGCCATCGGCTTTTGCACCAAGTCCAACAACCACATTACGCAGAACACGATCGTTCATATCCAGACAACGTTTCCATGTCACTTGTCTTGTATCAATCCGAAGTTCATTACCCTGTTGAATATGATTGTCCAACATTGCTGCGAGCAAGTTATTTGCAGAAGTAATAGCATGGAAGTCTCCTGTAAAATGTAAATTCAGATCTTCCATAGGAACCACTTGAGCGTACCCGCCTCCTGCTGCTCCTCCCTTTATTCCAAAGCATGGTCCAAGGGAAGGCTCACGAAGTGCCAGCCATGTCTTTTTTCCTATTTTGTTTAAAGCCTGTGCTAATCCAATACTAATTGTCGTTTTTCCTTCTCCTGCTGGGGTCGGATTAATGGCTGTTACAAGAACCAGTTTTCCATCTGGATTATCTTTTACCCTTTCCCATACCTGATCTGAGATTTTAGCCTTATATTTTCCATAAAACTCTAAATCATCTTCTGTCAGCCCAAACTTAGCTGCTACATCGCGAATATGTTCCATTTTTGCTTCTTGAGCAATTTGAATATCAGTTTTCATTTTTTCTTTTACCTCCTAATTTCACAAGTCCATTTTTTCTATAAATTTTTTTGAAGCATTTCTTCAAATTCTTGCATTGTCATTAGAATTTTACGAGGCTTTGTACCTTCCTCTTTTCCAACCACACCTGCTTGTGCTAATTGTTCTACAATGCGTGCTGCACGGTTAAATCCTATTTTGAACATTCTCTGTAACATTCCAATGGAAGCACGGTCCTTTTCAATTAAAAATCTGCCTGCTGCTTCAAAATATTCATCTCGTTCTGTCGTCTTGGCTTCAGCAGGCTTATTGATCGTTGTATCCAATGCTTCATTTTGTTCTCCACCATCCACGTTTGTCTGTTCAGATAAGAAGCGAACTACTTTCGATACTTCTGTATCAGAGACAAATGCTCCTTGCACACGCTCTGGTTTTTGGTATCCAGATGGATAAAATAACATATCACCTCTTCCTAACAGTTTTTCTGCTCCATTCATATCAATAATGGTTCGAGAATCCACGCCTGAAGAAACCGAAAAGGCAATTCGGGAAGGTACATTTGCCTTTATCAATCCCGTTACTACATTAACCGATGGACGCTGCGTCGCAATTACAAGATGAATTCCTGCTGCACGTGCCATTTGAGCCAAACGACAGATCGCATCTTCTACTTCCCCAGGCGCAACCATCATTAAATCTGCCAATTCATCAACAATAATAACAATCTGAGGCAGTTTTTTTGGTTTTTCAATACCTTCTATCGTCGGCATACGATCAATTGCTTCGTTATATCCTCTCCGATCTCTAACATTGTATTCTGCAAACTTATGGTATCGCTCGGTCATTTCTGTCACTGCCCAGTTCAGTGCTCCTGCTGCCTTTTTTGGATCGGTGACAACTGGAATCATTAAATGAGGAATTCCATTATATACACTCAATTCCACTACTTTTGGATCGACCATAATCAGTTTTACTTCCGATGGTTTTGCTTTGTATAAAATACTCATAATTAGTGTATTAATACAGACGGATTTTCCTGATCCAGTCGCACCTGCAATTAAAAGATGCGGCATCTGTGCAATATCGGATACAATTGGATTTCCTGCGATATTCTTTCCCACTGCAAATGCAATTTTAGAAGGATGTGTTAAAAATTCTTGGCTTTCCAAAAGTTCCCGAAGCACTACTTCTTGATTTTCCTTGTTTGGAACTTCAATCCCAATCGCTGCTTTGCCTGGAATTGGTGCTTCGATACGAATATCGGCAGCTGCCAAGTTTAGTTTAATATCATCGGTCAAAGAGACAATTTTACTTACCTTAACTCCTTGCTCTGGATGCAGTTCATATCGAGTTACAGCTGGTCCACAGCTAATATTTGTAACAGTCACTCCTACTCCAAAGTTTTGCAGTGTCTGCTGCAATTTCATTGCAGTATTACGAACTTCTTGTTCTTTATTTTTTTGCCCAATGCTTCCTCTGGCTGTACGCAGCAAAGAAAGCGGAGGAAACATATATTCTTTTTGTAGTGAATCTGAATTGGATACTTGTTTTGGTTTTTCCTTATTTTCGATCGGTTTACTCTCTTTTTTCTGAAACTTTTCTGTTGTTGGAACATTATCGAGAGGCACTGTAATGACTTTTCCAGAAGAAGTTTTGACTGTTTTCATCTGAGCAGTTGGGTCACTTCCCTCTATTGTGAATGATGGTTTTTTTCGAATGGATCTTGGCCTTTTTTCTTGTACCTCTTCCATATGCGGATCTTTTGCTATTTGACGACGAAATGGAAATTCTGGTCCTGTCTCTTCTGGCTCTGTAAAGCGGCGATTGACTTTCCATGGAACATCAATGGTTATTTCTTTTTGCTTATTATCTTTTAATACTGGCTGTATATCAGGTTCAGATTGCTTTAATGAAATATCTATAATTCCTTTAATTGGAATATCCTCAATGGAACTGCCAGACGGAATATCCATAGAAAGTTCGGACTCTGTACTCGTTTTTTTGGCTTGATTTCTGATTGCCTTTTTTTCTCCACGTTTTTCTTGATAGGTTGTTACATTTGTCTTAACTGCGGAATATGCTTTTTTGGATCTCTGCCCAATTAGATGCATGAGAGAACGTTCTGTAATAATTACAGTTCCAATCGCTGCGAATGCTGCCATAACAACATAAGTTCCAATATTTCCAAGCCATGGTCCAAACACATCCACAATAAATAAGCCTAAAACACCTCCTCCATTGCTCGTTTCCGTTGTAAAAGTCAATTGGAAGATTCCTAACAAAGCAATGAGACAAAGCACTCCTCCAAATAATTTTCTGCGTAGTCTATAATCTCCTCGATTAGATAAGATAAAACAGACAGTCAAAAATAAAAGTGCTGGAACCAAATATCCAATATTTCCAAAAACGAAAAAAACAGCAAAATGAAGCCACCAGATTGGGGAAGTTTCATCTGAAAAACAGCTAATTAAAATTAAAACACTAATTGCAAATACAGCAATAACTGTAATTTCTCTTTTCAGAGGAAAACTATGTTTTTCTTCTTTTTTTATCTGACGAGAAACGTTTTTTCTTTTTTGCGTGCCCCTCGTTGTATTTGAAACAGTCTGGGAGGATTTTGCACGACGATTCGAGGAGGTACGATTGGAAGATGTTCCTTTTTTCTTACTAGAAGCGATACCATTGGATACCGCCGTTTGAGACGATTTCCTTCCTGTTGCCATAATCTTTTCTCCTCCTATTCTTTTAACAATTCTGTCAACATCATTTATTATTATAACATAGGATAGAATTATTGTGAAGCGTGAACCTGACTTTCTTACTAGGGATACATTGAATTTGTAACATATGGAAATTTCCCAAATCAGAGCAATTGGTTCACATCTTTTTTATATTTTTTCTTTTTCTTTCTTACATATTTTTCTTTAAACCTCAAATACTGTAATAAGCATCTTTCACAATTATTAGGGATTCATATAATGTGTTCAACATTCCTATTGCAAAATTTTTTAATACAATACTAGGAGGTAATTATGATACAAGAAAATCATACCGTTTATAAATCCGTTAATCAGAAAGGAACAGAAAACGATCCTTTTTATCGTCCTACTGATTCTGCATCGGAATCCACAGAATCCAATCATTCAAATCAACCACATAAACAAAGTAAAACCGCAGAACAAATCCGAGAAAATGGACAATGTATTCTGGAAGATAATTCCCATCATGATACGATCTACTTATTAAGCATTATTGGAGAAGTAGAAGGTCACGAATGCCTTGCAAGCAATCTAAAATCCACAAAGTATGAACATGTGCTTCCTCAGCTTGCCGCAATTGAAGACAATAAAAAAATCCAAGGTTTATTAATGCTAATTAATACCGTTGGAGGCGATGTAGAAGCAGGACTTGCTATCGCTGAAATGATTGCCTCTTTAAGTATTCCAACTGTTTCACTTGTACTAGGGGGAAGTCATTCCATCGGTGTACCGCTCGCCGTTAGTACCAATCATTCTTTTATTGTTCCAACTGCCACAATGATGATTCATCCTGTTCGTATGAATGGAACGATCATCGGAGTAAGACAAAGTTATGACTATTTTAAACGAATCCAAGATCGCATTGTCGGATTTATTACTCGCCACTCCAATATTTGTGAGCAGCGTGTATTAGAATTAATGACTGATACCACTACATTAACAAGAGACGTTGGCTCCATTTTAGTTGGAGAGCAAGCAGTCCAAGAAGGAATTATTGATGAGATGGGCGGGATTAAAGAAGCATTAGCATATCTTTATCAACAAATCGAACAGTCTTAAACAACCCAAATCAGACGAAATACAGTACAAGTTTCGTCGATTCGCGTGCGGCGGCAAATGGAAATGCAAGCATTTCCGCTTGCCTTATGCCTTCACGCAAATCAGAAACAATTATCCTAATATTTCTTGAGCATAATGTACCGTCGCCATTGCATCTTTTGCATAGCAGTCTGCTCCAATTGATTTTGCATATTCAGGCGTTAAAACAGCACCTCCCACTACTATTTTTGTATCAGGTTTTTCTTTTCTTAACAATTCAATGGTTGCTTCCATATTCACAACAGTAGTAGTCATTAACGCACTTAACCCAACCAGTTTTATATTTTCTTTTATTGCAGTTTCTACAATTTTCTCTGGCGGAACATCTTTTCCAAGATCGTATACTTCATAACTATAATTTTCCAGCAACACCTTTACGATATTTTTTCCAATGTCATGAATATCCCCTTTTACGGTAGCTAAAATAATTTTTCCCTTCTTCTCCTGAACTTGTCCCGATCTTTCCATCTGTGTTTTAATTACTTCAAATGCTGCTTTCGCTGCTTCTGCACTCATTAAAAGCTGCGGAAGAAATACGGTTCCCTTTTCAAATCCTTTTCCTACCTGATCCAACGCAGGAATCAGCTGTTCATTAATAATATCCAGAGCTTCTTTTGTTTGAATTAATTCGGCTGTCAGCTCACTCGCTCGTTCTTTCAATCCTTTTTCAATTGCTTGTGCCAATGTCAGATCGGATTGCTTTGCTGGCGCCGATACATTAGAAACCTGATTTGCATAATGAGCAATATAGTCACCACACTGTTCATCTAAATTGGACAATGCTTTAAATGCATAATAAGAACGCATCATTGCCTCCGAATTTGGATTAATAATTCCACAATTTAAACCATTTTGCATTGCCATCGTATAGAATGTGGAATTTACAATTTCACGTTGAGGAAGCCCAAAGGAAATATTGGATACACCTAAAATCGTTTTTCCATGATACTCATCTCGGATTCTCCTTAATGTCTCCAACGTTACAAGCGCTGAACCACTGTCCGAACTAATTGTCATAGCCAATGCATCAATTACAATATCTTTTGATTCAATTCCATAACTCTTTGCTGTACGATAAATTTTTTCTGCTACTTCAATTCGCCCTTGTGCAGTCTCAGGAATTCCATTTTCATCTAATGCAAGTCCAACAACAACTCCACCATATTTTTTCACAAGTGGGAAAACAGCTTCCATCACTTCTTGTTTTCCATTGACCGAATTAATCATTGGTTTTCCGTTATAAACACGCATTGCCCGTTCCATTGCTTCAAAATTGGATGTATCAATTTGCAATGGTAAGTCCAAAATACTTTGCAATTCTTTGATTACTTTTTCCATCATACTGACTTCATCAATCTCTGGCAGTCCAACGTTAACATCTAAAATATGTGCGCCTTTTTCTTGCTGTGTCAACCCTTCATTTAAAATATATTCCAAATTATGCTCCCGAAGAGCTTGCTTAAATTTCGATTTTCCTGTTGGATTGATTCGTTCTCCAATGATGACTGGACTTTTTCCAATTACCACCGCTTGAGCATAAGACGAAACAACGGTACGCTCTTTTGGAACAATTGGAACTGGAGCAATCGAGCTACAGCGTTCTACTAACATTTGGATATGCTCAGGTGTCGTTCCACAACATCCTCCAAGCACCCATGCACCCATTTTTGCAATTTCTTCCATTGTATCAGTAAACTGTTCTGGTGTAACATCAAATACCGTCTTTCCATTCTCACTTCTTGGCAAACCAGCATTTGGATTAACTATCACTGGAATGGAAGCGTATTGAAGCAGTTGTTCGCAGATCCCTTTCATTTGAACAGGTCCTAATCCACAATTAATTCCAAGTGCATCCACTCCAAGTCCTTCCAATAATGCAACGGTTGACTCTGTATCTCCTCCTGTAAGCAGCTTTCCATTTTCTCCGTAAATGGTCGTTACGAAAACTGGGAGATCACAAGTTTCCTTTACTGCCAGAATGGCTGCCTTTGCTTCATAACTATCACTCATTGTCTCAATTAAAATCAAATCTACTCCACATGCAACACCAATTTGAACAACTTCTTTGAACAAATTACAAGCATCCTCAAAATCCAGATCTCCCATTGGTTTTAAAAGTTTTCCCGTTGGTCCAATATCCAATGCAATATAACGCTGTTTTCCTCCCACTTCATTGATTGCCTGCTTTGCATTTTGAATTGCCGCAGTTACAATCTCAGTCAAACGATATCCTTCGTTTCCTGGAAATTTTAAACGGTTCGCTCCAAATGTATTTGTTTTTAAAATATCTGCACCTGCAAGTAAATAATTTTTATGCAAGGAGACAATTGCTTCTCTATGTTCTATGTTCCAGATTTCTGGCAGCTCACCCGCTCCTAATCCCTGTTCTTGTAAAATTGTCCCCGTTCCTCCATCAAAAAATACTAGTTCCTTTCCAAGCTTTTCTCTTATCGTCATGGAAGTCTCCTTTCTCTACTTATCTGCGAAAAGCGCAATCTTTTTTTTCACATGCTTCACATCCATGTCTATGACAAGGCTGCTGCGTTCTGCTTAATCCAATCACTGCAGTTACGGATTTGGCAGGTGCCATCAACAAACTATCCGTCAGCGTCAGTCCAATTTTTTTTGGACACTGCAATACAGAAATAATCTCGGTTTGATGATTTAATGAAAAATCTCCATATCCTGGACTAAATCTCGGCCGCAAATACCAACCTTCTAACTCCATTTTCTGACGAATCTCTTCCTGACATTCATCACAAAATTGTTCAATCATTGCAGCAGCAACTGCCTGCATAATAACGCCCTGACTAATTTGAAGTTTTACATAGCGTTCGATTAGCAAATCCACCTGTATCCCCAGAGTAGCAGCAAAAATGACAACCTTTTCGCATCCTTTTAGATTTTTAGAAAGATGTTTGGAATGGGCTTTAAAACAAAAGAAGTCAATCTGATTTTCTGACCCTAACTGCAATGGAAACACATCATACAGCCATCTTGGTTGTGCCGCATGCTGTAACTTTTCAATAGCAGACTCTATTGATCGCATTACTTGTATATCCGCTTCGCTTCTTCCATATCCAAGATAACGAAGTACCTCTTTTTTATCGACTGAAATCATATAATTAAATCCTTTATTTAATAATTTCGGAAAGATTTGCTTGAATTCCAGCTGCTACTTCTGGCTTATTCATGGAATAGACATGAATATGACGAATTCCATTTGCAACTAAGTCAATAATTTGATCGGTCGCATATGCAATTCCTGCTTGTTTCATTGCATCTGGAGTATCTCCAAACTTATCTACAATTGCCTTAAATCGTGTTGGCAAATACGTTCCTGAAAGTTCACAAATTCTCTTCATCTGATTTCCATTTGTCACAGGCATAATTCCCGCAATCACAGGAACGGTAATTCCCTTTTCTCTAATACGATACAGAAAATTATATAGAATATTATTATCAAAAAACATTTGTGTTGTTAAAAATTCGCATCCTGCATCTACTTTTTCTTTTAGATACTTAATATCCTCTTCTTTATTGGCAGATTCTGTATGCCCCTCTGGATAACAAGCTCCTCCAATGCAAAAATCTCCTAATTGTTTCAAATCATAAATAAGCTCCGAAGCATATTGATATTCTGCATTTTCCAAAAGCGTTCGATCCTTTGGCAAATCTCCTCTTAATGCTAATATATTCTCCAATCCTTCTTCTTTTAAACGCTCTACTACACGGTGAACCTGTTCCTTCGTAGAAGATACACAAGTCAAATGTGCCAATGAGTTTACTCCATAATTATGGTAGAGATTCGATGCAATATCTACAGTAAATTCGCTTGTTCCTCCACCAGCTCCATATGTTACACTCATAAAATCTGGTTTCAGTTGTGCGATTTCCGTCGTAGCCTTTTCCACTGATTCATAATTAAGATTGGTTTTAGGAGGAAATACTTCAAATGATAATGTTACTTTATCTTGTGCCAAAATGTCCTTAATTTTCATAAAACTTCTCCTTCTTAGATAAATTTTCCTATATTCTACCTTTTCTTTCCTCTTATTGTCAAGAACAACAACGTAGAAACGCCTACAAGCAATGGATTTACTTGTAGGCGTTTTTGTTATTGTGATATGTAAAAGGAAGCTCCAGTGGAAATTCCTTTTGTTAACGGAGACGGTGGGATTCGAACCCACGGACCGGCTTTTGACCGATCAAACGATTTCGAGTCGTTCTCGTTATGGCCTCTTCGATACGTCTCCAAAATTAATATGGAACCTTTTTAAGTAACCTTAATTATTATGTCCGATATTTCCAAATCTGTCAATAGGTTTTCTTTAATAATTACAGATTTATATTTTTAGAAGTATTTTTTCACATATTTTACATGGGTTATTTGTGCATTTTGCATAAGTTTTATCTTTATTCTTTTTTTAAATAGAGAAAATAGCAACTCTTATTTTTCTCTTAACAATATAACTTAAACTTTTTTATAAAAATTTTCAGATTATATTCAGAAAATCTTAAAGCATAGGACACACAAAAAACACATTTTTGATAGTATACTATATATGTTTATACTAGAAAGGGAGGAACATAGTGTTCCGCAGATGAAGGAGAGATTGTATGCTCACATTTATTAAAAATTTCAATTTGTTTATTTTGCTTCTTTTCTTCCTGTGTTATGCTTATCAGATTGTCTATGTATTTATTTGTTTTCTTAAGAAAGATCGCAGTCTGGAACATACACCAAAAAAGATGCACAAATTTGCAGTTCTAATTTCAGCTCGAAATGAAAGTGCAGTAATCGGAGAGTTATTGCAAAGCATTAACGATCAAAAATATCCAAAAGAATTGTTAGATGTTTTTGTTGTAGCCGATAATTGTACTGATAACACAGCTGAGATTGCGAGAAGTTATGGAGCCACTGTTTATGAACGTTTTAACCATCAACTTGTTGGAAAAGGCTATGCACTTGACTATGCATTTTCCAAAATCGAGGAGACCATTGGATTAGATGCTTACGAAGGTTATATGGTTTTTGATGCAGACAATGTATTGGAAAACAACTATGTATATGAAATGAATCGTACCTTCGATCAAGGTTACCGTATTCTTACAAGTTATCGTAACTCTAAAAATTATGGTTCCAATTGGATCTCTGCTGGATACGCACTCTGGTTTTTACGCGAATCTAAATACTTAAATGGTGCTAGAATGCGCTGCAATTTAAGTTGTACAATTTCTGGAACTGGTTTCCTTGTTTCAACTGATATTATCAAGAGAAATGGCGGCTGGAAACATCATTTGCTTACCGAGGACATTGAGTTTTCCATGGACAGCGTACTTCACAATGAAAAGATTGGTTACTGTGAAAATGCAGTATTATACGATGAGCAGCCTGTTTCTTTCCAGACTTCTTGGAAGCAGAGGATGCGTTGGGCAAAGGGATTCTATCAGGTAACTGCCAACTATGGCGGACAACTATTAAAAAAATGTATCAAAGACCGCAGTTTTATTTGCTATGATATGTTAATGACAATTGCACCTGCTACATTGCTTACACTTGCTACTATTATAACCAATACTACGTTGGCTTTCATTGGAATTTACAGCGGCAGAGAATTCATCGCTGAAGCTGCACTATTGCGGGTAGGAGAAAACTTATATGGTATTTATCTCTCTCTATTGTTCTTTGGTATTATTACTACTATTACACAATGGAAACGGATTTATGCTCCAATGTGGAAAAAGATTTTATATATCTTTACCTTCCCACTTTATACATTTACGTATATTCCAATCTCTATCGCAGCCCTCGTAAAACCAGTAAAATGGGAGCCAATCAGCCATACAATCAGCAAGAGTGTGCAAGAGATTCGACAATAAAACGATTTTAATTTTCCAGTAAATACATAGGAAATACCCTTTACAAACGAATTTTTTTCCATTATATTATAATAGAACCTAGACATTTATTGATAGGGACTGTTGCATAAAAATATTGTGCAGCAGCCCCTTTCTCTGAATTTTCAGGGAAACTTTTAACAAAAAGGAGCGATTATTATGGCAGTTATAACATTAACAAAAGAAAACTTTCAATCAGAAGCAGTTCAGACTTCTCAAACCGTTTTAATTGATTTTTGGGCAACATGGTGTGGACCATGCCGTATGCTTTCTCCTGTTGTAGATGAAGTAGCAGAAGAAAATCCAACCGTAAAGGTTTGCAAAGTTAACGTAGATGAACAACCTGAACTCGCAGAACAATTCTCTGTTATGAGCATTCCTACGCTTGTTGTTTTAAAAAATGGACAGGTCGTAAACCAATCCGTGGGTGTTGTTCCAAAATCTTCTATCGAATCCATGATTCGTGCATAATTCAAAGGGGGAGTTTCAATGAAAGATGCAGTCATTATTGGGGCTGGCCCTGCTGGTTTATCCGCTGCACTTTATATTTTGCGTGCTGGATTTTCTGCTACCGTAATAGGAACCGATAATAGTTCTTTAAAAATGGCAGAAAAAATAGAAAATTACTTCGGTTTAGAAGAACCAATCTCGGGGGAAACTTTATTAGAACGGGGCCGTAATCAAGTAATTACTTTGGGAGGTGCATTCATAGAAGAAGAAGTTGTAGGAATTTCTTGGAATGGCAATTTCTCAACAGATACCAACAATCAGACCATTGATTCCAAAGTAATTATTCTTGCTACAGGTGCTCCTAGAAATAAAGTAAAGATTCCTCACTTATCGGAATTAGAAGGAAAGGGTGTTAGCTACTGTGCAGTTTGCGATGCGTTCTTCTATCGTGGCAAAGATGTTGCCGTCCTCGGTAATGGAGAGTATGCTCTCCATGAGGCACAAGAATTGCTTCCAATGGCTAGTCATGTAACAATTCTTACAAATGGACTAGAACCACAGGTTGATTTCCCTGAAGATATGAATGTAATTAAAACACCAATCCGTCAGCTCAATGGTAATACTTCTTTGGAAGAAGTTGTATTTGACGATGACTCTACACTTACTGTATCTGGTCTATTCGTTGCTCTTGGTACAGCAAATGGAAGTGATCTCGCAAAAAAACTAGGGCTTTTATTAGAAAATGATAAAATTATCGTAGATGACTCTATGGCAACTGCTCTTCCAGGTGTTTTTGCAGCTGGAGATTGTATTGGAGGAATCCTTCAAGTGTCCACAGCTGTTGGGGAGGGAGCCAAAGCAGGCATTTCTGCAATTAAATTTTTGAGAGAACAGAAAAAGAAAACTCTTTCATAAAAAGATTACCACTAAGATAACACTAAAATTTTATCATCATACAACAAAAGGAAGCTCCTTCCTTTTGCATACACAATAAAAACAGTGCATGGAAAACGAATTCTTCCTCCATGCACTGTTTTTTAATGTCTCTTAATTTTTAGCTTTTTGCAATTTTATCCATTAAACCAATCAATTCTTCTATTTTTTCCTCTGCATTTCCTTGCTCCATTGCATCTTTTACACAACATTTCATATGAGCTCGGATGATTTCTTGATTGGCACGTTTGAGAATCGCCTGTGTTGCCATCAACTGATTTGAAATATCTACACAGTAACGATCTTCCTCAATCATTTTTAAAATTCCATCTATTTGACCTCTGGCTGTTTTTAATAATCGATTTACTTTATTTTTGTCCGCCTGCACAGATATCTCCTTTCCTTTCACTGAATTCTTTTATTCTACTGAAACAACAGTATAACCTGCATCCGTTACTGCCTTTGTAAGTGTTTCATCACTAACTCCATCTTCAACAATTACATAAGCAGCCTTATCTTCCAAGCTTACTTGTGCAGTTACTCCATCTACTTTATTTAATGCATCTGTTACTCTTGCAACACAATGTGGACACATCATTCCTTCAATTTTCATTGTCTTTTTCATTTCATTCTTCTCCTTTTCTACTTGATTATCAGAACCAGTATTGACTGGATATTCTGTTGAATTTAACGGGCATGCCGCCGACGTTGCCGATGCACAGGATACTTCCTGATTATTATGTTTACGGAAACTTGGCTTAAATCTCTTTAATCGCAGCGCATTACTTACTACAAACACAGAACTAAAACTCATCGCTGCAGCTCCAATCATTGGATTGAGTTTTAATGCAAACGGAATATAAAGAATACCTGCTGCTACAGGAATTCCAATTACATTATAAAAGAATGCCCAAAATAGATTTTCTTTTATATTTCGGATTACCGCTTTACTTAGCTGAATTGCAGATACACAATCTAATAGATCACTCTTCATTAATACAATGTCAGCTGCATCAATTGCTACATCAGTACCTGCTCCAATTGCAATTCCCACATCTGCACGTACCAGTGCTGGAGCATCATTAATTCCATCTCCAACCATCGCAACTTTTTTGCCTTGCTGCTGGATTTTTTTGATTTCACTTTCTTTGTCCTGTGGCATAACTTCTGCAATCACACGATCAATTCCAACTTGCTTTTGAATTGCCTGTGCTGTTTTTTTGTTATCTCCAGTAAGCATTACCACTTCTAATCCCATTTTTTTCATCTCTGCAATCGCCTGACGACTCGTCTGTTTAATCACGTCTGCCACTGCAATAATACCAAGCATTTTTTTATTTTCCGCAAAAAACAATGCTGTCTTTCCGTCTTCTGATAATTGTTCTGCCAGTTTTTTATTGGTAACTGGAATTTGCATTTCTTCCATCATCTTTGCATTTCCTGCATAAATCCACTGCCCTTTGACAATTCCTTTAATACCTCGTCCTGTCATGGACTCAAACTGCTCTACCTCTAATAAACTACAGTTGCTCTTCTTCGCATATTCCGTTACTGCATCGGATAATGGATGTTCCGAAGCATGTTCAATGGACGCGGCCGCTTGCAATAGCCAGAATGGATCGACTCCATCTTCTGCAATTATATCAGTTACAACAGGCTTTCCTTCTGTAACAGTACCAGTCTTATCCAATACAACCGTGTGTACTTCATGTGCAATTTCTAAACTTTCTGCAGATTTAATTAAAATTCCATTTTCTGCTCCTTTTCCCGTTCCAACCATAATGGCTGTTGGCGTAGCCAAACCTAATGCACATGGGCAGGAAATAACTAACACTGCAATCCCAATCGATAATGCAAAAGCAAAGGAATATCCAGCAATCAACCAAATAACTGCCGATACAACTGCAATCGTAATTACAATCGGTACAAAAATTCCGCTTACTTGATCTGCCAGTTTTGCAATCGGAGCTTTGGAACTTCCTGCTTCTTCTACCAATCGTACAATCTGAGCTAATGTTGTATCATCTCCAACTCTTGTCGCACGCATTTTAAAGAATCCTGACTTATTAATCGTGGCACTAATTACGGTATCTCCTACTGATTTTTCTACAGGAATACTCTCTCCTGTAATCGCAGCTTCATCCACAGAAGAATTTCCCTCTGTCAAAACACCATCTACTGGAATACTCTGTCCTGGACGTACAACAAGAATATCTCCTACTACCACTTGTTCGATTGGAACTTCCACTTCTGTTCCATTTCTCAAAACAATGGCTGTCTTGGGTGCCAGATTCATTAATTTTGTAATTGCATCGGACGTTCTTCCTTTTGAACGAGTTTCCAGATATTTCCCAAGTGTAATTAATGTCAATATCATACCTGCGGACTCAAAATACAAATCCATTGCATGAGAATGTGCTAGATCCATTTGTCCATGCCCCATATAATATCCCATACAAAAGATCGAATAAATACTGTAGATCGCCGCCGCCGAAGAACCAATCGCAATCAAAGAGTCCATATTTGGCGCTCCATGAAATAATGTCTTAAATCCAACCTTATAATACTTACGATTTACATACATAATTGGAAGCGTCAAAAATAACTGCGTTAAAGCAAAAACCATAATATTCTCATGATCTGTCAAAATACCTGGAAGTGGTGCTCCCATCATATGACCCATGGAAATATAAAATAACGGAATTAAAAAGACAAAGGAAATAATCAACCTTTTTTTCATTGATGCAATCTGTTCCTGAATGACTGACTTTCCAGTATTTTTTGCTGTTTCCTGTGTCGTCTGCTTTCCTTTTACAGAAGCCCCATATCCTCCATCTATAACAGCCTGTATAATCTGATCATCATTTAATTTATTTTCATCATACTCCACAGACATGGAATTCTGGAGTAAATTCACATTTACTTCAAGTACCCCATCCAGTTTCCTGACTGACTTTTCTACATGGGCACTACAGGCACTACAAGTCATTCCTGTTACGTCAAATTTTTGTTTCATAATCCACCTCCATACACCCCACAGGGGTATAGTATTTACATTTCCTAGTATAAATTATATTTTTCCCAATGTCAAGCAGTTCTTTTTCTCATAATATATATTTTTTCTCATTTTCTTTTTTATAGGCTATGGCAACGATATAAAAACTCCCCTTATTAGAAATTTTCTATTTCAAAGGGGAGTCTTCTAGGAAGTTATTTTTCAATTTTCATTTGGTTTTACAGTTTCTCCGTATAATATAAATGTCTTGGAAGTCCATCTACCATAATCGGTGTTAATTCTGCCTGAATTAATGGCTTAATATAATTTATAAATTCAGGGGTTACATAATCTCCTGCCTCATTGATCCATTCTCTTGGCACTTTCTTTTCCACATTTGCAACTTTATGTACATCATAAATATCTGTAATACAAATATATGGATCATCGGATACACGCTTTAAAATAATCATTTTTCCAGTTTCTCCTTCAAAAGCAGCTTTTACTGCCGCTCCGCCTACTTGGAATGCTTCTGTAATATCTACACGAGAAACAATATGAGAAGCGCAGCGCTGCAAGGAGTTAAACTCGATTGCTCTTGTCTTACATCCAACTACCTCTCTAGAAATCTTTTGTGCCAAATAACGTGCCGTTCCTGTCAATTGCTTGTGGCCAAATGCATCTACATAATCAATATTATCGGTCAATTCACAAACATACCGTCCATCTGCTACTTTTACACCTTCTGAAATCGCCACAACAACGGATTTCTTTCTCTTATGTAATTCTGCGACTTTATGCATAAACGAATCCAAGTCAAAAACAATTTCTGGTAAAAAGATCATATCTGGTCCTTCACAATCTTCACACTTTGCCAATGCAGCTGCACCTGTTAACCATCCAGCATTTCTGCCCATAATTTCCAGCAATGTAACACTTTGTTGGTCATAAACTAAACCATCCCGAATCACTTCTTTCGTGATAGAACCAATATATTTTGCGGCACTTCCATAACCAGGTGTATGATCCGTTGCAGCTAAGTCATTATCGATTGTTTTTGGAACCCCCATAAAACGAATCTTACTGCCATTTAAGATAGAGTAGTCTGATAACTTCTTAATCGTATCCATGGAATCATTTCCACCGATATAAAAGAAATATTCAATCTCCAGCTGATCCAAAATTGCAAAAATTTTCTTATAGATTTCTTGGTCTTCATGAATTTCTGGCAATTTATAACGGCAAGATCCCAAATAAGAAGATGGCGTGCGTTTTAATAATTCAATATCCAAATCACTTTTGATATGATCATCTAAATCTACAAACCGTTCTTCTAAAAGCCCTTGAATTCCATGCAACATTCCATAAACCTTTTTTGCCCCTCTGTCTTTTGCAGTCTTGTAAACCCCTACCAGACTGGAATTGATAACTGCTGTCGGTCCTCCTGACTGACCTACAATTACATTACCTCTAACTTCACCCATAATATACCTCCATTCGCCGCTTCTAGCAGCAATACCTTTTTTAAGCAAATGAAATTCAGCAAAAATCACAATTTTATTTGCTTCCCCAAGCTGTATTTACCAATAAATTGTATAGTGTAAGCGTTTTCATTTACTTCTCTATTAATGATAATACATATGACAAAGAAAATCAAGTATAGATATTTTATTAACATTCTTTTTTCATTTACTATTTGTTATAACATTACTAAAAAATGGGTGAACTTTTCTTTCACTTGCTTCTAGAAACGTTCCATTATTTCTTATCTAATAGCCATGCACTTACAAATGCCACCAATGGAACAGTTAATATGGATGAGAAACCACCAGAGAAGTTCAAATTCTCTGTAAAATATATGAAAAAAAATGTTATATCTTTATTTATTAATTTATATAAGAAACCTTTTTAATGATATTATGTAGTCCTTTCATTTTTCTTTTAGATTTTCTCGAATCTGGTTTGGAAACTCTAGCAATTATGACACCAGTTAAATTTCTTAAGTATTGACTCGTTTACATAAAGTAATCCCCTTAAAAACATAACGTCTCCAAGGGGATTTCTGGATGGATAATTGAATATTAAATTCGTACTATTTTATATATCTTGCGGCAACAAATCCTTTGAATTTATTGCTTGCATCTCCCTGATCGACTAGATACCATTGCATTCCATTGTTATAACATTCTCCAATAATTCGAACCAAGTTTCCATCTTTTAGTGTTTTTGTAACATTTCCAGCGGAACTATTTGGAAAATCTCTGACATTTAATACATCATTGGATGCAACTCCTGTTACTTTTCCTACTTTTTCTTTCCTATTATTTTCTGTATACTTTACATAATTTTTATTTGCGGTGATATATTCTCCAGATTCCAATCGGTACCATTCTTGCCCGTCTGACATTTTTATTCCTTGTACCACTCTTCGTTTTTCACCTTTATATAGTGTTCCTACAATATTGCTATTTGTTATTTTTAATCCAGAACGTAAATTAACTCCATCTGCGCCTGCATAGGTGATTTCCAGCGTTCCATCGCAGAGCCAAAATGCTGTCATTGTGCTATTCGTCGCTTTTTTAATTCCTAAATACTCCATAATGAAATCAATTTTTGCTTCTGCCATGCGTTGTATATTTTTCTGACTCTTGAAGAAAGCACATTCTACTGGATTGGTATGAAATCCATGCTCAATAATAAATGCATAATCCGCTCCATTTTGATCTGCTTCCTGTTGTGTCTTTGCGTGATTCATTGCTCCGCGTACTACACCCCACCAGTCCGCAGGATCTGCCGCACTAAGCGGCTTTGCATCCATATACAGAAAATGACTATTCATAGCAGAAGCTGCTACATCTGCTAACTTTCGTAAGAAATCATACGTATTTTTTCGAAATTGAGAAGTAAAAATACAAACACCTGTCACATTTGGATCTGGAGGATTCCCTCCTGGTGCATTCGTATGATCGGACATAAACATTACTATTTCATAATTGCCAGACTGTTTCATTTCAACTGCTTTATGACCTCTGCCTTGCTCCAAAGATGGATTTTCATTCATCCCTCTTGTCAATATACAATCTACTTGATCCGAATACTTTGCATCGCAGTACTTTTTTTCTGCTTCCGCTAACGAATACATCACATTTCCTTCATAGACCGTTGGATCAACTCCTGGATTATATCCTGGATAATGTCCTGGATCAATAACCAATGCTAACTTCTTCATAGATAGGATCTCCTTTTATAAAAAATTGTTTTCACTTATTATCTATGCAAAAATGTTCTCAAGAGTTATTTCATCCTATTATTAGTTACTCATCATATATACTAATTACATCAAAACAAATTCATTTATATAAATCTTATAGTAATTATATATGAGCAAGTAATCAACATGGCAGAACAAGTTTTAATACAATTGTGTCGATAAAGAATTAAAGCAGCTAAAATTATGATGCCTTGGGTATGGATCTCCCAACTGCTTTTTGCACGTTTATGAAACGAAGTAGCATGATAAGAGGAATTCCGTTTGATACAACACTTCCAGAAAACATTGTAACAAGAACAGAAGCTCTGAACACATTTGATGATGTTTGACATGGATAATTTAATTTTTTATGAGGTACAATGAAAAAAAGAGAAGATAATACTTATTTAATAACTGACAATCAGAAACACTATCCTGTAAGAGATTTTATTGTTATATCAGTAGAAATGACAGAAATTCTCGAATCTAAAAGTATAAATTAATAATACACGATACCCCCTTGGAATCATAAGTTTCCAAGGGGGTATTATTTCTATTTTATTTAATTAAGCAAGCTTTGCTTTTGCAGTTTCTACTAACTTTGCAAATCCTTCTGCATCGTTTACTGCCATGTCTGCTAAAATCTTTCTATTTAATTCGATGTTAGCTAACTTTAATCCATACATGAACTTGCTGTAAGATAAACCGTTCATTCTTGCTGCTGCGTTAATACGTGCAATCCATAATTGTCTGAACTGTCTCTTTCTTTCTTTTCTACCTGCATAAGAAGTTGCTAATGCTCTCATTACAGACTGCTTTGCTACTCTATATTGTTTGGATCTTGCTCCTCTATAGCCTTTCGCTAATTTTAACACTCTATTGTGTTTCTTCTTAGCGTTTAATCCGCCTTTTACTCTTGCCATATCAGTTTTCCTCCTCTATCATCAATTATAAATATGGTAAAATCTTCTTCATGTTCTTTACATTAGTAGAATCAGTGATTGTTGCCTTTCTGAGATTTCTTTTTCTCTTAGGGCTCTTCTTTGTCAAGATATGGCTTTTATAAGCTTTCATTCTTTTTAACTGTCCTGTACCTGTCTTTTTAAAGCGCTTTGCAGCAGCGCGACTTGTCTTTACTTTTGGCATTGTTCTTTCCTCCTGCTATATACTTATATCGACATACGAAACTTGTTTGCTTCGGTTGTCTTCCTAATTGCTTAGCGTTTCTCTGCCAGCACCATACTCATGCTTCTTCCTTCCAGTTTTGCCGGCTTTTCAATGCTGGCAACATCTTTCAAGTTTTCTGCAAAATCATCTAAAATATGTTTTGAGCTAGCCATATGCGCCATCTCTCGACCTCGAAATCTCAGAGTAACTTTTACTTTATTTCCTTTCTCTAAGAATTTACGAGCATTGTTCATCTTGGTATTCAAGTCGTTACTATCAATGTTCGGTGACAAACGAACCTCTTTCACTTCGATAACTTTCTGCTTTTTCTTGGCTTCTTTCTCTTTTCTGGCCATCTCGTAACGATATTTACCATAATCGATAATCTTGCATACTGGTGGTTTTGCGGTCGGCGCAATTTTTACTAAATCCAAATTTGCCTCTCTGGCCAGCTTCATCGCTTCTTTGGCTGACATAATTCCTAATTGATTTCCTGCTTCGCCAATCACGCGTACTTCTTTGTCTCTGATCTGTTCGTTAATCATTAAATCGCTAATAATCGTGCACCCCCATTAATAATTACGGCTTTCTACCGTTTGGATTAACTATTGATTTTCCAAAAATCCTCTATATTGAGATTCTTTATGGAATACTATGGTAACAAAAAATGGTGGATCGTCAGACGATCCACCATTTAAGTATCAAAATAACACATTGTTATTATAATTCTCAAATATTAACCCGAGTCGCCGTTTGCGCTAAGGTGAGAGTGGATACTCTGCTTTCCTGTTCGTTTTTTCACAACGATGATACTATACCACGATTTCTTTTATCTGTCAATAGATTTTTTTAATTTTTTATTATTTTTACTTTAATGTCACTTCTGTTCCATAAATTGTTTTTCTTCCAAGGCTGTCTTCCAAATGTAGGTGAGAATAGTATTCTCGCTCTCCATCAGCTGCCTCATGATGGCAAGTGATTGTTGCCATTCTGCCATCCCATTGAATTGTCGGCTGGTTCCATATAATTTGTGGTACAGCAGTTTTTGGCCAAGTTGGGCAAACAGCATTTACGATATCCACACCTTCTGGCATCTCCAGTTTATATACTACATCAAATGCATGATCTGTAATATTTTTCGCTTCTACTGACAATAATTTTGGGAGTGGCTTCGTATAATCAATCTTCGTTTCAAAAACTGTAATATCTCCACTTACATTCCGAATATAGGCATGAATATGATAAATATCATTTTCATTATTATGTTCGCTTCGTTTTCCCCAGAAGAAATAATGGTTTTCTTGATTGATATCACTTGGACGCCATATAATATCATCTTGTCCATTCTCTTGTGTCCAAACCGCATAATCTACTTGATAATAAGCATTTGGCTCAATTTGAACAGAAATCCTAAAGTCGTCTCCGTTTTGATCCAACTCTGTACTAACATTATATACATTTGCTTTTGGTGCTGGAAATACGACACGTACTCTTCCTGTGTCAACCGTTCCATTTTTATAATAAGCATACACATCGGTATAATAAATTCCAAGTTGATTACCATGATCCGCCCGTTTTACATCATATGTAAACGTATTATCAACTCGATTTGCCCGATACCACTGTATATCATCCTGTTCCAATGCTTCTGTCCAAGTTGGAAACTCTACATAATCAACATTATCTGCATCAGGAACGGTATAAGTAACTCGATATCCACTATTGTCTTCAAATATCTCACTCTGTAACGTTGCCTTTTCATATACAAATGTAAGATCTTCCACAAAAACATATCCTGTCTGATCTACAATATAAATATGTGTCACATATTCCCCTGGAACATATCCATGATCTTCCATTTGAATTGTGACGGATATTTCGTTTCCATTTCTTGTACCTTTCCACCATTTCAGATCTTTTTGATTATCTAAAAATCTCCATGTCGGAAAGTAAACTTCTTGCACATCATCAGAAATGTTTAGTTTTCCTCTAATCTGAACAGAATCTCCCATTACTTCTGCTGTTATGTCCGTTACTTCATACTTTGTCGCTTCTGTTGTCAAATGCGGCACAAATAAAATGAGTAACATTGTGATTATTGTAATTATGCTAAGATACCACTTTCGTTCTCTATTTCGTTTTAGTTGACCCTTCATATTAAATGCCTCCTTTCTTTCTATCATCGATTTTTTCATACCGATAATATTTTTTCACTATTTATGTATATAACAATTATTATTGTATATATTATATCATGTCCCCCTTTTTATCACAATTATTTTTTTAATAATTTATTTATAAATGATTTTTAAATAAATTACACAATATTTACAGATAAATTATTAAATTATTACGTTTACATAGAATCAAATCTATCAAGTTATCTGTTATCTTTTTTCTATACAAAAAATTGTGCAGACATAATATTCTTAATTATCTGCACAATTTTTGTATTTGCAATCTTGAAAAACACAATATACCTGTCTCATTACGCTAAAGATTTTGAGAGTTTTTTATTTTTTCTAAATATTCTTCTTCTTTCTTTGTTAGATTTGCCTGTTCAAGTAAATCTGGACGCCATTTTAATGTTCGCTTGATGGATTCTTCTCTGCGCCACTGTTCAATCTTAGCATGATGTCCAGATAATAATACTTCCGGAACACGTTTCCCCATAAATGTTTCTGGTCTTGTATACTGTGGATATTCGAGCAGGTTATCGTGAAAAGACTCAATATCTGCGGAAACTTCATTATTTAACACGCCTGGAACAAGACGAGAAATACAATCAATCATCATCATTGCTGGTAATTCTCCTCCTGTCAATACATAATCTCCAGCCGATATATAATCGGTTACTACCATTTCTAACACTCGTTCATCAATTCCCTCATAATGACCACATAGAAATACAAGATCTTCTTCTTTCGATAATTCTTCTGCAATTGTCTGATTAAACGTACGCCCCTGGGGAGTCATATAAATAATACGTGGTTTTTTCCCAATTTTCTTTTGTAAATCCATACAGGCATCATAAACTGGCTGTGCCTGCATTACCATTCCTGCTCCGCCTCCATAAGGGTAGTCGTCTACCTTTAAATGTTTGTTTTGTGAATAGCTACGAATATCAATCGCTTCAATCGATATTAATTTTTTTTCTATTGCACGTCCAAGAATGCTCGTATCACATCCATTATAAATCATATCTGGAAACAATGTGAGTACATAATAATTCATCATAAATCCAACAATCCTTCCAGTAAATGTACGGTCATACATTTTTTCTCTAAATCTACATCTAAAATGCACTGGCGAATGGCTGGAATTAGAAGCTCCTTCCCACTCTTCATTCTAACAATATAAACATCATTTGCACCTGTCTGGAGCACATCGGTTAAAACACCAAGTTCTTCTCCATCTTCTGTAACTACATTTAAATCAATTAAATCTGCAATAAAATTTTCATTTTCCCCGCATGGAACAGCCTGATCTCTTGTAATCAAAAGCGGCATTCGACGCAAATTTTCCACATCATTCATTGTTTGAAATTCTTTGAATTTAATAATAACAAACTGTTTAAAAAACTTTACATTTTCTAAATGTAATTCTTTCTTTTCCTTTCCAGTATCTAATAAGACCGTTTCTAACTGTTTAAAACGGCTTGGATCATCGGTTGTTGGAAATACTTTTACTTCTCCCCGCACGCCATGGGGTGTAGTAATTACCCCTACTTGTAACAATTCTACCATAATTGCCTCCTAATAAATCAAAAGAAACCTTCACTGGTTTTGCATATCATAATAAAAAGAGCTTTCCAGACCAGCTTTTGTGTATCCGAACAGCTCTCTTTTCTTCTTATTCGATTTCTATGATTACTTTTTTATCTTCTCTGGAAGCTGCTGCTTTTACGACAGAGCGAATTGCCTTTGCAATACGTCCCTGCTTTCCAATTACTTTTCCCATATCAGTTGGATCAACCTTAAGTTCCAGAACAAGTCCTTTTTCGGTTTCGTGTTCTGTCACAACAACTTTATCTGGAAGATCTACAAGCGATTTAGCGATCACTTCTACTAATTCTTTCATATTGGACACCTCCTAAAGGTGCTGTTATTATTTCTCAATACCAGCGATCTTCAACAGCTTAGCAACTGTCTCTGTTGGCTGAGCACCTGTTGCTAACCACTTCTTAGCTGCTTCTTCGTTAATCTTGATTACGCTAGGGTCCTGATTTGGATCATAAGTACCAATCTCTTCGATAAACTTTCCATCTCTTGGAGATCTAGAATCAGCAACTACTACTCTATAAAAAGGTGCTTTCTTCTGACCCATTCTCTTTAATCTCATCTTTACTGCCATTGTAACATTCCTCCATTATTATAAATTATAATTTGTGTCTTGCACATCAGCCAAACGGGAGTTTAAATTTTCCTCGTTTTGCTTTGCCGCCCATCATTCCAGGCAGCTGTTTCATTAATTTTCTTCCCTGTTCAAACTGTTTCATAAACTTATTTACTTCCGTCACATTCAAACCTGCACCTTTTGCAATACGGTTTTTTCTGGATGGATTAATGATATCTGGATTACTTCTTTCTTTTGGTGTCATGGATAGAATGATTGCCTCGTATTTATCAAACTGCTTTTCATCTACCTCTGGCATTCCCTTCATGCGTCCCATTCCCATGCCTGGAAGCATTTTTAGAATCTCATTGACTCCTCCCATGTTACGCATTTGTTTCATTTGATCCAAATAGTCATTAAAATCAAACTGGGATTTGCGCAGCTTTTGCTCCAGTTCTTTTGCCTTTTCTGCATCGACCTGCGCCTCAACTTTCTCAATCAGGCTCATAACATCGCCCATACCGAGAATACGGGAAGCCATACGATCTGGATAAAATTGTTCCAAATCGGACAACTTTTCACCCATACCAATATATAAAATAGGTTTTCCAGTTACTGCACGAATGGAAAGTGCAGCACCTCCTCTGGTGTCACCATCCAGTTTTGTAAGGATAACACCATCTACCCCTATTTTCTCATTAAATGTGCTTGCAACGTTCACTGCATCTTGACCTGTCATTGCATCTACAACCAGAATCGTCTGCGCAACGTCCACATTTTGCTTAATTTCTACTAGCTCATCCATCATTGTTTCATCAATATGAAGACGGCCAGCCGTATCGATGATAACCACATTTTGTCCATTTTTTGCGGCATGTTCTAATGCTGCTTTTGCAATATTTACTGGCTTGTGTTTATCACCCATTGTAAATACTTCAACACCCTGTTTTTCACCATTTACCTGTAACTGCTGAATGGCAGCAGGACGATAAATATCACAGGCAACCAACAGTGGTTTCTTTCCCTTTGCTTTTAGCTTTCCTGCAATCTTCGCAGCAGTGGTTGTTTTACCAGCACCTTGAAGACCAACCATCATCAAAATGGTCGTTTCATTGCCTGGACGGATTACTAATTCTGTCGTTTCAGATCCCATAAGGGAAACCAATTCTTCATTTACAATTTTTATTACCATCTGTCCTGGATTCAGACCATTCATCACATCCTGACCAATGGCACGTTCCTGAACAGAACTAATAAACTTTTTTACTACTTTGAAATTGACGTCTGCCTCCAATAATGCCATTTTTACTTCACGGAGCGCTGTCTTTACATCTGCTTCTGTCAAACGTCCTTTTCCACGTAGATTTTTAAATACATTTTGTAATTTTTCTGATAAGCTTTCAAAAGCCATATATAACCTCTCTTTTCAGAATCATCCGATAACTACTTTAAAGCAAAATTATTTCTATTATAAACTATACTTGCTTTAAAATCTGTTCAGAGACCTCTTCCATCTCTGAGAGTAATGCTTCTTGTCTTGTACGAATATATGTTTTTGTTAACTGATTCATCTGCTCTGCCATTGCTTTCATCTTCATAAATCGCTCTACTAGATGTAATTTCTGTTCGTATCCTGTAAGGATTTTATCACATCTCCGTATTAAATCATGGACTCCTTGACGACTGATTCCTTGTATCTCAGCAACTTCACTGTAAGAATAGTCATTGAAAACTACATCTTGATAAATCTGTTTTTGATGATCCGTTAATAATTCTCCATAAAAATCATACAATAACGTCTGTTCTAAAATTCGTTCCATGATGATACAAACCTTTCGTAAGTAAAGCAGAAATTCGCAATTCGCTAACGCTATTTGCTCATGAACGCAAACTGCCTTGCAGCATTTTTTATCCTTGGTTATCATACAGGAAAATGTTAGGCTTGTCAAGTATTTTTTCTTGACAGATTTACATTTTTTTATTTTTTATTATAAGTTGGTGGTTACAATTTTTGGATCATAGCCTGCATTTCTCAATTTTTGAATAATCTCTTGCTTATGTTCTTCTCCATATGCTTCCATTGTAATACGCAGCTCTACCGCAGAACTTCGATTAATCGTAATAAACTGATTATGATCCAGTTTTATAATATTTCCCTTTGTATCTGCAATGGCTGACGCAACTTTTACCAATTCACCTGGCTTATCTGGAAGCAAAATTGACGCTGTAAAAATACGTCCTCTTTGAATTAATCCATGCTGCACTACTGTGGACATTGTAATAACATCCATATTACCTCCACTTAAAATTGAAACGACTTTTTTGCCTTTCACATTTAAATGCTTTAATGCAGCTACTGTTAAAAGTCCAGAGTTTTCTACAACCATCTTATGATTTTCGATCATGTCTAAAAATGCACCGATCAACTCATCATCTTCTACTGTAATAATTTCATCTACATTTTCCATAATATATGGAAGTAATTTATCTCCTGGTGTCTTTACCGCAGTACCATCTGCAATTGTATTTACGGTTGGAAGTGTTACGACTTCTCCCTTTTCTACTGAAACTTGCATACAATTCGCTTGTGCTGGCTCCACACCAATTACTTTAATCTTTGGGTTCAGCATTTTTACCAACGTGGATACACCAGTACAGAGACCGCCCCCGCCAATTGGACAAAGCACATAATCTACGGTTGGAAGTTCCTTAATAATCTCCATTGCAATACTTCCCTGTCCAGTTGCCACATCCAAATCATTGAATGGATGAATAAATGTATATCCATTTTCCTCTGCCAACTTTAATGCATAATCGCATGCTTCGTCATAAACATCTCCATAAAGAACGACTTCTGCACCATAACTTTTTGTACGGTTAATTTTAATTAATGGAGTTGTAGTAGGCATCACAATGACTGCTTTGCATCCATAGATTTTTGCAGCGTATGCAACACCTTGTGCATGATTTCCAGCTGATGCAGTAATCAAACCTCTGTCTCTTTCTTCCTGACTTAATGTGCTAATTTTATAATAAGCACCTCTTACTTTATAAGCACCTGTGTACTGCATATTTTCTGGTTTAAACCATACTTTATTTCCTGTCTGCTCTGTAAAATATTCGCTGTATTTCAGTTTTGTTTCCAATGTTACTTTTTGTACGATTTCACTTGCTTCTTCAAATTTTTCTAATGTCAGTTGTTCCATCATTGTTCTTAGTCCTCTTCTCTCTTATCAAATAATGCATTTACAAATTCTTCTGAATTGAATTTTTGTAAATCATCAATCTTCTCTCCTACTCCGATATACTTTACTGGAACTCCCAGTTCCGACTGAATCGCAACTGCAATTCCACCTTTTGCTGTACCATCCATTTTCGTTAGAATAATACCAGTAATATCGGCTGCTTCCATAAACTGTCTTGCCTGAGACAGGGCATTTTGTCCTGTTGTACCATCTAATACAATTAACGTTTCTCGAAATGCTTCTGGATACTCTTTATCAATAATCCGATTAATCTTTTTTAATTCTTCCATCAGATTTTTCTTATTATGAAGACGACCTGCGGTATCACAAAGCAAGACATCTGTATTTTTTGCTTTCGCAGATGCAATCGCATCATAGATCACTGCGGCTGGATCGGATCCTTCCTTTTGAGCCACAATTGGAACACCTGCACGATTGGCCCATTCGGTCAGCTGTTCAATCGCTCCAGCACGAAATGTATCGGCTGCTGCCAGCAAAACGGATCTTCCCTGTGATTTTAATTGATCTGCCAATTTACCAACAGATGTTGTCTTACCAACCCCATTTACTCCAATAACAAGTACAATGGATTTACGATGTTCAAATTCATATGCATTTTCTCCTAAATCCATTTGTTCTTTAATGCTGTTAATTAAAAGTTCTTTACACTCTGCTGGATCTTTAATTTTTTGTTCCTTTACTTTTTCTCTCAGATTTTCCATAATGGCTGCTGTCGCATTAATTCCAAGATCTCCCATAATTAATACTTCTTCGATTTCTTCATAGAAATCTTCGTCAATCGCAGAAAATCCACTAAAAATAGAATCAATTCCTCTTACAATGTTTTTTCTAGTCTTGGATAATCCTTCTACTAATCGGCTAAAAAATCCCATATTTTTCCTCCTCATTTACGATTCTAATTGCTGTTCGATTAAGTTAACACTTACCAGCGTAGAAACTCCTTTTTCCTGCATCGTAATTCCATACAGACGATCTGCGGATACCATCGTTCCTCTTCTATGTGTTATAATAATAAATTGCGTGTTTTTTGTCAACTTATGCAGATAATTCGAGAATCTTCCCACATTGGAATCATCTAATGCTGCCTCAATTTCATCCAACAAGCAAAATGGAGATGGTTTTAAGTTTTGAATTGCAAATAATAAAGAAATCGCAGTGAGTGCCTTTTCTCCTCCAGAAAGCTGCATCATATTTTGAAGTTTTTTTCCTGGAGGCTGAGAGATAATACGAATACCTGCTTCAATAATATCTTCTCCTTCCATTAACTCTAGCGTACCCTTTCCTCCACCAAACAGTTCTTTGAATACTTTATCAAATTCTGCCTTAATTTCTTCAAATTTTTCCTGGAACTGACGACGCATACCAATATCCAGCTCTTCAATTACTTGCACTAAAGCTTTCTCTGCCTGAACTAAGTCTTCATATTGCGTTTTCATGAACATATATCGCTCTAAAACTTCTTTATAATCTTCAATTGCATTTATATTTACATTTCCAAGTGCTTTTATCTGATCTTTTAGTTCATTCGTGCGTTTACGCAGTTGGTTTAAGTTATTATATCCCTCTTGTTTCATCTGCATTGCTTCACTTGGCATCATTTCATATTCATTCCATAAATAGGAGGTTTGTGCATCCAAACGCTCTTCCTGCTTTTCTTTTTGGTTATTCAATCGGAACAACTCTTTATCTAAAGCTGCAATTTTACTAGAAAGTTCTTCTCTTTGATCAAAAAATCCTTTTTGACGATAAGCAAAATTTTCTTTCTTTTCTGCTGCAATTGCGATTTCTTTTTCCAACAAAGTCTGCTTTTGTTTTTGTTGTTCCATTTGAACACTCATATCCTCTGTCTGTTCTATCTTCTGCTCTACTATCTGTTCGCTTTGCTGAATGCGAGCATTAAGATCTTTTTGTTCTTCTTGAAATTTTTCCATTTCTCGATGGATTCTTTGCATATTCTCATTTATAAATTGGTGAGATTGGGACAAATTTGCATATTGGAGACTAAGTGTTTCTGCCAATTTGGCATTTTCTTCCCTCTGTTTTGTCTCTTTTTCCAAAATTGTCTGATATTCTAGTACAAAAGATTCTGATTCCTGATTTTTTTGATCGATTGCTTTCACTCGTTGCTGCAATTGCTCACAGTTTCCTTTTAACTGCATCAATAATTGTTCGATTTGATTACTTTCTTTTATTACATCGCTTCGTTGTGCAACCATTTCTGCTAGTTTTTCTTCTGCCTGCTTCTGACTCATTCCTATTCTGGTCATTTGAAGTCGTATTTCTTGCTCTGCATCTTCCAGTTGTTTTTTTTGTGATCGAATCTCTGTAATCTTATTTTCACAACCTTGTTGTGTTTTTCGCATATCAGCCAGCCATCTGGAAAGCTCTGTTTCTTCTGCTTCCAGCTCTTCAATTTCTCGGTTACGTCCAAGCAGATTACTTGCATTTTTAAATGCCCCACCTGTTATAGAGCCACCTGCATTTAATAGCTCTCCTTCCAATGTAACAATACGAATGCTGTACTGATATTTTCTCGCAACTGCCAGTGCATGATCAATCTGATCCACCACAAGTACACGACCAAGCAAATATTCGATTAACGTCTTATAACAAACATCGGCTTCTACTAAGTTACTTGCCAGATCAATGACACCAGTCTCTTTTAATGCTTCTTTTTGAGAAAAACTACTCCTAACAGAAATACCATTTAATGGAAGAAAGGTAGCTCGACCAAATTTATTTTTTTTCAGAAATTCAATTAACTGTTTTGCCGTTTGCTCTGTGTCTGTTACGATGTTTTGAATACTACCTCCAAGTGCTGTTTCAATTGCAACTTCATAGCGTTTCTTCACTTTTAAAATATCAGCTACAACGCCATGGATTCCATTTCTTTTCGAACGCTGTTCCATAATTCGCTTTATGCTATTCCCATAGCCTTCATAGCGCTCTGCCAGATTTTTCAAAGACTCTGCTCTCGTATGTACTGCATGATATCTTTGTTGTTTTTCTGCAAATAATACATTATTATTTTGAAACTCTGTCTCCAATTCTTCCAACTTTACAGCAAATGTTCTAATATCCTGTTCATATTGATTCATTTGAGCATCTAAGCGTTTCGATTCCTTTTGGAATTGATTTACTAACTCTTGTTGTGCCGTTTCTTCTGTTTTACTTTTGAGCAATTTTTGATTCAATTCCACTTTGCGAATTTGATTTTGTTCGATCATCGTCTGGAATCTCTGCTCTTGTGCAACATAGGAAGCCTTCTCATTTAAAAGAGTAATAATCGTTCCCTTTTTCTCTTCCATTGTTTGACGAGATTGTTGCATTTTCTGATCTAAAGCTTCCAGTTCTGCTTTTGCTTTCTCTTTTGCATTTTCACAATTATACAGTTCTCGATTCATTTCATTTTGACGTTCTGCCAACTCATTCTTTTGGACTTCTCTTTGTTGAATTTCTGCTTGAACTGCTTCAATACGCTCCAATACCGTCTCTCTATTTCGCTTTTCATTATAAATCTGCTCTTGAAGTACATTAATTTGTCCCTGTATATCTCCTATTTGTACTTTTGTATTATTTAATTCTGTTTTTTTGGCTTCCAAACGAAGTTCCATTTGTTCAATCTGTGTTTCAATTGATACATACTGTGCTTTTAATGCTTCATTTTTGGAAGATACTTCGTTTAATTCATCCTCTGTAATCTTTAGCTTCCCTTGTAAATCTGTTAAGATTTTGGTTGCTGTTTCTCTTTCTAAAATATATACATGGATATCATACTTCTTTAACTCTTCTTTTAATTTTAGGAACTGTTTCGCTGCTTCAGATTGTTTTTCCAATGGTCCTACTTGCTTTTCTAGTTCCGTTAGAATATCTGTAACACGAACCATATTGGCACGTTCATTTTCTAATTTTTTTAATGCAATGGTTTTTCGTCGTTTAAATTTTACAATTCCTGCTGCTTCATCAAATAATTCTCTTCTATCTTCTGGCTTACTACTGAGAATCCTTTCTATTTGTCCTTGCCCAATAATGGAATATCCTTCTTTGCCAATTCCTGTATCATAAAATAGTTCATTCACATCTTTTAAACGACAGGCATGTCCATTCAGTAAATATTCACTTTCTCCAGAACGATAAACCCGACGCGCAACGGTTACTTCTTCATAATCAATATTTAGCTGATGATCGGAATTATCCAATGTAATTGCCACATAGGCAAAACTTTGTGGCTTCCGATTTTCTGTTCCAGAAAAAATAACATCTTGCATACTACTTCCACGTAATTGCTTGGCACTCTGCTCTCCAAGTACCCATCGTACAGCATCTGCAACATTGCTCTTTCCACTTCCATTAGGCCCTACAATACAAGTGATACCATTATGAAACTCCAATTTTATTTTATTTGCAAACGATTTAAAACCATTGACTTCTATTGATTTTAAGTACATGTATTACCATCCTGTCGAAGTTTTAATATTGTCTGATATGCAGCCATTTGTTGAGCTGCTTTTTTTGTACGCCCTGTACCAATACCAGCATACATTTCTCCAATTTTAGCTTGTACCGTAAATTGTTTATCATGATCGGGACCTTTCTCCTCCAACAACTCATAGGTCAATACCTGATCAAAGTTTTTTTGCACGATTTCCTGCAGGATAGTCTTGCTATCATAAAAGAGCCTTTTATTTTCAATATCATTGAGCACAAACTGATCAATAAACTCTTTTGCACTAGCAAAACCACCATCCAGATAAATCGAGCCAATTAATGCTTCCATTGTATCAGATATAATCGAATCTCTTTCTCGTCCTCCAGTTGCCTCTTCCCCTTTTCCAAGAAGTAAGTAACTGCCTAAGTCAATTTCTCTTGCACAAAGAGCCAATGTTGGTTCGCAAACCATACTGGCACGAAGTTTTGTTAATTCTCCTTCTGGATATTCACTATATTTCTTGAATAAAAATTCACTGGAGACTAATTCCAAAACTGCATCTCCTAGAAATTCCAGACGTTCATTATTAAAATGTTTTCCTACTTTATGTTCGTTTGTATAAGAACTATGTGTCATAGCCTGTGTCAGAAGCTTTTTATTTCGAAATTCATATCCAATTTTTTGCTCTAATTTCTTTAAATGCTGATTCAAAATTTCACCTCTTTCTATTAAAAGAGAATGTTGTAAAAGCAGAAAACTGCATTTACAACACTCTCAATTCTACTTAAACTATGCAATTGCATTTTTAATCTGATCAACAGCATCTCCAACTGTTACAATATGCTCTGCTGCCTCATTTGGAATCTCTACATCAAACTCCTCTTCAATCCCCATGATGATCTGGAAAATATCCAAAGAATCTGCCCCCAAATCATCTACAAAAGTTGTCTCCATTGAAATTTCATCTGCGTCCACATTCAAAACTTCAGCAATAATCTGCTGTAATTTTTCGAATTCCATTCTGTTCTCCTCCTTATTTCTTGTCTTCACTTAGACTCTCTCTTATTCTCTCACTGATCTTCTGTTCTTTAAAAGCAACACACTGAATAATTGCATTTGTTACTTCTTTTGCATTTGAGCTTCCATGAGCTTTTACAACCAATCCTTTCAATCCTAAAAGCGGTGCTCCACCATATTCAGAAGCGTCAAATTTCTTTAACATTCCCTTTAGAGATGGCTTAATTAATAGAGCTCCTATTTTCCCTCTAAAACTGGACAGTAATCCCCTCTTAATTTCTTTCAATAGTGCCTTTCCTGTGCCCTCATACATCTTTAAGATTACATTACCAACAAATGCCTCACAGACAATTACATCTGCTACTCCAAACGGAATATCTCTAGCTTCTACGCTTCCAATAAAGTTAATATCTTTGCACGCCTTTAAGAGTGGAAAAGTTTCTTTTACAAGAGCATTGCCCTTTTCTTCTTCTGCACCGATGTTTGCAATACCAACACGAGGATTTTTAACCCCCATAATATGTTTCATATAAATGGACCCCATTTTGGCAAACTGCACAAGATGCTCGCTACGAGCATCTACATTGGCTCCACAGTCAATCAATAAGGATGGGTTTTTGACTGTAGGTATTAAAGGAGCAAGAGGCGTTCTTTTTACTCCCTTGATTTTACCAGCAATTAACTGACCCCCAACTAATACGGCTCCGGTACTTCCACAAGAGACAAACGCATCTGCTTTTTCATTTTTGACTTGATTCAACCCAACTACAATTGATGAATCTCTTTTTGTACGAATCGATGCAACTGGTGGGGCTTGTGTTTCAATCACTTCACTGGCAGGGACAATACTTACTCTTTTCTTATCATAAGTATACTTCGCCAGCTCTCTTTCTATGTCATCACTTCTTCCAACCAGCTGAATGATAATATCATTTCTTTGCTTAACTGCCTCCACAGCTCCCTTCACAATCTCTAATGGAGCGTTATCGCCACCCATCGCATCAACTGCAACTGTTATCATAAGCAAACCTCTTTTCTGATTATCCCTCTCTAATCTATTCATAATATACTAGATAATAAATCAGAAATCAACTACTTTTTTTATCGAAAAATAAGAAATTAGAAAATCTTTCCAAACTACTTTTCTAACCTCCCAAATTATTAGGATCATTTTTGTCTAATAAAACAAAAAACCTCCACTGGAGCTTTCTTTTGCATATCACAATAACAAAAAAAGAGGCTGCTACAATCTGCAACAGCCCTCTCTTAAATTAGTCAGCTTTAATAATCTCTTTTTTATTATAAGAACCGCAAGCCTTGCATACTCTATGAGGCATCATTAAAGCACCGCACTTGCTGCACTTTACAAGATTTGGAGCACTCATCTTCCAGTTTGCTCTACGGCTATCTCTTCTTGCTTTAGAAGATTTATTCTTTGGGCAGATAGACATGGTTACACCTCCTTTGATTTATATCTCGATGCGAAATTATTTTTTCTTTTTCTTCTGTTTTCTCCTGCTGGATTCAGAAGAATGAGAAGAAACAATACCGCTTTGGTTAAAGATATCACGGATAACCGACATTCTTGGGTCAAGCTCCGTGACATCACAGGCGCATGTCTCATAATTGAGATTTGCTCCACATCTATTACAAATTCCTTTACAGTCATTTCTGCAAAGAACTTTCATAGGCATGTTCACGACAAGCTCGCCATAAACCAAAAGGTCTACGTCAAGGTTATATCCATTCATATAGGGTTGCTCATCTAGCGCCTCTATCCGCTCTTCCTCAGTAGCATTGGCATCTACATCACGCTCAAACGCAATCTGTAAATGATTATCTACCGGCTCTAAGCAGCGGTCGCATGGAATCGTCATATGCAGATCCAGATTTCCGCAAATCTTTAAATTTCGATTCTTAGAATGAGTAATCATAAGCTGCAATGGTTTTTTCTCTGTTAACGGATAC
Source organism: Clostridiales bacterium CHKCI001 (assembly GCA_900045905.1). Taxonomy (GTDB): domain Bacteria; phylum Bacillota; class Clostridia; order Lachnospirales; family Lachnospiraceae; genus Fimimorpha. The sequence goes on along the minus strand of FCNS01000031.1, from coordinate 13,773 downwards.
TTACCAGAGGCAGTTACAAACTCGTCCATCTCAATCGGAATCTCGTACTGCATCACCTTGCCTTCACAGACAAATAACTCAGACAAATTAATCTGCATATTCAACCTCCAATTGTCGGATTTGTCCCCGAAACCTTTGAAAAACACTTCAAAAGTTTCCACTATTATGCATGGAAAAAACTTTCCATAACACATACCCATTTATTATACTGACTTACAAAATGTTTGTCAAGTAGTTTTTCTTATTTCCGTTCTTTTCTTTTTTTGAAAATAAATCAAAAAAACGGAAAGAATTGTGGTAATTCCTTCACAGACTGGGAAAGAAAACCATACTCCTGACATACCAAATAATTTAGACATTATAAATGCCAATAGAGTAATAACAATAAATCCTCTTACAATAGAAATTGTAAATGCCTTCCTTGGTTGATCTATGGAGTTTAAAAATACCGTTGTTACAATATTAAAACCAGCAAACAAGAAAGCTGTAAAGTATTGCTTCAGTCCAAGACTTGCAATCTCCGCCAGCACTGCATTCTTTTCCTCATTAAACAACGCAACAATCGGTTCTGAAAAACCAAAAACAAGTCCATAAATTGCAATAGCTAGTAAAATTTCCGTGATAACTGCATATCGATAAGTTAATTTTACTGTACTGGAATTTCCCATTCCATAGGCCTCACTAATAATTGGTTGTACTCCCTGTGCCAAACCATTATAAATTGCAATTGCCACAAGTGAAATATTTGCTACAATTCCATACGCAGCTACGCCCACATTACCAGTCAAATCTAAGATAATTAGATTGAATACAATAATTACAATTCCCGAAGAAATTTCTCCCACAAATGAGGTTAATCCCAATATAACAATGTCTGTAATTCGTTTCTTCTGCCACTTTATCTTTTTAAGAGAAAATCCATTTTGCTTTTTCCAAAAATGGACCGATAAAATCAACATACTAACAATTGGAGAACATCCTGTCGCAAGTGCAGCTCCAAACATCCCAAGCTGAAGAGGAAAAATTAAAATATAGTCCAACACAATATTTGCAAAACTTCCTATTAACATAGCCATCATAGAAAGTCCAGGATTTTTATCATTTCGCACAAAACAAAGCAACACTTGATTTATTAAAAACATTGGCGCAAATATCATAGTAATTCTCAAGTAACTACTTGTATCTGCAACTGTAACTGCATCTGCCCCTAATAGAAATGCCAACGGACGAGAAATCGTAACTCCCATTCCAACTAAGACAACCGAAAGCCAAACTGCCATCCAAACAGCATGAGAAAAAACGAGATCAGTTTGTTGTTTCGATGCGATTTCTTTTTCAATTGAATATCTTGTTGCACCACCCATACCAATCATCATCCCAAGCCCATAAATAAAACTATAAACAGGAATTGCCAAATTTAACGCAGTTAATCCGTTTGCTCCTAACCCTTTTGCAATAAAATAAGTATCAGCCAAAATATAACAGGACAATCCAATCATCCCGATAATATTTCTTATTGTATATCGAATGAATATTTGGAATACTTTTGTCATCTCTTTTGTCCTTTCTATTTTTTAAGATTATTCTGTCCATATTTTAGGAAACCCTAACATAACAAAATTAAAAAATTAAGATTACTTGATATCCTTATTAAATTATGCTATTATATTTAGGAAACTAAGTAAATAAAGGAGAGAACTTTATGCAGTCGTTATCCCGTTCTGCCGCCCGTTATGTTAGTAAGCTTTCCAACAAAATACGCCGCCATACCAATGCTTTCTCTTTAAACGGTGCATTAAGCGGTGCACAGGGTCGAATTCTCCATTTTATTTTGGCACAGACGGATGATATTTTTCAAAAAGATATTGAAGAAGAATATAGTCTGCGTCCTTCCAGCGCAACGGAAATTCTAAAAAAAATGGAGCAAAATGGACTGATCCACAGGGAGCCAACTTCTTATGACGGAAGATTAAAAAAAATCATTCCCAGTGAAAAAGCAATTCATTATCAAAAACAAGTCATTACTGATTTAACAAAACTGGAACATGATTTAACAAAAGACATTGATCCAGAACAGCTTGAAGTCTTTTTTCAAGTTATGGAAAAAATGTTAAAGAACTTATCTTAAAAGTCCTAGACAGCAGCCATGAGCCAGACCGTATTTATATGGGATGGTTCATGGCTATTGGATGGGCTAGCTTGTATGAACAAAGAGTGGGATCACTCGGATTGTGAATACAGGTGACGATTGCGAGAGCACTAAAGTGCGGAGCAATCGACTTTTATATCATGGTGGTGTGCGGGGCATGGAGTTAGATAAATTTCATTTTATACTTAGGTTCCTAATTTTTAAAGAAAGGATGATTTCACAATGCAAAACAATGTTGATTTTCAACACGGAAAACTATTTCCTATGATTCTTAAATTTTCCATTCCTGCCGCAATTTCTCTTCTAATTACTGCAATTTATAATATTGTAGATCGAATTTTCGTCGGGAACTTTAATGGAACTTCCGCTTTAGCAGGTCTTTCTATTTGTTTCCCTCTTTCTTATATGATGATGGCATTTGGATTGACTTGTAGCGCAGGAGGTTCTACTTTATTTAGCTTGTTTGCAGGAAAAAATGACAAGGAACGTATGAACCAAACATTTGGGAACTCATTTGTACTCGTCTGTATCTCTGAAATCTTTTTAACTATTATTTTATTAGTATTTGCCGATCCAATTTTAAAAATATTTGGAGTTACTGATACCGCTTATGAATATGCAATTACCTATTACCGAATTGTATCGCTTGGCTGCCTTTTTCAAGGATTAACACAAGTTTTCTGCGACTTTGTACGTGTATCTGGAAAACCAATTATGGGAATGTGTGTCACGGGTATTGGAGCTGTTACAAACATCATATTAGACGCTGTATTTGTAGCTGGATTGGACTGGGGTGTAGCTGGAGCTGCATGGGCAACTGTCATCGGTCAGATTCTTTCCACAGTTTTTGGCGGATATCTTTTGTTTAACAAAAAAACATTAGTAAGTGTTCAGCCTAAGATTTTTCGCTTAAACCGCACATTATATCCTAAAATTATCTCTTGTGGATTTGCCTTTTGGGTAGCACAAATGGCAATGGGATTTATTAGTCTTGTTTATAACGGCCAGCTTGGAAAATATGGCGGTGATATCGCAATTAGTGTTTACGCCGTTGTAGCAAGTATTATGACATTTGTTATTATGCCTGCCAGCGGAATCAGTCAAGGGATTCAGCCAATTATTGGAAATAATTTCGGTTCAGGAAATTATAAACGAGTTATGTCCACGCTTTATCAAGCAACCGCTTTTTCCGTCGGAATTACTTGTATCATATGGATCATTGTAATGATTTTTCCAAAACAAATTCTCATGGCATTTGGCGGTACAGAAAGTATGTTTGAAATTGGAATTATTGGACTACGTCTCAATTTTTGCATTACCCCTATTTTAGGATTTGTTATGCTAGTCACTACATTCTTCCAGTCACTTGCAAAACCTGCACCATCCATTATTATTACTATGTTGAGACAAATTATTTTTTTAATTCCGTTTATTTATATTCTTCCTATTTTCTTAGATGTCAACGGTATCTTCCTTGCACAACCTATTAGCGATGCTCTAGCTTTAATACTCTGTCTCTTCTTTGTAATTCGAGAACACCAGTTACTAATTCATTCTAACTAATTATTATAAAAACCCATCAAATGCTTATTGCAGTCTAATCGTCAGGACAGCATTCAAGTCTTTGATGGGTTAAAAAATAGGCATTTCTTATTTTTTGTAGTTTTTTTTATCTTTCCCTTGATTGTTTGTTATTTAGTTGATATAATATTAACAATGTTTGTTCTATTTTTTACATTTATTTTATATGTTTTTATAGATATCTTTCTGTACTTTTCTTTATAATTGTACATTTTACCCAAACCAAAGTTATACACAACTAACCATCAAATTTAAAAAGGAGGTTACTACTATGTTAGACGCTTCTTATTATGAGAAAGCGGATGAGATTATAGAACATTATGGACACTCCCAGAGTGCTTTAATTCCAATCATCCAAGATATTCAAAATGAATACCGTTATCTCCCACCAGAGCTTTTAAGCTATGTGGCAAAAAAGATTCATATTAATGAAGCAAAAGCCTATAGTGTCGCTACATTCTATGAAAACTTTTCATTCGAAGCAAAGGGAAAATATATTATCAAAGTATGTGATGGAACTGCCTGCCATGTTCGTAAATCTACCACAGTATTAGAACGACTCTATAAAGAGCTAGGACTTTCCAAAGAAAAATCTACAACAGATGATATGCTTTTTACGTTGGAAACGGTATCCTGTCTCGGCGCTTGCGGACTTGCCCCTGTTCTAACAGTAAATGACCAAGTTCATCCAGCTATGACACCTGATAAAGTTTCTGAATTAATTCAAGAATTGCGAGGTGAGAGCGAATGAAAATTAGTAACCGAGAGGCTTTAACAACAGAACGTCTCAATGCTCAAAAAGAAATGGAACGTCAGCAAGTACGTATTCTAATCTGTGCAGGAACTGGATGTCTGGCTGGAGGCTCGGATCGAATCTATGCTAGGCTTCAGGAACTTTGTAAAGATATTGCACATATTTCAGTTGAATTTGGAAAAGAAATCGCACATGTTGGAATTAAACGAAGTGGATGTCATGGTTTCTGTGAGATGGGACCACTGGTACGTATTGAGCCATATAATATTCTCTATATTAAAGTACAAGAATCAGACTGTGAAGAAATTTTCCATGAAACAATCCTTCAGGGAAAACCAATTGAACGTCTTCTTTATCATATGAACGGAGTAACTTATACTGCTCAGGAAGAAATTCCATTTTATGCACAGCAAACACGTATCGTATTAAAAAACTGCGGCCATATCGATGCAGAAAACATCGACGAAGCCATTGCCAACGGCGGTTATCAGGCTTTGGAAAAAGCTTTGTTCACTATGACACCTGATGAAATAATTCAAACAATCTCTGATTCTAATTTACGTGGACGCGGCGGCGGCGGATTTCCTACTGGATATAAGTGGAAACAAGTCGCACGTCAAAAAGAAACGATCCGTTATATTGTCTGTAATGGAGATGAAGGCGATCCTGGTGCTTTTATGGATCGAAGCATTATGGAAGGTGACCCTCACAAGATGTTAGAAGGTATGCTAATTGCTGCCTATGCCGTTGGAGCACAGGAAGGGTATATTTATGTACGTGCAGAATACCCTCTTGCAGTAAAACGACTTCAAATTGCAATTGCTCAGGCAGAGCAAATGCAGCTCATTGGAGATCACATTATGGGATCTGATTTTAGTTTTCACTTACATATTAATCGAGGTGCAGGAGCTTTTGTCTGCGGAGAGGGAAGTGCTTTAACTGCATCCATTGAAGGCCAGCGTGGTATGCCTCGTACGAAACCACCTCGCACCGTTGAACAAGGTCTTTGGGCCAAACCTACTGTATTAAACAATGTAGAAACTTATGCTAACGTTCCATTGATTATTATGAATGGATCAGATTGGTTCCGCTCCATTGGTACAGAAGGCAGCCCTGGAACCAAAGCATTCGCTTTAACAGGAAGCGTAAAAAATACTGGTTTAATTGAAGTTCCAATGGGAACCAATCTTAGAAAAATTGTCTATGATATTGGTGGTGGTATTAAAAACGATGAGCAATTTAAAGCCATCCAAATCGGAGGGCCATCTGGCGGATGTCTGATCTCTACCGATTTAGATCTTCCACTTGATTTTGACTCTTTAAAGAAGCGTGGAGCCATGATCGGCTCTGGTGGACTTGTTGTTATGGATATTCATACTTGTATGGTAGAAGTAGCCCGCTTCTTTATGAATTTTACGCAAAATGAAAGCTGTGGCAAATGTGTTCCATGCCGAGAAGGTACCATGCGTATGTTAGAAATATTAGAGCGAATTGTAAATGGAAACGGTACATTAGAAGACCTTGATCTATTACAAGAACTCGGAGAAACCATTTCGGATACTGCATTATGTGGACTTGGAAAAAGTGCTGCTCTTCCAGTTCTAAGCACATTGAAAGTATTCCGCAACGAATATGAAGCACATGTAATTGAGAAACGCTGTCCAGCTGGAAACTGTCAGGCACTCAGAAAATATATCATTAACCCTGACAAGTGCAAAGGCTGTTCCAAATGTGCCCGCAACTGTCCAGTTAATGCTATTACTGGAAAAATCAAACAACCATTTACAATTGATATAAAGAAATGCATTAAGTGTGGTGCCTGTCAAGAAAACTGTCCATTTGATGCTATTGTTGTAGAAAGCTAGGAGGGAATGAAATGGATTATATTACAATTGATCATATGGTAGTACCAATTGAAGGGGAAAAAAATGTACTTTCTCTGATTCGTAAAGCTGGTATCGATCTTCCTACGTTTTGCTACCACTCAGAACTTTCCATTTATGGAGCCTGTCGTATGTGTGTTGTAGAAGACGATCGTGGGCGTATGTTTGCTTCTTGTTCGGAACAGCCTCGCCCTGGCATGGTCATTTATACAAACACACCAAAAGTACGTCATCATAGAAAATTAATTTTAGAACTCTTACTCGGTTCTCACTGTACCTCCTGTACTACTTGCCATAAAAATGGGGATTGTACATTACAAGATCTTGCGAACCGTCTTGCCATCGATCATATCCGATTTAAAGATCATCGTGTAGAACGCCCATTGGATTTAAGTTCTCCATCTATTGTACGAGACCCAAATAAGTGTATTTTATGTGGAGACTGTGTACGTACATGCGATGAGGTACAGGGAGTTGGTGCACTGGATTTTGCATTTCGTGGTGCGAAAACAGAAGTTATGCCAGCTTTTAACCGTACAATTGCAGAAACAGACTGCGTTGGATGTGGACAGTGTCGTGTTGTCTGTCCAACTGGTGCCATTACAATCCGTACCAATCGTACCGAAGTATGGGAGGCTCTAGACGATCCAAAGAAACGTGTTATCGCACAGATTGCACCTTCTGTTCGTCTTGCTATCGGAGATAGTTTTGGTATTCCAAAAGGGGAAAATTGCATGGGAAAACTTGTGGCTGCTCTGCGTCGTCTCGGTTTTGACGAAGTGTATGATACGAACTTTGGTGCAGATTTAACCGTTATGGAAGAAAGTAAAGAGCTTTTGGAACGTTTAAAATCAGGAGAAAACCTTCCGTTATTTACCTCCTGCTGTCCAGGATGGGTGAAATACTGTGAACAGAAATATCCAGAGTTTACAAAAAATATTTCTACTTGTCGTTCTCCGCAGGGAATGTTCTCCGCAGTGACAAAAGAATTTTATAAAGAACGGGATAAAGAAGAAGGAAAAGAAACATTCATTGTTTCGATTATGCCATGTACAGCAAAGAAAGGTGAGATTCTGCGTCCTGATAACTTTACCGATGGCAAACAAGATACCGATATCGTTATCACTACAACCGAGATCGTAAAAATGATTAAATACGCTGGAATTAAATTTGAAACACTTGCAGATGAAGCAACCGACATGCCATTTGGCTTGGCCTCTGGAGGCGGTGCTATCTTTGGTATTACTGGCGGTGTTACCGAAGCAGTGCTTCGTGCCATTGCTCCAAAACAGGATTATACAACCCTTCAGGAAATCAGCCTAAGTGGTATTCGCGGTGATATTCCAATCAAAGAAACTACTGTTACAGTAGGTGATCGAGAAGTTCATATTGCAGTTATAAATGGTCTGGGTAATGCAGGAAGGTTACTGGAATCGATTAAGGCTGGAACTGCACATTACGATTTTGTAGAGGTTATGGCATGCCGCCGAGGCTGTATTTTGGGCGGCGGTCAACCAGTTCATCCTGGTCCTCGTACTAAGAGAAGCCGTCAGGAAGGCATTTACCGTGTAGACCTCAGTTCCAACGTTCGTTTTTCCAATAAAAACCCACTTCTTACAGAATTATATGATAACTTCCTTACAGGAAAAGAACATAAACTCCTGCATCGAAACTTATCTGAAGAATAACTATGCTACCTTCTAATTTTATATAAATAACTGGAAAGACTGCTTTGAATCGGGTATAAACCATCCATTCATAGGCAGTCTTTCTAGGCTTGACAAGCCTTCCTTGATTCGGTTAAATTAATTGACAAATCGATATATGAGCGATAAAATAACAAAAGAAACGATATTAAACTCAAAAATTCCAAAAATATTGAAAGGAAGAATTATAATAATGGGAAAAATGACGGTTTATCATGGGAGTTATACAACCATAAAACACCCTAAGATTATAAAAAGAAAAAATACAAAAGACTTTGGTACTGGCTTTTACTGTACTGTCATTCGAGAACAAGCAGAACGATGGGCACGAAGATATAACACCCCTATAGTAAATATATATACTGTCCGTATGAACACAAATCTTAATATACTGGAATTTAAACAAATGACGGAAGAATGGCTTGATTTTATTATTAACTGTCGTCACGGAGTTCATCATAATTACGACATCGTTATTGGTGCAATGGCAAACGATCAAATTTATAACTATATTGCTGATTATATTGATGGAATTATTACAAGAGATCAATTTTGGTCTCTGGCAAAGTTTAAATATCCTACCCATCAAATTAATTTTTGTACTACTGCTGCATTAAACTGTTTAGAGTTTTTATCAAGTGAGGAGGTATAATTATGACAGGAAGGGAAGATTCAAAAGCAAATGACCTATTTTTTACATGTAGTTTAATTGAATATATTGCAAGAAAAACAAAAAACAAACGATCCGCCATTGTTAATCAATTAGGAAAAGCTCTGGTCACTAAAATTTTCAATCTAGCTGATATTTACCATAGCGACAATATTGACCAAGTTAGCGACGACTTTATTCAGCAGGCAAATATTTCTACTGGTACATTTGACAATGTCAGCGCTTCAAAATATGCAGTTCCCAGCCATTGGGATATTGGAAAAGTATACAAACGACTTATTCTTGGCATTTCCAAGGAGAAGAATATTGATCTCATAGATGCTTTGTTTGCAGCATATAACTCTTTTGTTAGTGATAAAATTGATGATTATAACAGTAGTTTTTACTACGATGCTCCTCAAAATATTTTAAATGCCTTTTTAGATGGAAAAATTGAATAAAAATTGTTGATTTATGCCCCTTTTTATGTTACAATAATTTTCCTTTTCTTTTTTGAAAAGAGAATATGTTACCACGGTTTTTGGAGGAATCCTCCAGCCGCTTGGCAAGATATTTCTGACACACTACAGGCCATGATAACTCCCCCTGCTATCCTCTGCCTGAATTCGTGATCTTATCTTTTTCGGCTGTTCTGCCATTCTTTTATCACTTGTGTTGTCAGCCAATATAACTACCAGGAGGGATTTTTATGATTCAAGTGGAACATTTATGTAAAACGTTCCGTGTCGCCAGACGCAATGCTGGATTTTATTCCGCAATTCAATCGCTTTGGAATCGGCAGTATGACCAGATTCCTGCACTCAATGACATTTCTTTTTCGATCGCCGATGGTGAAATGGTCGGCTATATTGGTCCAAATGGGGCTGGGAAATCTTCGACCATTAAAATCCTCAGCGGAATTCTCACACCTGACAGTGGAACCTGTCAAATCAACGGACGAACCCCTTGGAAAGAACGAAAAGCATATGTAAAGGAAATCGGTGTCGTGTTTGGACAACGCTCCCAACTTTGGTGGGATGTGCCTGTGATCGATTCGTTTGAACTTTTGCGAGATATTTACAGCGTACCAGCTGTAAATTATCATCATATGCTTGAAGAACTCGTATCACTATTAAATTTGGAACAAATTATAAAAACTCCAACGAGACAATTATCACTTGGACAACGGATGCGATGTGAAATTGCTGCTGCTTTGCTACATGAACCGAAAATTCTATTTTTGGATGAACCGACGATTGGATTGGATGCAGTATCCAAATTGGCAGTTCGGAGTTTTATTCGTAAGTTTAATCAGTCTCACCAGACAACGGTTATTCTAACAACACACGATATGCAAGACATTGAGGCTTTGACCAATCGAATTCTTTTGATTGGAAAAGGACGCATTTTAATGGACGGAACATTGGATACGATGAAACAAATGGTTCCTGATACCGATGCTTCACTCGATGAAATTGTAGCAAAACTCTATCAAACGTATCATATTTAGGAGGGATGACTTTATGAAGAAATATCTCTCTTTTTTCCGTATGCGTTTTATTCACGGTTTGCAATACCGATCCGCTGCACTTGCTGGAGTTATCACTCAATTCACTTGGGGATTTATGGAAATTTTATTATTCCGTGCATTTTATGAAGCAGATCCGTCTGCATTTCCAATGGAGTTTTCTGCACTTTCTTGCTATATTTGGCTCCAACAAGCATTTTTGGCACTCTATATGACATGGTTTTGGGAAGAAGACATTTTTCGCTCCATTCGAGATGGATCGATTTGCTACGAGTTATGCCGACCACTTAATTTGTACAATCTCTGGTTTACACGAACCATTGCCATTCGACTTTCCAAAGCAGTTCTTCGCTGTATGCCGATCCTCCTCGTTACCGCATTTTTTCCAAAACCATATGGAATGAGCTTACCTCCAACTCCAGTCGCAGCAGGATGTTTTCTTGTTTCAATGATTCTTGGAACTTGTCTTGTTGCATCCTTTAATATGATTATTTATATTGTATCATTTTTCACGATTTCTGATACAGGAATTCGCATGGTTGCTTCAAATCTATCCGAATTTTTATGCGGTGCAGTGATTCCACTTCCATTTCTTCCAGACAGATGGTTATCGGTGATACAATTTCTTCCATTTGCTTCTATGAACAATGCTCCATTCCGTATTTACAGCGGTGATATTCATGGTTCAGAATTAATAATGGTAATCGGGTTACAGCTCTTTTGGCTCATTGTATTCCTTGTCATTGGAAAAGCTATGATGCATCGTGCACTAAAACAAGTTGTTGTTCAAGGAGGTTAAGCAAATGAAGTTATATTTCCATTATTTTACAATTCATCTAAAGACGATTATGCAATATAAAGCATCCTTTTTTCTTAGTACAATTGGACAATTTCTCGTTTCCTTTAATGTATTTTTAGGCGTGTATTTTATGTTAGAGCGATTCCACCAAGTAAAGGGATTTACATATAGCCAATGCTTACTCTGTTTTTCTACTGTATTACTGTCCTTTTCCTTAGCAGAATGCTTTTTTCGAGGATTTGATTCCTTTTCGTTTCTAATACAAAAAGGAGAATTTGATCAGATTTTAGTTCGTCCTAGAAGTTTGATTCTGCAAATACTTGGAAGCCGAATGGAATTTTCTCGTATCGGACGCATGATTCAAGCAATTGTAATCTTTGGCTATGCAATTCCAACGAGTGGAGTCATATGGAACCTTTCAAAAATTTTTACACTAATTTTCATGATCATTGGAGGGGTAATTACTTTTGCTTCCTTATTTTTACTTTATGCATCTCTTTGCTTCTTTACGGTTGAGAGCTTAGAGTTTATGAATATTTTTACAGACGGTGCAAGAGAGTATGGAAAATATCCAATTGGAATTTACGGAAAAACAGTGCTGCGTATCTGCACTTATATCGTTCCATTTGCTTTGTTTCAATACTATCCATTTTTATATTTAATTGGACAAATACAAAAACCTATTTTTATGATACTCCCACTTCTTTCCTGCTGCTTCTTTCTTCCATGTTTTCTCCTTTGGAGGTTTGGAGTACGCCGTTATCAATCTACGGGAAGTTAAACATTTATACCTTGGCAGTTGCGTTTTATTGTGATATAGTAGCAAAAGAAGTCTCCAGTAGATATCTTTTACACATCACAATAACAAAAAGAACCTCCACTGGAGCTTCTTTTTGCATATCACGATAATAAAAAACTTTTTAGCGAGGGATTATTAGATTGAATATTGTAGGATTAATCACAGAATATAACCCATTTCACAATGGACATCTTTATCATATCAGACAGGCTATCGCCCATACAAAAGCCGATTTTTGCATCGTTGTAATGAGCGGAAATTTTGTACAGCGTGGCGCACCAGCCATTATTGATAAATATAGCCGCACACAAATGGCTCTGGAAGCTGGTGCCGATCTTGTATTGGAACTTCCTATGCCATTTGCCTGTGCCAGCGCGGAAATATTTGCTCACGCAGCAGTGGCTCTTTTAAATTCACTTGGAATTGTAACCCATTTATGTTTTGGCAGTGAGTATGACAATGAAGCACTATTAACCACTCTCGCATCTATTTTTTGCGAAGAACCGCCTGCCTATCGTACTGCTTTGCAAACTAGCTTAAGAAACGGAAATTCTTTTCCAAAAGCACGAACAGAGGCCATTCTCTCTTATTTGAAGCAAAAATCCGACTCAAATTGTTTTGAATCATTCGATATAGAAGCAAACCAATTAGAATCCATTTTGTCTTCTCCAAATAATATTCTAGGTATTGAATATTTAAAAGCATTGCAGCGTTTATCCAGTTCCATCCATACTATCCCAATTCGCCGCATCGCATCAGGCTATCATTCTGCCCAGATTCAGGATGAAATCAGCTCTGCCACAGCAGTGCGTCAACTATTAGAAACGGCAACTGATCTATCCAAACATTCAAAAACCGACTTATTACTTTCCAAAGCAGTGCCCAAAATGGTTCGAGAAAAACTAACTGCATATTATCGAGTGAAAACTCCTATTGTCTCCAACGACCTCTCGGCTGTTTTAAACTATTGTTTTTTAACAAAATCTGATTACCATTTATATGCTGAATGGAGTAAAGAACTCTCCAATCGTGCCGTTCGTATGCAACCTGCCTGTCATTGTTTCGACGCATGGGCAGATCAGTTAAAATCCAAAAATATCACGCACACACGTATTTGTCGAAGTTTGATCCATCTTATCGCAAATATTACAAAAGAAGATATGCAGCAATATAAGCAATCTGATTACTGTCTTTATGCCAGAATCCTTGGATTTCGTATGGAATCTACTCCGATTCTTTCTTCTCTCAAAAAGCAGTGTCAAATTCCAATTATAACCAAAGCTGCTGACGCCAAGACAAAGTTAACACCAGTTGGATTTCATTTATTTGAACAGGAGGTACTGGCATCTCAGCTGTACAACCAAATGGTATTCCAAAAATTTCATACTATACTGCCTGATGAATATCGTGCCAATATTATTCGATTCTGACTACTCCCACAGGCAAGCCTGTGGGGTTCTTACTACCAAGTTTAGCCTGTAATCGTACATCATTTTCAGACTTTGGAATACAGGTATCAATCTATTTGAGTAAGAACTTTTATTACCAAGCAGTCCTACGACCACATTGACGGTAATTTTCTATCTTTCGATAAGGAAGTATAGTCAATCTCCCCGATATAGTTTTATGCTATCTTAATTCCACTATTAAGTATTTTAATATTATTTGCCCGAATCCATTCGATTAAGGCTTTTTCTTTGTCGTAACAGGTATGGAACTCGGTGATACATTTATTTTTATCTATCTCTTTCGTTCTGTAATCGTAACAGTACAACAAAAAGGAGGAATACCAATCCCGCTGCACCAAAGTCCCGTCTGCTAAGTGATACATTCTGTCCGATAGTTTCTTTTTCCTGTAATCATCTACCGTGTGGTCATACTGACTTGCTCGGTAATTGCTCGGTACTTCTATATATGTACCACCA
>FCNS01000030.1 GCA_900045905.1 Clostridiales bacterium CHKCI001 | reverse complement strand
AAATATATAAGAGCATACTTGAAAACGAATTAAAAATTGCAATAAGTCTACCCAATCATTTTAAAATTGTAAAGAAAACTGAACTAACATAGATAATTTTAAGAATATCAAAACTAAATTGATATTTACTCGCATGTATTTAAAAATGATTGTATCGAAATTGAAATCAATCAAAAATTTTCATTATTATTTATGTTAAGAATGAAAGACGATAGAATGGAGATTAAAATGGATATTTTAGAAATAATTAATAAAGTTAAAAATGATCCAGAATGCATCGTATATCCTCCTTGTGGTCTTCCGTTATTAGGAAAAGGAGTAGAGTTACCTAATGATTTAAAAATATTCTATGAAAATTGTGGGGGAATCTCTTTTTTCCCTAGTGAAAAATGTAGTTTTTTTATTGTAAATCCAACAGAAGTAGTATTAGCAAATCCCATTATTGTTGGAGATCTATGCGAAGAAGATATATCATCCAAATGGTATATTATTGGAAAAGATATAGAAAATAATTACATTACAATTGATTTATCAAAAGAAAGATTAGGACAATGTTATGATAGCTTTTGGGATCGACACGGAGTTATTGGGGAATGTCCTATCATATCTAAAAGTTTTACAGATTTAGTATACAGATTGTTGTGTAATAGAGGAACTAGTTTGTATTGGTTAGAAGAAAACTTTTTATATATTGGTGATGCATATGATAAAAGAGTTGGAAGAGAAATTATTACAAGGAAAGTATGTAGATGCAGAGAAAATCTGCGAAAAAATGGATATAAAAGATGCAGGAAATATGATAATGAATATTGCCTATGATACAGAAAATATATGTGTATATAGTTTTGTACAATATATGATATGGAAAACAGAACAAATAGAATGGATGGAGTTAGCGATAGATATTATGATAAATCCATTTTGTTTTTTAGAGGGAGCGTATTCCGTTGCATTATTTCATTCAAGAGAAGTTCTACGGATCAAAAAAAATATTGAAAACTTAGAGAGAATATTATTTTTCTATCATATACCCGAAAAATTAGTAGGCATAGAAGAAGCAAAAAAAAATAGCAGAAGAGATTTTAAAAGTAGAGCCAACAAATAAGCTTGTACTTGAGCTTGAGCTAAATCTGTAATTTATAAGCGGATATGTTGAAAAAATTCAAGAGTCAAATATGGATTTATCACAGGAAATTAAAAATGATGATGTAGAAACGGCAGAATGGATTGTAAAATAACAATTAGAAAAAGACAAAACGAAAGTGAATTTATGGTTAAAGCTTGCTCTGATAGAATTGCAACTTCCATTTGAAGATTATGAAAGTGCATTAAAGTGTATTGAAGAAATTTATCAATTATCTCCGAATCATTTGGAAGTATTAATATTAGAAGCAGAAATTCATTGGCATTATTTAGCAATAACGGAAGACTTAGCAAAACGACTAAGTGAAGTGACATGTAATTGTAAAGAAAAACAAGCAATGATTCTATATCTTTTATCTTTATATTATTATACAGAAAAAGATATAGAAAATGAAAAAATTAATCTTGAGAAATCAATTCAATTATGTGATCAATATGTATATCCATATAAACGGTTAGGGTATTTATTATCGGAATCGAATCATGAAAAAAGTAAAGAGATGTTTTGCTGTGCATTAAAAAATGTAAAAAAAGTCTATCAAGATGATGATTTTTATGACTTTACTGATTTTGATACGTATGTTGCGGAATTTATTACAGGCACTGTAATTTCGAGTTCTAATTATGAATTTATAAAGGAGTTAGCGGAATGCTAAACCAATTCATTTTTTCGAGTAAAATAAATGGTTGGTTTTGATCTTACATAACGTTATTCCAAAAAGTGAATAAGATTGCTCCAAGATGAATAAAAAGTCTTGGGGAAATCTTTTCTATAAATATATTCTGAATAGAGAAGCGATTTATCAATGCGGACATCGTTGCTGGAAGCATTCAAGAATCTCTTACTTTAAACCGCTATGCTTATGTCAACGGAAATCCAATCTCATATGTGGGTCCATTTGTACTTATTGCAGAGCCAGGAAGCAGTTGGGGAAGTTGGGGACATACTGCTTTAGATATTTTAGGATTTTTACCAGTAGTAGGAGCCGCTTTCGATGGAGTAAATGCAATCTGGTATTTACTTGCAGGAGATCTGGTAAACGCAGGATTCTCTGCAACGGCATTCCTGCCAATCATAGGAGATGCAGCAGGGGCAGGAAAACTCATCCACAATGCAGGAAGTAAGGCTGGAAGTCAAGCAGCAGAGCTTCTTGCAAAGTATGGAGACGATGTAGCCAAATGGGCAGATGATATACTGGGATTTGCCAAAAAAGAAGGACTGGAAGTTGCCCTGCCAGATGGAGGAAGTGTTAAACTCTGGGGAGATTCAGCGGAGAATATAGTTAGATTTGCCTCCAAAAAAATTCTAATAAAGTATCAAATGAAATAATTTTGAAAACAGAAAATACACATGATGCTGTAAGAAATACTTTGATGCGTGAATTAGATAAAATGAATGCATTTAAAAATGGTTCTAATAAATATATAGGAAGACTAGAATTAAGCTATGGTTATGGAAAACAAATAGGTCGTGAATCATTTGATAAAAAAGTAAGATGGCATCTTGACTTTGATAAAGAGCTTGGTGTTCATTATAATATTGAAGACTTTTCTAATGGAAAACGCAATAATTCCATAAAAAGGTAATTCCAATAGAGATATCTTATGATGAATATACAAAGATAATTGACTTATGGAGTTAAATAGAATTAGTATATAATATAGACACTTACTTAAAGATTCTTCGCTTAGTCATTTTATCATAGGCTATCAAGTTTAAGTGATTTTCTTAGAGATTTTCCGTTGAGAAACTTGATAACCTGTAAGAATGCAAATAGTAGCCTTTATTATTAAGGTCATATATAAAAATATAATAAAGACAAGGAGATATTTTATAGACATGGATGAAGAACAAAAAAAACGATATCATTTACTAAAAGAAAAAAATAAAAGAAGGTTGAGCGATGAAAATTGGAAGAACAATACATTATTTCAAGAATGTATTGATTGTTTGAATAATTTTGAAATACTTTCTTTAGAAAGTACAGAAGAAATTTTTAATAGATTAGTGGAAAGTTTTCCAGTAACTTTCTATGGCAGTATCGACTGGGGTAAATTTAACGGAATTATAAACACAAAGGGAATGCCATATTTATATCAAACACTTAATTTGAAGAATAAGTATTACATTTTATGGGATATGCAAGATACACCAGCTGTAATCTGTAATTTGTTTACAATATTAAATAATATATATGATGTCTTAGCTGTTTCATTTAACACTTGGTTACTGTCACTAAATGAAAATGAAATCATTGAATTCTACCATGGAAGTAAAGTTACATACGGAAAATTGCAGAAATAGATAATCCTAAACAAAATATGGAAAGATTATATGGAGAAGTGGGATATAATCAAGTATAAGTAATACTATAGGGTTGCAAAGTGGAAAAGAAATCTCTGAAATATTATAGATAGGTCAGGAAGTAAAACTGGAGGAACTGCATTGGAAGTAACTGTTTCTGAGTGGATACTACAGTTATCACTACGATTTAAGTGGAGCCGTTACCGATACCTATGCCTATAACACCTATGGAACGGTTACAAAACAGGAACGCTTACCGTCCTCTTCTTATACAATGGTAGAGATGGCGTAGTTACGGATTCCAATGGATTACTGTATATGAGAGCAAGATACTACAGTCCACAGTTAAAGCGATTTATCAATGCGGACGTTGTGGTTGGAAGCCAGACAGCAGAACTCCTTGCAAAGTATAGAGACGATGTAGCCAAATGGGCAGATGAGGTACTGGGATTTGCCAAAAAAGAAGGACTGGAAGTTGCCCTGCCAGATGGAGAAAGTATTAAATTTTGGGGGGATTCCTCAGGGAATGTAGTTAAATTTGAGACAGAGAAAGTTTCACAAAAAAATGCATATAAAACAATTAATGAGTATAAAGCAAAGGTAAATGTAGATCAACAGAATAAGCATATCCCAGGAACTAATAAGTATAAAACAGTATTAAATAATGGACAGACCAAAAGTATAATATATGGGGATTCCAGTGATGTTCAAAAATTACTTAATAATAGTGCTGGAACAGGAGCTTTTATTGCAAATAATAAAGAAAGAGCAGATTGTGAAAAGATTATTGGTCAATATATCGATCCTGATACAGGTATTAAAGTAGAAACAACAGTTGGTATAATCTATTATGGAAAAAAGGAGCACATATAGTTCCAGCTAGACCACATTAAGGAGAAATGTTATGGATGAAATGATGAAACGAATAAATAAATTTGATAATGGAACATACTTGAAAGTAGAATGGGAAAATGGACAATTAGTATTGGGAGGAAGAATTGATACAATTTATGAAACAAATAACGGTTTAGAGGAAAATGATGTAGGATATAGAGAATTTTATGCATGTGCTTTTAAAATCGAAAAGATCTTTC
This sequence comes from Clostridiales bacterium CHKCI001, assembly GCA_900045905.1. Lineage (GTDB taxonomy): Bacteria > Bacillota > Clostridia > Lachnospirales > Lachnospiraceae > Fimimorpha. The sequence continues at coordinate 5,273 of FCNS01000030.1, read as the reverse complement.
AAAATTTTACGAATAAAATTTTGAAAGAAAATGGTCTAATGGAAATATCGATAGAAAATCAACCAACATTCATTACTTTATCTAATGGAAATATTATATGGAAAAGTGATATATAATCAAGTATAAGTAATACCGAAATCTATTCAGCAGAAAAGGGGAGAAGCATATCCATTTCTGTTGAATAGGCAATCTTATATTTCAGTATTTCATGATTTTCTTGTTAATACTTCTGTTTATGTAATTATTTTTTTGGATGTGTTTAGAATTTATTATTAATATATAATATAAAAGTAATTTTCAGCCCTTGGATTTGTAGATAAAACGAATTAATGTTCATGTATATTTTTTTGATTTGTTTATTTAGTTACTGATGCTGTGATAAATAAAGAAAATGGGGATATACTGCCTTAGATATTTTAGGCTTTTTACCAGTAGTAGGAACCGCTTTTGATGGAGTAAATGCAATCTGGTATTTATTTGCAGGAGATCTCGTAAATGCAGGATTCTCAGCAACGGCATTCCTGCCAATCATAGGAGATGCAGCAGGGATAGGAAAACTCATCCACAATGCAGGAGGTAAGGTTGGAAGCCAGACAGCAGAACTTCTTGCAAAGTATGGAGACGATGTAACCGAATGGGCAGATGATGTACTGGGATTTGCAAGGAAAGAAGAACTGGAATCAGCAAACATGGTATTTCTGAATTTGGAGCAAAATCATCTGATATGGCATATCAGTTTGGTAAAAAAGAATCTGATAGTATTATTCAGGTGATAGAAGGACCATATGAACCATCAACTAATAATATATTTGTTGGTACAGCGAAAGGAGGAAAAATCAAGTCATTTTATAAGTGGGATGGACAAGAAGATTATGTTATTGAAACTTTAAAAAGACTTGGTGAATTATAATGAAGAAAATATCTAGAAAGGATGCAATTAATTTAATTGTTGAAGTACAAAATATAATTGAAAAAAGGTAGATTTATCCAAGCATTTTTCTGAAGATCAATGGATAAATAGTATAGAAGAAAGAGAGGTAGATACCGATTTTCAAGGTGTAAGTAATGGTTTTTTGTCAGAAATTATTCAGAGTATTACAGGATATAAGGTTGAAGTTTGTGGAGATGTTGAAGTATTGTTTCCGTGTCCTTGTTGTGGATTTAGGACATTGACGGAAAGTTATAATCCAATAGAGGGAACTGGATATGATATTTGTCCGTATTGTAACTGGGAAGATGATGGAACCATAGATGCAAATACTTATAGATCTATTAATCGAGGTAGTATAGCAGATTATCGACAAAAGATTCAAGAAAATTTCAATCAGTATTATATAAACAAATGGATAAAGGATTCCTTTTAATTGGATTAGAATCAGCGTGTTACAACTTATATCTACAATGCTAAATGATGGCTTCTTTCCAATATGACTTTGCCAATCGTTTAACAAGTGCTACAGGAACCACTTACCAGTACGATAACGGAGGAAATCGGATCCAAAGTCAGACATCCGAACAAACGCTTATCTATCTTTATGATACAATAGGAAGTATGAGTCGAATGCTGATGAGTAAAACCCAAGATGGGGCGATTACCAAATATATCTATGGAAATGGTTTAATTGCTCAGGAAAATTCCAGTGGATACTACAGTCCACAGTTAAAGCGATTTATCAATGCGGACATTGTGGTGGAAGCATTCAAAAATCCCCTAGCTTAAACTGATATGCCTATGTAAATCGTATATCAATCCATTTGAACTTAGTGCAGAGTCAGGAAGCAATTGGGGCGATACTGGACATATGGTATTGGATATTCTGGGATTCTTGCCGGTAGTCGTTGGAAGGAGAAAAATAAAAAGTGAATATTAAAATAAAAGAATTTGAAAGTCTTTATTATTTAAAGGAATGTGTTTGTGAAAAGAAATTAATTGTATGTGGTGATATGCAGAATCGTTTTTTTGCGATTTATCTTGATGGTAAAATAATGTTAGGAATCGCATATTATCATTATGGTATTGATCCTCAGTTGCTTTATTCTAAAGATGATGGTTTTTTGTATCTAGGATTTGGAATGAATTTTCTAGGTATTGATTTGTATCAAGAGAGAGTTGTCATAAATAAAAAACTGCAATCAGTTTTTTATGAAATTATGCATGATTCAACGAAAAAGCGTATCTGTATCGTATGTGAATTAGATCTCTACTGTTATGTTTTAGGAAAAATAAAATGGAGTATGGGGGTTAGAGATATCATTACTAAATATTGGTTAGTAAATGATAAAAACATTTGCATTTTGTGTGATGACGGTTTGAACTATGAGCTTTCTTTGGAATTTGGAAAACTAGTAGAGGCTAATGAGCAATCGTAGAAAATGTTTACTCTTTTCTATAATATATTTGAATTATTAGAATCAATAAGTAAAATTTGTTTTATAGTTCAAACAGTATAACAGATTGAGAGAATATTTATTTTTTTATAGATACTTTGTTGCTTTGATTCAGGAAAAAGATGGAGATAAAATATGGAAGATGTTTTAAATGAATTTGGAAAAATGCTAATAACAGAAGTTAGGGATTGGACAATAGGTTCTATGAATAAAATGATTGATGGAACAATGAAGGGAACGACAGCCGAATTAATTAAGAAAAATATATCTATACTAGATAAGGAACAAATTGAAGTTTTAAAATGGCTGATTCCTGAGATCGTAGATTTTAGTTTAGACAGTATGTTGTTTATGTTTGAAGGATATCCAGACTTACAACTAGTATTTCGGGGAGTGGATTTAAAAGAATTAAGTGACGGATTATCAGGAGAGCTATATACTGAAGATGGATGGATTCAAAAATTTAGCGAGTATGATGAACTTATTTCTGATGAGGATTGTTAGATCCAATTTATGAAGTATTAAGGAAAGCTTCTTTCTTAATTGATTCAACTTAATGACATTGCCTCCAAAGTAGATAAAGTAAATAGCCTAAAATCTATTTTGGAGGTATTTTTTGAGATTAAAAATAATTTATAAGTGTTTTGGATGTATATTAAGGTACTCACTATTTGACGTTTACAAATATCTGGAAATACGATTGAGACAGTGATAGGAAATGAGCCTTTTTGTAGGTTTTTAGTGATTTGAAATTCTATATAAGAAGAATAAAAATGATCTTACTATCATTAAAAAGTATTTTAAAGGATCTTTCAAAGGTGAAATGTTATTGATTTTATATTAAGATTTAGTGGAAGTTAAAATGAAATCTTTTCTTCAACTTGCAGTCAACATTACTGACTGACGACTATGCTTTTGCATGTAATTTTTCAAGGATGTTTTAAATTTGAGATGTAGAGCAGGGAGTTCTTTAATTCAAGTAGACAGAGTACTAATAATGCTATGTCAGTGAGGGATTAGAAGCATTCACTGACAAACTCTAAAGTAACCTGTATTCATGAGTAAGTGACAAAGGAAATGTTAATTGTTGTTTTTAATAAAAAAGAAAGGAATAATAGAAATTATGTTAGAATTGGAAGAAGTTATAAATGAATTTGTGAAACGTGTATATGATACTAGTGTTGAGGATACTTTGGAGATATATAAAGAACAATTTAATATTACAGTATCAGATAAGATGACAGAATCTAGAAAAGAATTTTTGAAAATGTATTCATCGTTTACAAAAGATCAGAAAAAAATATTTTTTGATCTTTTAAAAATCGTAATTATAGATTCCATTTCCCAAATTTTTGGAATTATAGATGGATCAAGTTATTTAACAGGCGGAAATATGGAAATAGAAATGTCAATTGAAGGTCAGAATACGGAGGGAATGCTACAGGATTATTTCCTAAGTCTGGTAGAAGAAAAAGAAGAATGATGATGTAAAAGAAGGATTAATGGTATTTGTTAAATAAAGAACCATCATAAGCTTTGATATGTTTAAAAGGTGGTCTGGAAGAGATATGGGAAATACAATTTATTATTAATTTTAGGAGGAAAGGATGGATTTATCACAAGCAATTAAAGAATATGATATGGAAACAGCAGAATGGATTGTAAAACGACAATTAGAACAAAATAAAACAAACATAGAATTATGGTTAAAACTTGCTGTGATAGAATTACAATTTCCCTTTGATGATTATGAAAGTGCGTTAAAGTGTATTGAGAAAATTTATCAATTATCTCCAGATTATTTGGACGCTTTAATTCTAGAAACAGAAATTCACTGGCATTATCTGATTATAACAGAAGCTCTAGCCAAACGATTAGAGAAAGTAATTGCCATTTGTGATTGTGATGAAAAAAATCAATCCTGTATTATCTCTTATCCTTATATTATTTTACAGAAAGAAATTTTGAAAAAGAAAAAATCAATCTGGAAAAGTCGATTCAATTATGTGATCAATATGTATATCCGTATGAGTCATTAGGAATATTATTGCAAGAATCGAATAAAGAGAAAAGCAAAGAATTGTTTTGTCAAGCATTGAACAATGTAAAAAAAGTTTATAAAAAAGAGGATTTTCATGATTTTACTGATTTTGATACGTACGTTGCGGAATTTATTACAGGTACTGCAATTTCAAGTATCAATTATAATTCTATAAAGGAGTTAGCAGAGTGTTAAATCCATTCACTTTTTGAAGTAAAATAAATTGCCAGTTCTGATTTTGCATAAGATTATTTTAAAAGGGGAATAGGATTTGTATCAAAAATCGATGGAACCGCTTTCCAAAAAGTTAGATCAAAAATTTAACGATTAGGGAGCAATTTCTATAAATATCTAATATCTGATTAAAATAGAACGGTTACTGGATACATTTTGATGAGTTACGTTTCTGTTGTGGCTCATCAAAATGTATGATAAATGAAAATATATAATTAAGATGCTAAGAATAGGAGGACACTATGTCAGCTGTTTTTGAAGTTAGTTTATTATATAAAAAAAGAGTATCTCTTTGTGAAGTCATAAGTAATATAAATTCCATTCAATTTTCTTGTGATATAGAAAAAATAGAAGTTATAGATAATTGGCAATATGAAAATGAACGGATTATTAGAAAGAATGAATTCAATCAAATCCCAAAATTAATCTCGGAGGGAAAGATAGTTATAATAGAAGGAAAAATTAATTCTATACATCAATTTGGGATTAGTTTTTCTGTAACGAATCAAGATAATTTTAATATAGAGTTTTGGATATCTACAAAAGAAATAAAGGAGTTAGATAGTAGTTATATTACGAATACGAATGTTTACATATATGATTTACTGTT
>FCNS01000029.1 GCA_900045905.1 Clostridiales bacterium CHKCI001 | reverse complement strand
GAGTTCGAGTACATGGAGAAATTGTACGAATTGAAGTAGGAAAAGAGGAACTGTTGGAAGTGATTGCAGAAAAAGAGAAAATTATTTCCTATTTAAAAACGCTGGGATATCATTATATTACATTGGATTTAGAAGGATTTCGTTCTGGAAGTATGGATGAGTAAAAAAGAAGTATCGATTATAGAGAATAAAACGGAGGAATAAGCGGTAAGATGAATGAAAAATGGTTGGAATGGGCAAAGGAACTTCAATTTTTAGCCCAGGCAGGATTGACCTATTCAAAAGATTGTTATGATATCGAACGATTTGAACGAGTTCGAGAAATCGCAGCAGAAATGGTGGCCTATAAAACAGAAATCCCACTCGATAAAGTAAAAGATTTATTTTGCAGTGAAACTGGATTTCAAACACCTAAAATTGATACAAGAGCCGCAATTTTCAAAGAAAATAAAATTCTTCTTGTAAAAGAAACGAGTGGGACCTGGTCGTTACCAGGTGGTTGGTGTGATGTTATGGAATCTGTAAAATCAAATACAGAAAAGGAAGTCTGGGAAGAAGCCGGACTAAAAGCAGAGGCAGTGAAACTAATTGCAATTCAAGATAGAAACAAGCATAACGTGCCGCCCTATGCATATGGAATTGCGAAAGTGTTTTTCTTATGTACGGTAAGCGGAGGAAAATTCCAAGAAAATATTGAGACAACGGCCAGTGAATATTTTGCATTGGACGAGCTTCCAGAGCTCTCCTTAGAAAAAAATACAAAAGAACAGATACAAATGTGTTTTGAAGCCTATGCCGATCCAAATTGGAAGGCGGTATTTGACTAGAAGAGCAGAGACTGTATGGAAAAATGATATGATATCCTCAAGTAGGACACTAAAATATAAAAACCTACTTGGGGATATTTTATGTCCAGAAAAAGTAAAATTGATGCAGTAGAAAAGGTAAAAATTGTAGAACAGTACCTGAATGGAGAACTTAGTCAAAAAGGAGCTGCAAAAATATGCGGTGTAAATAAACGGTGTGTTCAGGATTGGATCAGAATCTATAAGGCAAAAAGACCAACAGGATTACTAACATCAAAGACCAACAGATCCTATTCCAAAGAATTGAAATTGCAGGCAGTTCATGCTTACCTTTCCAGACAGGGGTCTTTAGATGAAATATGTGTCAAGTTCAGAATTCGGCATCATTCTCAATTTATGAACTGGATCGGGATGTATAATGAAGGTAAGGAATTAAAAGAACTTACCGGAGGTAGCGCCATGAAGAAAGCGAGAAAAACAACACTAGAGGAACGGATCTGTATTGTAAAAGACTGTCTTGAGCATGATCGAAATTATGGAGCGATGGAAGGATTCTGGGGAATCCTAAAGCGAGAAATGTATTATGGGAAACGCTTTACATCAAAAGAAGAATTAATCCAAAGAATCCAAAACTATATTGAATACCACAACTATCGACGAATGCAACGTAAGTTACATATAATGACACCAATGGCATTCCATGAACTTACATTACAGGCAGCATAAAAATACCGCCAGCCGGTTATCGGTTGACGGAGAAAAATTTATTATTTTTCATTGTCCTCTTGACGGGTAGCACACCAGATAGGGGTGGTTCAGTAATTCAGGACACTCCCTTATCAAACAGATTTTGTTAAAATAAACTTTTAATCATTTTTATTTAATAGGTAACACGGATTGTAGCATATATATGGATATTGGATACTCCTTTATTTTCAAAATAGATTGTATAGGTTCCGTCGGAAGTAATGTTAAAATTATGACCAACAGTACCATTAACACTTCTTACATATAAAAACTTTCCTCCTGAAACATATCCAGCCATATATGAATCATTAGCATTGTCTGAACAAGCGGAAATGTAAATACTTGCACCCGCTTTTAAGGAAAGAGGGCTAAGGATACTTATACCTGGTTTTAATGTAAAATCAAAAGAATTTACTCCTCTTGCCTGAAGCGAACCTAAATTAACTGCTTGGTCTAAATTCACTTCCTCATTTAAATATTTTAATTCTTCAGTAGGGTTTGTCCTGTCTGCTTCATTGCTGTTTATACTTCTATATATTTCCATAAGTCTATCTTGTGCTTGTAGGACTCCAATTGATGAGGCGTATGTAACAACTGGACTGGCAAGTGCTAGTATACATATAGCCAGAATAAATCTGATTGTCATTTTTTGTTTCTTATAGCGCATGATTTGATAAATTCTCCTCTCCATAGTTTTGTAGTTATCACTTTTCAAAGGAACGATCATTTTAGATGCCTTAGTTCGTTCTTTTGATATTGAAATAAGCAACTGAGCATAACTGTTACGCTCTTCTCTTCCCATCTTTTCTATAACTCTATTATCACAGGCAAGTTCACTTAGATCAAAAAATTTATTAGCAAAAATATAAATAATTGGATTAAACCAATGGATTTTCTGTACTAGATTTAACAACATCCGAAATAAGATATCATTGCTTTTTAGATGCACCAGTTCATGAGATAACATTAGTTTTAAATTATTTGTTGTGTTAGGAATGATGATCTTTGGATGAAAGACTCCTGTCAACAATGGAGATATAACAATAGAGCTTTGATAAATTTTCACCTTTTTAACAATTCTCAGTTGTTTTTTCACTTTTTCTGCGATTTCTAATATTTTTCCATCTCGTATTTCGTTCGACAGCCGAAGTAATTTTCTTATAAAAAAGATACTTTTGATTGTGGATATTACATAAAATAGCAGGAATCCAATAATCCAAATAAAAAATAAAACGACTCCAATTTTATCTCCAATTGCCAGCATTTCAAAACTTTCTAAATTAACTTGACTTATAACTTCGAAATCCATGGTATTGATCTCGATTGTCTTAATCTGACTGGAAATAACTTTATATACCACAACACTTACTGGAACTAAAAAGAAAATAATAATAAATTTCATTGTTAGATAAAAATATTGGACATAATTGTTTTTAAATATATATTCTACCAATAGAGTCATTGTAAATACAAGTGACCCTGAAATTGATATCGTAATTAAGAGCAAGAGAAACTCATTCATTTTTTTTACTAAGCTCCTCAAATAACTTTTCTAACTTAAGATTTTGTTCTTCACTCAAGGACTCTTTTCCGCATAAGTTGGCGAATAAAGTTTTTAATTCTATTCCCATTTTTTTCTCTAATTCTGCATTCAATGTTAATTTTTCATATTCTAATCTTTTTACCATAGGATAATAAAAAGTATATTTTCCAATTTGTTCTGATCTTGCATAACCTTTCTTTATAATTCTACGCAGCAGCGTGGATTTAGCTCCCATTGTTTGTGGAAACAAAGGATAAATTTCACTACTGGTAATTCCCTCTGGATGATTCCATATTAACTCCATGAATTGCATCTCAGTTCTTGACAATTTTTTATATTGTTTCATGTTCACGCATCCTCTCTAATTATTTTTAATTATCTCTACTGGTCTATCTTTTTTATATATCATAAAATCAATATAGGAAATTAGTTTTTTACTATCATTTTTTGGATCTTTTGATAAAGAAATCACATAATGTCAGCAATAGAAGTCTCTTTTACTTCAGTATTCCTTATCTAGTAAAAGAGAGTTCTCAATTAGAATCTAAAAAGTAGTTTTACTGGTGCAATGAGATACTCGAAGAATCTAGAAAGATTCCAAGAACATATCCAAAAGATAAGTATAATAGGATATAATCCTAAAATGATATCTCTAAACTGTTTTAATGAAATTGTTTCTTTTTTGCGGATTAAATTGTAACTTACCTTTAAAAACACATAAAAGGAAAAAACATGCATATGTCATTTATTATTAAAAGGAATGCAAATATTATATCTAATATAAATGTTGGTCTGACATCCATATTTGCATCCCATGTATAGTTTCCTGGTGCATAATTTATAAAAAATACAAAAAATAATGCAATTGATAAAAAAGATATCATCGTTATAACAAATAGCACGATTCTTGCTCTCATTTTCATTTAATCACTCCGTATTCAACCAACTCATCAATATGTACATTAAAATCGTGAGTACCAGCTAGTCCAGCAACTATGCTAGGAATGTCTTGCCATTTATTGAAGTCATACATATCATCTCATTGGAATCAAGGTTATTATTACAAAGGAACACAAATAAATTATCTTTTTCTTCATATAAATCCCCCCATTCCTTTCTATAATGTTCGTTTTATAGTAACTTAAATCAAAAATATTATTTTCACCTCAATTCAACGTATGTAGTTATAGAAAGGAAAAACACTAACTACTGCACTTATACAATAACATATTTATTTGTAGTTGTCAATCGAATTTACTGAAAATTTATTTGTTTTTATTCTAATGTATAATCTAATTTTTATATGACTAGTGATGTTAGTATAGATTAGTGAACACGAGAAGTGTGACACAGTAAAATCTTACTTAAATGAAAGGATGTGTTTCATGACTCACAGAAACAGAAAACGATATCCAGAAGAATTTAAAAAGCAAATTGTTAATTTCTATAATGTAGGAACGCCAGTCGCAAAACTGGCAAGCGAGTATGGCAGTATGGCTTAGTTGACTAAACTATTTATAAATGGATAATGCGGAACATTCGACATCTCAGACAATTGAGAAGCTGTCAATTTCTTTCTTTTTCTAATTTCTCTCAACTTCATTCTTTTTCCTTCAATCTAATAACATTAATACTTGGGCATTTCAGATAATGACTTCGCCGTCATCTTCTCCATACCTATCCAAGTCACCTATAATAATTGCCTTTTTTCCATGGTACAGTTCACTCTTTTCGAGTGCGTGGCAAAGAATTTCAGTCGCTTTTTCAAAATCACCATCATCCTCTGTGTCAAGATACAGGATTCGCTCTATGCCTATAGCGCAGCTTCGTTTAATTCCACAGGATCTGTATTGTAAGTAGAACAGTCATGTTCATGATCCTAATCATAGGAGTTTCGACAATACTCTCCTACACTATACTGTTTGTCCTCTGCAAGAGAACGAATACCAATCTCACCGAAAGATAATTCTTTCTCTTTTTCATTTATTTTTTTTTATTAGCTCTCTGGTTAATGTATACTTTTTCATCCGGTCTTCCACTCTTTTTTCTTATATTACTCCTGAGTGGATGAACCAAATTATGAAAGACCAAGCCTTCTTAGGGCAATGCTGATTCAAACTCCAACAACTAAAAAACAAGATAGAATTTATAAATTAGAAACAAATATTGATGATTGCAGCGGAGAAGCACTTGGATATACAATGGAGCGTCTTTTTGAAGCAGGAGCAAGAGATGTGTTTTATCATTCGATTTATATGAAAAAAAATCGTCCTGCCTATCAACTAAATGTGATTTGTGATGAAACGAATGTAGAAAAATTAGAACAAATTATATTTGAAGAGACAACTACGATTGGAATTCGGAAAATAAAAATGGAACGAAGTATTTTAAATCGTAGTATTCAAGAAGTGAAACTAGAGTATGGAACGGTAAAAGTGAAACAATGTGAACTTCCAAATGGAAGTCGTTATTATCCAGAATATGAATCCGTTGCCGAGTTAAGCAGAAAATATCAAATTCCATATCAGCAGATGTATCAGAAAGTTTTGATTGATTGTAAAGAAATGTTGGAAAGGAATCCAAGTCGATGACAGAGTATGAATTAAAAAGGCAGCAGCTTCTTGCGTGCATGAAACAGTATGCAGAAGAAGACCTTGTGATTGCTTTCTCAGGAGGAGTAGATAGCAGCTTGCTGTTAAAATTGGTTTGTGAAGCTGCAAAAAATACGACGGTATATGCAGTTACGATTCAATCTGAATTGCAGCCGCAAAACGATTTAGAGATTGCAAGAAACGTAGCAATGGAGACAGGAGCCGAGCATGTCGTTCTTACGATTCATGAATTACAGGAAGCTGGAATCCAAACAAATCCAAAGGATCGTTGTTATCTATGTAAAAAATATTTGTTTGGGCAAATCCAACAATTTGCAGCACAAAAGGGAATTACACAGATTTTGGAAGGTACGAATGAGGAGGA
>FCNS01000028.1 GCA_900045905.1 Clostridiales bacterium CHKCI001 | reverse complement strand
TTTGTAGTATTGGATCGGAAACAGTTTTATCATGTAATGAGATAGATGAAGTAGATATAAGTAAGAGTAAAAATATATGTATGTGGATATTTCCGACTGACAAGAATATACAAGCATTAGAACGATATAGTAAAAATATAGTAAATGACTTTATTGTTTATCGGCTATATGAATAAATTAATAAATTAGGTAATGAAAATATCTTATGATGAATATACGAAGATAATTGACTTATAAGATTAAATAAAAATAATATAGACATGTACTTGAAGATTTTATAAAATAAGATAGGTAGGGCAAAAAGAAGATAATAAGTTAGGAGAAATTAACAATGAAGGGTGCAATATTAGAAAAAAGCGAGAATGGCTTTACGTTTTTAAAAAATATATTTTTATTCATTCGTAATGCTCAAATAGAATATAATTGGTTGATTACAGCATGTGAGTGTTATCCAGAAAATAGAAGTTATGCAGAAATGTTATCGAAAGAGTATTGCTGGATATCAGGGAAACAATTAACAGAAATGGTTAATGAAGAAAACTTTCAATGGATATGGGGAGTATTATCTGCTTTTCCTCCTAATATATCCCTAGAAGAAGTTTTAAAATATCAATTACCAGAAGCAGACGGATACAGTGGTTTTTGGAAAAATCCAATCTCAATCCAGCATCCACTTGCGGAAATTGAACTTGTAGCTTGGGATGGTTCATTGACTATTCTTATAAGTAAAAAGGATACTATTATAGAGGAATTTCAAAGAAATAGTCCATTATCTGAAGATTTAGAAAAATATAATAAGAGATAGTTTACTCATACTTGGTTAACTCATTATATATTTGGGTAATAGTATTATAAAATAATTAAATAGCATAAAAAATTCTAATTTGGATTTAGTTGAACTGTTTTAGCCAAGACAATCTAATTAAAAAGGAGAATATACTTGCGTTTTGACAGTTGCTCATCCTTGTTGTACAGGAAGTGGAAATGGATTTATTACAGACAATTAAAGAGGATAATGTCGAAATGGCAGAATGGATTGTAAAACAACAATTAGAAAAAGACAAAACGAATGTGAATTTATGGTTAAAGCTTGCTCTGATAGAATTGCAACTCCCATTTGAAGATTATGAAAGTGCATTAAAGTGTATCAAAGAAATTTATCAATTATCTCCCAATCATTTGGAAGCATTAATATTAGAAGCAGAAATTCATTGGCATTATTTAGCAATAACGGGAGACTTAGCAAAACGATTAAGTGAAGTGACATGTAATTGTAAAGAAAAACAAGCAATGATTCTATACCTTTTATCTTTATATTATTATACAGAAAAAGATATAGAAAGTGAAAAAATTAATCTTGAGAAATCAATTCAATTATGTGATCAATATGTATATCCATATAAACGCTTAGGGTATTTATTATCGGAATCGAATCATGAAAAAAGTAAAGAAATGTTTTGCTGTGCATTAAAAAATGTAAAAAAAGTCTATAAAGATGATGATTTTTATGACTTTACTGATTTTGATACGTATGTTGCGGAATTTGTTACAGGCACTGCAATTTCGAGTTCTAATTATGAATTTATAAAGGAGTTAGCGGAATGCTAAACCGATTCATTTTTTCGAGTAAAATAAATGGTTGGTTTTGCTTGATGTAGATTTAGCTCCAAAAGGTATTCAAAAATTGCTGGATAATAAAAAGTTCATCAAAGGGATAAACAAAGCATTAGAAATTTTAGGAGAATGACATGATAAATACAAATTGGATGATGAGTCAAATATTATTAAAAGAGGGAGAAAAACAAGGATTACAAGCAAAGATGATTTCTAAACAAGTAATAAAAAAAACAAGACTTATTAGAAATTGTGTGATTTTTGACGAGAATGGAACTCTAAACGAAGAAAGAATGAATTTTGATAGGATCTTAAAAATAGTCGGAGCAGGATATGAAGTGAGCAGCAATGAATTAAGGTTTTCTGAGGGAGAAATTCCCAGAAATCAAATTTTATATTTTGTAGATTGTTTAAACTTAGAATTATCGAGAAAGTATGGAGAAAGAAAGTTTGGAATAATTATATCCTTATATGATGGATCAGTTGATCTCCGATTCCATACATATAGAGAAAAGGAAGGATTATGGCTTGATAATAACTTAGATAAATATGATGTTCCAATTCTGTATTCCGTGTAGTTTGAGAACATAACTTGAGATAGCTTTTAAATTTATATAAAACTACTCTAAAAAAACTACTTCAAGGTCACTTTTGCTTGGTATGGAGTAATTTAAAATAATTAGTGAATTACTCCGCTTTTTATAAATTATTAATAAGTAAATATTATAAATTACCAGATAAATAGACATAAATTCATATGTAAGCATACAGTTTGTATCTATTTATTTCTTGACTCACAAATATGATATTATATAGGGAGATATACTATATGTATGGAATAGATATTTTTGATAGTATAAAGTTAGAATTAGACTGGTATATTATTTATTATGGAATTAAACATAATTTATTAGGTATTGAAAGTGCTAGAGAATATGTTTTTAAAAAACTAAAAGAAAATGAAACATTATCAGAGGAAGAATTTGAATTATCTTGGAAGATAAAGGATTCACTAGAAGTATTAGAAACAATAGAGAAAATTCCTAATATTCAATTAAATTCAAAAAAACAGATGGCAACTGCTAAGAATAAAATTCGTATTGCAATAATTGCTAATCTAAGAGAAAGCGAGAAGAATATAAGTAAATTATTTGAAAAAATCAATTTGATCTATGAAGTTTTTGATTATCCATTCGATATGGAAAGTTTTATTTCCTATATGCCTACTGATGATGATTATATCCCCAAAGAACATACTCAAGAAGAAAATGAAAAGCGTCTATTAAGTAGATTGGATTCTTTTATTCATGAGCAGATTAGTCTCTATATATAACAGTGAAAAAATTTGAATTACGAGTGCCAGAGATACGCAAAGGAAACAATGTTATGGATGAAATGATGAAAAGAATAAATAAATTTGGTAATGGAACATACTTGAAAGTAGAATGGGAAAATGGACGATTCGTGCTGGGAGGAAGAATTGATACAATTTATGAAACAAATAACGGTTTAGAGGAAGATGAGGTAGGATATAGAGAATTTTATGCATGTGCTTTTAAAATCGAAAAAATCTTTCAAAACTTTACGAACGAGATTTTGAAAGAAAATGGTTTAATTGAAATATCAATAGAAAACCAGCCAACATTAATTACTTTGTCTAATGGAAAGATTATATGGAAAAGTGGTATATAATCAAGTATAAGTAATATTATAGGAGGCAAAGTGGAAAAGGAATCTCTGAAATATTGTGGCTAGATTAGGAAGTAAAACTGGAAGAGCTACATTGGAAATAATTTAATAAAATAAGATATTAGGAGGTGTATCCAATAGAAATATGGAAAGAAGTTTTTAAAAATAAAATTCCTAAGGATCAATATGAAGTATTATTAGAAAGTGGAGAGAAAACTGGTCTTATCATTAAGCTTAGTTCTGAAAATTACAAAATATTAATTGATTTTGGAATTGTATTGGGGTTTCGAGTGTTAGATGAAGGAATTATATTAAATGATTCTTCTAATTTTGAACAAGTGCAATCCTTAAAAAAGCATGGATTTGATAATACTATCTATGAAATAATAAATGGAGAATTTCAGGGATTTATAAAACAAATTGGTGGGAATTTATGTGATTATTTAGAGCTAAAACATTATATAATCATTACAATAAATTATGTGATTGAAGTTGTGACACAATGGGAACCTGATATAGAAGTAATGAAGTTAGAGATTGATTGGCAGTAATTTTGTAAAAACAACACGGATGATTGTAATCTATTTTGGAGGTCAAGTTTAATAAATATTGACTTGATAGCTTATCTAAGAACTTGAAATTATATTTATGTTCAGTTCCTCATAAGAGACTTGAGGAGAAGCGATGGAACTAAGAGTTTTTGAAAATTATAGAGTTAAATTTAGTAGATTTCGATTTTTGGTATCTAATGAGTAAGGAAGAAGTTGAAAATAGAATGGAAGGATTGAGAAGAAGATATCCTAAAAGAAATTTAGTTCCGTTTGCAAGAAGAGATGATAGGAATGATATTGCTTGTTTTGAAGTTGAGAAAGGAAACAAAGTAGAAATTATTCATGATTTCGCCAGTGTCGGATATGAGCAAAGAAAAGAATATGATAGTTTTTGGGATTGGTTTAGGGATGCATGGAGAGATGATTTGGTCAGAATGGTTGAATAGTCAGAAAAAAACGGTATGAGATATTGAATGAAAAAATAAGAGCCTATTATGGACATTCTATTCCGTTGAAAATTGTTAAAGAAATGAAAACACCACCCGATATATTATATCATGGAACTGCCAGAAGATTTCTAAGTTCTATTGAAGAAAAAGGATTGTTGTCTCAAGGAAGACAATATGTTCATTTATCGCAGGATATGGAAACTGCATATAATGTAGCCAAAAGGCATGATAAGAAACCAGTTATATTGAAAATTGATGCGAAGCAAGCTTGGGAAGATGGTGTAAAGTTTTACTATGGGAATGAAAAAGTTTGGTTGGCAAATAAAATACCTAGTGAATATATCATAAAAGATGATACGGTAATAAGTGATTCTGAAAAACACAAATAATATTTGTAGTGGTGGTTTTAAACATTCAAGGCTGTCACTCTTTTGTTATAAACAAGTTAGTAAATGATAAAAACAATTGTATTTTGTGTGATAATGGTTTGAATTATGAGTCTTCTTTGGAAGCTGGAAAGGAAGTAAATTTGGAGGAGTAACAATGGAAGATATTTTAAATGAATTTGGAAAAATATTAATAAAGGAAGTTAGGGATAACGTAATAAATTCAATGAATGAAAGCATTGATGGGAAAAGAAAGGGAATAGCAGCACAATTAATCAAAAAAAAATAGCTATACTAAACGAGGAGCAAATTGAAGTTTTAAAAGAGTTGATTCTTGAAATTGTAGATTGTAGTTTAGATAGCATGTTGTTTATGATTGAAGGAGATCCAGAATTACAGCTGATATTTCAAGGAGTAGATTTAAAAGAAGTAAGTGATGGGTTATCAGGAGAATTATATACCGAGGATGGATGGATTCAAAAATTCAGCGAATATAAGGAATTTACTTCGGATGAGGATTATTAAATTCAATTGATAAAGCATCGGAGAAATTTTTGCATTAATTAATTGTAGGACGCAGATTATACATACTTTAGGAGATAGAAAATGTTAAAATTCCTGTTTTAAAGGAGAAAATTTATGAAATATCTGCTGGTAGAAACAGAGATTGAAAAATTTTGGATAGAAATTGGGATAGATGGATATGCTAATCGACAAATTGTTATTGATGAATTAAAAAAAATTCATATTTCATGTCTAGAAGATTGTTTAGCAGAAGGGGTTATTGATGAAAACGATTTAGAAGGCAAAACTACTTGGTTGACAAAGAAGGATTTTGATTCTATTTGGAATCTAGTTATAAGTGATTATCTTCTCATATGGAGTCAAATTAAAATTAGATATCCTATAGGAAAACATATAAAAGGAATATGTAAATATTTTTATCCGCAGGGAGCGATTATAAAAGGAAAAGATTATATTGCAGTATATAAAGGAAAAGAAAAATTGCAGCTAAATCAATATGTACAATTAAAAGTAGTCAGGTACGATGATGTAAATATGTGGTTAATAGTTGGATAATATGGGAATACATAGCATCTATCAGTGAAAAAAGTTCAATGTACGATATGAAATATCAGGTATCGAAACCAGTTTAGACAGTATGTTGTTTATGTTTGAAGGACATCCAGATTTACAACTAGTATTCCAGGGAGTGGATTTACGGTTTTGATTATAAATAGGACAAACGTGAAAATGCTGCTGTTATTGAAAGTTTAAAAAGGACTGGTGAGTCATAATGAAGAAAATATCTAGAAAGGATGCAATTAATTTAATTGTTGAAGTACAAAATATAATTGAAAAAAAAGTAGATTTATCCAAGTATTTTTCTGAAGATCAATGGATAAATAGTATAAAAGAAAAAGAAATAGATACCGATTTTCAAGGTGTAAGTAATGGTTTTTTGTCAGAAATTATTCAGAGTATTACAGGATATAAGGTTGAAGTTTGCGGAGAAATTGAAGTATTGTTTCCATGTCCTTGTTGTGCATTTAGGACATTGACGGAAAGCTATAATCCAATGGAGGGAACTGGATATGATATTTGTCCGTATTGTAACTGGGAAGATGATGGAACCATAGATGCAAATACTTATAGATCTATTAATCGAGGTAGTATAGCAGATTATCGGCAAAGAATTCGAGAGAATTCTAATAGATATTATACAAATAAATGGATAAAGGCATAATTTTCACCTAGTCAGCCGAGAATTCTTTCACCTCTATAGGTCAGCGTACACTTAAAAAAGTGGTAAAATAAAAGAATGAAAAAAGATAGTATGGAAATGGTCTACAAAATTATACTGGAAAGCCAGAAAGAATCAGCCAAAACCAAACGAGCTAAAACGAATATAGATTTATGGTTAAAGCTTACCCTTATAGAATTGCAATTTCCGTTTGACAACTATGAAAGTGCGTTAAAGTGTATTGAGGAAATTTATCAATTATCTCCAGATTATTTGGACGCTTTAATTCTAGAAACAGAAATTCACTGGCATTATCTGATTATAACAGAGGATCTAGCCAAACGATTAGAGGAAGCAATTGCCATCTGTGATTGTGATGAAAAAAATCAATGCTATATTATCTCTTATCCTTATAATATTTTACAGAAAAAGATTTTGAAAAGGAAAAAATCTATCTTGAAAAATCGATTCAATTATAGGATCAATATGTATATTCATATAAACGGTTGGGATATTTATTATTGAAATTAAATCATGAAAAAAGTAAAGAAATGTTTTGCTGTGCATTAAAAAATGTAAAAAAAGTCTATGGGGATAATGATTTTTATGATTTTACTGATTTTGATACGTATGTTGCGGAATTTATTACAGGTACTGCAATTTCGAGTTCTAATTATAATGTTATAAAAGAATTAGCAGAATGTTAAACCGTTTGTTTTGAACTTACATAA
Organism: Clostridiales bacterium CHKCI001; assembly: GCA_900045905.1. GTDB lineage: Bacteria > Bacillota > Clostridia > Lachnospirales > Lachnospiraceae > Fimimorpha. The sequence goes on along the minus strand of FCNS01000028.1, from coordinate 95,350 downwards.
AGCTACTCTAAAAAAATAAAAAGACTGCTCCAAGGCTCCTGTTGATATGCTCCCTTCTAAGTCAATGTCATTAAGTTAAGCTAAAAAGGGAGCTGCTGCTCCATAGATGATTTCTCATCTATTTTGCAACGGCCCCTGCATTGTAGCTTTCATGCAGAATCACTTTAGAGTGATACTATTGTTTAAAACGGATGTATTATACAGAAATAGGATATCCTGGTTGTTAAATTCAATAAAGTTTCCGAGTACATGTGGAGAGAGATAGCGAATATCCACAGCTGTAATTTTGCTATAACCTTCTACTAAAAGAGGGATAAGGCTGCTGCCAAAGGAATCCCGAAATACAATTAATTCTTTATCGGAGGTTGCCATTGGATTTTCGATGGAGAGTAGGGATTTGGAACCAGAAAGGAATAATTCGTATGGGTCTGCACTTTTTGCTTTATTCAAGTCATAAATAGGAATAAAGGTTTCTGATTCATAGTCATACATGCGGCAGTTTTTAAATAAATCCTGTTCCAAATAATAGAGATCGTCTGCCCTGAGTGGCAGTACCGATTGATAAACACCGTAGAAGGGTTGTTCCAATTTTATTGGAGTGTAATTAGCGGAAACCGTTACACCCATTTCAGAGGCAAGCAAATGGGCAACATCTAAAATGTTTTCTTGTCTCCAATGACTGTCTGTTCTATAATAATCCGATAACTCTAACAATGGCAGGATATCAATATAGTTTGCATAATCCATTTGTTCCTGAAATTTTTTTATAAAGACTTCATAGTCTATGGATGGATAGCCGTTTGGTTGTGCTAGAAAATAATTTTTATCTGGAATAATGGAGAGATAGACGTTTACATTTTTATCTGCCATATAGGTATCGTAAAGAAATCGAAACCGGCTGCACGCATAGGAAATGGAATCCTCGTGGATTGGATAGTCCAATTTGGATGCATAGCCCTGCTTGATATACATATCGTTACTATCTTTTTGCTGAAAAACAAAAAAAGAGGTGGCTGCTTTTACCATCCGAAATTGATCTCTAAGCGGAAACTGATCCAGTGTGTAATTCTCAAAATCGGACATAAAACTTCCATTTAGGATTGTATGGATCGTTGCATTAGGAAATTGGGTAAGCGGTCGGCGTTCCATTGTTGAAACGGCAAGATCAGGTTTTAGAATGCCCCATAGCGAGAATCCAAATAAGAAGGCCGCTGTTATACAAACGGTTAAAATATTTTTTAATTTTGTCTGCATTGGATACCTCTTTAAAATCTAAAATATAGGAATGGGTTAAAGGAACCGTCAATTAAAAATGCTGTATTTACTGCAAGTAAAAGAACAAGGCAAATTGGTTCCAATGTATTGACAATGTGTTCGGATGTTGGATATGTCTCTGCCAGATGGAACAGCTTGGATGGCAGTGGCGTTGCACCAATTATGGAAATAATTAATAGAAGCGCATAACTTTTTAAATAATAAATACTCTCAACCGTTATGAGTGGCAGATTACTAGCTCCAAACATGGCACGAATCACAGAGAAAGCGTCTTCTATGCTGGATGCCTCAAACAGAATAAAACTTACGATTATAAATAGTAAAACATAAAAATGGCGAAGCAATTTTAATTTTTCCAAATGTTTGAGCAGCCACAGCTTTTCTATGATTAATAGGATAGCAAATAATAGTCCCCATAAAACAAAATTCCATGCTGCTCCATGCCAAAGTCCCGTTACCATCCAGACAAGAAAGAGATTGCGAATCCATTTCCATTTGGAAACTCTGCTGCCTCCAAGTGGAATATAGAGGTAGTCTCGAAACCAGGAGCCAAGGGAAATATGCCATCTGCGCCAAAATTCAGTGATACTGTTTGAAATATAAGGGTAATTAAAGTTTTCCAAAAATTGGAATCCAAATAGTTTACCAAGTCCGATTGCCATATCGCTATAACCAGAAAAATCAAAGTAGATTTGTAAAACATTGGCGATTGCATACATCCACACAAATAAAACAGAAGATTCATTTGGAGATTTAGAAATAGCCGCAAGTTCTCCAATGACATTGGCAATCAATACTTTTTTGGACAGGCCGATTAGAAACCGACGTATTCCCATTGCAGCATTGGAGAGACTATGGGTTCTATGCTCTAACTGTATTGCGATATCAGAGTATCTTACGATTGGTCCTGCAATGAGTTGAGGAAACATAGTGATGTAGGCAGCTAGATTTATCAAGTTTTTTTGGGCAGTTACTTCTCTGCGGTATACGTCAATTGTATAGCTAAGGATCTGAAACGTATAAAAACTAATCCCGATTGGTAATGCAATGTGAAGCAATGGAATCGAACTTCCAGTTATGGCATTAAAATTAGTAAGAAAGAAATCTGCATATTTGCAGTAACCAAGTAACCCCAAACTGATTAGAATGGAAACAGTCAAAAAAAACTTTGACCAACTGCCATCATGATATTTTTCAATCAATATGCCAAAAAAATATCCCTGAATAATTGCAGTCAGCATAAAAATTAGATATTTAGGTTCACCCCATCCGTAGAAAAAAAGGCTTGAAACGAGCAGAACCGTATTTTTCAAGCCTTTCGGTGAAATAAAGTAGAAAACTACTACAGCTGGAATAAAGTAGTACAAAAAGGAAATGCTTGAAAAAAGCATAATTTTTTACTCCTGTATTATTGGATTGGTTCTTCACAAATAACTTCAACCGAAGAATAGGCTGTAGTGAGTTTTTGTTTAAACGTATCAATCAATTGTGTATCTCCAAACATGGAAACAATATAATCGTCTACACTTACGATAACGAGTTTATCCGGAAAACCACACATCCACTGTCGATTCAAAATATTTTCTTTTATAGATGTAGTGATAGAAGTTAAATCGTTGGAGTCGGCTACATGAAAGGCACCGCAAGTAAATGTATTGGCATTCATCATATGCACAAGTGATGCAGCGTCATCAATCTTTGTAACAGAGTCAGCTGGAAAACCGAGTGCAGAATCGAGAGCTGCACCATCTTCCAAACTGTATTTTCCAGGTCCATTCATGTTTTGATTTTCCTCTGAAAAGTCCCCTCCAATGACAGAAAATTTTTCATCTTCCTGATAAGAGTTCCATACCGTTGTGAGTAGGGATACCGCATCTGGAATATTATTAGAAGCAGTAGTTTGATCCGTAGATTCCGATGTAAGATTCGTTTGATTGTTGGTTTGATTTCCACATGCAAGAATAGAAACCATCATAAGTCCCGTTAAACAGAATAAAAAAAATCGTTTCATTGTAATTCCTCCAAAGTATATCCATTTACTATTTAATCATAGCAATATTAAGCTGTGGGTATTATACCATAGGATAGTAGGTTAATCTAGCCTATTTAAGAAAATATATAAGTAAAATATGGATAATTGCAATTGTAATTAGAAAGTTTTACGTTATTACTTTACAACTAGAAAGAAATATGATATAGTACATAATGCTAATTAGGTACGTTTGTGTACTTGCAACGGTTTAAAACCACTCTGGAGAGTCTCCGATTGGAGCGCCGAAGGTGTAACACAAGAAAGAATTCTTGTCTATCTCTCAGGCAAAAGGACAGGGCATAAATACAGATCAGAAGATTTGTTGTAAAAATGCAGATGTTCTACTCTTTGGAGGGCTGATAGTTTATCAGCTCTTATTTATTATTGTAATATGCAAAAGGAAGCTCCAGTGGAGGTTTCTTTTGTTTGCGCAAAGGTACAAAAAGAAGAAAACAAAACGAAGAGGAGAATGAAAATGGAAACAATATTGGAACTGGTAACACAGGCAAATAACTTTCTGTGGAATACAATTTTAATTGTATTGTTATGTGGTACGGGTATTTATTACACAATCCGTCTAAAATTTATTCAAGTTAGAAAGTTTAAAGAAGCTTGCAAGGTAGTGTTTGGAAATTTCAGCCTAAAGGGTGCAAAAGGAAAAAATGGAGAAATGACACCGTTTCAGTCCATTGCGACTGCCATTGCAGCGCAAGTTGGTACAGGAAATCTGGCTGGAGCTGCTACAGCGTTAATTGGAGGAGGACCAGGCGCTATTTTTTGGATGTGGGTTTCTGCATTTTTTGGAATGGCAACGATTTACGCAGAAGCAACACTTGCACAGAAGTATAAAACAGTAGTAGATGGTGAAGTAACAGGAGGACCAACTTATTATATTCGTGCTGCATTTAAGGGGAAATTTGGAAAAATATTAGCTGGTATGTTTGCTGTGTTCATCATATTGGCATTAGGATTTATGGGAAATATGGTACAGTCCAATTCCATTGGAGCTGCTTTTTCTGAAGTATTTACAGCAAGAGGAATTGAGATTCCATCCGTTGCAATTGGAATTTTGTTGGCAGCAGTTGCTGGATTTATATTTCTAGGAGGAACACAACGTCTTGCCTCTGTTGTAGAAAAGATGGTACCAATTATGGCAGGTATTTACATAGTAGGAAGTCTTATCGTAATTTTTATGAATATTACAGAAATACCAAATGCACTTCGGATGATCTTTGTTGGAGCTTTTAGTCCAAAGGCAATTGTAGGTGGAGCTGCTGGTATTACAGTGAGAGAAGCGATTCGTTTTGGTGTTGCAAGAGGTCTGTTTTCCAACGAAGCTGGTATGGGTTCTACGCCTCATGCACATGCAAGAGCCAAAGTAGAAAATCCACATAAACAGGGATTGGCTGCAATGGTTAGTGTATTTATTGACACGTTTATTATTTTAAATTTAACGGTATTTTCTATTTTGACAACTGGTGCAATGAGTTCAGGAAAAGATGGAACCGCGTTAACACAGGCTGCATTTACAACCCAATTTGGAAGCTTTGGAGATATTTTTATTGCAGTATGTTTGTTCTTCTTTGCATTCTCCACAATTTTAGGATGGCATTTTTTTGGCGAAATCAATGCAAAATATTTATTTGGGAAAAAGATGGCAAAACTGTATTCCCTTATTGTATTAGTATTCATTATAGTAGGTTCTACGTTGAAGGTAGATTTAGTATGGTCATTGGCTGATTTCTTTAATGCATTGATGGTAATTCCAAATGCATTAGCATTATTGGCATTGAGTGGTACGGTTGTAGCATTATCCAAAAAATTTGGAGCAAAAAATAAAAAATAATTCTAATAAACTTATCTTATAGGGACTGCCAGGAGATTTAATTCACGTTAAGGCAAAAGCCATATGTATTTGGCAACTGCCTGCGGAATTACTTTGGCAGTCCCTTTTAGCTAGTAAAAGTTTAAGGAGATAATGATGGCAAAAATATTAATTATTGAAGATGATACAGATATTAATAATATGATTGCAGAATATTTGAGTGAAAGAAATATGCAAGTAGAACAGGCTTTTTATGGTACAGAGGGAAAGTTGCTCTGGCAGATGAAGATCTACTTATTTTAGATTTAATGCTTCCTGGAATGTCTGGAGAAGAATTAACTGCATGGATTCGAAAAAGCAGTCAAGTTCCGATTATTGTTTTAACAGCAGATGCTCTGGAAAACAAAATAGAATTGCTTGGAGGCGGAGCAGATGGTTATTTAACAAAGCCATTTGCATTGGAAGAGCTATGGATGAGAGTCCAAGTACAGCTTCGCCATGTCGGTGCAGCGTTGGAACAGAAAACGATCTCTTATAAAGAATGAACAATTGACTTGACTTCAATGTGTCTGCGCGTTCATGGGGAGGCGATTAATTTAACTGTACATGAATTTGCGATTGTGGAGCTTTTTATGCGCCGTCCGAAAAAAGTTTTTACAAAGCAGGACATTTATGAGACAATCTGGCAGCAAGTACGAATTCAGCAAGAACGTGCGAGTAATGAATTAAAATATACAATTTCTTGTATTTCCCACGATATTCGTACGCCACTGACTGGTGCAGCGGGATATTTAGAATTACTTTTAAAAATAACTGATCCAATAAAACAGAAAAAATATGAAACCATCATTCAAGAACGTTTACAGGATTTAGAAAAGATGTTGGATGAATTATTTCTTTATACAAAACTGTCTCAACAAGAATATTCTTTAGAGTGCAGTCCAATACAGCCATTTCCTATTTTGTGTGAAGTAATGGCGGATTATTATGAGCGGATTACGAATTCTGGATTGGAGCCTAATATTTCTTTCTTAGAGGAAAGTGTAGAATTTCTGGCAGAGCCAGAATCATTGAAGTGTATCTTTCGTAATTTAATTCAAAATGCAATCTCCTATGGCGGCGAATATCTGATAATAGAACAAAAAGAAGAGCGAATATTATTTCGGAATCGCGTACAAACTGGAGAGTTAATCGATATTACGAGAATTTTTGATCGATTTTATAAGGCAGATCATTCTAGGCACGATAAAAGTTCAGGGCTTGGTTTATCCATTGTGAAACAACTGATGGAAAAAATGGGCGGCATGGTAGATGCAGCTTTGGACAATGAAGGATTGATAATTTCATTAGCGTTTAGAAAGTAAAAATTGAACGCAGAACGGGCAGTCCATTCCGCTTCAAGTGCGAGGAAGTAGTGAAGCGGATTCCGAGTGTCCGCTTTATGTTATAGTAAGAGATCATTAATATTACAAGCGAAATGTCCTTTTATGAGAGTTATAACTTAAAAGTATAGAGTAATGAATAAATTGAGACTTCTGCAAAAGCCTCAATTTTTTTATACTAATGGTAAGCAGCATGGAAAACTAGCATACCAAGGAGTAAAGATTATTATGAAAAGAAGGATAGCGATGGATATTTTAGCAGTTTTATTATTAAGTGCCTGTGGAAATAGCATTCAATCAGGTAATACAATGGAACAAGATCAGTCAAATGGAGCGACCGAAACGGCATCTATAACAGACAGCATGGAGCGTTCAGACGAAAAGTTAGAAATCACGCAAGTTCCCAAAGAGTTGGAAACGATCCCAGAAACTTATTATTCTGCTATAGACGAGCAGGGAAGTCTTGTGGAACTATATTATAATACTTATGGGTCAAAAACCTATGAGCAAAAAACACAAAAACTAGAAAAAAATGAAAAAAATTACAGTATTATTTTTAAGTTTGTTGATGATTTTTAACTTCGCCGCTTGTGGCAATCAGGCTTCTACGCCACAATCTACTGCCGAGAATACAGAAAGTACGCCAGAACCTTCGGAACAATCCAGCGAAGCTCTAATTGAGGATTCAACAGCTTCTGTTGCAGAGTCAAACGATGCAGAAGGAAAAACACTGGTTGTCTATTATTCCGCAACGGGAAATACAGAAGAAGTAGCAAATTATATTGCGGCGGCAACCAATGCCGATGTTTTTGAACTGGAACCAGTGGAACCATACAGTGATGATGATCTGGATTGGACGGATGACAATAGTCGAGTTGTATACGAGTATGATAATCCTGATGCAAGAACTGTGGAGCTCGTGGAAGCAACGGTTCCTAATTGGGAATCCTATGATACGGTCTTTATTGGTTATCCTATCTGGTGGGGAATTGCAGCTTGGCCAGTAGATGGATTTATTGAAGCAAATGACTTTACAGGAAAAACAGTAGTGCCTTTCTGCACTTCTTCCAGTTCTGGTTTAGGCGAAAGTGGGGAATTGTTGGCAGAGGCAGCTGGGACAGGAGACTGGTTGGAAGGTGAGAGATTTTCTTCAGGAGTTTTAGAAGAAACGGTACAGACTTGGCTTGAGAACCTAGGAATATAAACAGAAAGACTTGATCGATTATTCCTATACAGGGGATGTTGCATAATAATGCTGCAACATCCCCTAGCTGTGCTTTTAACAAACGGCATCAAAGCCATGTTGTAAATCAGCGATAATATCATCAATATGTTCCGTGCCAATGGAAAGCCGAATGGTATTTGGTTTAATTCCACAAGCAGATAGTTCTTCCTCGGAGAGTTGAGAATGTGTAGTAGATGCAGGATGAATCACAAGTGATTTTACATCGGCAACATTTGCAAGTAAGGAGAAAAGTTCTAATGATTCCGTAAATTTCTTAGCTGTATCGGCATCTCCTTTTATTTCAAACGTGAAAATTGATGCAGCTCCATTTGGAAAATATCGCTGATAAAGTTCTTTTTCGTATCCTGTAGCTAGAGATGGATGGTTAACTTTTTCTACCTGTGGATGATTGTTTAAGAAATCAACCACTGTTAATGCATTGGATACATGACGTTCCACACGCAGCGATAACGTTTCTAGGCCTTGCAATAATAAAAAGGAATTAAATGGAGAAATGCAAGCTCCTTGATCTCGCATTAGCGTGGTACGAATTTTCATAATATAGGCAAGGTTTCCACAAGCCTGTGTAAAAATAATTCCGTGATAAGATGGATTTGGAGCAGAAAGACCAGGAAACTTATCATTCTGTGTCCAATCAAATTTGCCAGAGTCAATAATCACACCACCCAATACCGTACCATGTCCGCCAATAAATTTTGTAGCAGAATGGACAACAATATCAGCACCATGTTCAATTGGACGGAGTAGGTATGGAGTCGCAAATGTACTGTCCACAATAAATGGAATGCCATTTCGATGGGCAATTTCTGCAATGGCTTCCAAGTCAATAACATCAGCATTTGGATTTCCCAATGTCTCTGCATAAAGAAGCTTTGTATTTGGTTGGATGGCTTGTTCAAAGTTAGCTGGATTGGATGGATCAACAAAAGTAGTAGAGATACCTTGTTCTTTTAATGTATTTGCAAATAAGTTATATGTTCCGCCATAGAGATTGATGGAAGATACAATATGATCTCCTGCAATGGCAATATTTTGGATTGCATAAGTAATTGCAGCAGAACCACTGGCAGTGGCAAGAGCTCCAGCACCTCCTTCGAGTACAGCAATTCGTTCTTCAAAGACGGAATTGGTTGGATTCATAAGACGAGTATAAATATTACCTTCCTCCATTAATGCGAATCGCCCAGCTGCCTGTGCGGAATCTTTAAACACGTAAGAGGTTGTTGCATAAATTGGAACAGCTCTGGCATCTGTAGTAGGATCAGGTTGTTCTTGTCCAACATGAAGTTGTAATGTTTCAAACTTATAATTTTTCTTCTTCATAAAAATCTCCTTTTTGTCTGTAAAAATGATTAGTAAAGTACTTTTGGAACGATATGTAAATATAAAACATTTTTTATTATAGTGAAAGGTATAAAAACTGTCAAATGACATATTTTTTCTTTCTTTTATTTAAATTGATCTAGATGAAAAGAAAGTTATTAAAATGATAGAAAAATTTCAACAAAATATAACAAAATACTACATTTAATTTGTTAAAAAACAATATTCGTGTTTTCTCTCATCTATTATATAATACATTGGGGCAAAAAACGAACACAATATTAAGAGGGTGAACATTATGAAAAATGAAGTACAAACGCATATGTTTAGTAACAGAGATTTAAGAAAGTTGTTAATTCCATTGGCATTGGATCAGTTACTAAACTCATTTATGGGAACTGTGGATACATTAATGGTTAGTAATTTAGGATCTTCTGCAATCTCAGCGGTATCACTTGTTGATTCCATTAATGTATTAATTGTTCAAGCATTTTTTGCATTGGCAGCTGGAGGTACGGTAATCTGTTCTCAGTATATGGGATGTAGAGATCGTAAAAATGCAACACGATCGGCAAAACAATTGGTTTTTATTACGTTATTTTTATCACTAATTGTTTCTGTGGTCTGTCTTGTTGGAAATAAAGCAATCTTACGTTTGATTTTTGGACAAGTGGAAGAGAGTGTTATGGTAAATGCAAGGCAGTATTTTTATATTACCGCAATTTCGTTTCCATTTATTGCATTATATGATGATGGAGCTTCTATTTTCCGCTCCCAAGAAAATAGTCGATTTCCAATGACCGTTTCTCTTTTGGCGAATGTAATTAATATTGGATTAAATTATTTTTTTGTTTGGATCGTACATTTTGGTGTTGCAGGAGCGGCAATTGCTACATTAATTTCAAGAGCATTTTCTATGATTACCGTGTTGATTGCACTTAGAAATCCAAAGTGGAAAATTTCATTAACGCATTATTTTCGTATTCGCCCTGATTGGGGGCAAATTAAAAAAATACTGTATGTAGGAATTCCATCGGGAATTGAAAACAGTATGTTTCAGTTTGGAAAATTGGCAATTCAGTCTTCGGTTTCTCTGATGGGAACTGCGGCGATTGCAGCACAGGGGATGACGAATATTATAGAGAGTTTAAATGGTATTATGGCAATTGGAGTTGGAATCGGACTTATGACAATTGTGGGAGAATGTATTGGAGCTGGGAGAAAAGATGAAGCAATTTATTATATGAAAAAACTTTGCATCATTGCAGAAATCGTATTGTTAGCAGGATGTTTGCTCTTTTTTGTCTTAGTAAGACCAATTACTTATTTTGGAGGAATGGAGCCAGAAAGTGCGAAACTATGTATCTTTATGGTGATGTGTATTACGATTATAAAACCAATTGTTTGGATGTTTTCTTTTATTCCAGCTTATGGCTTTCGAGCAGCAGGAGATGTACGTTTTACCATGTCGGTATCTGTAATTTCCATGTGGTTATTTCGTGTTACACTTGCAACAATTTTGGCGAGAATCTTTCATATGGGACCAATTGCAGTATGGATTGGTATGTTTACCGATTGGACAATTCGAGGAATTATTTTTTCATTCCGTTTTTACAGTGGAAAATGGCTGAATCATCAGGTAATTTAAGGAATTTTTTCAATTTTTTTCTTGACAGAGAGAAAAAGAAGTTTTATTATAATGAATATAGTGTTAGTAATCATTAAAATAAAGAAAGGAGGCATGGCTATGTTATTTTTCATTACAATGAATCAAAGAAAGTGTCATTATAATTACATACAGAAAGACAGCATAGCCTGCCGTTTTAAATAATAAAGTTCTGGGAATGTTTTGTTAAAAAACAAGCAGAATAGAATTTTTTGGCTGCAGTCTGTGTGATTGTGGCTTTTTTTTCTTATAGGAAAATCCTTGTGATATGCAAAAGAAAGCTCCAATGGAGCTTTCTTTTATTATCTCATAGGAAATACCATTCTAAATAAAAGCGTTAAAATAACGATCCTATGAGATAAAAAGCACTCCATGCAGGATTCACACTTGCATGTAGGGGAATTGTTGCTTCGCAACCATGCTCGGTGCACAAAGTGTGCAAGCCCCTCATGAGTGAGGAGTTGGGAAGCTGAAGTGGGCTTGCCTATTTTGTTCTCGGGATACGAAAAAAGAAGCTCCAGCAGAGGTTCCTTTTATGATCGTGTGAAACGGAAGTTTTTTCTAATTAGATATTTATTATTTTATTGAGGAAGGGGAATTGGTTTTGAAAGAAAAGAGTGGAAATTTATTTTATTTTATGAAAAAGCAATGGCCATTTTATTTGATTGGATTTTTTACTATGAGTATTAGTATTTTTTTAGATATGCAGGCTCCAGGAGTGATTCAGCGTATTATTGATGAGGTCATAGTGAAAAGAGATACAGGACCGCTGCTTGGACTTGTACTGACCTTGCTTGGAATTGGAGTGGGAAGAGCAGTATTTCAATATATGAAAGAATTTTCTTTGGATTATGCGGGAACAAGAGTTGGAAAGGGCTTGCGTCTTTTGTTGTTTGAGCATATACAAGGTTTGGATATTTCATATTTTGATAAGACAAATACAGGAGAATTAATGGCGAGAGTCAAAGATGATATAGATAAAATATGGGGTGTCACTGGCTTTATTGGAATGTTTGCAGTAGAGTGCGTGATTCATACGATAAGTGTGTTATACTGCATGTTTCGGATCAGCCCTGTGTTAACAATTATTCCGCTTGTTATTATGCCGCTTGTAGCAATAACAGCGTTAAAAATGGAGCATAATCTTGGAAAAATTTATGAGGATATTAGCGAACAAAATGCATTGCTGAATACGATTGCACAAGAAAACTTAGCAGGGGTTCGAACGGTACGTGCATTTGCCAGAGAAAATTATGAGATTCAAAAATTTCAAGAAGAAAATCAAAATTACTATGCGCTTAATATGAGGCAAGCTCGTGCAATTGCAAAATATCAGCCGAATATCTCTTTTTTTACTAAGATAATTTTAATTGCAGTTGTAATCTGTGGAGGGTTACTTGTGATGAATAACACGATTACCATTGGTTCGCTTGGAGCATTTACTGAATATGCTACGAATATCATTTGGCCAATGGAATGTATTGGATGGATTACAAATGATATTGCGTCTGCCTATGCCTCTTATAAAAAGATTCAAATCATTATGGGGGAAGAATCTGAAATTCAAAATCCGAATCAAGAAACGAAAGTGAAGTTACAGCAAAAAACAGATTTAGAAACTGGAGCTGAAATTGAGTTTGATCATGTGGGGCTAGAGTTAGATGGAAAAAGAATTTTATCAGAGATTCAATTTCACGTTCATCCTGGTCAAACGCTTGGAATTATGGGAATGACTGGTTCAGGAAAATCTACAATCATTCACTTGTTAGAACGATTTTATGATGTGACGGACGGAACAATTCGAATCGATGGAATTGACATCCGAGAAATGGATCTGAAAATGTTGCGTCAAAAAATTGCTCTTGTTATGCAGGAAGTATTTTTGTTTTCCGACACGATTAAAGAAAATATTCGGATTGGAAAACGCACTACTATGAGTGAAGAAGTAATTAGTCAGGCTGCATGGATGGCTGGCGCAGGAAATTTTATAGAGAAATTGAGCAATGGATATGAGACAGTTGTTGGAGAACGAGGCGTAGGCTTATCGGGTGGTCAGAAACAGAGAATTAGTATTGCAAGAGCGTTGTCAAAAAAGGCTCCGATTTTAGTTTTAGATGATTCTACATCAGCATTGGATATGGAAACGGAGGCAAGTATTCAAAAACGTCTAAAGGAATTGCGTGGAATGACGAAGATTGTAATTGCACATCGAATTTCTTCGGTACGTCATGCAGATGAAATCTTAATCTTAGAGAATGGAAGGATTGTTGAAAGAGGAAACCATGAACAATTAATGGCAAAAAGAGGGTTCTATTACCATACTTATTGTATTCAGTATGATAAAGAAACAGCAGAGGCGGCGATAACAAATATGGAAAAAGAGGTGAATATCTATGGCAGTAAATAGTTTTCGGGAAGATGAAGAACAAAAACAAGTTCTAAATCGGGATACATTACTTCGGCTTTATCGTTACTTGCTTTTCTACAAAAAGCAAGTGGGAGTCGTATTATTTATTATGTTTGTTACGGTAACAATTTCGATGTTAAATCCTTTGATTATTGAACGGGCAATTAATGTACATATTGAGCAGAAAGATGTGAGAGGACTGATTATGCTTGGAATTGCTGCGCTTATTCTAAATATAGTATTTGTAGTAGGGACGAAACTTAGAATGGTACTAATTGCAAAGGTTGCAAATCGAGTTGTATTGAAAATTAGAGAAGAACTATATATTCATATTCAATCACTTGGATTTTACTTTTTTGATAGCCGTCCGACAGGAAAAATTTTAGCAAGAGTGATTGGAGATGTAAATTCTTTAAAAGATGTGTTGTCGGATAGTGTTACGACATTAATTCCAGATTTATGTACGATTGTTGGGGTTATGATTATTATGCTTGTGAAAAACTGGAAACTGGCCATGGCAGCGGTGATTACGCTTCCGTTTATGACCGTTGGAATGTATCTGGTACAGAGGGCATCACATAAACGCTGGCAGCTTGTAAGAAAAAAGAGTTCCAATCTGAATGCATTTGTTCATGAAGAATTGGCAGGGATTCGTATTGTGCAAAGTTTCTGTGCAGAAAAAGAGTCTATGAACGATTTTCAAATACTTGTAAAGGAACATGTCAATGCATTTGTGGATGCGGTGCGCTATGCAGATTTGTTTGGTTCTGTTATTGAATTGTCTTGGGGTGCAGGTGGATTTCTTCTATATTATATAGGGATTCAAGTGATCGGAGTTGGAACAATTGAAGTTGGAACTTTCTTAGCATTTGCCACTTATTTAGGAATGTTTTGGAGTCCGCTTCGTAATCTTTCTAATTTTTATAATAAAATGGTTACGAATATTTCAGCTGCTGAGCGTGTGTTTGATATTTTAGATACAGAACCAGAATTAAAAAACGCAGAGGATGCAAGGGAACTTCCAGTATTAAGCGGAAAAGTAGAGTTCCAAAATGTGAGTTTTGCCTATCAAGATGAGCCAGATGTGAAGATATTAAATCACATTAATGTTTGTATTCAGCCAGGAGAGATGATTGCTCTAGTAGGTCCAACTGGAGCAGGAAAAACAACGTTTGTAAATTTGATTTCGCGTTTTTATGATACAACATCGGGAGCGATTTTGTTGGACGGATTTGATATAAAAAACAGTACAATAGAAAGCCTGCGCCAGCAAATGGGAATTATGACTCAAGAAAATTTCTTATTCTCAGGCACAATAAAAGAGAACATCCGATATGGAAGACTAGATGCGACCGATGAGGAAGTAGTGGCTGCTGCGAAGGCAGTAAATGCACATGAATTTATTATGAAAATGCCAGAAGGATATGAGACTAAAATTACAGAACGGGGAGGTGGATTATCTGCAGGACAACGCCAGCTTCTAGCATTTGCTCGAACGATGGTATCTCAGCCAAGTATTTTAATTTTGGATGAAGCAACTTCGAGTATTGATACACAGACCGAATTACTTGTGCAAAAAGGGATTGAGGCATTATTAAAGGGAAGAACTTCATTTGTAATTGCACATCGTCTTTCTACAATAAAAAAAGCAGATCGTATCTTTGTGATTGATCGGGGAATGATTGTGGAGGAAGGAAATCACGAACAACTCATGGCAAAAAAGGGGGAATATTATCAACTCTATCAAGCGCAGTTTCATAAATAAAAGTAGTTTATTTTGTCGAGTATTTATTTTTGCTGTCGAATATGGTATAATCAGAAATAATCTTACATTAAAGAGAAAGGAATAGAACAATGAAAAAGTTTATTGAAGAATTTAAAACATTTGCACTACGCGGAAATATGATGGATATGGCAGTCGGTGTCATTATTGGTGGTGCTTTTTCTGGAATTGTTCAGTCGTTGACAGATAATTTTATCAATCCAGTCTTGAATTTTGTAACAGGTGGAGAAACTTATACGTTACAAGATATTGCAGGATTTGCATCCGCTTTTGTTTCATCTTTAGTCAATTTCTTTATTATGGCTTTTGTACTATTCTGTTTGTTAAAAGGCATTAATAAACTGATGACGCTTGGTCGTAAAAAAGAAGAAGAGGCCGTTACAACAAAAATATGTCCATTTTGTAAAAGTGAGATTGATATTGATGCAACACGCTGTCCACACTGTACTTCTGTAATTCCAGAAGAAATGGACATAGTAGAAGCAACAAAATAATTAATTTTATATTATATGCAATTATTTTTTTAATCAATGGTTTATTTTGAAAACTAAAATAGAAATAGAGTACATAAATAGAGAAAAATTATCCGTTAAAACAGTAATTTTAGTTAATTATGATAAATTGAAAAGGGGCGTCCACTGGATGCTCTTTTTCTTGTCTCATAGAAAATACTATTCTAAATGAAAGCGTTAAAATAACGATCCTATGAGATAAAAAGATATGTAAAGTATTTCTTATAAATTGCTTTTATCCTACTAGTTGTAAAATAAAATGCAGTATGCTATAATCAGTATGCAAAAAAGGGGAGTTTTTGGAGGAACTTATGAAGATACATTGGAAGAAGTGGCTGATGGGATTTGTAATTTTTATTATTCTAATAGGATGTTATGGATTAGGCGTTAATTTCTATATGAAAGCATCGGTAGAAGGAAAAATTTTGTCAGATGAGGATGCAACTAGGATAGAAGCCGATTGTATTTTAGTGCTTGGTGCAGGTGTTAGAGAAGATGGTACGCCAAGTCCATTGTTACAGGAACGGTTGGATATGGGGGTTAGGTTATATGATTTAGGAGCGTCTGCAAAACTTTTAATGAGTGGAGATCATGGACGTGCTGGTTATGATGAAGTAAATAAGATGAAAGAATATGCAGTAGAAAATGGAGTTTCCTCTCACGATGTATTTATGGATCATGCAGGCTTTTCTACTTATGAAAGTATGTACCGTGCGAGGGATGTTTTCCAAGCAAAAAAACTAATCATTGTAACGCAGCAATATCATCTGTATCGTGCTTTATATGTGGCAGAAAAGTTAGGATTAGAAGCTTATGGAGTTGCAGCAGATCAAATGGTTTATAATGGACAATTGTATCGAGAAGTAAGAGAAATATTGGCGAGAAATAAAGATTTTATCAATACATTAATTTGGCCCAAGCCGAAATACCTTGGAGATGCAATTCCAGTAAATGGGGATGGAGATATTACCAATGATAAAGGCGAGGTTAATTTGCGGTGATATGCAATTGTGTTATGAAATGATGTAAGTTTAGAAAAAATGAGGTTGGCTATGAGAAAAGCGGCAAATTGTGAGTATTGTATGAATTATATATATGAAGAAGAGTATGGATACTATATTTGTGAGATGGATTTGGATGAGGATGAAATGGTAAAATTTATGACAAATACATTTCGGGAATGTCCATATTTTCGCTATGGGGATGAATATCAAATTGTGAAGAAACAAGGTTGAATGAAAAAACAATTTGACAAATGAGTGAGATTTCCTTAGTATAGAAGAAGTGAATCAAATAGATAGAGGTGTGACATGTATAATTACATTGATTTGGATAAAGTAAGTTTAGAAGGGCCAGTGCCAGAAAAGGAGCCAGAACGCCAGTATTATTTTATGGCAAAGGTTAGAAAACTGGTAGCAGAGCAGGCAAAAGAGCTGGGACATCCTCCAAGGGTATATAATCTGGTAGTCGGATGTCAGATGAATGCAAAGGATTCGGAGAAGCTGCTTGGAATTTTAAGAGAAGTTGGCTATGAAGAAACCGAGAGCGAGGATGGAGCAGATTTAGTTATTTACAATACTTGTACAGTTCGAGAAAATGCCAATCAAAAGGTGTATGGGCGTCTTGGCTATTTAAATAGTCTAAAACGCTTGCATCCACATATGATGATTGCACTTTGTGGTTGCATGATGCAGGAGCCGACCGTAGTGGAAACGATTAAGAAAAGTTATCGTTTTGTAGATATGGTATTTGGAACACATAATATTTTTAAGTTGGCAGAAATCTTGTACCAGCGTATGGTAAGCAAAAAAATGGTGATTGATATTTGGGAAGGTACAACAGAGATTGTGGAAGATCTTCCAGCGGAGCGAAAATATCCGTTTAAATCAGGTGTGAATATTATGTTTGGCTGTAATAATTTTTGCAGTTACTGCATTGTTCCATATGTAAGAGGACGGGAACGCAGCCGTAATCCAGAGGATATCATTCATGAAATTGAAGGATTAGTGGCAGATGGAGTTGTGGAAGTTATGCTGCTTGGTCAAAATGTGAATTCTTATGGAAAAACATTGGAAGAACCAATTAGCTTTGCACAGTTACTTCGCCGTGTAGAACAGATAGAAGGATTAGAGAGAATTCGTTTTATGACTTCTCATCCAAAGGATTTGTCCGATGAATTAATTGAAGTGATGAAGGAATCGAAAAAGATTTGTCGTCATCTGCATTTGCCATTGCAGTCTGGAAGTACAAGAATTTTAAAGAAAATGAATCGTCATTATACGAAAGAGCAGTATTTAGAGTTAGCGCAAAAGATTCGTACTGCGATTCCAGATATTTCACTTACGACGGATATTATTGTAGGTTTTCCAGGAGAGACAGAAGAAGACTTTTTAGAAACAATGGATGTTGTAGAAAAGGTACGTTATGATAGTGCATTTACATTTATTTATTCTAAGAGAACAGGTACTCCAGCAGCGTCCATGGAAGATCAAGTTCCAGCAGCGGATGTAAAAAACCGTTTTGACCGTCTGTTAAAGCAAGTACAGCGTATTTCCACCGAAATGAGTGGAAAAGATGTAGGAAAGACAATGGACGCATTAGTAGAAGGAATTGATGAGAAAAATAAAGATCTTTTGACAGGACGTTTGAGCAATAATGTTATGGTTCATTTTCCTGGAGAATCATCTTTGATTGGCACAATTGTTCCAGTGAAATTAGAGCAATCCAAAGGTTTTTATTATATAGGAACAAAAGCAGAATAGAAGAGAGGGGCTTCAAATTGACACAGTTATCTCCAATGATGCAGCAGTATATGAATACGAAAAAAGAATATGAAGACTGTATTTTATTTTATCGTCTTGGTGACTTTTATGAAATGTTTTTTGATGATGCATTAACTGCCTCCAGAGAATTGGAAATTACATTAACAGGAAAGGACTGCGGATTAGAAGAACGGGCGCCAATGTGTGGAGTTCCGTATCATGCAGCAGAGACATACTTAAATCGCCTTGTACAAAAAGGATATAAAGTCGCAATTGCGGAACAAGTTGAAGATCCAAAGGTAGCAAAGGGGATTGTAAAAAGAGAAGTGGTGCGGGTGGTAACACCAGGCACCATTTTAAATGCAAGTGCGTTAGATGAAGGAAAAAACAATTATTTGATGGCAATTTTTTATGTGGACGGACGTTATGGCATCTCGATTGCAGACGTTACAACTGGGGACTATTTCGTTACAGAGATGGAAAAGTCACAAGAATTATTGGATGAAATTTATAAGTTTACTCCATCTGAAATTATTTACAATCATGCATTTTGTATGAGTGGAACGGATTTGGAGCATTTAGAAAGCCAGATTCACTTTGTTGTTTCGGCGTTGGAGGACCGATATTTTAATGAAGAGAATTGTAAGAAAATTTTAGTAGAGCATTTTCATACCGAACAATTGAGTGAATTGGGCTTGGAGGCGTATCCTGTTGGTTTAGTAGCTTCAGGGGCATTGATGCAATACTTATATGAAACACAGAAAACCGATATGTCCCATATTACCGCACTCCAGCCATATACCGTTGGAAAGTATATGATTATTGATACTTCCACAAGAAGAAATTTGGAATTGACAGAAACGCTTCGAGAAAAGCAGAAAAAGGGTAGTTTGCTGTGGGTATTGGATAAGACAAAAACCGCAATGGGAGCTAGACTTTTACGCAATTATATTGAGCAACCGTTAATTGATCGTTCTGCAATCTTGAAACGTCAGCAGGCAGTTGCAGAACTTGGAAAACATTATATTCTAAGAGAAGAACTGCGCGAGTATTTAAATTCAATTTATGATTTAGAGCGTCTAATTGGAAGAATTAGCTATTGTACGGCAAATCCAAGAGATTTGATTGCATTTAAAAATTCATTGGAAATGATTCCTTATATCAAACAAATTTTAAAGGAATTCCAAACTCCAGCGTTAAGGGAAATTGAAGAGAATATGGATTCGTTGGAAGATATTTACGAACTAATTGAACAGTCAATCGTGGATACTCCTCCAATTGCAATTAAAGAGGGTGGAATTATTAAAGAAGGATTTGATGAGGAAGCCGATAAACTGCGCCATTCTAAGACAGAAGGAAAAACATGGCTCTCAGAATTAGAGCAAAAGGAACGAGAACGTACGGGAATTCGAAATATGAAAATCAAATACAATAAAGTATTTGGTTATTATTTAGAAGTAACGAATTCATTTAAGGATTTAGTGCCAGAAGATTATACGAGAAAGCAGACACTTGCGAACGCAGAGCGTTATATTACTCCAAGATTAAAAGAGTTGGAAGATATGATTTTAGGCGCAGAAGATAAGCTATATGCATTGGAATATCAGCTTTTTTGTACGGTTCGAGACAGTATTGCAGCACAGGTGCTGCGTATTCAGCAAACAGCCAAAGCAATTGCAAAATTGGATGTATTAGCTTCCTTTTCTTCTGTGGCAGAACGTCAGAATTATGTAAAGCCAAACATTAATGAGAGAGGAATTATTGATATTAAAAATGGGCGTCATCCAGTGGTAGAACAGATGATTCCGAATAATATGTTTGTGGCAAATGATATTTATTTAGATAATTCTTCTAATCGGGTGGCGATTATTACAGGTCCAAATATGGCTGGAAAGTCGACCTATATGAGACAAGTCGCATTAATTACGCTTATGGCTCAGATTGGAAGTTTTGTACCAGCAGACTCTGCAAATATTGGAATCTGTGATCGGATTTTTACTCGTGTAGGAGCATCCGATGATCTGGCATCTGGGCAAAGTACCTTTATGGTGGAAATGACAGAAGTGGCAAACATATTGAAAAATGCGACCAAGCGCAGTTTGATTGTGCTGGATGAGATTGGACGAGGAACGAGTACCTTTGATGGGATGAGTATTGCATGGGCGGTTGTAGAACATATTGCAGATACGAAGACACTTGGAGCCAAAACATTATTTGCAACGCATTATCATGAATTAACGGAGCTGGAAGGAGCACTTTCTGGTGTGAATAACTATTGTATTGCAGTGAAAGAACAGGGAGATGATATTGTCTTCCTAAGAAAAATTATTCGAGGCGGAGCGGATAAAAGTTACGGAATTCAAGTTGCCAAATTAGCAGGTGTCCCAGATAAAGTAATTCAAAGAGCAAAAGAGTTAGTAGAAGAACTTAGCGATGCGGACATTGCCAGTCGTGCAAAAGAGGTTGCACAGCTTTCTTCCAGTACAACGAAGAAAAAAAAGAGAGTTCCAAAGTTGGATGAAGTAGATTCCAATCAGCTTCGGTTATTTGATACGGTAAAAGATGATGATATTATTGCAGAGATTCGAGACTTGGAGCTTGGAAGAATGACTCCAATTGATGCACTAAATATGCTGTATCAGATGCAGACACAAATTAAAAATCGCATTTAACCGAATCAAGGAAGTCCCCTGCTTCAATTGTGAAGAGCAATAAGCAGGGGATGGGGAATTACTTGTCTCAGAAGGGGAGTAAGCCCCTTCTGAGAAGCCATGTAATGGTTATTCGGTTATGAGCAAGTAGCGAAGCGGATTGCGAATATCCGATTGACATATAACAGTAGGTGAAGTGTTTCATCCGTTTAAAGGAGGTGGATCATTGGCTCAGATTCAAATATTAGATCAAGATACGATTAACCAGATTGCAGCGGGGGAAGTAGTAGAACGTCCTGCATCCGTTGTAAAAGAACTATTGGAAAATGCAATTGATGCCAATGCAACAGCAGTTACAATTGAAATAAAAGAAGGGGGAATTTCTTTCATTCGTATTACCGATAATGGATATGGGATTGAAAAAGAACAGATTCCTCTTGCTTTTTTACGCCATTCCACAAGTAAAATTCGCACTGCACAAGATTTAATTACTGTGTCTTCGCTTGGATTTCGAGGAGAAGCTCTTTCGAGTATTGCTTCTGTGGCAGAGGTAGAATTGATTACGAAAACGCCCCATGCATTAACGGGGATTTGTTATTGTATTAGTGGTGGACAAGAACGTTCCATAGAAGAAATCGGAGCTCCAGATGGAACCACGTTTCTTGTAAGAAATTTATTTTATAATGTACCTGCACGACGTAAATTTTTAAAAGCTCCTGTTACGGAGGCAAATTATATTATAGAATTAGTAGAGAAGATGGCTCTGTCTCATCCAGATGTTTCCATTCGATTAATTAGTAATGGACAGAATAAATTATATACAACTGGAAATCGGAAGTTAAAGGACATGATTTATACAATATATGGAAGAGAAGTGGCTTCGAATTTAATACCCGTGCAGGAAGAGACCGAAATTATGACAATTCGTGGCTTTTTAGGGAAGCCAGTTATTGCGAGGGGAAATCGCAGTTTTGAAAATTATTTTATTAATGGGCGTTATGTGCGAAGTAAATTGATTGCAAAAGCAATTGAAACAGCATATAAACCATTTATGATGCAGCATCGATATCCATTTGCTGTGCTTCATTTAGAGTTAGATCAGCAAAAAGTAGATGTAAATGTACATCCAGCGAAGATGGAACTTCGATTTGAGCAAGAACAGGCAGTATATGAAACGTTATTAGAAGTGCTAACTCGTACATTAAAAGGAAAAGAGTTTATCCCAGAAGTGGAATTGGCGAAAAAAGAAGAAATAAAAAAACCAGAAAAAAGAGCACCAGAGCCGTTTGAGAAAAAACGGATGGAAGCAGAACAATTAAAACGCTTGGCATCTTATGGAAAGCCTATAGAAGAAAAACATCCTCAAACTACAGGAAAAACATCTGGGTTCGTTTCAAAGGATATCGTTCGGGTAAATGAGAAGCTTCAAAGAAAAGAAGAAATCAGAAATTCTTCTGAAATTCCAAAACCAGTCACTGATTTACCATTGCGGGAAGCATCTTCCTATCCAATTACGGATCATGTTGGGGAACCAAGTAAGCAGGACGTGAAACAGAAGGAAACAAAGCCAGAACAAATGACATTATTTGAAGAAAATTTGTTATCAAAAGCAGCTCGAGTCAAACATCGGTTGATTGGGCAACTGTTTGAAACCTACTGGCTGATTCAGTATGAAGATAAACTATTTATTATGGATCAGCATGCAGCACATGAGAAAGTGCTTTATGAAAAGACTATGAAATCGCTAAAAAATAAGGAATTTACAACACAGATGGTTAGCCCTCCAATTATTATTAGTTTAACGAGGAAGGAAGAAGCCATTTTGGAAAAATATAAATCTCATTTTACGGAATTAGGATATGAAATTTCTCCATTTGGTGGAAGAGAATATGCTGTTAGTGGAGTTCCTGGCAATTTGTTTGGAATTCCAGAAAAGGAGATGCTGACCGAATTATTTTCTTTATTAGAAGAGGAAGCGGCAGAGCTTTCCTCTGAATTAATTACGGATAAAATTGCTTCTCTTTCTTGTAAAGCGGCAGTAAAAGGAAATCATAAAATGAGTGTTCAAGAAGCCGATGCGTTAATAGAACAATTGATGGAATTGGATAATCCATATGCATGTCCGCATGGACGTCCAACAATGATTTCTATGAGTAAATATGAGTTAGAAAAAAAGTTTAAAAGAATTGTATAAAATATTAGGATGTGAATAAATTGAAAAAACCGTTAATCATACTAACTGGACCAACGGCGGTAGGAAAGACAGAACTTTCAATTCAGTTGGCAAAAGCAGTCAATGGTGAGATTATTAGTGCGGATTCCATGCAGGTTTATAAAGAAATGAATATTGGTTCAGCGAAAATTCAGCCAGAAGAAATGAAGGGAGTTCCTCATTATCTGGTAGATGAGATAGAGCCAGAAGAAGAATTTAATGTCGTGCGTTTCCAAACAATGGCAAAAAATGCGATGAAAATTATCTACCAAAAAGGAAAAATTCCTGTTATTGTAGGAGGGACTGGATTTTATATTCAAGCATTGCTCTATGACATTGATTTTACTGATACGACAGAGGATTCTGAATACCGAAGAGAATTGGAGAAGTTGGCACAGGAAAAAGGAAATGAATACTTACATGAGATGCTCCAAAAAGTAGATCCAAAAGCAGCACAGGAGATTCACGCAAATAATCGAAAAAGAGTCATACGTGCATTAGAATATTATCGAGATACAGGAAAGCAAATTTCAGAACATAATGAACAACAAAGGCAAAAGGAATCGCCGTATCAGTTTGTGTATTTTGTATTAAATCGAGATCGTCAGGAACTCTATCAACGAATTGATCAGAGAGTCGATCTTATGATGGAGCAAGGACTGCTAGAGGAAGTAAAGCGGCTGAAAGAACGGGGATGTACCAGTGATATGGTATCGATGAAAGGATTGGGATACAAAGAGCTTTTTGATTATATCAATGGAGTCTATTCGTTAGAAGAAGCGGTTCGGATCATTAAACGAGATACAAGACATTTTGCAAAGCGTCAGCTTACATGGTTTAAGAGAGAAAAAGAAGTAGATTGGATTGAGTTAGATGGCAAGACACCGCCACAAGTGTTAGAAGAGATACAAAAGATTTGCAAAGAAAAGAGGATTTTATAATGGAACAAAAGCAAATGTATAAAAATCTAGGGATTTCCGAAGAAGTATATGAATTTGGTGAAAAAATTTTAAGAAATTTGGAAGGAAGATTTCAAGAAATAGACAAAATTTCGGAGTATAATCAACTAAAGGTAATAAAAGCAATGCAGGATAATCGAGTGGGCGAAGCACATTTTGCTGCGACAACGGGATACGGCTATAATGATATGGGACGTGAGACATTAGAAAAGATTTATGCCGATTGTTTCCATACAGAGGCTGCTCTCGTACGTCCTCAAATTACATGTGGAACCCATGCGTTGGCGGTCGCACTATCTGCAAATTTACGTCCTGGAGATGAATTACTTTCTCCTGTTGGAAAACCATATGATACATTGGAGGAAGTAATTGGAATTCGGGATTCGATTGGTTCATTAAAGGAATATGGTGTTACTTATGCACAAGTGGATTTGTTAGAAGATGGAGGATTTGATTATGAGGGAATCCGAAATGCGATTAATGAGCGGACAAAACTCGTAACGATTCAGCGTTCTAAGGGATATCAAACGCGTCCGACTCTTTCTGTTGAGAGAATTGGAGAACTCATTACTTTTATTAAACAAATCAAACCAGATATTATCTGCATGGTAGATAATTGTTATGGTGAGTTTGTAGAAGAACGAGAGCCATCCGATGTTGGAGCCGATATGATTGTAGGTTCCCTGATTAAAAACCCTGGAGGTGGATTGGCACCGATTGGTGGATATATTTGCGGAACAAAGCAGTGTGTGGAACAATGTGCTTACCGTTTAAGTGCCCCAGGGCTTGGCCAAGAAGTTGGAGCTAATCTTGGAATTTTGCCAGCATTTTATCAGGGATTTTTCCTTGCTCCTACTGTTGTAGCAGGTGCATTAAAGGGAGCCATTTTTGCAGCGAATTTGTATGAGACACTTGGCTTCTCCGTGGTGCCAAATGGGACTGAATCTCGTCATGATATTATTCAGGCAGTGACATTTGGAACGCCAGAAGGAGTGATTGCATTTTGTAAGGGGATTCAAGCAGCTGCTCCAGTGGACAGTTATGTAACTCCAGAACCATGGGACATGCCAGGATATGATGCACCAGTTATTATGGCAGCAGGTGCATTTGTGCAGGGATCGTCGATTGAACTGAGTGCAGATGGTCCGATTAAACCTCCATATGCTGTTTATTTCCAGGGGGGATTGACATGGTATCATGCCAAATTAGGCATTTTAATGTCCTTGCAGAAATTAATCGAAGAAGGGATTGTGACGCTGTAAAGAAAGAATCGGAGATATTGTCCGAAATTTCATGGTATTTTGTATGTACTTTATGATTGTTTTGTGATAAAATAAAACTATCTGGCGTCATTATAATCATTTTTGATTCTTCTGGTACTTGGAGAGGGAAGGGAGAGTCAATGGAAGACAGAAAAACGATGAAGCAGATCCCTAAAGAGGTCAGACCTTATGAGCGGTGTTTGAAACAGGGACCGCAAGTATTGAGTGATGCAGAGCTTTTGGCAGTAATTTTACGGACAGGCTCCGTTGGAGAAAATTCTCTGGAGCTTTCCAATCGTTTGCTAAGTCTAGGAAAGATGCCGCAGGGCATACTAGGAATTTTACAGATGAGCGTCGAAGAACTGATGGCAATTCGGGGAATTGGCTCTGTAAAAGCAGTGCAGATTCTTTGTATTGGAGAATTGTCTAGGCGCATTGCCAAAGCAAGTGCATCAGATGGAATCGTGATGGGAAGTCCAGAAACGATTGCAAATTATTACATGGAAGATATGAGACATCAAAACCAGGAACTATTACAAATGATGATGCTGAATACAAAAAATCGTCTGATTGCGGAGACGACAATTAGCAAAGGAACCGTAAATGCATCTTTGATTTCTCCAAGAGAAGTGTTTTTAGAAGCATTAAAGCATCAGGCTGTATATATTATTCTGGTTCATAACCATCCAAGTGGTGATCCTACTCCAAGTAGAGAAGATATTCTTATTACAAGAAGAATGAAAGAGCTTGGAACTATGATAGGAATTGAACTGATGGATCATATTATTATTGGGGATCGTTCATATATCAGTTTGAAGGAACGAGGCATTATTTAATTATGAAGAAGTTTAAGTTTAATTTTTTCAAAAAGCCGCAGGTAATCTTAGTTCTACTGACGTTAATCTGCGCAGGAACGATTTGGCTTAGCAGTATGAATCAGTCAGTATCGGCACCGCTACGAACGGTTGCAGGAATCTTTGTTGTACCATTGCAGCGAGGAATGAATCAAATTGGAACTTGGTTTTCTGAAAAAAATCAAGAACGTATTTCATTAAAAGATGCATTAAGCCAAAATGAACAATTACAAAAGCAAGTAGCAGAATTACAAGCAGAGCAAGCACAGCATGCCAATGATGACGATGAAATTTCTCGTTTGCGTCAGCTTTTGAATTTAAAGGAAACCTATAATGCGTATCCAACTGTTGGGGCAACCGTTATTATGAAAAACTCGGGTAATAACTGGTACCGTAAATTTATGATTGATAAAGGAACAAATGATGGTCTAGATGTAGATATGAATGTAATTGCCACAGCTGGTTTAGTTGGTATTATTACTGATATAGGTCCAAATTATGCAATTGTGACAAGTATCATTGATGAAGAGAGTAAAGTGAGTGGAATGCTTCGTAAGACATTAGATACTTGTATTGTAGCTGGAGATATGAGTGCGATTCAAGATGGCAAACTGCGTCTGGAATATATGAGTAATAATTTTAATTCTGATGTAGATAATACCGTTGTAACATCTAATGTTAGTGAAAAGTTTTTACCTGGAATTGTAATTGGAAAAGCGGTTGATGTAATGTTAGAAGACAATAAAGTTACGAAAACGGGATATTTGATTCCAGCTGTAGATTTTGAGCATCTAAAAGATGTACTTGTTATTACAACAAAGAAACAGACGCTTTCAGATGAAGAATTAGAAAAAATACAAGAGCAATTGATTGAGCCATCTACAAGTGAGGATGAGGTAAAAGAGACAAAACCAGAAACATCGACAGAGCCATCCAGTGAAGAAACAACGAAACCTACAGAAGAAGAATCAACACAACCGCAGACTTCAGCGAGTGAATCCTCATCGGAGGCTTCTTCAGAACAACAAAAAGAAGAACAATCATCTCAAGCTTCTTCTGCACAGTCAAATGGAGACGAATCATCCGAATCTCCAGTAGCGGATTCGATCCAGGCAGATTTTCAGGCAGTTCCAGATGAAGAATAAGTTCAGGAGGTATTTATGAAAAGGTTACGTCAGGTAATTGTTATAATGATTGTTTTACTTCTAGGATTCTTCATTCAGATTAATTTTGCTCAATTTATCCCATCTTTGAGTTGTGTTCCAAATATTATGTTAATTATTGTTTTCTCACTTGGTTTTTTGAGAGGACCAAAAGTAGGGATGGCAGTAGGAGTTGCAGCAGGATTATTTATGGATTTTGTACAAGGAAATATTGTGGGTTTCTATGTGTTGATTTTTGTTTATATTGGATTTATCAATGGCGTACTAAAGCGTTATTTCATATCCAATGTGATTTTACTTCCTCTTATATTATGTACAATTAATGAGATATTATATCACGGTGCAATGTATTTGTTTCAGTTTAGAAAGCAGGCAGTGCATACGGCAACGGGGTACTTGAGGCATGTAGTAATTCCAGAGTATCTTGTTACATTAATTGCTGCTGTTGTTGTTTATGGAATGGTTCTTTTGATTCATCGTAAACTAGAAAAAATAGAAAAAAAGGGAGAGACGCGATTTGTCTGAAAATAATTCTGAAAAGAAAAATAGAAAGTCACGCAGAAAAATACTAGAAACTTTAAATTCACGAATCTTAATTTTAGGAGTAATCGGAATTGGAATGATAGTCATACTAGTTGGTAGATTATTTTTCCTGCAAGTCATTCAAGGAAGCCAGCATTATGAAGACTATGTGCAGATTACAAAACGAGATCTTTCCATTGAAGCTCCTAGAGGCAGAATTTTAGACTGTAATGGAAAGGTATTGGCAGAGAATCAGCAAAAATATTCGGTAGCGATCCGGGATACAGGAGAGTATAATAAAACAAACGGAGAGTTCAATGAAATGATTTTGCGGTTAATTGAACTCTTGGAGCGATTTGAAGCAAACATAGAAACTCCAATTCCAGTTACAATTAATGAACATAATGAATTTGTATTTAATGAAACAAGCAGCAGTGCAGTTCGCCGTTTTATCAGGGATGTTTATGGTAATGATAAGATTGAAGAGTTGGAAGAACAAGGAGAAGATCCTTACAGCTATACGGCAGAAGTGGTAATGGAGCGGTTAAAGACAAATGTATATAATTTTACGTCAAGGTGGCCTGCTGGAGAGCAACTCGACAAAGAAACAGTATTGAAACTTTGTAATATTCGCTATGCAATGAGTGCAAATGCATATACAAGATATCAGTCTACCGTAATTAGTTCTGATATCAGTGAAGATGTAAAAGTAGCGGTATTAGAAGATCAAAGCAACTTAAAAGGAGTGGAGATCAAAGAAGAATTAGTTCGAGTTTATCCAAATGCAGAATATTTTTCTCATATATTAGGATACACAGGAAAGGCATCCACAGAAGAACTGGAAACATTGCAAGAGACCGATGATTCCTATGTATTAGGTGATGTAGTGGGTCGTGCTGGAATTGAACAGGCCTATGAGTCTGAGCTAAGGGGAACAAAGGGAAATCAAAGTGTATATTTGAATAATGTCGGTATGATTATGGATACGATCAGTAAAACCGATCCAGTTAATGGAAACGACCTTCAATTGACGATTGATTCCGACTTACAAATTGCAGTCTATAATATGTTGGAACAGCGAATGGCAGCAGTTGTAGCAGAAAAATTGATTATGGGAGACTTTACTCCAACCACTTCCACTTCAGCAGATGCTTTTAAAATTCCAGTAAAAGATGCTTATTTCCAAATGTTTAACAATAATATCCTTACGTTGGAAGAATTTGAAGCAGAGGATGCGACAGAAGTTGAAAAAAGTATTTATGCTAAATTTACGACGAAGCAGCAGCAGATTTTATCTGAAATAACGAATCAACTTACGAACGATCCAAAAGCTGTTTCTGGACAATCCGAAGAAATGCAGGAGTATTTAAACTATATTTACGAAATGTTGGCATCTTCTGATAGCAATGAAAAAATATTATCAGGCGTAGATTATAGCAGAGACGAGTATCAAGATATGAGTGTCAATCAATTTTTACGTCAGGCATTAACCGAAGGATGGCTGGACCCAGCGAAGTTAGATACCGAAAATAAATATTCCAATGTAGATGAATGGTATGGACAAGTCGTAGATTATATTTTGAAACGTTTGCCAGAAGACAATGGTTTTTCAAAACTCATATATAAATATTTAATTGAAGGTGAAGTAATTTCTGGCAATGAAGTATGTCTGGCATTGTTTGATCAGGGAATTTTGGAACAAGATGCAGCTGCAATCGAACAACTGAAAACAGGCAATGAAGAAACCGCCTACAATTTTATAAAAGAGAAGATTGTAAAAGTGGAAATAACACCAACACAATTGGCATTAGATCCATGTGCTGGATCAGCCGTTGTAGTAGATAAAAATACTGGTGAGATACGAGCCCTTGTATCTTATCCAGGATATGATTTAAATCGTATGTCAGGAACCGTGGATGCGGATTATTATAAACAATTATTGGAGGATCTTTCTTCTCCTCTCTATAATCGAGCAACACAGACTAGAACGGCTCCTGGTTCTACCTTTAAGTTGATTACTTCTACCGCAGCATTAATGGAAGGTATTGTCGATACAAATACAAAAATTCGATGCACAGGTATTTTTGATAAGTTAAATCATCCAAGATGTTGGATCTACCGAGATCAAGGTTTGACACATGGCCTGTTGAATGTATCAGGTGCAATTAAAAATTCTTGTAATATCTTCTTTTATGAATGCGGATACCGATTAAGCCAAGATGAAAATGGCACATATAAGCCAAGTCTTGGTTTGGAGAAACTAAATAAATATGCCTCTCTTTATGGTTTTGATAGTACGACTGGATTGGAAATAATGGAAAATCAATCCAAAATATCCGATGATCTTCCAGTTCCATCTGCAATTGGACAGGGTAATAATAACTTTACAGCTGTAGCAATTGCCCGTTATATTACTGCAGTTGCCACAAAGGGAAGTGTATATGAGTTCCATTTATTGGATAAGGTACTGGATACAGATGGAAATGTAATTCGAGATGATACACCACAGATAATTAGGCAATTGGATTTCCCAGATACACTATGGGATGCATTGTATGAGGGAATGTATGGAGTAACTCATGACAGTGGATCAGCGGGTTATCTATTTGAAGATTTGTATGTAGATATTGCTGGAAAGAGTGGTACCGCTCAGGAAAATCTATTGCGAGGAAGCCATGGTTTATTTGTCAGCTTTGGACCGTATGAGAATCCTGAGATTGTAACAACGGTTTCTATGCAAAATGCATATACATCAGCAAATGCTGCTTTAGTTACAAAGGATATTTATCGTTATCAGGAGGGAATCTTAACACTGGACGATATTATGACGAGTGCAGAGCGCTCATTAAGTGAAGAGAAGACACAAAGTCTAAGTGATTAAAATTTGAGGTGGATTATGAAACAACTGGTTATGTTGAAAGGAAACCGATATGGAATCACCGTTTATCTGGACCCAGAAGCACCATTTGATGTGTTAAAAGAGGTATTGAAAGATAAACTGGGAAAATCGGCAGATTTTTTTCGCAATGTTCGTCTGGCTCTTACGTTTGAAGGAAGGGTATTAAATACAGAACAGCAAAGAGAGCTTCTAGACATCATTGAATCTTACAGCCAGTTAAATATCGTTTGTATTATGCAAAACGAGAAAGATACCGAAGATTTATTTCGCCGAGCAGTTGATTGGGCAGGGTATCAAGAGGAAAAGGAAAAAAAAACAACTTTGTCCACTCATCTGTCGGTTAACAAATGGAACTCCTTAGATGATTGTTATTTAGGGAATAAAGGACAGTTTTATAAAGGCACACTGCATTTTGGGCAGATTGTAGAATCAGAATCCAGTATCGTTGTGCTGGGAAGTATACAAAATGGTGCCAAACTGATTGCCCGAGGAAATATTGTTATTTTAGGTTCGCTAAAAGGAGCTGCCTATGCGGGGGCAGGAGGAAAGAAAGAAGCTTTTATTGCCGCACTTGATATGGAAACGACTCATTTAAAGATTGGTAATGTGATACTTCCAGCGGCCAGGCTGCCATCCAATATAGGAGGGCCTCAAATAGCCAGAATCGAAAAAGGCAGCATTCATATTCGACCGTTGGTCATGTATTAAAAGGCAAAACCAAAATCCAGGAGGAGTAAGACATGAGTGAAGTAATCGTAATTACGTCTGGAAAAGGCGGAGTAGGAAAAACAACCGCTTCTGCAAACATTGGAACTGGTCTGGCACAGCTGGGAAATAAGGTTGTATTAATTGATACAGATATCGGATTAAGAAATCTGGATGTTGTGCTTGGATTGGAAAATCGGATTGTATATAATCTTGTAGATGTAGTGGAGGGAAATTGCCGGATTAAACAAGCTTTGATTAAGGATAAAAATTATCCGAATCTATCTCTTCTTCCATCAGCACAAACGAGGGATAAATCAGCAGTGACACCAGAACAAATGAAAAAGCTTACAGATGAATTAAGAGAAGAGTTTGATTATGTATTGTTGGATTGTCCAGCAGGAATTGAACAGGGATTTAAAAATGCAATTGCAGGTGCAGATCGGGCAATTGTAGTTACAACACCAGAAGTATCTGCAATTCGAGATGCAGACCGAATTATTGGCCTGTTAGAAGCAGCACAGATTCATCCAATTGATTTGGTACTCAATCGTATTCGAATGGATATGGTGAAGCGAGGAGACATGATGTCGATTGATGATGTCATGGATATTTTATCCATTAATATTATAGGAGCGATTCCAGATGATGAACATGTAGTAATTGCTACAAATAACGGTGATTCGCTTGTTGGCGGCAATACATTGGCTGGACAGGCATTCTTAAATATCAGCCGCCGTATTATGGGGGAAAACGTAGAAATGCTGAATTTAGATGTAAAACCAGGATTTTTAAAGAAACTTGGAAGTATTTTTAATAAGAAATAAAAAGGGGGTTCAGTCCTATGACTCATACACCGAAGAAACAGACTTCTGGTACCATTGCAAAAGATAGACTGAAATTACTCCTAGTCTCCGAACGAGCAGATTGTTCGCCTGAAGTGATGGAGATGTTAAAAAATGATATTATTCAAGTAATATCAAAGTATATGTTAATTGATACAGAGGGATTTGATATCCGAATTACAAAAAATGAAGCAGATGGAGATATTGGTGGGAAAACTCAATCGCTATATGCCAATATTCCGATAAGAGGAAGGAAACCATCGTCGTCTCTCCACTGATATTGGACAGGATGATTATGAAAAAAATATTTAGAAAACTAGGATATAAAATAGAAAACTATGATTTCCGATTAATTGTGTATGTTTTACTGCTCAGCATCATCGGAGTACTAATGGTTCATAGTGCTACAGTGAATGAAGTAGAAGAAGGACTTCTGGATACAACGCAAAAGCAAATTTTAGGAATTATTATCGGAATGATCAGTATGGTAATTATTTCATTCATTGATTATAAAAAGATACTAAAATTAGCAGTTGTTATATTTATTCTTAATGTAGCGGTGCTGCTCTATGTAAGGTTTGCTGGAACTACTTATTTGGGTGCAAGACGATGGATTTCCGTACCAGGATTTGGAACGATTCAGCCATCGGAGTTTTCCAAAATTGCGGTTATTTTAGTTGGAACTGCGTTTTTATGTCGATTTCGAGATAAAATCAGTACAATACCAATACTATTATTATATCTTGTTATTGCAGCAGTTCCATGTGCTTTAATCTTAATACAGCCAGCATTATCCACTACAATTGTAATATTTGTAACTGTAATCGTTATGCTCTATTTGGGAGGAATTAGTTCCAAGTGGGTTTACGGTGTTTCCATAGTAGTTGCTGTCTTGGCAGTTATATTGTTGTTTGCGGTATATCAGCCAGATCAGGTGATATTGAATGATTTGGTAGAAAAAAATATTTTAAGACCGCATCAGTTAAATCGTATTAATGCTTTCTTTTTCCCAAGTGAGCATAAAGATTTGGTTTATCAACAGACAAACTCCATTATGGCGATAGGAAGCGGGCAGTTTTTTGGAAAAGGTTTGAATACGACGACCTATGAATCAGTAAAGAACGGAAATTTCCTTTCAGAAGAGCAATGTGATTTTATTTTTGCTGTAGTAGGTGAAGAATTAGGATTTGTCGGCTCTGTCTTAATCATTGCTTTAATTGGATTGATCGTATATGAATGTATCCGTATTTCCAGAGCAACAAATTATGTCGGAGGCTTAATCATCGGATGCAGTATTGCCGCATTGCTAGGAGTACAGAGTTTTATTAATATTGGAGTAGCCACTTTAGTACTGCCAAATACAGGAGTTCCACTTCCTTTTGTAAGTGCAGGAATGAGTTCTCTTGTAAGTTCATTTATGATGATTGGTTTTGTGCTAAATATTGGTCTACAAAAAGGAAGATTAGAATTAAAATAGGAGGTAATATATGAACGTTGGACTTATGGCTCATGATTCGAAGAAGAAGTTGATGCAGAATTTTTGTGTGGCATACCGCAGCGTGTTAAGCAAACATAATTTGTATGCGACAGGAACAACAGGAAGGTTGATTGAGGAAGTTACAAATTTAAATGTTCATAAGTTTCTAGCAGGGAATTTAGGAGGAGATGCACAGCTTGGAGCTCAGATTGAAAATAACGTATTAGATTTAATGATCTTTTTAAGAGATCCAGAGGCAGTCAAGCCACAGCCAGATATTAAAAATATACTTATGTTGTGTGATGATCGTTCTATTCCTGTGGCCACGAATCTTTCTACAGCGGAGCTTTTAATTCGATCCCTAGAGCGTGGTGACTTGGAATGGAGAGAAGCTTATAAATAATCTATAATAGGAGTGAAAATAAGCTTTTTTTACCAAAAAATTAAAAAAAATCTTGCGATTTTTTGCAATTTATACTATAATTGATACAGAGAATTAATTCATAGCTGTTAAGTTTACTGACAGCTATGGGTTGTTAGAATTTAAAATTACATAATATAATAAACACATAAGGAGGAATCGACATGGTTCAAATTATTTCAGGAAAAAAAGGTAAAGGTAAAACAAAATATTTATTAGATAAAGTAAACAAGGCAGTTACAGAAGCAGAAGGATCAGTTGTTTACTTGGATAAAAGTGCGAAGCACATGTACGAATTAAGTAATAAAGTTCGTTTAATAAACGTTTCTGAGTATCCAATTACAAGTTATGAAGGGTTTATAGGATTTATCTGTGGTATCATTTCTCAAGATCATGACTTAGAGCAAATGTATTTGGATAGTTTCCTCAAACTGTCAAACTTAGAAGGAAAGGATATTACAGAAGCTATTACTACATTAGATGAAATTAGTGAAAAATATAATGTAAATTTTGTAGTAAGCATATCTCTAGATGAAATAGACATGTCAGATGAGATCAAAAAACATATCGTTATCTCCTTATAATAAAAAAGAAAGGTGTTTTCGAAAACAAGATTAGTTTCCGAAAACACCTTTCTTTTGTTAGAAAATAATTGTTACTATTTAGAAGTATTTAAACGACCAAATAGTGTAATGAGATATAATCCACAGATTCCGACAAGTCCATAAACAATACGAGAAAGCCAGGTCATATCTCCGAATAAAAATGAAACAAGATTAAATCGAAAGAATCCGATCAATCCCCAATTGATTGCTCCAATAATTGTAATAGCGAGTGCAGTGTAGTCTAATCCATTTGAATTCATAGTAACCTCCTATGTGATGAATTTACTTGAAAAGAGAATAAGCTGATTTTGTAAAAATATTTAGGAGCTCATTCTTGTTTCTTTTAGTAGTGTTTCATGAATATCACTATCTTATTATGTTAAATATTTCCAAAAAATTCTGTATTATTTTGTGAAACCCCTTTTCAGATGGAAAAAAAACATATATAATAAGATAAGTGCAAAAAATAAAAATTATTTTTAAGTACATAGGTGATAATGGAGGAGTTTCATGAAACAGCAAAGTAATAAAGTTGTAAAATATAAGAGACCCTCTCGTTTCCATTTTATAACTGTTGTGTTTAGCGCAATTCTAGTTTATTTAGTTGTACAGCTTGTTGGTTATTTAACTCAAAATAAAATACAAGTTTTTGAAGTAGAACCTCCGATTACAAGTTCAGTGGACTCGTCCTATACTGGTATTATAACTAGAACAGAGACAAATTATTATATGGATACAGCTGGATATACAAATTATTATATACGAGAGGGAAAAAAAGCGAGGATTGGCTCTACAGTGCTGACAATTGATACAACAGGAGAATATTCAAAATTGCTTGCTGGAATTTATGCCAATGGAGTGGAGATGAATGAAGACTCCCTTACTTCGATTAAGTCAGCATTAGAAACTGCTAGTCAGAATTTTTCTGCAATGGATATGGAAGAAATATCCGAACAAAAATACTATATTAATGCAAGTGTGATGGAGATGCTAAATGTTTCAGCAAAAGAACAGCTGGAAGCAGAAGGAGCAGTTTCTGGTTTCACAGAGATACAGGCCTCATCAAGTGGGTTTATTATGTATCAGACGGATAATTATGGAGATTTAACTCCAGAGAGCGTTACAATGGAATGTTTTAATCAGAAAAATTGGAAAAAAGAGGTTTCTCAACCAGGAGAGTTTCAAGAGGCAGGTCAATTTGCTTATAAGTGTATTGCGGATGATTCTTTTGTAATTACATTTCCAATTTCCGAAGAGGATGAGGCATTGTATGCAGAAAAGCAGTATTTAAGAGTAAAGTTAGATGAACTGGGAGTAAGTGTAAATGGAGCTTTTTCAATTATTACTTCTCCAGACAATGTGCAAATGGGAGTAGTCCGTCTTTCTAAATATGGTTCCTCCTATTTAGATCAGCGTTATATTGATTTTAGTATAGTAGAAAAGAATATTACAGGGCTAAAAGTTCCGATCTCTGCCGTAATAGAGAAAAACTTCTTTGCAATTCCAAAAGAATATTTGACAAAAGGCGGAGAAAAATCAGTTAATGGTGTGAATAAGCAAACAGATGGATCTAATACTACATTTGTATCAACTACAATTATGGGTGAAACTGAGACACAATATTATATTGATTCCGATGAGATACAACAAGGGGATATGATTATAAAACCTGATAGCACGGAACAATATACCATTGGAGAAACCGCAGCAGTGACAGGTGTGTACAATGTAAATCAAGGATATTGTGTATTCCAAACAGCGGACATCCTTGGAACAACGGATGACGAAAGATATTATATTGTTAACAGCAGTGGTACGAATGGAATCGGTGCATACGACAGAATTGTTTTGGATGCTTCTCAGGCGACAGAAGGAGCAATTCTGTATGAATAAAGAAATTGTTTTTTATAAGGATGAGAGGTGTTAAATTTGGTACAGGAACAACTAAATGAAGTAAAAGAAAAAATCCTTCAGGCTTGTGAAAGAGTAGGGAGAAATCCTTCTGAAGTGAAGTTAATTGCAGTTAGTAAAACAAAACCAGTTTCTATGATTGAAGAAGCAATTGCATGCGGTCAAACAGTGTTTGGAGAAAACAAAGTACAAGAACTCTGTGATAAAATACCACAGCTTCCAGTTGATTTGGAATGGCATTTAATTGGACATCTTCAGCGAAATAAAGTAAAGTATATTGTTGATAAAGTAGCACTCATCCATTCAGTAGATACTGTGCGTTTGGCAAAACAGATTTCTCAAGAAGCGGTAAAAGCTGGTGTAAGAGTTAAGATTCTTTTAGAAGTAAATGTTGCTAGGGAAGAATCAAAATTTGGATTTATGGAGGAAGAGGTAGAAGAAGCAGTAAGAGAAATTGCCACATTTCCAAATATACAAATTGTAGGATTAATGACAATTGCCCCATTTGTAACAGATCCAGAAGAAAATAGGATATATTTTAAGAAATTACATCAATTGTGTGTTGACATTGGAAAGAAAAACATTGATAATATACGTATGTCAGAATTATCAATGGGTATGACTGGCGATTACGAGGTTGCGATTGAAGAAGGAGCAACGATGGTAAGAGTGGGGACTGGAATTTTTGGTACTCGCTAAAATAAAGATAGGAGTGAAATGAAATGGGATTTTTTGATGATTTTTTAGGAAAGATAAAACTAATGCCTGAAGAAGAAGACTTTGATGAGGATATGATTGAGGAAGAAGAAAGTAATGCTTATGAAAATCCAAACAAATCCAATTATCAGACGAAATCAGAAATGAAGTCAGAAAATCAGGTAGAGAATACTTCCATTGATGATAAAAAGAAGGCAAAAACAAGTAAGGTGGTGCCTATGAAAACGACAACCTCTTCTAAGACGATTTCAAATCAATCAGAAGTATGCATGATTATGCCAAAAGGATATGAAGATGCAAGTGAAATTGCAGATGTATTGCTGCATGGTAAGTGCGTTGTACTAAATTTGGAAGGTATGAATATCGAAGCAGCACAAAGAATTATTGATTTTTCATCGGGTGCTTGCTATACAATGGGAGGAAATTTACAAAAGATTTCTAAAAAAATCTTTATTGTAACTCCTGCGAATGTGGAGCTTTCCGGGGATTTTACTAATCTGCTGGGAGATAGTGTGAACTTATCTAATTTAAATTTAACGATGTAGGAGATAAGAGAAAGGTATGACAAAGGAAGAACAGATTTTATGTAAGCATTTGCTGGATCTGGCACAGAATGCTTATCAAAGAGATTGTACTGTATTCAGTAATTTCTTAAACTTAAATGAACAAGATGTGTTTCTTTCCATTGTAGATCAATTACCGCCAGTTACATATGTACTTGACGGAGGATATCCCCTAGCAGAACGCAAACAAGTATATTTTTCACCAATAGGAGCCGGACTTTTTGCCCAGGCTCCTTTATATTACCAGGCATATGAGGAACAAATAGGAAATCTTTTTTTGAATGTGGTAGAAATTCAGCCACGTAGTGCTAAGTTTGCAGAGATGTTGACTCATAGAGATTATCTTGGAGCAATCTTAAATTTAGGGATTGTGAGAGGAAAGCTAGGAGATTTAATTTTAGAAAAAAATAGTTGTAAGGTAATCTGCGTGGAAGAAATCAGTGATTATATTGTAAATAATTTGGAACGGGTGCGTCATACACCAGTTCGTTGCGAAAAGATTCCAATGCAAGCGTTTGAGTATGTGCCAAAGCAAAAAGAAATCAGAGGAAGTATTGCTTCAGAGCGTTTAGATGCGATGATTGGATTGGCATTTCGAACGTCCAGAACCAAAATGACAGGGTTAATTGCAGGTGAGAAAGTATTTGTGAATGGAAAAATGATTACTTCGAATAGCTATACATTGAAAGAGGGAGATATTGTTTCTGTAAGAGGGTTTGGAAAGTTTTCTTATTATGGCAAAGAAAATCAGACCAAAAAAGGCAGATATTTTGTAAGATTAGGTGTTTATGAATAAAAGAAAAGGAGTATATTATGGAAAATAGAATTACGGTACATCAAAATGAAAAACCAATTTATGATATTGTAATGGAACATTCCTTTGAGCAATTGGTTCCAGAATTAAAAAAAATCGGAGCAGATGAAAAACGGATCTGTATTGTAACTGATACAACAATTGGACCACTTTATGCAGAGCAAGTACGAAACTTGTTAGAAAACCAAGTGAGAGAGGTAATTGTATTTACATTTCCAGCAGGAGAGCAGTATAAAACTTTGGACACAGTAAGAGATTTGTATACTGTTTTAATAAAAGCAAAATTTGATCGGAATGATATGCTGCTGGCACTTGGAGGTGGAGTAATTGGAGACTTGACAGGGTTTGCAGCAGCAACGTATTTACGGGGAATTGAGTTTGTGCAAATTCCTACTACATTGCTGGCCCAGGTAGACAGCAGCGTAGGTGGAAAAACAGGAGTTGATTTTGATCAATATAAAAATATGGTAGGCGCATTTTGTATGCCAAAACTTGTTTATATGAATTTAGCTACACTTCATACATTGGATCGCCGCGTTTATCTATCTGGTATGGGAGAGGTAATCAAGTATGGATTAATTCGCCGCCCAGAATTTTATCAATGGATTGGCCAGCATGTACAAGCGATAAAAAATAGAGAACCAGAAGCGGTTCTTCATATGGTTTCGGTTAGTTGTGACACAAAGCGTGTAATTGTAGAGGAAGATCCATTTGAACGTAGTGTGCGGGCTCTTTTAAACTTAGGTCATACGCTTGGTCATGCAATTGAAAAGAAGAAAGATTTTTCTCTTTATCATGGAGAATGTGTTGCAATCGGAATGGTGGCGGCTGCTCAAATGAGTTGTAAAAGAGGATATTTGACAGAAGAGCAGGTGAAAGAGTTAAAAGAGATACTGCAATTATTTGACCTTCCAACAGATGTGAGTGGATTAGATAAGCAGGAAGTATTGGATGCAACGAAAAATGATAAGAAAATGATTGCAGGACAGATTAAATTTATATTGTTGAAAGCAATTGGAGAGGGAATTGTTGACCGTACTGTGACAGAAGAAGAAATGACAGCAGGTCTGTCAGCAGTTTTGAAGTGATAGTATAGAAAGGATTTATTTATGAAGCTTAGACATTGGATCATTAATATAATAGCATTTATTGGTTTAGTTGGAGTGGATCAATGGACGAAGTGGATGGCTGCCACAAATTTAAAAGAAAATAATCCATTTGTATTGTGGGATGGAATATTTGAATTTTATTATTTTGAAAATCATGGAGCTGCATTTGGAATTTTACAAAATCAAAGAATTTTATTAATCGCTATGACAGCGATCATCTTTATAGCAATCATATGGGTTCTTATAAAAATTCCAAATACAAAACGTTATTTGCCAATTAGAATCGTTGGGGTATTAGTTGCCGCAGGTGCAGTAGGAAACTTTATTGATCGAATTTATCATGGATATGTGATTGATTTTCTTTATTTTAAATTAATTAACTTTCCAATTTTCAATCTGGCGGACTGTTACGTTGTAATTTCTATGATTACATTGACTCTTCTCATATGCTTTTATTATAAAGATGAGGACTTTGAGTTGTTAAAGAAAAAAATAATATAAGGAGGGACAGGAGGTGCAGGAATGGATTGTCACAAAACAGCAATCAGGCAGTCGAATTGATAAAATGTTGGCAGAGCAATTGGAAGAATTTACACGTTCTTATTTACAGAAGAGATTTTTAGCAGGAGATATTGTTGTAAATGGAAAAATAGTAAAACCAAGTTATAAGGTGATGGAAGGAGACGTAATTCACGTCTCTGTTCCAGAAGCTCAAGAGCCAGAAATTGTTCCAGAACCAATTCCGCTAGATATTTTGTATGAGGATAGTGATGTAATTCTAGTGAATAAGCCAAAGGGAATGGTAGTACATCCAGCGGCAGGACATTATAGTGGTACATTGGTCAATGCGTTATTGTATCATTGTACAGATTTATCAGGAATTAATGGAATTTTACGCCCAGGTATTGTTCATCGAATTGATATGGATACAACAGGCGTGTTAATTGCCTGCAAAAATGATTTTTCCCATAATAGTATTGCAGCACAGCTGAAAGAACATAGTATTACAAGACGATATGAGGCAATTGTACATGGAAATTTTAAAGAAGAAGAGGGAACCATTGAGGCTCCGATCGGACGTCATCCAACCGATCGCAAAAAGATGGCCATTAATCGAAAAAATGGAAAAGAAGCCATAACCCATTATCGAGTGTTAGAACGATTTGGTCAATATACATGGATTGAATGTTGTCTGGAAACAGGCAGGACACATCAAATTCGTGTGCATATGGCCAGTATCGGTCATCCATTGCTTGGAGATTGTGTATATGGTCCTTCCAAATCACCGTTTTCATTGCAAGGACAATGTTTACATGCATATGTTTTAGGTTTTGTGCATCCACGTACTGGAGAATATATGGAATTTCGAGCGAAGCATCCAGAATATTTTGAAAAGTTGTTAGTGACGCTTCGAAATAAATGAACACCCCTATACTTATGATCTCTTGAAAGGAAACAAATGAATCTATGGTTCGGAAAATAAAGACATTGTTCCAGCAGGATGCAATTTTAACTGCTTCGTTATTTTTAGCATTTTTATCGTGTATTATTATTCATCCAGATACCCAATATATTGGTTATATTGATTTTAATACAATGATTATGTTATTTTGTTTGATGTTAATTATGCAGGGCTTAAAAGAACAAAATTTTTTCCAGCAGATTGGAGAAATGATTTTAGGTAAAGTAGGAACAGAAAGAGGGATAATTCTTACATTAGTATTTTTATGTTTTTTTAGTAGTATGTTTATTACAAATGATGTAGCCCTGATTACATTTATACCATTTGGTCTTTTGATATTAGAAATGATAAACCTGTCATCAATGTTATGCATTACGATAACGTTGATGACAATTGCTGCAAATTTGGGCAGTATGTTAACTCCAATTGGGAATCCTCAAAATCTTTACTTGTTTTCAATTTCAGAATATAGTCTGCAAGAATTTTTGCTTTTGACATTACCTTATACAGTAGTGTCTGCAGTTTTATTATTTATTCTGATTGTAATTCGGTATAAAAAAAATCAAATAGAGATGCGGATGCAGAAACAACGAGAAAAAATAAATAAACAGGTATATTATTATTTGTTGTTATTTTTTTTATGTCTGTTATCTGTGGGGGGAGTTATACCTAGAATTATTTTGTTTGGAATGATATCGGTTTGTATCTTTATAAAGGATAAACGGCTTTTTCTAAAAATAGATTACGCTCTTTTGCTGACATTTCTTTGTTTTTTTATTTTTATTGGAAATATGAATCGAATGGAAAGCCTGCATGAATTAATTATTAATGTGATAGAAACACATGAGCGTATTATTTCAATTGGAATCAGTCAAATGATTAGTAATGTTCCAGCTGCGCTGCTGTTGTCTGGTTATACAGATAATATAAGAGAACTGATTATTGGAACGAATATTGGAGGGCTTGGAACATTAATCGCTTCTATGGCAAGTTTGATTTCTTATAAACAAGTAGCTATAAAATATCCACAGCAAAAAAAACGTTATTTACTAACATTTACCTATTGGAACTTAATTTTTCTTGTAATCTTATGTTTGCTATAAATAGAGTGAAAAAAGGATTCTGGTAAAAAAATGTTGTAAATTTTGTGTAAATGTTATATAATAATAACAATTAGATTTGAAAAATCAAATTTGGATCTGAAAAGTTGCAGAATTTTATTATAATTACTTTATTTTTATAAAGATTCAACGATATTCTTGCAGAAGTTAAGATTCAATCTTGAAAGGAGTGATTTTATGAGTAATCTCATTATTACAATTGGAAGACAATGCGGCAGCGGTGGTCGTGCGATCGGAAATCGTTTAGCGGAAAAACTAAATATTAAATGTTATGATAAGGAACTTCTTACATTGGCAGCAAAACAAAGTGGGTTATGTAAAGAATTATTTGAAACACATGATGAAAGACCAACGAACAGTTTCTTATATTCACTTGTTATGGATACTTATTCTATGGGTTATACGACATCCTCGTTTTTAGATATGCCATTGAATCATAAAGTATTCTTAGCCCAGTTTGATACAATTAAAAAACTAGCAGAAGAGGAGAGTTGTATCATTGTAGGACGCTGTGCAGATTATGCACTTGCAGATCATCCAAATATGACATCAGTATTCATCAGTGCCGATATGGATGCAAAGATAGAACGAATCGCCAAATTATATGAGATGACAAAGGATAAGGCAAAAGATACGATTATAAAGACGGATAAGAAGCGTTCTAGTTATTATAATTATTATTCCAATAAAAAATGGGGAGATGTAGGAAGCTATGATCTTTGTCTGAATAGTACAAGACTGGGCATAGAAGGAACCGTTGATTTAATTTTAGAGTATATTAAAATTAAAGATCGCATTAGAAGAAAATAAAATTTTAAAAATCCTATTGACTTAAACTAGGGTAGAGGTGTTATGCTATACATAATGTTCTAAGTAAACGGATATGATTTGCCCAGCGGTCGAATCGCCACTATAAAGGAAAGCCGATTGCTCCGCACTTTGGTGCTCCCGCAATCGCTACCTGTATTCGCAATCCAGGCAAATGCCTTACTTGCTCATACAGGTCAGGTCGTCGAATGTCCAGTCAGCACAGGATATAAATATCCTGACTGTCAAGTCCATTGACGACAGTTTTATAGTAAATTAGAACAAAAACAAAATAGATA
Source organism: Clostridiales bacterium CHKCI001 (assembly GCA_900045905.1). Taxonomy (GTDB): domain Bacteria; phylum Bacillota; class Clostridia; order Lachnospirales; family Lachnospiraceae; genus Fimimorpha. The sequence goes on along the minus strand of FCNS01000028.1, from coordinate 51,759 downwards.
TGCCATGGAGGTATCATGTTTTAGTGATGGTTTCATGGCATTTTATTATTTTTGTTTGTAACAATGAGGTATGCTGAAATGAAAAGAAAGAGGTGATGCCAATGCACACAGAAAACAGAAAAGTATTTAAAGTACAATATAAAATGGGGAAACGTCCATTTGATCAGAAAAAAGAACGGATTGTTCATTACTGGGCAAAGAGAAAGGAAGGATTTCTCAAGCAAAGGAGAGAAGAACTCCATAGTCCACTTGCACAGCGCTGGATGAAGCAAATAGAACACTACATTCCTAAAACAAGAAGGCTAAAAATATTAGATGTTGGGTGTGGTGCAGGTTTTTTTAGTATTCTGTCAGCCAAAAAAGGTCACCAGGTAATTGGAGTTGATCTAACGCCAGATATGGTGGAAGCGGCTCAAATTTTGTCAAAGGAAGAAGCTGTGGGTGGATGCTTTCAGATTATGGATGCAGAAAATTTGAAATTTGAGAATGAAAGTTTTGATGTTGTAATATCGAGAAATTTAACTTGGACACTTCCAAATGCAGCGAAAGCTTATCAGGAATGGTGTCGTGTATTGAAGCAAGGTGGAGTCTTGCTAAATTTTGATGCAAATTATGGAGCATGTGATTTTACAGATACTTCACAGCTTCCAGAAGAACATGCACATAATCAAATTGAAAAAGAGATGATGATGGAATGCGAAGCGATAAAACGCCAGCTTGCAGTTAACCATTACAGTAGACCTGCATGGGATTTGGATGTATTGCAAAGAATTGGAGTGCGTACAGTATCCATTGATTTTGGAATTAGTGATGAAATTTACCAAGAAAAGGATGAATTTTATAATCCAGTTCGAATGTTTTGTATTGCTGCTAAAAAATAACAAGTAAATGTAGGTCATGATAACAAAAAGAACCTTCACGGGAGCTTTTTTTGCATGTCACGACAATAATAACGTCGTAATCCCCCTAGGGGGCTTGCGACGCTTTCTTTCTTTTGGTAGAGTAAAAGAATATAATTACTTATGATTTAGGAGGTAATGCTTTGAAGTCATTGTTAAAAGAGATTAGTTCGTATTGGAGTACACGAACAGAAGGATATTCTCAAGTAAATCAGAAAGAACTAGAAGGGATACAAAAACAAGCATGGTTTGAAGTATTACAACAACAGTTTCCAGAAAAACCAAAAGAACAATTAAAAATTTTAGATATTGGAACTGGTCCAGGATTTTTCCCATCTATTTTAGCGGAAGCTGGTTATTGGGTTAATGCAGTTGATTATACAGAGAGTATGTTGAAGAAAGCAAAGGAAAACACAAGAAAGTTTAAAGATAGAGTCTGTCTTGAGAAGATGGATGCTCAAAATTTAACCTTTTTGGATGAAACATTTGATGTTATAATATCTAGAAATTTAACATGGAATTTGGAACAACCTGAAAAGGCATACCGAGAATGGTATCGTGTATTGAAACCAAATGGAATTCTTTTGAATTTTGATGCAAATTGGTATGGCTATTTATATGATCCGGAAAAGCGCAGTGCTTATGAAACAGATCGTAAAAATGTAAAAGATAATAAGATGGAAGATCATTATTTATGTACGGATATTGATTGGATGGAACAAATTGCTCTGCAAATGCCGCTTTCTGCACTCGAGCGACCAAAATGGGATGAATCGGTATTAAAAGAGGTTGGATTTTTAAATGTACAGGTCGAACCAGAAATTTGGAAACAAGTCTGGAGTGTAGAAGAAAAGATAAACTATCAATCAACACCGATGTTTATGATTATGGCAGTCAAATAAAGAAAAGGAATGATTGGATGAAACATTATATTTTGAAACGACTCTTTCAGCTAATTCCTATTTTAATTGGAATTACATTACTTTCTTTTCTTTTAATGCATGTCGCATCGGCAGATGCGATTGATGTAATGGAACAGAATACAGGAGGAATTTTATCAGAAGAGGCCAAGGAGAAAGCTAGAAGAGAATTAGGATTGGATAAACCATTGTTGGAACAGTATGGAATTTGGCTTAAAAATATACTATCAGGAGATATGGGAGAATCTTATGTCTCAGGAAAACCTGTTTTTTCCACATTTATTTCAAAATTACCAGCAACGATTTATTTGACAGTCGCTTCAATTTTGCTGACAGTGCTGATTTCCGTTCCATTGGGAATATTAGCAGCGGTAAAACAAAATCGTATCTTGGATTATATCATACGATTTTTTAGCTTTATTGGAAATTCTCTTCCAAATTTCTTTGTATCATTATTATTGATTTATTTTTTTGCATTAAAGCTTGAGTGGTTTCCTGTTATGGGCAACACACAGGGATGGAAAAGTATTATTTTGCCTACATTCACACTTGCGATTGCAATGGCTTCCAAATATACGAGACAAATAAGGGCAACTGTGTTAGAAGAGTGGAATAAAGATTATGTATTAGGAGCACGTTCCAGAGGAGTAAGTGAGAAAAGAATTTTATATTTTAGTGTACTGAAAGCATCGATGCTTACGATTATTACATTACTTGCTTTATCAATTGGCTCTCTTTTAGGTGGTACCGCAATTGTAGAATCTATTTTTATGTGGGATGGGGTAGGAAAGATGGCTGTGGATGCGATTACTATGAGAGATTATCCTGTGATTCAAGCCTATGTAATTTGGATGGCTATTATCTATGTAATAGTCAATTTAATTGCCGATATTATTTATCATTATTTTGATCCAAGAATTCGTCAGGAGGAATGCTAAGTTGCAAAAGCAAGTACGCGATTATACAAAATTGAAATTAATTGTTTTATCCATATTTGTACTAGGATTGCTGGTAGTTGCTGGATTGGCTTCCTATCTTGTTCCATATGATCCTTATGTACAAGATTTAAGCAACGCATTGCAGCCGCCTGATCGTATACATATACTGGGAACAGATCGATATGGAAGAGATATGTTATCCAGAGTGATTATGGGAGCCCAGACAACAATTTACTCTGCTCTTTTACTAGTGGTTGTGATAACTGTAATTGGGAGTATGGTAGGAATGGTTTGTGGCTATTATGGGGGCATTTTAGATTCTGTTATTATGAGAATCTCAGATATTTTTTTGGCTTTTCCTGGAATGGTGTTTGCAATTGCAGTTGCAGGAGTAACTGGAGGGGGAATCATGAATGCAATTATTGCTTTAGCCTGCATCTCATGGCCAAAGTTTGCAAGACTTTCCAGAAGTCAAGTGATCATGACTAAAAATATGGATTATATCGCAGCAGCTAAGTTGGCTGGTTCTAACACTGGAATAATTATTGTAAGACATATACTGCCCAATATTGCAGGGCCTATTCTTATAACAGCTGTATTAGATATTGGGACGATGATAATGGAAATTGCAGGGCTTTCTTTTTTAGGACTTGGAGCTGCACCGCCAGTTGCAGAATGGGGATCTATGATGAGTAATGGAAGAAGTATGATCCAAACGGCTCCATGGGTAATATTGGCACCTGGAGCTGCAATTTTCATTACAGTAGTACTGTTTAATTTACTTGGAGATACGGTACGTGATGTACTCGATCCAAAACAAAAGAAAGTAAATGAATAAAATAGGAGAATGAAATGCAGAAAAAAAGATATAGATGGTTAATAAAAATAGCTCTTTGGACGGCGGCGGTTATGTTGACAGGAATTTTATCTGGATGTGCAAAGTCAGAAAAAGCAGAACAAAGTTCAGAAAATAATGCAGTTAGTGAAGAAAAAGTATTCAATTATGGAACAACTGCCTATGGGGTAGAAATGGGAAATACTGGTTTGAATCCACATGAGGATTATTCTGGATGGTCTGCAGTACGCTATGGAGTCGCAGAGACCCTTTTTAAATTTAATGAGAATATGGAATTAGAACCATGGTTGGCAGAGAGCTATCAGCAAGTGAATGAATATACAGTAGAGATAAAATTAAAAGAAAATATAACATTTTCCAGCGGACGTAGTTTAGATGGGCAGGCAGTAAAGGAATGTTTGGAACATTTGATTGCTGTACATGATCGTGCACCTGGAGATTTAAAAGTAAAAGAAATAATGGCGCAAGGACAAATCGTAACGATTACTTCTGAAGAGAAAGTTCCAGCACTGCTGAATTATTTAAGTGATCCATATGGGGCAATAATTGATATGGAATATGGCATTACAGAAGAGAAAAATGTAGCAGGAACAGGACCTTTTATTGCCACAAAAGTGACCGATACGGAGATCAATCTGAAAAAAAATCCGAACTATTGGAATGGTGAAGTGAAGATGGACAAGGTAAACGTGAAAGAAATTGTAGATGGTGATACATTAACGATGGCAATACAGTCAGGGGAACTGGATGCTGTTCAAGGACTTCCATATGTGAGTTTGTCTCTGTTCCAAAATAATGCAGACTATAAGATTAGTTCGGTAGATACCTCTCGGACATTTTTTGCACAGATCAATTATGATACCTCAGCATTAAAAGAAATCAATGTAAGAAAAGCGATTGCCATGGGGATTAATAAGGAGGCATTTACAAATAATTTATTAAGCGGAAATGGAACTCCAGCAATAGGAGCATTTCCTTCCAACTTTTCATTTGGAGATAATCGGGTGAATGCTTTGGAATATAACCCAGAAGAAGCAAAACGCTTGTTAGAAGAAGCTGGTTGGACGGATACAGATGGAGATGGGTATGTGGATAAAGATGGAAAAAATCTAGTAATCCGATGGCTGACTTATCCAGGTCGTCAGGAGCTTCCATTGTTGGCAGAAGCGGTACAAGCTACTTTAAAGGAACTTGGGATTGAAGTAAGAGTAAACAATACGCAAAATACAAAGGACTTTTTGGATAACGGAGAATGGGATATTTATGCAAGTGCATTTGTAACGGCTCCAACAGGAGATCCAGAATATTTTTTCACAACCCATTGTTTAAAAGATTCCGCGAAAAACCGAGGAAACTATTATAATGAAGAATTGGAAAATCTAGAGGCTCAACTGCACGAAACATTTGATCCAATACAACGTGCAGAATTGGCGGTGAAAATGCAGCAGATTCTCTTAGATGATTGTGGATTTATATTTGCATCTCATTTAAAAATGTCATTTGTTATGAAACAAAATATAATAGGTTTTAAAGCACATCCATCGGATTATTATGAGATTACTGCTGATTTGGCGTATGAGTGAGAAAGGATGGAACGATGAAACAGCCATTATTAGATATACAGCATGTAGAAATTGGATATCAGGCAAAAACAGTGGTGCATGACATAACACTCCAAGTAAGTCCTGGTGAAATATTGGGAATTGTAGGAGAGTCTGGCAGCGGGAAAAGTACATTTATTAAGTCCATCATAGGACTGCTCGGTAGGGATGGTATCGTGACTAACGGTAGTATTTCCTATAAGGGAATGGATCTTCTGCATCAGAAGGAAAAACAACTTAGAAAACTGAGGGGTGCAGAGATGGGAATGATTTTTCAAAATACAGCCGCGTCTCTTTGTCCTGTGCGCACCATTGAAAAACAGCTCTATGAAATGGTTTTGGCACATGAATCAGTAAGCCATGCCAAAATAAAAAAAAGAGCATTAGATTTATTCGATAAAATGAATCTCAAAGATGGAGAACGGATTTTAAAGAGCTATCCATTTGAATTGTCTGGTGGTATGAACCAACGGGTAGGGATTATGATGGCTATGATCTTAAAGCCAAATTTACTCTTAGCGGATGAACCAACTAGCTCTCTGGATGTTACCATTCAGGCTCAAGTAGTTAGAGAAATGATGAAAATGAGAGATCTATTTGGAACTGCAATTATTATTGTAACGCATAATATTGGTTTGGTAAAATTTATGGCAGATCGTATTGCGGTCATGTATCAAGGAAGATTAGTGGAATATGGTACAAAAGAAGAAATTTTCTCCAATCCACAAGATCCGTATACAAAAAAGTTAATTCATTCCGTGTTGTGTATCAATAGAGGATAATAAAAATATGGAAGCAATATTAGAAGTAAAAAATTTAACAAAGGTATTTTATAAAAATAAAGTTCCATTTACAGCAGTGGATCAGATTAGTTTTTGTATAAAAAAGGGTGAATGCGTAGCAATTGTAGGTGAGAGTGGATCAGGAAAAACTACAACTGCTAAAATCCTTACTCAGCTTATCCGTCCAGATGCAGGAAACGTTTTTTTAGATGGAACCGAATACATTCACGCAAAAGGAAAACTGCGCAAAGAATTTTATACAAAGATTCAGATGGTTTTTCAAATGCCTCAAGATTCCTTTGATCCAAGACATAGTTTGGGAGACGGAATTATGGAGAGTATAAGAAATTATGGGATGACAAAAAAAGAAGCACAGAAACGAATGATAGAACTTTTGCAGATGGTAGAACTTGCTCCAGAATATGCCAAACGATATCCCCATCAAGTAAGCGGCGGTCAATGCCAGCGTGCAGCGATTGCTAGAGCTTTGGCAATTTCTCCAAAGTTGATTGTTTGTGATGAAGCAACGAGTGCATTGGATGTGACGGTTCAAGCTCAGATTGTAACACTTTTAAAAAAATTAAAACAAGAAATGGGACTTTCACTTTTATTTATCTCCCATGATTTGGGAGTTGTGCAAAATCTTTGCGATCGAGTGTTAGTGATGTATCAGGGGAAAATAGTGGAAGAAGGAACACCAAATTGTATTATTCAAAATCCAAAGGAAAACTATACAAAAAAACTAATTGAATCTGTGTTTTTATAAAAAGCAGGACATGCATTAGGAGGTAAAGATGAGTCAATATAAAATAATTATGTTAGGTACTGGAAATGCGATGGTAACCAAATGCTATAATACTTGCTTTGCAATTAGTGATGGAACAGACTATTTATTAGTCGATGCTGGAGGCGGAAATGGAATATTGAGACAGATGGAAAAAGCGAAGATTCCATACGAGCGAATACACCAAATGATTTTGACCCATTGTCATACCGATCATATATTGGGAGGAATTTGGATTGTCAGAAAAATTGCTTCTATGATGGAAACAGGTCAATTTGAAGGATTATTTGAATTGTACTGTCATAAAGAAGCAGCAGAAGTTTTTCGGACCTTCTGTCAATTAACATTGACAAAAAAGTTTTTAAAGTACATTGGTGATCGAATTATGATTCGTGAAGTGGAAAGTGGAACAAAGATTACAGCAATTGGAATGCAATTAACATTTTTTGATATCCATTCTACTAAGATGAAACAGTTTGGATTTCGCGCTGAGTTGCCAGATGGAATAAAATTAACTTGCCTTGGAGATGAACCATATCATCCAAGTTGCAGGGAGTTTGTAAAGGGAAGTGACTGGCTGATGAGTGAAGCATTCTGTTTAGAAAGCCAAAAGGAATTATTTAAGCCACATGAAAAACATCATAGTACAGTTATCGATGCTGGAAAAGTAGCATCGGATCTCCAAGTATCCCATTTGATTTTGTATCATACCGAAGATAAAAATATTAAAAATAGAAAGACATTATATTTAAAGGAATTAGAGACGGTGTTTCATGGAAAAGCTTTTGTTCCAGATGACTTAGAAGTGATTCCAATTGAGTAAAAAAAAGAAAAGGAATGAAAATTTGATTCAAATAAGTCTTTACAATTGGTAAAGACTATGTTAGAGTAGAGAAAGCAAAAAAAGAAAGAGGTGAAAGAATGTTTCAATAATTTGTTTTTCGATTATAATTTAAAGATCGTCCTTGCAGAATACAAGGTGATTTTGGATTATTGTAATATACAAAAAAACCTCCAGTGGAGTTTTCTTTTGTTTGAAAAACAGATTTTGGAATATTCTTTTTTGTGGAGTCAGTAGGAATTACTGGATTCCTATTTGGCAGCAGTAGAATAATTTGTAAAGCATCCGAATGGGCAAACAAGGATAAAAAAGATCTGTTTTTCAAAGAAAAATAGGTCTTTTTTACTATGAAAGTCTCAGACAGCAGCCATAAGCCATCCCGTATAAACACGGTCTGGCTCATAGCTATTGGATGGGTTAACCTGTATGAGCAAGAAGAGCGACAGCTCGGATGGTGAATGCAAGTAGTGATTGTGGGAGCACCAAAGTGCGAAGCAATCGACTTTCATTTATAGTGGTGATTCGACCGCTGGGCGAATCATATCCGTGTTTTTTTATAGGAGGAAGTAATGCAAATTAAAAATTTAACAATTACACATAAAAAAGATTTGAGAAGGATTGTAGAAAATCTTAGTTTTTCTTTGCAGCCTGGAGATTGTGCTGTCATAATTGGAGAAGAAGGAAATGGAAAATCTACGATTTTGAAATGGATTGCAGATCCAAAGAAAATAGAGGATTATGCAGAATGGACAGGTGAAGCAGTAAAAGAAAAAGTAGGTTATCTGGCTCAGGAATTAGAAGATTGGGAAAGAGAATTGTCAGTCTATGAATTTTGTACGAAAGAAGAGATGTTTTGGGAGACTTCGCCAGCTGAACTAGCACATTACGCAAAGGAGTTAGATATTTCAACGGAGCTGTTCTTTTCAGAGCAAAAACTGGGTACGTTGTCTGGAGGAGAACGAGTAAAAATACAAATGGCACGATTAATGATTGCAAAGCCAGATGTATTCTTGTTAGATGAGCCATCGAATGATATTGATTTGAATACATTGGAGTGGCTGGAACAGTGGATGTCTCGATGTACAAAGCCAATTTTATATGTTTCCCATGATGAAATTCTAATTGAGCAGACTGCCAATATGATTATTCATTTAGAACAAGTTATCCGAAAGACAAAGCCGAAACATACAGTTGTACGGATGAGTTATTCGGAATATATTACAAATAGGAAGATGAATTTAGACAAGCAAATACAAGAAGCAGGAAATCAAAAAAGGGAACGAAAAAAACAACAAGAACGCTTTCAAAGAGTACAGCAAAAGGTAGAACATGCTCAAAATAGCGTCTCTCGTCAAGCTCCTCATGCAGGAAAGATGTTAAAACGAAAAATGAAGGTAGTAAAAACAATGGAGCGACGATTTGAACGAGAATGGCAGGATCGAGTTGAAGTTCCAGATACCGAAGATGCAATCTTTATAAAATTTGAAAAAGCAAGTAGTATTCCAAATGGAAAGACGGTTTTAGATTTTTATTTAGAGCAGTTAACTTGTAACGAAAATATACTTGCCCAACATATTTCTTTACGAGTAATTGGAGCGGAAAAAATAGTTATTGTAGGGAAAAATGGAATTGGTAAATCTACGTTATTAAAGAAAATGGCAGAGTCTCTTTTGGATAGAATGGATATGAAAGTTGGATATATGCCTCAAAATTATGCAGAACAGCTTAATGAGAATGAAACGCCAGTACAATATTTATCGGTTACAGGAGAAAAAGAAGAAATGACCCGAATTCGCACGTATCTTGGAAGTATGAAATATACGCCAGATGAGATGGATCATGCGATATTAAAGCTTTCTGGGGGACAGAAGGCAAAATTATTTTTATTAAAAATGAGCTTATCTGGATGTAATGTGTTAATTTTAGATGAACCGACTAGAAATCTTTCTCCACTTTCCAATCCAGTCATCAGAAAATCATTACGGGCATTTCCAGGAGCGATTATTAGTGTCTCTCATGATAGAGCCTATATGGAAGAAGTCTGTGATCGAATTTATGAATTTACAAAGGAAGGATTAAAACCGTTGGATTAAAAAATGGAAGGGATTGGATATTTAGAAAATCAGTGACAAAATTGTCGAAAAGAGGTATACTCTAAAAGGTGGTAAAACAAAAGAGTATTTGAGAAAGGAAAGTAACAGCAAAAAATTAGCTGAATTTTGGTATTAATTATGACAGGAAAAAATCATCTTATATTTGGAGGCTTATGCGGAGGGCTTGTTTTATATCATGAATATGTAGGCGGAGTACCAATTGTTCCGACGGCAGTAGCAGTGGGGACTTGTGTGCTTGGAAATCTGCTTCCAGATATTGATGTTCCTACAAGTGCAATCGGAAAAGTGTTGAAACCGTTTTCTATTTTATTTCAAAAAATATTTGGACATAGAACATTTTTCCATTCGCTTTTAGCATTGGCATTATTGTACGGAGGAATGTGGTATTGGTTCATGCAAACAGGAAATCCTTATATAATGGCAGCCCGATTTGGAATTGTAGTAGGATATGCAGGACACCTCTTTTTAGATATGTTCACATCCAGAGGGATTCCACTGGCGTGGCCATTTTCCAAGAAATGTTATAGCTTATTGGACAGAAGAAGCGGAGGAAAATTTGAAACAGTATTAACGGTTCTTTTGTTTATCGGGATAGTGGGAGTTTACTGTGGATGTAGAAAATTCCTTGGGTAGCATAGAAAAAAAACGGAATTTATGTATTTTAGAAACTATTGCATAGAAGAAAAAAATCTAGCAATAGTTTCTTTTTTATCATGATATGCAAACAGTGGAGGTTTTTTTGTTGAAGATAGAAAATTATACTGGACAAATAAAAAGAATTATGATAAAATACAATTAAAAATAATATGACGTGTAACAATATAATTTAAAACACGCCAAACTAAAAACAAACAAGAAAGGAACTTGCCATGGCAAAAACAAAACTAATTTCAAAAAATCAACAATCTACACATCCATTTACGGCTCCCAAAACAAGAGCCTTATTAGAAGAACTATCCGATCATCCCCAATTTACCCATATTCGTCATGATGTGTTATTTTTCTGTGAAGAAAGTAAAGTAGAAGCCACCGAAGTAGAAGGATTGCAGGCAATTTATTTCTTTCAGCAAATTATTTTTCCTGCAATTCAAAATCAGCTTATGTCTGTTTCTACGGCAAGAAGTTATTATTACAATATAAAAACATTCTTTACTTATTTAGAAGAATATGGAATCATTCCAAATGGAAGAACCGATCGGGTTCTTCCAAGAACATTATTACAGTCGATGGCGTCTGAAAAGAGAACTCCTCCAGGTCCAATTCCAGATTCCACGATTCAGATAATCATTCAAAAATCCAAAGAACGTGCCCCAGAACTTTATCCAATTTTAATAGTTGCAGCACAGTGTGGATTGCGAACAAGTGAAATGATTCATTTATCAACGGATGATTTGTTTTTTGAAGAGGGAAAATGGTATTTAACTGTAAAACGGGAAAATACAGAAGCAGAGGAAAGAAAAAGGGGAATTATTTTACCAGATCAAATTGGATTTATGCTTCAAAATTACCGAATTGCACATGAAACAGCAATTTTTTGTGATAAAGAGCATCGACTATTTCAATCGGTAAATGGGCGTCCTTATTCGATCCGAACATTACAAAGACATGTTTCCCAATATATGAAACAGTTAATGGATGAATCCTTGATTCCGAAAACCTATAGTCTAAGTGATCTAAGAACATCATTGCTTTTGCATGTTTTGATTGATAATAAAAATATTGCTCCGACTGCAGATTATATGGACATTTCTTCTTTCCATGCAAGGCAGTTGAAATCGGCAGCAAGAAGACAAAATTTCTCTGAGATTCCAAAAGAGTTAAAAGAATTTCTGAAAAAGCATCCAATCGATATGAAAAAAGACGATCAGGAATAAAAGATAAATACTATACAAATTAAACGATCGCTGTTATAATAGAACAAATCAGACTAAACAAAAGAAATCCCTACTGGATGTCTTTTGCATATCACAATAATAAAATCATATTAATTAATAAGTAAAAAAGGAGTTTTTACATGTACAATTTTGATCAGCCAGTTTCCCGTTGGGGAACCAATTGTGAAAAATGGGATTACATTTCTGAAAAATACAAAAGCAAAGATCTAATTCCAATGTGGGTGGCCGATATGGATTTTGAAGTATCCCCTCATATATTAGAAGAAGTACAAAAAATACTAGACCAAAAAGTATTTGGATATCAATATTTATCAGATGAATATTATAAGGCAATTATTCATTGGATGGAGCGACGCCATCGTTTTACTGTGAAAAAGGAGTGGATTTATTATATTCCAAATGTTGTAGCAGGACTATCTTATGCAATCGAGGCAGTCTCCGATCCAGGAGACGAAATTATTGTACAGACTCCAGTATATGGTCCATTTTATGATGTAGTAGAAAAGAATAACCGCATTTTATTAGATTGTCCATTGCAAGAAAAAGACGGTTATTATAGAATGGACTTAGCAATATTGGAAAAAATGATTACTTCCAAAACGAAAGCAATTCTGCTTTGTAACCCTCATAACCCAGGAGGTCGTGTTTGGACGAAGGAAGAATTGAGACAATTGGCGGACATTTGTATTCAGCACAATCTATATATCATCTCAGACGATATTCATGCAGATCTGTTGATGAAAGGACAAGTACATACGATGATTGCAAGCCTTTCGGAAGAAATTGCAAATCATACGATTACCTGTACATCCATTTCAAAACCATTTAATGTGGCCAGTTTTCAAATGGCATATATGATTGTAAAGAATCCAAATATAGCAGCTAAGTTGAAACAAACACTGGATAAATTACATTTATTAGATGGACATGCTTTTTGTGAAGCGGCATTAATCGGAGCTTATAATTATTCCGAGCAATGGCTGGATGAAATGATTGCATATGTAGAGAAAAATATGGATTATCTTGTAACATTTATTCAGGAAAATCTTCCAATGCTTTCTGTAAAAAAACCAGAAGGGACTTATTTGGCATGGGTTGATTGTAGAAACCTACCAGTTAACCCAGACCAACTGCAGGAATTTTTTATAAAACAATGTAATGTTGTTGTTACAGATGGAAGCTTTTTTGGAGAAGCTGGAAAAGGATTTGTTCGTTTGAATATGGCATGCCCGAAAAGCGTTGTGGAAAAAGCTTTGAATCAAATTAGAGACGGAATCGTAAATGCTCATGCCCGTTTTGTGGGTACCACTACGATATAAAAAACGATGTCTTCGTGCTATGCACGCTTGACATCGTTGCCCGTATTCGCAATCTAGGCGAATGCCTTACTTGCTCATACAGGTCAGGTCGTCGAATGTCCATTCAACACAGGATATTTACACAGGATATTTATATCCTTGCTAGACATTGACGACACTTTTATAGTAAATAAAACGAAAAGGGGATAGTTGTAACATGGATATTCAATATTTTAGAGAGTACAGCCAATGGTTAAAACGGGATATGGAGTTTAAAGTATATGGCTATACAGGTCAACCTTTTTTATTTTTCCCATGTCAGAATGGACGTTTCTTTGACTTTGAAAATTTTGGAATGTTAGATCAATGCTGGCAATATATAGAAAATGGCCAAATGCAGTTATTTACTGTAGATAGTATTGATGGAGAGACATGGTCCAATCAAGAATGTAGTGTCCGAGTTCGCATGGAATTACAAGAAAGATGGTATCATTATATTATAGATGAGCTAGTTCCGCGTATTTTTCAAATTAACGCAAACCATACTGATGGCGGAAAGGCAAAAAAGGGAATTATTGCGATGGGATTTAGTATGGGCGGCTATCACTCTACGAATTTCTTTTTCCGTCGTCCTGATATTTTTATTGGTAACCTTTCTTTAAGTGGATTATTTAAAGCCTCTTATTTTGTTGGAGATTATATGGATGAAAATGTATATAATAATTCTCCAATTGATTACTTAAGAAATATGCCGAAAAATCATCCATATATTCCAATTTATAATCGAAATAAAAATATTATATGTATGGGACAAGGCGCATGGGAGGAACCAATGTTGCAAAGTGCAAGAGAACTTCAACCTATTTTAGAAGAAAAAGGAATTGAAGCATGGATTGATTATTGGGGCTTTGATGTTTGCCATGACTGGAACTGGTGGAAAAAAGAATTGGAATATTTTCTTCCATTTCTATTAAAGGAATAAGGTTGGGTGGCTGTATGAGAGAATTGACATTAATTGTAAATGTGATGAATGGAAAGAATGGTGATATGTTAGAGTGTGCCAAATATTATTCCATTAAAAAAGAGGAGAATGGAAAAGTAGTCTGCGTATTCAAAAAGCGAAATGCAGAAGCTTGGTCCGTTAAAATGACGTTGACAGCATTGGAACCGTATACTCGTTTTGAAGTTCGAGTTGGAAATCAGATTCAAGAATATAAGCGTGCAAATCGTGCAGGCATTTTAGAAACTCGTCTTGTTGTGCCAGAAAATGATTCTCTGATGGTATATGAAATTTCCAATGAGGATAAAACGAATTAATCATAAAAAATATAACAAAAGAAATCTCTACTGGAGTTTTCTTTTGCATATCACGATAAAAGAGGGTGAAAGAATTTTAAGAAAGGAAGAACTGCAAACACAACACTTTCACCCTTTCTGTTTGCGTCTTTTTATAACAAAATGTTAAAAAGACTTCGAAGTTAAAATAGAAAATGGAACAAAAAAAATTAATACCAGTTTTTTATATAAATGGAGCAAATGCATCAATCAAAGAAAATGAGGAAAAAAATCAAAAAACATTGGAGTTAGCAGCTTCCTATAATAACAATGGAGCCGATGGGATTTTCGTTATAGATTGTTCCACAAACGATTCAGAACATGATACTACAATTGGAGAATGTAAAGAAATTGTACGTACAATGGAAGTGCCATTGTATATCGGTGGAAATATTAAACGACTGGAAGATGTAAAAAAATATCTTTATACAGGAGCTGCACAAGTAATCATCAATTCTAATTCTGAGACAGAGATGGCAATTTATCCAGAAGCAGTGGAACGGTTTGGAGCAGACCGTGTGATTGCGATGGATATTACGGTTACTCCATATCAGGGAAGTTTCTCCAATGATGCTTCCTATGTTTTTGTACAGGCAGATGCTTCCTGTGATTTCTATGCATGGAAAAAGCAGTTAAAAGCAGATGGAATTCCAGTTATTACGTATGAATCCACAATTTCTTGGTCAGAATTTAAGTTAAATGAAGATGGTTTAATTCCTTGTATTGTACAAGATTATCGCACAAATGAAGTATTGATGATGGCATATATGAATGAAGCAGCGTTTGAAGAAACAATTACATCTGGACGGATGTGTTATTTTAGCCGCAGTCGTCAGCAACGCTGGTTAAAGGGAGAGACTTCTGGACATTTCCAATATGTAAAATCGCTGCATTTAGACTGTGACAATGATACATTGCTTGCAAAGGTAGCTCAGGTGGGGGCTGCATGTCATACAGGATCATACTCTTGCTTTTTCAAAACATTGTTAGATAAAGGTGCGAAAGTAGCAAATCCACATAAGGTATTTGAAGATGTTTATCAAATTATTGAAGATCGAAAACTTCATCCAAAGGAAGGTTCCTATACAAACTATTTATTTGATAAAGGAATTGATAAGATATTGAAAAAATGTGGAGAAGAAGCAACGGAAATTGTGATTGCGGCCAAGAATCCAGATCCAGAAGAAATCAAGTATGAAATTTCCGATTTCTTATACCATGTTATGGTTTTAATGGTAGAAAAGGGCGTAACATGGGAAGACATTACAAGAGAGTTAGCCAATCGCTAACGAACCTCCACTGGAGCTTCCTTTTGTATGTCATGACAACAAAAAACAGAGCTTAAGAAAGGACGATTTATGAGAAAACTAGCATTATCCGATGAAATTCTGCTGCAAATTGAAAAACCTGCGCGTTATATTGGCAATGAAGTAAATGCAGCCAATAAAGATAAATCAGCAGTTGATGTTTCTGTTTGTATGTGTTTTCCAGATGTATATGAGATTGGAATGTCTCATCTGGGAATCCAAATTCTTTATGATATGTTCAATCGTCAAGAAGATGTATATTGCGATCGTGTCTACTCTCCATGGATGGATTTGGACAAAATTATGAGACAGAAACAGATTCCGCTTTTTGCAGTAGAATCTCAGGAACCAGTAAAAAGTTTTGATTTTCTTGGAATTACGATTCAATATGAGATGTGTTATACGAATATTTTACAAGTATTGGATCTAAGCCAGATTCCATTACTTGCATCGGATCGGGGAGAAGACGACCCAATTGTAATCGGTGGAGGACCTTGTACGTATAATCCAGAACCGATTGCTGAGTTTTTTGATTTATTTTACATGGGAGAAGGAGAAACACAGTATTATCCTTTAATTGATCTATATAAAAAGCATAAACAACAAAATAGTTCTCGTATGGAATTTTTGTTGGAAGCAGCAAAACTTCCTGGAATTTATGTCCCTGCATTTTATAAAGTAAGCTACCATGAAGATGGTACGATTGCCAGCTTTGAACCAACCAGAGAAGGAATTCCTAGCATAATCAAGAAAGAATTAGTTATGGATATGGATGAAACATTTTATCCAGAAAAGCCATTGGTTCCTCATATTCGTGCAACACAGGATCGTGTTGTACTAGAAATCCAACGTGGATGTATCCGTGGATGCCGTTTTTGCCAAGCGGGTATGGTATATCGTCCAGTCAGAGAAAGAAGTCTGGAATTTTTAAAAGAACAGGCGAAAAAAATGTTAAAAAATACAGGACATGAAGAAATTTCTTTAAGCTCTTTAAGTTCCAGTGATTACACTCATTTGGAAGAGTTAGTTACATTTTTGATTGAAGAATGTGGACAAAAGAAAATTAATATTTCCCTTCCTTCGCTTCGTATTGATGCATTTTCTTTGGATGTAATGAGTAAGGTACAAGATATTAAAAAAAGCAGTTTAACCTTTGCTCCTGAAGCGGGTTCCCAGCGATTAAGAAATGTAATTAATAAAGGATTGACGGAAGAGGTTATTTTAGAAGGAGCGGGAATGGCTTTTGAAGGAGGCTGGACTCGTGTAAAACTGTACTTTATGCTTGGTCTTCCGACGGAAACGGAAGAAGATATGAAAGGAATTGCAGAACTTTCTGAGAAAATTGCAAAACGATACTATGAAATTCCAAAAGACCAGCGTCACGGCAAGGTTCAAATTGTAGCAAGTTCTTCTTTTTTCGTACCAAAACCATTTACCCCATTCCAATGGGCAAAAATGTGTACCAAAGAAGAGTTTTTAGACCGTGCTCGTCTGGTGAATCGTACATTTAAGGAACAATTAAATCGGAAAAGTTTAAAATATAATTGGCATGAAGCAGATGTTACTGTATTAGAAGGGGTTCTGGCGAGAGGCGATCGAAGAGTGGCTCCAGTTATTTTGAAAGCCTATGAAAAAGGATGTATCTTCGATGCATGGAGCGAAACCTTTTATAACGATCGCTGGATGGAAGCATTTGAAGAATGCAATGTGAGTATTGATTTTTATAATACGCGAGAACGCAGTGTAGATGAAATACTACCATGGGATTTTATTGACACTGGTGTTTCAAAGGAATTTTTGAAAAGAGAGTGGAATCGTGCAAAAGAAGAAACAGTTACACCAAACTGTCGGATGCAATGTTCTGGCTGCGGTGTAATGAAATTTGGAGGAGGTGTATGCTTTGAAAATAAGAATTCGGTTTGCTAAATTTGGTTCTATGAAATTTATTGGACATCTCGATGTCATGCGTTTCTTTCAAAAACTAATGCGCCGTGCCGATGTGGATATTTGTTATACAACTGGATTTAGTCCGCATCAGATTATGTCCTTTTCTGCACCGCTTGGGCTTGGAGTAACAAGTGAAGCAGAATATGTGGATATTGAAGTACATTCTACACAGTCCTCCAGCGAAATGCTTCGGCGTTTGAATGCAGCAGTAGTGGAGGGAATTCAAATATTATCTTATCGTCGGCTTCCAGATACAGCCAAAAATGCGATGAGTATTGTAACAGCTTCGGATTACCGCTTAACTTTTCGGGATGGATATGCTCCAAGCGATCCGACTGAGTTCTGGCAGAAAGTAGACGAGTTTTTAAAACAAGATTGTATTACCGTCATAAAAAAGACAAAGAAAAGCGAAAAAGAAGTGGATATCCGCCCACTGATCCATCAATATCATGTAGATGAGTCAAGTATCTTTTTAAGAGTTGCAACTGGAAGTGTACAAAACTTAAAACCAGAACTTGTATTGGAAGCATTTTATGAGGCCAACCATATGGAATGGAATCCATTTGCTTTTCAGATCCACCGTCTGGAAACCTATACAGATGGAGAAAATCAAACCTTTGTTTCTTTAGAAGATTTGGGGGAAAACATTGAGTAAACGAGTTATTATACGAAAAAACAATCGGATTATGAGTGGATTATTTGAAGCTAATCGTCGTCTTATTCAGCTCGATTTGGCTGATCCCAACCGATTGCTTGGACGTATTTATATTGGAAAAGTAAAAAATATTGTGAAAAATATTCAGGCAGCTTTTGTGGAAATTGGAGATGGACAAATTGCTTATTATTCCCTTCAGAAAAATCCTTCTCCTCTTTTTACAAAAGCTGCAAATGGAGTTACTGTCTGCGTCGGAGATGAAATTGTAGTGCAAGTGGAAAAAGAGGCTATGAAGACGAAGGAACCAGTGGTAACTTCTAAATGGAGCATTAATGGCCGTTATGTTGTTTTGGTTTATGGAGAATACTTCCTTCATTTTTCTTCTAAAATTAAAGATAGTTCTTGGAAAAAATCGGTACAGGAAAAAGTGGAGCAGCTTCATTTATCTGGTGGCATTTTAATTCGAACAAATGCACAATATGTATCCGAAGAGATTTTATTAAAAGAACTCAAGGAACTTTACCATGTATTTTGTATGATAAAACAAAAGGCCAACTATCGCACGGTATATACTTGCTTGTATCAGCCAGAAAAAGATTACTTAACTGCAATTCGAGATACCTATTCCAATGATTTAGATGAGATTATTACAGATGATACGGAAATCTTTCAGGAGCTACAGAAGTATTTTGGAAAAAATTTTCCAGACGATTTGGAAAAACTTCAATACTATGAAGATAAAATGCTTCCATTGGAAAAGCTGTATCGCTTTGATTTCGAAATTCAACGTGCATTACAAAAGCAAGTATGGCTAAAATCAGGAGCTTACTTGATTATTGAACCGACAGAAACACTTGTGGCAATTGATGTAAATACAGGAAAAGCAATCAAGGGAAAACAAAAAGAAGAGACATTTTTAAAAATAAATCTAGAGGCAGCCGCTGAAATTGCCAGACAGCTTCGACTTCGTAATTTATCAGGCATGATTTTAATTGATTTTATTAATATGAAAGCAGAAGAGTATCGAAGAAAGTTGATGGAAGAATTTCAGCGATTGGTTTCTTATGATCCAATCAAAACAGTAGTTGTTGACATTACAAAATTGGACTTGGTAGAAGTGACACGAAAAAAAGAAAAGCCTCCATTGCATGAATTATTTTCACTATAACAATAACAAAAAGAGCCTTCACTGGAGTTTCTTTTTGTATATCACAATAACAGAAAAAGTCGTTTATCTAGCAAGCTTAACAAAGACTATTTACTAGATGAACGACTTCCTTTTATTTTTCTAATCCTAAGCGAAATTGTGTAATCATTTCATTGGTCAAACTAATATCAGAATCTACGACTGGAATTTCTTCTCTTTTTACCCATTTGGCAACTGCCAGTTCGTTTGAATCCATATGAATGCTATCATCTCCATCTACCTCGCAGAAAAATCCGAGTAACAGAGAACCGGTAAATGACCATGGCTGGCTTTTATAATAACGAACATTTGTTACTTTTAAACCGACTTCTTCCATTACTTCCCGCTGAATTGTTTCTTCCACGGTTTCTCCAACTTCTGTAAATCCAGCAATTAAAGCATATTTTTTGTATTCTCGATCCGCATACTTGGAAAGTAAGATAGAATCTCCATTCGTAATTGCAACAATAACTGCTGGAGAAATGACAGGATATTCTACCTGCTTACAAAAATCACAGTAAAGCATCCGTTCTTTTGTATCTTTTTTTAACGGTCTGCCGCATTTTCCACAAAAACGACGGGATACATACCATTCATATAATTGATATCCTGTTACACCTGCAAATGCTAAATGCTGAGGTTTTGCATAGCGCAGCTTTTGAAGAGAGATAAATTCATACCCCTCTGGAAGAAATGTTTCCACCTCTGGAAATGCATAGTAGCTAATGGAATCAATGGAAAATAAATAAGTGTATTGTTCACAGACGCCAAGTCCATTATCATATAAATCCTGAAAAGTGGGAAAATATAATTGATGATCGGCTGTTTTTTTCACCATAATGGTGCGATCATGATAATTTAAAATCCGACTGTCTGGTTTTGGCGGATGAGGCCGAAATTCATTATGGAATTGATGTGGTTTGATATCCTGTATCATAATGGTATTCCTTTCTTTTATCGATTTTGTATTACTTGATGAATATGTATCTGTTTTGAAATTATATAGTTTCCTCTTAATAGTGTCAAGACAAGATTTTCAAAAAAAATAAAAAAAGAAATTGACAAATAGTTCCTTGCATGATATCCTATAAACGTGTGCCGCACAATGAGGTTTTCAATCTATGTTTATTCATAGAACCACAATTGGCGAGTAAAGATAATAGGAGGTGCCATATGTACGCAATTATTGCAACAGGTGGTAAGCAATACAAAGTAGCCGAAGGCGATGTAATCCGCGTAGAAAAGCTTGGCGTAGAAGAAGGTTCTGCCTTCACATTTGATCAGGTTTTAGCTGTAAACAACGGAGAATTAGTAGTTGGTAATCCAACTGTAGCTGGAGCAACCGTTAGTGCAACCGTTATGGGTGATGGTAAGGCTAAAAAAGTTATTGTTTATAAGTATAAGAGAAAAACTGGTTACCATAAGAAAAATGGTCACAGACAGGCTTATACGCAGGTTAAGATTGATAAGATCAATGCATAATAAATAAAACAATGGTAAAAACAACGATTATAAAAGATTCTTCCAATGGCTATCGAGGATTTCGTTTCGTTGGTCATGCTGGTTATGATGAATATGGAAGGGATATTGTATGTGCTGCGGCTTCCGTATTAGCACAAAATACTGTCAATTCCATAGAAACTTTGACAGAGGACAAGTTTTGTTGTCAGCTGGATGAGAAAAAAGGCATGTTAAAGTTTCGATTTACTGGAACAGTCAGCAAAGAATCAAAACTGTTGATGGATTCCATGGTGTTAGGTCTTACATCAATTGAGGAAACCTATGGCAGTCAGTATATAAAAATCCTATTCGAGGAGGTGTAACTCATGTTAAAGATGAATCTTCAATTATTTGCTCATAAGAAAGGTGTTGGTTCTACAAAGAACGGCCGTGATTCCGAATCCAAGAGATTAGGCGCTAAGAGAGCAGATGGACAGTTCGTATTAGCAGGCAACATTCTTTACAGACAGCGTGGAACAAAGATTCACCCAGGTGTTAATGTAGGCCGTGGCGGTGATGATACATTATACGCATTAGTAGATGGCGTTGTTCGTTTCGAGAGAAAGGGTAGAGATAAGAAGCAAGTTTCTATTTACCCAGTTGCTGAATAATTAAGTTACAGAATACACAAGTTGGCTTCAAGTCTATTGGATTTGAAGCCATTTTTTTCAGATTGGAGTGTGAACCCCATGTTTGCAGATAGTGCAAGAATTTTTATTAAATCTGGTAAAGGCGGAGATGGACATGTGAGTTTCCGCAGAGAATTATATGTACCAAATGGTGGTCCAGATGGCGGAGACGGCGGAAGAGGAGGAGATATCATATTTGAGGTAGATCCAGGTTTGAATACGCTGAATGATTTTCGCCATATTAGAAAGTATGTTGCACGCGCTGGAGAAGAAGGCGGAAAACGCCGCTGTCACGGTGCAGATGCAGATGATTTAATTTTAAAAGTTCCAGAAGGAACGATTATTCGGGATGATGAAACTGGCAAAGTCATTGCAGACATGTCAGGTGATAATAAAAGAGAAATTGTTTTAAAGGGTGGAAAAGGCGGCATTGGAAATATGCATTTCGCGACTTCTACAATGCAAGTGCCAAAATATGCAAAGCCTGGTCAGCCTGGTCAAGAACTTTGGGTTCGTTTAGAGTTGAAGGTAATTGCAGATGTTGGATTGGTGGGATTTCCAAATGTAGGAAAATCTACATTGCTTTCCCGTGTAACCAATGCACGTCCAAAGATTGCAAATTATCATTTTACAACATTAACGCCAAATCTTGGTGTTGTAGATTTGGATGGTTGTGATGGATTTGTAATTGCAGATATTCCTGGGTTAATTGAAGGTGCGTCAGAAGGTATTGGGCTTGGACATGAATTTTTAAAGCATATTGAACGTACAAAAGTATTGAT
This sequence comes from Clostridiales bacterium CHKCI001, assembly GCA_900045905.1. Lineage (GTDB taxonomy): Bacteria > Bacillota > Clostridia > Lachnospirales > Lachnospiraceae > Fimimorpha. The sequence continues at coordinate 29,490 of FCNS01000028.1, read as the reverse complement.
TCATATGGTAGATGTCGCTTCCACAGAAGGCCGTGATCCAATTGCAGATATTCGTACCATTAATCAAGAATTAGAAGCATTTAACCCAGAACTTTTAAAACGTCCTCAAGTCATTGCAGCCAATAAGATTGATGCAATTTATACACAAGAAGAAGATCCAGTAGAGCGGCTGAGAAAAGAATTTGAACCACAGGGAATCAAAGTGTTTGCAATTTCAGCAGTAAGCGGAAAAGGATTAAAAGAATTACTATATTATGTAAAAGAACTGCTTCGTAACCTTGATCCAGCTCCTGTTATTTTTGAAAAAGAATTTGTTCCAGAACTTCATACTGGTTCTACCTTGCCATATACAGTAGAAAAAGCAGAAGAGCATTTGTATGTAGTAGAAGGTCCACGGGTTGAAAAGATGCTTGGATATACGAATCTCGATTCCGAAAAAGGATTCGCATTTTTCCAAAAGTTCTTAAAAGAAAGCGGTATCCTAGACGATCTGGAAAAGGCGGGAATTGAAGAGGGCGATACAGTGAAAATGTACGGACTTCAGTTTGATTATTATAAATAGAAAAGAAAGGATGGTGTAACCGATGACAAGCAAACAGCGTGCTTATTTAAAAGGACTTGCTATGACAATGGACCCAGTGTTTCAAATTGGAAAATCCAGCTTGACACCTGAAAATACAGCTGCGATTGATGAAGCATTGGAAGCTCGCGAGTTAATTAAAATTACGGTATTAAAAAACTGTTTGGATGATGGCAGGGCAATTGCGGAAGTTTTAGCAGAACGCACTCGTTCTGAGGTGGTGCAGGTAATTGGAAAGAAAATTGTACTCTATCGACCTGCGAAGAAGAAAGAAAAACGTAAAATTATACTTCCATAGGGAGAAATTGCGATGAGTAAAATTGGTATTATGGGCGGCACGTTTGATCCGATTCATAATGGACATTTGGCATTAGCTGCAACAGCTTATCGCCAGTTCCACTTAGATCGTGTATATTTTATGCCAACGGGAACTCCTCCTCATAAAGAAGGAAAGCAAGTGTTAAAGGCAGATCTTCGTCTTGAGATGGTAAAACTTGCAATTGCAGATTATCCGTATTTTGGGTATTCAGACTTAGAAATTCAACGAAAAGGAATTACTTATACAGCAGATACCTTAACGTTTCTTTGTAAACAATATCCAAAGAGTCAATTCTATTATATTGTAGGGGCAGATTCATTAGATTATATGGATCAATGGTATCATCCCGAAATTATTTTTCAAAAAGCGGTTATTCTTGCCGCTATGAGACAAACGCAGTCTATGGAGCGTATATTAGCAGTAAAACAGATGCTAGAACAAAAGTATAATGGAGTGATCTATTTACTGGATTGTCCAGAAATTAATGTCTCGTCCAGCGAAATTCGGAATCGTATCTTGCGGCATGATTCCATATCTGGACAATTACCAATGGCAGTGGAACAGTTTATTTATGAACATTCCTTATACGAAACGGGTTCCGTCAATCGGTTTTTCTGATTTTTGAATAGGGAGTAGGAGTTTATTAAAAGACGATAAGAAAAAGGGAGGATAACTATGCAAATGGATGTAATCAGTATTCGGAAAAAGCTCAAGAAAAAATTGGACGAACAACGTTATGAGCATACACTTGGAGTAGCGTTCACGGCAATGAGTTTAGCAATGAAGTATGATGTAGATTTACACAAAGCGGAACTTGCAGGCCTTCTTCATGATTGTGCCAAATGTATGCCAGATGAAGTGAAACTGCACAAGTGTGAGAAATACAATATTGAAATTTCAGATACTGAACGAAAAAATCCATCTTTGCTTCATTCAAAACTGGGAGCTTACTTGGCAGAGCATAAATATGGAGTAGAAGATCCTGAAATTTTTAATGCAATTTTATATCACACAACGGGACGTGCAGATATGACAATGTTAGAAAAAATTATCTTTGTAGCTGATTATATTGAACCACGGCGTAATAAGGCTTCCAATCTTTCCGAAGTGCGTAAATTAGCGTTTGAAAATATTGATCAGACAGTTTGCAAGATTATGAAAGATACCCTTTCTTATTTAGAGAAGAAAAACGCTGTGATTGATAACGAGACGATGCATGCCTATGAATTTTATGCATCAGAAACTAGAAAGACGAATTAAACTCAGATAAGGAGAGAAACTATGCATTCGAACGATATGGTAAAAACGATTTATCATGCACTTGATGATAAAAAGGCAAAAGATATTGTAATTATGAATATTCAAAATGTTTCTATGATTGCCGATTATTTTGTCATTGCCAGCGGCGAAAATCAAAATCAGATGCAAGCAATGGCAGATAATGCCGAAGAAGAGATGACAAAAAAAGATTGCTATTTCCGTCATATGGAAGGTTATCCAAATACTGATTGGATTTTAATGGATTATAATGATGTCATTGTACACATTTTTAATAAAGAGTCTCGTATTTTTTATGATTTGGATCGCATCTGGAGAGATGCCCTGATTGTAACAGTTGATCAATTATAGGTAACAAATGGAAATACAGGCATTTCCCCTTACCTTATGCCTTTTGCATATCACGATAATAAATAACGGTGCATGGAAGAAACATTCCATGCACCGCATTTTATAGCAAGTAAAAGTTAATGAACGTCTGAGCCAAATGGCATTAATGCTAATTTGGCTAATTTAAAGTGCTGTAATCCAAATGGAATTCCAATGATTGTGATACATAACACGAGACCAAATGCCGCATGTTCCAATGCCAACCAAAAACCTGATACAACTAACCATATAACATTTAACAAGAAGGAACCTACACCGCCTCCATATTCTACTTCTTTTCCAAATGGAAAGAAACTAAGACTTGCAAATTTGAAACATTGAAGCCCAATAGGAATACCAATAATCGTGATGCACCATAAACATCCAGCTAACAGCCAACTTAATCCGCTTATTGCTCCTCCGCAAATGAACCATAATAAATTACCAAGACAACCCATACAAAATCCTCCTTAATTATTGTAATTGATTTCTTTCTATTATATGAAATTAAGAAACAAAAGAGAGTGAGGGAAAAATTGTAATCTTTCTTTTGCATATCACAATAAACAAAAAAACCTTCACTGGAGCTTTCCTTCGTATATCATGATAAGAAAAAAGACTTTTGTTATGACATCTGTCACAATAAAAGTCTTGCTATCTCATTTGATACGGATACTCTTTGGTATCGGCTGACGTTCTCAAATCCACCATTTGGTGTTTCGCTACTCCCTCTCAATTGCTTAACAAAATAATATCATTTTTCTTATAAACTGTCAATATAGTTCATAAATTCTTAAGATATTGACAAGTTTTTTGAAAGAAATTGGTTTAAGATCTTATTCTTATGCAAATACAAAAGTTGTGCGATTGATAAAATTATAGTTCTTTACCTTTTGTGTGATTTCGTGTATAATATTGTATCAGGTATTTTTAACCCATCTAAAAAAATGATAAAATAATATTATTACAGCCTGTGTTACTTACTAGGAGGAAAAAATAATGAAAATTGGATTTGATAATCAGAAATATTTAACGATGCAATCGGAACATATTAAGGAAAGAATCAGTCATTTTGATAATAAGCTGTACCTGGAATTTGGAGGGAAGCTTTTTGATGACTATCATGCTTCCAGAGTATTGCCTGGATTTGCGCCAGACAGCAAATTGAAGATGTTAATGCAACTCGCAGATCATGCGGAAATCGTTATTGTAATCAGTGCTTCAGATATTGAAAAAAATAAAATACGTGGAGACTTGGGGATTACCTATGATGCAGATGTGCTGCGTCTGATGGATGCATTTCGCAGCAGGGGCCTTTATGTAGGAAGTGTTGTAATTACACAATATTCTGGACAGCATAGTGCAGACGTTTTTAAAAGTAAGCTCGAAAAATTAGGTATCCGTGCTTATATTCATTATTTGATTCCTGGTTATCCAAATAATATAAAATTGATTTTAAGCGATCAAGGTTACGGAAAAAATGATTATATTGAGACAAGTCGCCCTCTGGTTGTTGTTACTGCTCCAGGTCCAGGAAGTGGAAAAATGGCAACTTGCCTTTCGCAATTATATAATGAACATAAAAGGGGAATTCGTGCTGGTTATGCAAAATATGAGACATTTCCAATCTGGAATATTCCATTAAAGCATCCAGTAAATTTAGCCTATGAAGCTGCAACAGCTGATTTAAATGATGTCAATATGATTGACCCATTTCATTTAGAAGCATATGGCATTACCACGGTAAATTATAATCGTGATGTGGAAATTTTCCCAGTATTGACTTCCATATTTGAACAAATCTATGAAAGTGAAAGTCCATATAAATCTCCAACCGATATGGGAGTGAATATGGCTGGAAACTGTATTGTAGATGATGAAGTTTGTCGTGAAGCGTCTAAACAAGAAATTATCCGTCGTTATTATGCGGCACTTTCCGATCTGCTGGTGGGAAAAGGAACGGAAGAAAGTGTATATAAAATAGAACTTTTGATGAAACAAGCCAAAATCACAACAGAAGATCGGAAAGTGGTCAATGCTGCAAATGAATTAGAAAAAGAATATCAGTCTCCAACTGCTGCAATGGAATTAGAAGATGGTTCTATTATTACAGGTAAAACTTCGGATTTATTGGGAGCGTCTGCTTCTTTGTTATTAAATGCATTAAAGCATTTGGCAGGTATTGATCGTAAAGTTCATATGATTGCACCGAGTGCAATCGAACCAATTCAGCGTTTGAAAGTATCCTATCTAGGAAGCAAAAATCCGCGTCTTCATACAGATGAAGTATTAATTGCATTATCTGTTAGTGCAACGATCAATCCAGTTGCACAGTTGGCATTGGAACAGCTTCCTAAGCTTGCAGGATGTGAAGTGCATACATCCGTTATGTTATCTGATGTAGATAAAAAAGTATTTAAAAAACTGGGGGTAAATCTTACTTCTGAGCCAAAATATGAAACAAAAAACTTATTTCACTGAAAATAGCGAATAATGCTCCATTCGATTAAAAAGCGAACGAATTTTCTTGAACATTCGTTTGATTTTTTAAGAAAAATATGTTATAATTAAAAAAATTATTTCGGAAGCACGAAGTGCATAGAAATCCGTAGTATTATGAGGAAAAAATACCTTTTGACCCCAACATCATAATGATATACGCTCCGCGAGGATGCGCAGGGATTCAAAGGTGTATTATATCAGCGACAGCTGACCCGAATCCCGCCCCAAGACTCTCAGGAGCGAGTCTTAAATTACGGTACAGGGAAGTAGAATGGAGGTTTTATGGCTTACGGAAAGATTACGAAAAAACAAAAAGAAATTTTAAATTATCTAAAAAGTGAAATTATCAATAAAGGCTATCCGCCATCCGTGCGAGAGATTTGTAATGCAGTAGGGCTGCGATCTACGTCTTCCGTACACGCCCATTTGGGAACACTGGAGAAAAATGGATATATTCGTCGTGACCAGACAAAGCCGCGTGCCATTGAAATTGTCGATAATAATTTTAACAACATTCGAAAGGATATTGTAAGCATTCCAGTGATTGGACAAGTTGCAGCAGGCACTCCAATTTTAGCATTGGAAAACATTGAAGGATATTTTCCAATTCCTGCGGAATATCTTCCAGCTGGCAAAGAAGCATTTATTTTAAATGTAAAAGGTGACAGTATGATCAATGTTGGAATTTTAAATGGAGATAAACTTGTAGTACAACAAGAAAGTACAGCAAGCAATGGAGAGATTGTGGTAGCATTAGTAGATGATTCTGCGACAGTAAAGACTTTTTACAAAGAGGAGGATCATATTCGGCTTCAGCCAGAAAATGATACGATGGAACCAATTATTGTGGATGATGTAAAAATCCTTGGAAAAGTTATCAGTCTGTTCCGTCCAAAAATCATTTGATGTGATTACGAAAAGGCTTATGTAGTTAAAAAAATAAAGTATCATTTGCAAAACCCCCTTTCTAGAAATTCTGGAAAGGGGGTTTCTTATGCTGCTGCACGCGAAGTGACAAAATTGTCTCGTTGATATTTAGTTGATAAGATAAATTTGCATTAAGCTTTCTCCTACATTTAAGATATGGTCACCAATACGCTCAAAATCAGTTAATATCTCCGAATAGAGAATGTTTGCATTACTCTTACATGTTCCACGTTTAATTCGGTCAATTTGATTCTGCTTAAATGTATCCGTCATATCATCAATTTTCTGTTCCGCAGCAGAAATTTGACTAAACAGTGTTTCATTGAAATTAGAGAAACCGTCCGAAAGTAATTGGAGAGAATTCTGACAGATTTGTTCCATCTCTTTTACCTCAGATAATGCGTCAGAAGAAAGATTGGAACCTGATTTTTTAAGCACGGATGCATAATTTTCTAAATTCATTGCATGGTCACCAATACGTTCTAAATCGCCGCAAATCTTAAAATATGCACTGATTTTCTGTGAATCCCTTTCATTTGATTCCAAAACAGCAATTTCAGATATATAAGTAGAAATTTCCTTATTTAAGAAATCAATATATTCTTCGGTATCGTCCATTTTATTTTTTGGAACTTCATCGGTTCCTTTTAAATTAGAGAATCCATACTGTATATTTTCTTTTACCATATCAAGCATACGAAGCACTTCTTTTCGGATTTCTTCTAATGCAATGGCAGAAGTACCTACAGTGGAACGACTGGAACGTCCTGATCTTTTTGGGGTAATATAAACTAAATGCTGATAGTCTTCCACACTGTCTCCTTTGTCTGGAAGAACCTTTTGGGCGAAACGAACTAAAAGCGTTCCAAAAGGCAACAGTAATAAGGTCGTTACAATATTAAATAATGTATGCATATTCGCAATTTGAGCCGCTGGTTTTCCAGGGGTAAATGCTTCGATCCAACTTGTTAAAGGAGTTAGCATACAAATCGTAGTAAAAAGAATGGTACCGATAATATTAAATGTTAAATGAATAATTGTGGTTCGTTTTGCATTACGTCCAGTACCGATGGATGCTAAAACAGCTGTGATACAAGTACCAATGTTTTGTCCAAAAAGAACATAAACTGCGCTTGGTAATCCGATCAACCCTCCATTTGCCAATGTCTGTAAAATTCCAACAGAGGCAGAAGAAGACTGGATAATCGCAGTAAAGATCATACCTGCCATAATACCAAGTACTGGATTAGAGAAACGAGTCATCAAAGAGATAAATGTTTCGGAACTTTGAAGTGGAACCATCGCATTTCCCATCATATCCATACCAATAAATAAAGTTCCTAATCCAGCCAGAATTAATCCGTAGTTATGTACCTTTGCATTTTTGATGAAAACAATTGCTGCAACTCCAATAAATGCAATAAGAGGTGCGACTTCAGATACATTTAGTGCAATAAGCTGTCCTGTGATTGTTGTACCAATATTGGCACCCATGATAATCCATACGGCCTGTGTTAAAGTCATCATTCCTGAATTAACAAATCCGACAACCATAACTGTTGTAGCGGAAGAAGATTGGATAATCGCAGTAATAACTGCACCAACAACGACTCCAACGACACGATTTACCGTCAATTTCTCTAAAATCTGTTTCATCTTGTTACCAGCGGCAGCCTCTAAGCCGTCACTCATCATTTGCATTCCGTACAAGAAAAGAGCTAATCCCCCAAGTAAACTGATAAAATTATAAATACTCAATGTTATTTCCTCTCTTTATTGTATTTTAGTAAAGCCTTAGTTCTTTCATTTCTTGTTTGATGGTCAGCGATATTTCCCATCAGACTTGTGAACAATTTGCAACTGTAATAAAAAATATGGAAGAAAACGAGTAGAATCGATATCACGTTTAAAAAAATAAAGTTGGTCTTTTAAAATAAAACTAAGATCAATGATACAAATAGTCATTAGATCCATTGACCAACGCTTGGAAGAATTTATTTTACAAACAATTGGCATATACGATAGCAATGATTCTGTTTTCATTGTAAATGTTTCAGAACGATAGCCATCTTTATTCATCGTATCTGTGTTGTCAGCCTCAGTAACGAAAAGCGATTTTTGTCTTGCTGCAAAATTGAAATTTTCAAAATTATTGCTTTTGTTATAGCAAGTGTTAATTCCAACAATCAGCAAAAAAATCGCCATACATACACAGAATACTTTTGAAGTATTCGTCTCCATGTTTCTACCTCATAAAAACTGTTTTCATGATTGCCTTCTAAGTTATATTAACAAATCTCTGAGGTATTGTCAATTATATGAAAAGATCATGTAAAATTTTTGTAAGATATTTCTGTGGAATGTTCCACCATAGATAAAAATATAATATTTAAAAATTGGACAGGTTAATAGGCGTGAAATAAGCCTGGAGGGATCACCTTGGAAATTGTTAAGGTAATATTAGAATATATTATAACTTTTTTTGAACCGCTAGCGAATGTAGTAGGGATGGTTGTATTAATCTTGCTTATGATGGGTTCTGTCGTTTACTGTGCAATATGGATCGTGAAAAAAATATGGAAGTTAATTGTTGTTACTGTAACAATGGTATTTTTATTAATTATCTTTTATACAGTGGCTCCAATGATATAAATGATCTTATTGAGAAAAATTCCTAGTAATTTTATAGGGATTTAAAGTTGAAATCATGCGTGGTTTGTCTTATAATAAAAATATAATTCCTAGTAAATTACTATGAATTGAATATTAGATCATTGATGCAGACTTAGAATGGAGGAGTGACATGGCAGAACAATTATTAAGCATAAATGGACTTTGTGTTAATGTGGAAGAGAAACCAATTCTTCATGGTGTAAATTTAAATATAAAAAAAGGGGAAACCCATGTATTGATGGGACCAAACGGAGCTGGGAAATCAACACTTGGATATGCGTTAATGGGGAACCCTAAATATGAAATTACAAGCGGAATCATTCAATTTAATGGAAAGGATCTGATCGAGCAATCAGCAGATGAACGTGCAAAAGATGGAATATTTCTTTCTTTCCAAAATCCATTGGAAGTACCAGGAATCTCTCTAAGCAATTTTATACGTAATGCCTTAGAACAGAGGAGTAGGAAACGAATTCGACTTTGGGATTTTCAAAAAGAGATGAAAAAGGCAATGGAAGTTCTGCAAATGGATCCGTCTTATGCAGACAGAGAATTAAATGTAGGATTTTCGGGAGGAGAAAAGAAAAAATCAGAAATTCTTCAGCTGCTTATGTTAAAGCCATCTCTTGCAATCTTGGATGAGACTGATTCTGGGTTGGATGTAGATGCGGTTCGCACGGTATCTCGAGGTGTACAAGAGTATCAGAAAAATAGAAAGGGTGCATTGCTGGTTATCACACATAGCACTGGAATTTTGGAATCTCTTCCTGTGGACTTTGTACATGTATTGGTGGATGGTACGATTGTGGCATCTGGAAATCGTTCTCTAATTGATGAGATTAATACACATGGATTTGAATCATTTATGAAGTCGTAAAAATAGGAGGCACAAAATTTATATGAGAGAAAAGACATATGTGGAAGACATTAATAGAAGCATTTATGATATACGAAATGATGAGAAAGATGCTTACCGAGTCAAAGAGGGATTAACCGCTGAAATTGTAGAACAAATATCTCATGAAAAAAAGGATCCAGCATGGATGGAGTTATTTCGGCTGCATTCGCTGCAAATTTATCAAGAAATGAAACTTCCAGATTGGGGACCGCCAATTGATGAATTAAATATGGATGAAATTGTAACCTATGTAAGGCCAAATACTCGTATGAGTGCGAAGTGGTCTGATGTCCCAAAAGAAATCAAAGATACCTTTGAACTACTCGGAATTCCCCAGGCGGAGAGAAAATCTTTGGCAGGTGTAGGAGCTCAGTTTGACTCGGAACTTGTTTATCATAATGTAAGACAAGAAGTCGCTGCGCAAGGTGTTGTCTATACGGATATGGAAAGCGCACTGAAAGGAGATTATGCCGATATGGTAAGAAAACATTTTATGAAGTTGGTCACACCGAGAGATCATAAATTTGCAGCACTCCATGGTGCAGTATGGTCAGGCGGATCATTTGTTTATGTACCATCAGGAGTATCGGTAACCATCCCGCTTCAATCCTATTTCCGATTTAATGCACCAGGGGCAGGACAATTTGAACACACATTAATTATTGTAGACGAAGATGCAAACCTACATTTTATTGAAGGTTGTTCTGCACCTAAATATAATATTGCCAATCTCCATGCTGGATGTGTAGAACTCTACGTAAGAAAGAATGCCAAACTCCGTTATTCTACAATTGAGAACTGGTCAAAAAACATGTATAACTTAAATACCAAACGAGCAAAAGTAGAAAAAGGAGGCACAATTGAGTGGGTATCTGGTTCGTTTGGTTCTCATGTTTCTTATTTGTATCCAATGAGTATTTTAAATGGAGAGGGAGCAAAAGCAGAATTCACAAGTATTACCTTTGCTGGAAAGGGTCAAAATTTGGATACAGGAACTAAGATTGTGCATAATGCACCAAAGACATCCTCTTATGTAAATACAAAATCCATCTCTAAAGATGGTGGAATTAGTACGTTTCGCAGTTCTATTTTGGTAACAAATCAAGCGCGGCAAAGTAAATCGGCGGTATCTTGCCAATCGCTTATGTTAGATGATCGTTCTCGTTCTGATACAATTCCTGCAATGGATATCCGAACACAGGATGCAGATATTGGACATGAGGCTAAAATTGGAAGAATTAGTGATGAGGCGGTATTTTATCTGATGTCTAGAGGAATTACAGAAGAAGATGCCAGAGCAATGATCGTGAGTGGATTTGCAGATAATGTATCAAAAGAACTTCCTTTGGAATATGCAGTAGAGATGAATCACTTGATTCGTTTGGAAATGAAGGGAAGTATTGGTTAAGAAAAGGAGGAAGAAGCATTGAAGCAAAAGCTAAATATGAAAGTAAATCCACTGCCTGTAAGAACATGGAATTGGCTTGGGATGAATGAAACAACTTTAGAGCAAGCAGTTATGACAGAGGGAGATATAAAGATCGATATACCAGAAACAATTGTACAAGTAGAAGATTTTGATAACGATTTTGATTCCGTTTCCACAGGTATGGGATCTGATATGAATAAACTGATTTATCTCTCGAATATTGAAACACAAGTATTTCAAACTTTAAAGGAAAAAAAGGAAAAAAAAGCGCTGAAACTTCATTTCTACTATGAAAACAAGGCGCAGGATTTAAATATAATTGGGCTTGATCTAAAAGAAAATAGTGAAATGATCGTAATTATGGATTATACTTCTTCCAAGAAAGGGCAAGGAACCATTGGAATACAGACAAAAATTCGAGCGGAGAAAAATGCGAAACTTTGTCTTGTACAAATACAATGTCTCGGGGATGGATTTTGTTGTATGAATGATATTGGAGCGATCTGCCAAGAAGGGGCTGAGATTCAAGTAATTGATCTGATATTGGGAGGAAAAAGTACATATGTTGGGTGTAAAACAAAGTTGGAAGGAGATAGAAGTATTTTAAAAGCAGAGATTGGCTATTTGATCGATCATCAGAATTGCTTGGATATGAATTATGTTGCGTTACATGAAGGGAAAAATACAGTCAGTGAGATCCATGCTTCTGGAGTTTTAAGAGATCAGGCATTTAAGCTATTTCGTGGAACCATTGATTTTCAACGAGGCTGTGCAGGTGCGCAAGGAGAGGAAAGCGAAGACGTTCTTTTATTGGATGATACAGTAATCAACCAAACCATACCATTAATCCTATGTGCAGAAGAGGATGTACAGGGAAATCATGGAGCTACAATTGGAAAATTAGATGAAGAATTATTATTCTACTTGGAGTCTAGAGGAATTTGTCAAAAAGAAATCTATGAAATGATGGCAAAAGCTAGAATTGATACGATATGCAGAAAAATACCAGATGAAGAAGCACAGATACAAGTAAAAAATTATATGGAAGGGAGAAGCAGTGATGAGTAAAGTTGAAAAACCGATTAGCCAACCAAATGAATTGTTTTTCCGTGAAATAAGAAATGATTTTTCAATTTTTCAAAAACTAAAGCTTGTTTATCTCGATAATGCTGCTACCTCTCAAAAACCAAACTGTGTTCTTCAGGCAGAACAAGAATTTTATGAACGCTACAATGCTAACCCTTTTCGAGGATTGTATGAATTGGGTGAACATGCTACAACACAATATGAACAGGCACGACAAACCGTGCAGAAGTTTCTTCATGCTAAATATCCAGAGGAGATTATTTTTACACGAAATGCAACAGAAGGGCTAAATTTAGTTGCATATAGTTTCAGCAATTATTTTTTTAACGATGGTGATGAAATTGTAGTAAGTATTATGGAACATCACAGCAATCTGCTTCCATGGCAGCAAGCTGCAAAGAGAACAGGGGCATTACTCCGCTATCTGGAATGTGATCAGCAAGGAAAAATAACAGAGGAAGCTCTGAAAAATCTTTTGACAGATCGGACAAAACTAGTAGCGATTACACAAATTTCTAATGTGCTAGGTTGTAAAAATGATTTAAAAAAAATCGCTCAAATCTGTCATGAAAGGGGAATTGTTGTTGTAGCAGACGGAGCGCAGAGCGTTCCTCATATTCCCGTAGATGTCACAGATTTAGATATAGATTTTCTGGTATTTTCTGGACATAAAATGCTGGCGCCAATGGGAATTGGAGTACTATATGGAAAGAAAAGATTTTTAGAGCAAATGCCTCCGTTTTTGTTTGGCGGGGAGATGATTGATTCTGTGAGCCGCAATGGAGCCGTCTTTGCGCCAATTCCACATAAATTTGAAGCAGGAACTGTAAATGCAGCAGGAGCAGTAGCATTGGCCAGAGCAATTCAATATATAAATCACATTGGTTTTGAGAAGATACAAGAGAGAGAAACTGCGTTGACGGTACTGGCGATGGAAGAGATGAAACGGATTCCAGGAGTTCATATACTAGGAGCAGAAGATCCAAACGATCATCATGGTATTATTTCTTTCACGCTGGAAGGAGTACATCCACATGATATTGCCTTTATTTTAAATGCAGATCACATTGCAGTGCGTGCAGGTCATCATTGTGCCCAACCACTTTTGCAGCATTTAGGAGTTTCCTCAAGTACAAGAATTAGTATTGCCTTTTACAATACCGAACAAGAGATTCAAACCTTTGTGAAGAGTCTTAGACAAATAAGGAGGAAAATGGGATATGGAGAATCGGACATTTTATAATGAAGTTCTTATTGATCATAACTTACATCCAGCACATAAGCATGACCTAAAACATGCAAATCTAATCTTAGAAGGAATCAATCCTAGTTGTGGAGATGATATATGGCTAAAACTTCAAGTAGAAAATGGACAAGTGGTGGATGGAGCGTTTCAAGGAGATGGATGTGCAATCTCTCAAGCATCCGCAGATATTATGTTGGATTTGATTATTGGAAAAACAAAGGAAGAAGCTCTGGAATTGGCGGATATTTTTTTGCGAATGATTCAGGGAAAAACAACAGAAAAAGAATTAGAAAAATTAGAAGAAGCTGCTGCTTTACAAGATATTTCTCATATGCCTGCACGAGTAAAATGTGCGGTACTTGGATGGCATACAATGAAAGAAATGCTAAAAAATGAATCCAATTGAGGATATTCGTTGCAAAAATTCAAAAAATAAGCTAAAATCAAAAAAAAAAATTAAGGAAAGATAAGGCAGTATGAAATGGAAGATTTTTTAAGATTAGAAAATAATATCATAGAGTTAATCAAAGAACAGCAGATTAAACTAGGCTATCGAAGTGAGTCCGTTCATTTGTATTATCCAATGGCATCTTTAAATCGATTGATGAAAAAACAATGGGATGAACAACAAATGGCTAAAAAATTGAATGAATTTTGCTCACAAGTAGAAAAAAAGCTTGGAAAACTAAAAATAACAAAAAATGGAGATCGTTTTTGTTTTATAGTCCCGCCACAAGGAGCCGATTATGTACACAAGAATCTGTCAAAACAGGACTTTCTTGTTCATTTTATTCATACAATTTCAAAGCAGAATTGTTCATTAAAAGACATTCTAGCTGTATTTTTTGAGTATTCGGATCAGGTTCAGATAGAAAAAATGACAAATGAAGAGTTTGATTATTTAGTCTATTTTGAAGATGGTAAACCGAATGATTATCGGTACTGTATTACAGTAGAGGAACATCATATCTTATATCATCGATTTACGATTGAGGATTATAATGATTTTGGTTTTTCTATAGGGGAAAAATTGGATAGCAAACAACAAAAAGAACTTATGGGATAGATCGAGTCAAACATTATTTACTCCTTTTCGTTTATTTGTTTTTTATTCAGTTACGAGATGGCTAGGAGAATGGAAAAATTCTCTTAGCCATCTCGCATGAATATAAGAAATAGCTATCTTAGCATTTGGATTTTTCTGCTTTAAATAATTTTGCCAAGCAACTGGAAGCGACCATAATACCAAGTACCATTAGCAATGCAGCTACAATTAATTGAAGTCCATCAACGAAGAATTGCGCCTTTCCAGCCATGATATTTGATACTAATGCAATTACTTTTTGTACAAGTGCTGTGAATGTAACAGCGAGCATTGCAAACATTGGAACATACAGTGTCCATCCTGTACGTCCTGTTGTTTTTAAGAATACGGACAATGCAATGAGTACAAGAGCTGCTAACAACTGATTGGCAGAACCAAACAATGGCCATATATTATTATATCCGCCTAACGTTAACAAATAACCGAAAAATAATGTAACTACTGTTGCAAAATACTTATTTGTTAATACCTTATGTAATAAATCCATCTTGGAAGGATCAGTCGTGTCCTCATAAAACAACTCCTGAAAAGACATACGTCCGATTCGCGCTACGGAATCCAACGAAGTCAAAGCTAGAGCGGAAACACACATTGTCATAAATACTGTTGCTACATGATTTGGCATACCAAGCATTTCAAGGAATCCAGCGACACCCGATGAGAAAATTGCAAAAGGAGTACCTTCTGGTTTTGTTCCATTTACTGCAACTGCACCTACAACGACAAGTGCGATAATGCCTAATAAAGATTCCACAACCATGGCTCCATAACCAACCATTAACATATCTTTTTCATTGCGGATTGTTTTGGAGGAAGTACCTGAAGAAACTAAACTATGAAAACCAGATACTGCACCACATGCAATTGTAACAAACAGAGTTGGGAATAAATAGGATTTACTTCCATCTGCAGCAGCAAGAGAGAATCCATTAAATGCATTGAGCTGCATCGATGGATGTGCTACAACAACGCCAACGACTGCTCCGATAATCATACCAAGAAGCATATAAGTTGTCATATAGTCTCTAGGCTGCATTAAAAGCCACATAGGCATTACCGATGCAAGGAACAAATATGCCATAATAATATAAATCCATGCAGATTTTGTGGCGTAGATTGGAACAATCATACCAATAATAAACATAAGTATAATAAATCCAATTGCAAGAATGCCTTTTAATACCTCATTCATATTTCCAACTTTTTTCAAAATTAAGCCCATAATAATTGCAACGACGATAAATAACATGGAAACAGAAGCAGCAGAAGCATTGGCTAATGAAGTAGCCTCTGTCTGATCAGCAACGCCTTTTGCAACAAATGTGCCAGCTACCATATCCGTAAATGCGGCAATAACAAGAAGTGTAAATAACCAGCAGAATAACATAAATAGTTTTCGGCCAGTTTTTCCGATATACTTCTCAATAATTAAGCCCATAGATTTACCTTCATTTTTGACAGAAGCATATAAGGAACCAAAATCTTGAACGGCTCCAAAAAATAATCCGCCAATGATTAACCATAAAAGCACTGGTACCCATCCAAATACGGACGCAAGAATTGGTCCTGTAACAGGGCCTGCACCAGCAATGGATGAAAATTGATGAGAAAATACCGTAAACTTAGAGGAAGGTACATAATCTTCTCCGTCTTCATACTGACAAGCTGGAGTTTTCGCTTTTGGATCAATACCCCACTTATTCGCAAGCCAACGTCCATAGAGAACGTATCCTGCTCCTAATACAATAATTCCAATTAAAACAATAACTAACCCGTTCATCTTTACCTCCTTATGCTGCCTTACATTCAGAAACTACAGTCTCCGATGCAATGAAATAATACAATCATTTATAAGAGTTATTTTCCCGAAACGAACTGGTACTATTTTGCAGCAATGTAGATTTTACTTAAGTGTGTTATGATATTTTTATATCAGGTAACACTTTATCACTTTAACATATAAATGTCAACACAGGAAATATACAAAATAGTTCTGTTTTTTTCTATTTATTTTATTCTTCTATTACAAAATAAATAGTTATTTAATAAAAGAAACTGGTAAATATTCTGGTAACGGTTGAATTGTTTGCTGTAATTACTTCAATGTAACTCTAAGTTACTTTTATCATAATATATAAAAGGGGATGGAAACCCCTACTATGATTTTGGAGGTAAACGGATGGGTATTACAAATTCTAATAAGCAAATTGATGTAACACAAATAGATTGTAATGGAACTTTGAAAGTAACACTTGCTCTTTCAGCAGCTCCAGATATTGCTACAAATCCAACGGATATTGTCTTAGTCTTGGATCGATCTGGAAGTATGGCAGGCAGCCCGCTTGCTAACATGAAAGCAGGTGCAAACACATTTATTGATATTATTGATGAGACGACAGATGGCTCTCAAGATGGGAATATTGGAGCAGGAAGTCATATTGGAATTGTTAGTTTTGCTAGCACAGCAACTGCCAATACACAACTGATAACTTCAGTGGAAACATTGAAAGCCGCAGTAGATGGGCTGACTGCTGGTGGTTCTACGAATCATGCAGATGGTTTTAAAAAAGCAATTGAATTATTTGATCCTAATTCAACAAATGAAAAAGTGATTGTTATTTTTACAGATGGAGAAACAACGGCGGGTCCGCCTCCTGCTCCAATTGCAGCAGCGGCAAAAGCCTCTGGAATTGTAATTTATTGCATTGGACTAATTGGAGAAGATGGCATTGATGTAGATGCTCTCAATAATTGGGCTAGCCCTCCAACGGATTCCCATGTAGCAATTACTCCAAATGACGAGGAATTGGAAAAATTATTTGCAGATCTGGCGGCAAACATCTCCAAACCAGGAGCCACCAATATTGTTATTGACGAAGTAATTCATTCCGATTTTGTTATTACTAGTGTACTTCCACCAAGTAAAGGAACTGCAATTATGGTAGATTCGAATACGATCCAGTGGAAGATTTCTAAACTAGGTGTTTCTGGAAATGAGGGAGCAACTCTAGAATTTTTTATTAAGCATGTTGGTCAAAATCCTGGTACAAAACTGATTAATGAATCTATTACCTATTCCGATGATGAAGGAAATGAAGTTACATTTCCAAATCCTTCCGTTCATGTAGATTGTGGTATTATTATAAAGCCAGAAGAATGTCCTGTTCCTGTCGAATTTACAATGGAAGGATGTCAGGATTCCATAACAGTAGATTTGGGGGATGCGTATCTGGAATCATTGGGACGTATTGTGCAAGTTGATGTAACCGTTAAAAATGTTTGTCCAAGAAAACGAGTTGCACTTGGAATTATTTTAACCGAAGTTGATTCAAAAGGGGTAGAATATCAGCGCGGTATGAAAACCATTACAATCCCAGCTCATTATTATCCAAAATGCCAAGATGTGAAAGTAAAATGTATTAAATTTGTGGTACCAGAAGATTTAAGTGTATCGGGTGGAAATTCCAATTCGCTATGCAGTGCTAGAAAGTTTAAGGTTCGTGTGATTGCCAATAATATTGATACCGATTTTCGATGTTGTGAATCAGTGATTACGATGTAATCCTTTATAGAAGGATCTCCTGCCTAATTTGAACTAGGCAGGAGGTCTTTCTAACATTGCTTTAAAAGTATCTCATAATGAAACTTTCCCATCGCTTTTTTGAGAAGAATATACGCAAGCAGTGCACAGAAAATACCAAGTAGGAATAAAATCCAAGTGCTGATGAGTAAAACGCCAGTAAATTGTCCTACAATCAGTAAAATAATTGGAAGAATTAGAAAAACAGCCCCCTGTTGGGATTCTTCCACGCTCTGTGCCTTTGCAGAACCTTTCACAATCAGCGTAATAGCAATAAGTGAAATAGACGGAGCAACTAACAATAAAATAATAAACCAGCTAATATTTGGCAGCAAAAGTTTACCACTTGTTAAAAAAATTTCAACTTCTAAAACAAACATCATAGCAAAAAAAGATAAAAAAGAAACAATCATACTTAGCAAAAAGGATGCCAATACTTTGGAACGGAAAATCTGTTTTAAAGATAATGGACAATAAAGCAGCGTTTCCAATGTATGTTTTTCTTTCTCTCCTACAAAAGAACTAGCTGCCATAATAGAAGCCGTCATAATAGGAATCATAAGAAAGAAGATCGGCATAATACTGTTTAATATTAAGGAAAGAATGATTTGATCTAATTCTTTTGTCTGCTGTGCAGCAGGAAGTAATTTTAATATGTTTTGAAGTTCATCCAATTCTTCAGGTGCAAAATGGATTGCTAATATAAATATGGAAGGAAGAACAATCGTTAATATGAGTGGAACAATTAATATCGTTGAAAATAGTCGCTTGTTGGAAGTAATTCCTCGAAGGTCTTTTTGTATAATTGCGTACATTGCATGATTCATTGTGTTACCTCCTTTTGTTTTGCGGTTAGAGCAAAGTAGATATCTTCCAAGGAAGGATGTTTTGCCACCACTTGATAAATATTACTTCCAGCTTCTACAAGTTGTTTGATAATATGAGGGATTTCCTCCTCCAATTGCACGGTTACTTCAAAGTCCAGCTTTCCTATTTGCTTATGTGGCAGCCACTCAGGAAAATAACTGGATTTGATACGAACCGTTATATCAGAAACAATGTTGGAACGAAGCTGTTCCAGCGTTCCTAAAGCAAGAAGCTTTCCTTCTTCCATAAGTCCATAGCGAGTACAGATTTCTTGTGCGTAACGTAGTTGATGCGTGCATAAAAAAACAGTAATGCCATTTTCCTTTGCAAGATTGCGAATGAATTGATTTACATTTTGTGCACTTTCTGGGTCTAATCCAGAGGTTGGTTCATCTAAAAAAAGGATTTTTGGATGATGAATTAATGCACGGGCAAGGGAAAGTCGTTGACGCATACCAGTAGAATACGTAGATAATTTTTGATCCTTTGCAGTTACAAGATCAAGCTGCTTTAACAATGCTGCTGCCCGTACTTTACTTTCACTTGTGTTAACCCCAAATATAGAACCATAAAAAATAAGATTTTCCAAGCCAGTGAGATTATCATACATTTGAGCATGTTCGGTCACAACTCCCGATAAAGCATGTATGTTCTCTGGGATTTGTGCTGGATCCATACCAAATACTTGACAACTTCCTTCAGAAGGAATTAGCATTCCATTCAGAAGCTTGACGGTAGTTGTTTTTCCAGCACCGTTTGGACCTAAAAATCCAAATACTTCCCCTTGGTCAAGAGTAAGACTGATATGGTCTACAGCGTTCTTGTTATCAGTATATTGTTTGGATAAATTATCTGTTATAATTGCTTGCATATTCGCCCTCCTCATTTACTTCTAAGCGTTTTATAATCGACTGGAAACGTGGATAATTTTTCAACGGTGTAAAAGCAGGATTGTTCTTAACTGCTTCGGTCATACTTCTTCGAATGATTGTCTCATTTCTTGGCAGATCACTTCCTAATACAAGTGTCTGTTCCAACCATTCATCCAACTGATCAAAGTAATAATCTCCATGTAATCGCAATGGATAAATATCACTAGTGACAAGTTGAGCGTATTGTTCTAATAGATCAAGTGCTTTTTCTGTCTTACCAAGCGTTAGATAGTCTTGAGCTGCTGAAATATAAAAGGACATAAGAAGGCTTGGATGTAATGTTTGAATCTGAAATGCTTCCGATATTGCAACAATTCGCTTATAGGTTTCTTCAAAAGCAATTGACTGATCCAGACATAAATTTAAATAGGAAGGAAGCAGATTTAGCAAGCGAATGGTAGATTGATAGATTCCTATTTGTAAAATGCTTTTGGCAGCGTCTGTTTTTCCCATCCTTTTATAGGCAGAAGCAAGCAATGGTTCAGAAAATGTTAGAGACAACTGTGCTGGTTCTAACAGATCTAAAACTTCATTTGGACGTCCAAGTGTTAATAGGCAGAGAGCTTCCATATTTAAGGCTTGTTTTGCTAGTTCAATATCATCTGTTTCTGTTTTTACTCGAATGAATAGCATTTTGGCTTCTTCTAAAATTTGAGCTGTTTTATCTGGATCTTTAACTAACATACTGTGGTTTACAAACAAAGAACCAATTTGGAATAAAAGTGGAAAACAGGAAAAATATTTTTTCGCAATTTCCCGACAATGCTCCAAAACAGTATCGATAGGAAGAGAAGAAAAATCAATGGTTAACTGGTGATACAGTTTTCGGATATCTTCCTTTGTCATTTGTGGTTCATATCCCATCAACTCATCAATGCTAATATTAAAAAAAGTTGCCAGGCGAGGCAGTAGAGAAATATCTGGATAAGTAGTCCCAGTTTCCCATTTGGAAACAGCTGCCTTGGAAACGCCCATGTAGGCTGCCAGTTCATCTTGTGTAATCCCATGTTTATGGCGATATTTGATTAAAACATGTCCAAGATTAATTTCTTTCATAATTAAAATCCCCTTGTTTCTCGAATTTCAGAAGCATAAAATATGTAGAAATCCATAATATCATGGAGTTGCCTTATTTAGATAACTCTTTCTATGGACATTATACGGAATCCAAACCGAAAACACAATGGAGGTATATTCAATTTTTATTAAAAAAGTTAATCAATAGGAAACTTTTGCATGTAAAAAAACAAACCAAAATCATGTCAAAATCAACAGATGAAAGCTATAGGCTGTGAACAGAACAGAAGAAAAAAAGCAAAAACTGAAAGGAGTAGTTTATTATATATTAATTGATAGAAAGGAGTATTACACAACTGCTTTACATCAGTTGTGTAATACTCCTCCTTTAAGCGAAGTCTATATGATCGGCTTATCTGGTTTTCGTAATTCGGGGTATAGCTTTTTAAGAATGATTGCCGATAAAATTGCGGCGAGAACTGAGGTTCCTGCGAAATTCATCCAGATTCCTGTCAGGCCGAGTGGCCACAGCAGGACAATTAAAATCACAGGAAAAATTAATGCTGTAGAAACCGAAATAATGGAAGCAGGCAGAGGTTTTTCAATTGCCAGCATATAGCTTTGCGTTGCAAAGGAAAACCATCTTGTAATATAAGTAAGACTAAAAAGCTGCAATGCATAAATGGAAATAGTTAAGAGTTCATTTCCAGCATTGGACACGAACAGATTAGTGATCTGTTCTGGAAAAAGGGCAATAAAGAACACAGATAAAAGGGAGATAATTCCACTTGCAATGAAACAGCATTTTTCAATTGCACGTACTCTGGAAAATCTTTGCGCTCCCCAGTTATATCCAACTGCGGGCTGAAGCGAATCACACATTCCATACAAAAGTGGTTGAATAAATCCATCTACAAACATTAAAACTCCATATACAGATACAGCTGTTTCTCCGCCCATGCGCACCAGAATTGCATTCATTAAAATAGAAGTAATCCTGCCTGCAATGTTATTCAAAAAATTCGGGCTTCCGCAGGCAATGATTTGTCGTATCATTTTACCATTAAACTGTGGTTTGCAGAAGTGAAGCATTGCTTTTCCGCGAAAAAATGGAAGAAAAGCAATGACGGTACAAACAAGCATACCAGAACAAGTTGCTAATGCGGCTGCCCAGATTCCCCAGTGAAACACACCAAGAAACAAAAATTCTAATACAGCACTTAAAACAGACATCAGGATGTTGATAAACATACTGCCACGGATAAATCCACAAATTCGCAAGTAATTATCCACCGCAAAGATAATCGTTGTTACAGGTGAACAAAGTGCATAAACTCTAAGATATTGTATTGCTAAATCAGCAAACTCTCCTTTCGCTCCCATTAATTGAATCAATAATGGAGCTGCTGCAAACATAACAATGCCAATTAGTACACCTGTTCCGATAATCATGAGACAGGCACATGTAAAGATATTGCTAGCTTCCTGTTCCTGTTTTTTTCCTAAACAGATGGATATGGGAATGGCGGAGCCGACACCGATTAGGTCTGCCAGGGAAAAGTTGATAATCACAAATGGCATGGCAAGGTTTATCGCAGCAAAAGCAGTTGCTCCTAAAAACTGGCCCACAAAAATACCATCAATCGTTTGATAGAGTGCCGAAGCTAGCATACTAATCGCTCCAGGAATAGAAGCAAGAAAGAAAAGCTTTAGTGGCGGCATTTTTAAGAATAGTGCAGCAGAATTCATATACATCTCTCCTTCCTCTCATGACAATTTTGATATTTCATTGATTTCATTTCGTAAAAGTTCGGTATATTTTTGAGTTAGGGACAACAAAGTTTCCCTTTCTTCTTTTTTTAACCCTTGGAATGATCTTTGTTCTGCCAAAACTAGAAGAGAAATAACTTTTTCTGTTACTTCTTTTCCCTTTTCTGTTAAAACAACTAACTTATTCTTTTTATTTCCAGGAATAGAATTCAGCATGATGAGTTCTTGTTTCTCAAGACTTTTTAAGGCTGAATTGACTGTCTGCGGTGGATAATGCCAAGCAGAACAGAGTTCTCTTTGCGTGTATGCAGCATCATTTTCATAAAGAGAATACAGTAACCACAAAGCTGTGTCGGAAATACCCTGTCTTTTGGCATATAAGTGGTAGATTTCATCTATTTCTCTATAAAGCTGATTGAAAGCTGCAAGCTGATCAGTAATAAGTTTTTCCATTCATACCTCCATTTCATCCGAGAACGGACGATTTGCATTATAATCCGAAAACGGATAAAAGTCAACAACTTTATTTTTAATTTTATATTGTGAAGGAACCAGTCAGTAACGTTGAAAAACTTTATTGTATATGTTAAAATAATAAGCGTTTGCATTTAGGAAATTATTATAACCAATAAATAAGACAAAGAGGAGTAACACAAAATCGTAATGAATGTTATTGTATGTTTGGATGATCGTCAAGGAATGATGTTTTATAATCGACGACAAAGTCAAGATCGGAAATTAAGAGAACGTATTTTAAAACTATGCAGTGGGAACGTATTGTGGATGAATGCATATTCCTACAAATTGTATGCAGAAACAGCAAATGATTTTATTTACGTGGACGAAAACTTTTTATCCAAGGCTCAAAAAGGAGAATTTTGTTTGGTGGAGTCAGTTTTATTAAAGCCTTATGAAGATAAAATTGAGCAGCTCATTGTTTTTTGGTGGAATCGACACTATCCAGCAGATTTTTATTTTGATCTGAATTTGAAAGATTGGAAAAAGGAAAGCGAAGAAGAGTTTCAAGGCTCTTCTCACGATAAAATTACAGAAGAAATTTATACAAAAAAGGGGAATGATTGATGAAAAGAAAATATTATAAAATATGGTTGATTGCTGCATTGATAACGGGAATTTTATTTCTTACCTCTTGTAATGCAGTAGATTACTCTGCGAAATCTGTTCAAGGAGCGGTGAAAAGTGATAAAACAGTTTCCGTTTCTAATATACCAGAATATCAAGGGGAACCCTATGTAGTATTAAATGAAAATATGCCAATGTTTGAAGAATCTGACATGACGCAAACGTCTTTTGAACAATATAGTGAGTTGGATTCTCTTGGTCGATGTGGTGTGGCATTTGCTAATGTTGGAATGGACTTAATGCCTACAGAGGATAGAGGGAGTATTAGTCAAATAAAGCCAACGGGATGGCAGAGTGTTCAGTATGATAATGTCGATGGAAAGTATTTGTACAATCGCTGCCATTTGATTGGATACCAATTAACAGCAGAAAATGCAAACGAGAAAAATTTAATTACAGGAACAAGATATATGAATGTGGAAGGAATGCTTCCATTCGAAAATATGGTGGCGGATTATGTGAAAGAGACCAATCATCATGTACTTTATCGAGTAACCCCTATTTTTTCAGGCACTGATCTTGTTGCCAAAGGTGTTCAAATAGAAGCGTATTCGGTAGAAGACAGAGGTGAGGCAATTTGTTTTCATGTGTTTGTATATAATGTTCAGCCTGGTATTACAATTGATTACAGCACTGGAGAAAGTCATCTGGAAGAGGCTGCTGCACAAAAAATGGATTCTTTTCAAGGCGAAATTAGAGGAAATTCTAGTTCTAAAATTTATCACTGTCCAGGACAAGCTTCTTATGAACAAATGGCGACTTCTGAACATTTAGTCATTTTCCAAACGGAGCAAGAGGCAATTGAGGCAGGATACCGAAAAGCGAAACGATAAGATTAATCAATACCATAATAAGCAGAAATATCGTTTGTAGTTATTGTAGTGATTTTAGGATCTGCTTTATGAGAACAAAATACGCAACACATATACCCATTTTGCTCCCAAGTATGGAAATAAGGTAATAATTCCATTGTATTAATAGACGCCAAATTTCCAATCAAACCAGTTCCAAGTGATTTGGTATAAGCTTCTTTTTGCGTCCAGACTTTATAAAAAGAGATTCTTGTATTGTTCGTATTAGAAGTAATAAACTGTATTTCATCAGGATGAAACACGAGATCCATAATTTCCAGTGGAGCTTCTTGAATCAATTCAACATCGGCTCCAACAGGAATTGAGGTATTGATACAACTTAGAACAAAATTTCTGGTATGAGAAAAACTAAAGCAATAGCTAGCATCGGATATTAGATAAGGTTTATGATTTGGTTGGCTGTGGAATAATAGTTCAGATGCAGGGATACCACTTAATTTGCTTATCCCCATGCGTGTGACTAATGCAGCATAGAGGGAAAGTTTTTGATCAATTTCATTCCGATAGCGCATCATTTTTTCTTGGCGCTGGAAAGAAACAAAATTTCGCAATTGAAGATCGGTTTTATTCATAAATGGTTCCGTGATAGGAAGACAATATACTTGCATGTTACCCCTCCTCTCTTTGTAATATTTTTGGTACCATTTTCTAAAAATTGTGATATACTACGAACCATAGGGTATTCTCCTTTGTGTGTTTTTTTGGTCTAAATTTATTATAACACAAAAGAGGATGCCTTATCTTTTTTATTGTTTAAAATTCCTAAGGTAACTTTACCCTATCGATACAAATGAAATTGTGAAAAAATTATCATTTTTCCTTTACAAAAAAATATTCTTATGCTATAATTCTCTTATACAATTAAAGGGAGTAGCTGAACACCAACGAGTGGGTTTGAGATCGTCAGCCGATGCAATTATGCATCCGTATCAAATGAGATGGCAAGACTTTTATTGTGGCAGATGTCATAATAAAGGTCTTTTTTTATAGAATAAAGTTAAAATCATTATATTTACAAATATAATGATGAAAGTGAGGGATCAATATGAGTGAAAGAAGAGAAATTTTAGAAGCAATTACAGCTGGTAGACAGGCTCTTTCGAGTCTAAGAATGGCGAAAGAACAGTTACAAAGCGCAGGAAACTGGGGCATTGTAGATATGATTGGGGGAGGTTTTCTTACAAGTATGATGAAACATTCTAAAATTGACCGTGCATCAAGTTATATGCAAGAGGCGAAACAAAAACTTTCTGCTTTTCAAAGAGAGTTAAAGGATGTCTCTATTTCTGCAAATTTGGATATGGAAATTAGTGGATTTCTTACCTTTGCAGATTTCTTTTTGGATGGATTAATTGCAGATTATTTTGTACAATCTAAGATTGAAAAGGCTAAAAGTCAAGTAGAGGAAGCAATGCATCGAGTAGAACATATTGTTTATGAATTAGAACATGCTCTTCCAGCCCAGTAAAAGATTAATAGAGGATAAAAAATAGAAAAAGGAGTAATAGTTAGATGAGAGAATCTTTAAAAGCAAGATGTGAGTTATTTATTGAAAACAGAGATGTCATTAAATCGTCATTTACATGGCAGAGTAATTATTTATACCCATTGTGCAGTAGTATATTGACATCAAAAAATCAAAATGCAGATGTAGAAAAACTAAAAGAGTGCAAACGATTACTACATAGCCAAACGGGAGTTTTTTCTAATTTCCGTGGAATATCCAAATCGGCAATCATAACAATGCTTTCTATGGAATCAGAACCTAAAGTTTTACTGGATCGAATATTGCAGATTTATGATATGTTAAAAGAATTGTTTTTCCCTTCTGAGTATTTGACAGTAGCAGCAGCTTCAATCGCTCAGATCGCAGAACCAGAACAATATTGCCAAATTGTGCAAAAAACCAGAACGATTTATGAAAAAATGAAAGAAAACCATCCATTTTTAACTTCAAGTTCTGATAGTGCGTTTGCCGCTCTCATTGCATTGTCTGAAGTGAATGAGAATTATGCAGTGCAGGAGATGGAGCGTTGTTATGAAATTTTACATCCACAGTTTTTCTCTAGTAATGCAGTCCAGTCTCTAAGTCATATTTTAACACTTGGAGAGGAATCCAGTCAGGTAAAATGTCAGCGGGTTATGACATTATTTGAACTTTTAAAAGGAAAGGGACATAAGTATGGCACAGGAGAAGAATTGGCAACGTTAGGAGTTCTTTCTATGCTTGATGTCGATTTGAATGCGTTAGCAGAAGAAATTATTGAAGTGGATGAATTTCTGGAGCATCAGAAAGGATTTGGAATTTTTGGAGTCGGCCCGAAACAAAGAATTATGTATGCAGGTATTCTTACAATGTGTGATTTCGTTTCTCATATGCAGCAGACAATGAATACAGCAGCATTGAACAGTGTTATGTCATTAGTAATTGCACAGCAAGCAGCATTATGTGCATCAACAGCGGCAATAGCAGCAACGGCAACAACTTCTTCAGGTAATAGCTGATAATTAATACATATTGGCTGCCTATTCTAATAACAAAATGATCTTTAATGGAGAAAATAAATAAGTGTATGTCTATATTTTGGACATGATGAACATTTGTTAGGAATTGAAAAAGAATATTAAGAATTAAATTTAGATACTAAGAAGGAGAACCGTAATGGTTCTCCTTCTTAATTGTTTATGTAACTATTTTTTCTCATATTGCAGTACACTTGCCAGTCCGATCTTTTGACCAGTCCACATACTTTCAGTAAGCAGCCATTCTTCTCGTGTATGTGTACGTCCTCCAATGGATGTTCCAATTACATTGGAAGGAATTCCGTGAGATAGGAATGTATTCGCATCGGTGGAACCAGCCTGAACAATTACTTGTTTATCTGTAAATTGATGAATAATTTCTTTATGGCGATTGGTTAGATCGTTTAACGCTGTTTCATCCACACCAATTCCACAAGGACGTATTCCTAATACTTCCACAGTTACATCTAAACCACTTTTCTGATAAGAGTTTATTACACTATGAAAAAAGTCTTCCATTATGGATAAACATTCTTTGTCTTCTGACCGAAATTCATATAACATAGAGGCAGACTCTGCGATCGTATTGACGGAAGTGCCACCTTCAATCTGTCCAATATTGTAGGTAGTCTTTGCCTTTGTTGGCACTTTCATTTGGTATAACGATTGTATCATACAGGATAATTTGTAAATTGCGTTGTCATTGCCAAATGCAGCATAGGAATGCCCACCTTCTGTTTTTACTTGAATACGATAACGCTGAGATCCAACGGCACGATTTACAATATAATCATAGTTGCCGTCAAAGGAAATAAATTCTTTTACTCGAGAGCCATATGTTTCATAAATATATTTGCTGCCTTTTAAATTGCCAAGTCCCTCTTCACAAGAATTAGCCACAAGTAAAATTCCAACTGGCATAACTGGCCGATATTCTAATAAAAATTTTGCACACATAAGAAGGTTTGCTAAATTGGCATTATCATCCTGTATACCTGGAGCATACAACTTATTGCCAACTTCTGTAATTGTGAAAGGTTCTCTATCTGGAAATACAACATCAGTATGAGCCATAAATACGATTATTTCTTCCGTTTCCTCACAGTTATACGGAAATACAACATTCCAGGCTTTATCTATATAAGCTGTTTGTGCACCCTGTTCTTTTAGCCATTGTAACACAAAAGCTGCTTTTTTCTCTTCATGGTGAGAAGGGGCTGGAATCTTTGTGAGTTGTTTCAAAAGTTCTAATGTCATTTCTTTATAACGTTCTGTAAAACTTTCGATTTTTTGCTTTTGTTCTTTGGTTATCATAATAGTTATCCTCCAAACGTTTCTGCTTCTTTTTTGTAAGTATAACACAGAAGAAAACGATTGAAAATATTTACCATAAAAATTCCATCAAGTGAGGATAAAAAAATAGATTGCGGTATTGCAACGTTAAATACAGTTAGAAGTGCGTAAAGCACTAAGCGGGGGATTGTCCATTCTGCGTTCGTAAGTTTACATAATATATTTATGTTAATTATAGTCTAAATTTTGATTCAAAAAAATTTAAATTTATTAATTGTTCTTGCGCTTATTCTAATTTTATGATATTCTATTATCAAAGAAATAGATTTAGATTAGCATATACAAAAAGAAGGAATGGTAATGAATGAGGAATACTTCATCTTGTTTGCTGCAGTTTGTAATGCAATTGAAGAATTGGAAGACATTAATAAATTGCTACTTGCTAAATCTATTGATGAGATAATAGAAGAATTAAAAAAGGCAAGTCAAGCAGCAGAAAATTACTATATTGATAGATAAAAAGTAAATGGATGAGGCTTTATTCCTAATTAATACAAAAGTAAATAAAATGTATAAAATACAGAAAAAAAGAGAGAAGGTTATATGAAACAATATAAAAAATTGTCACCAACAGAATATAAATTTATGAAAGTTATTTGGGAACATCCATCAGGAATAACAAGTAGTCAAATTTATCAGCTCTTTCCACAAACAATGGGCGCAAAATCTACGTTACTGCATCGGATTATAGCAAAAGGATATGCACGATCCGAACAAATTGGCAGATATGTGTTTTATTATCCTACTATGAGTCGATTACAATATGAACGAGTTAGACTCAATGCAGAACTGGAAAAGAAAATGGGAATTCAAATAGAAACACTATTTGCTTTTTTATGTGGAAAAGAATCATTAAGTGAAGAACAAAACCTACGATTAGAAAAATTATTAGATGAGTTGAGTAAAGAAAATGAGTAAATTTATGTTATTTTTAATTACAATGTCTATTTCAGGAAGTATTGTATTCTTGTTAACTATGGCGATGGAATTTCTTTTTTCAAAGAGATATATACGATATATG
>FCNS01000027.1 GCA_900045905.1 Clostridiales bacterium CHKCI001 | reverse complement strand
GAGAAAACAGTAGGAAATTACATGAGGCAGATGGGAATGAAAGCACAATGGGTGAAACCATATGTACAAACAACAACCGATCCTGATTTTAACCAGAAATTAAAAAATATACTGGAGGAAGAATTCAATCCAGATCATCCGGATGCTGTCTGGTGCTCAGATATTACTTATATCTGGACACGTGAAGGGTTTGTGTATCTCACAAGTATTATGGACTTGTATTCCAGAAAAATTATTTCCTGGGTACTTAGTGACGCCCTGAAAGCAGGCAATGTAGTGGAGTGTATCGAAAAAGCAAAGAAACTCCGAAAGATTGACAAACCGTTAATTTTTCACTGTGACAGAGACTGTCAATACGTATCGGAAGCATTCAGAAATGCCACTGCAGGAATAATCCATAGTTATTCAAAGAAAGCCTATCCCTGGGATAATGCCTGTATAGAATCCTTTCATGCACTGTTAAAACGGGAATGGATCAACCGTTTTAAGATATGTAATGATACGCATGCGTATCAATTGATCTTTGAATACATAGAAACTTTTTACAATACCGTGCGCATTCACAGCCATTGCGGATATTGGTCTCCAGATCAGTACGAGAAACAATATCTACAAGATATAGAATACATCAAAGATAACAAGTTAACCCTTGTTGCTGAAGGTGGAAAATGGTTACATTTAATTTGTATTTTTTCTTGACATAGGACCAATGGGCAGTTTATCGGTGAGGAACTTTTGTGCTTTAAGCTGTGGAGTTCATCGTGAATCCACTGCTTGAGAAGGATATATCTGTAGATAAAGAGGATAAGCCAGCAGATCTGGCGATATTGTTCTGGAATGATGTTAAGCAAGTAGAGTATAATGTATAAGGTTTTAAAGAAAAATAGGACTGTAAAACTTTACAATATCTGGTTATATGAGGAGGTACAACAATGAATATTTGTTTTATTGTCGTGTGTATTTTGATTTTTTTTAATTCATACAGTTTTTTGACAAAAGTGATAATAGGAACTGTTCTTTGTATAATATTTGCAATTATTGAAAAAAAGAAAGCAAAAATGTATTCATTTGTTAGAATTATAATTGTTGCATGTTT
This sequence comes from Clostridiales bacterium CHKCI001, assembly GCA_900045905.1. Classification (GTDB taxonomy): domain Bacteria; phylum Bacillota; class Clostridia; order Lachnospirales; family Lachnospiraceae; genus Fimimorpha. Next base: position 3,911 of record FCNS01000027.1, on the reverse strand, counting down.
TATAGCATCTAATTTTATATATACATATATTTCAAGTGAATATATATGTCTGAGAAATGGAATAGTTATTGCGCTTCTTTTAAATTCGATTATGAGTGTGTACATATTATGTTTGATGATATTGGTAGAAAAAATTAAATCTATACTTCTGTAAAAAAAGCTTCTAATGTTTAGGTGATACACATTGACGAAATTGATAGCGTAACTTTTTTGTAGGGAAGTGAATTGAAAAGAAATAGAAAAATTTCCCTTTTTGATATGATACCTCTAAAGTAAACATGGTAAACAACCAAAATCTACGGTAGTGTCAACTAATCTTGACAATATCAGGATACAATCCATAAAAGCAAACGGATAAACTGGGTTGAGAGTGAGTGACTGCCACTCCTTGAGCTGTGGGAGAAGCTTATCTGTGATTTTACTGATCATTTCTGCTGACAATTCAATCAAAGGTACTGAAGCTGGTCATGAATGTCACGAGTAATCATATCATGGGTATATAAAGAGATCACTTTTTCTTCAATTCTGGAAATATCCCTTTGATATTTCGGGATCAGCTTGGGTTCAAATTCCCTATTGTGGTTTCTTGGTACGGCCATTTGGAATTCCCTATACTGGCTTTTTTAGTTTTTTGTAGAGTGCCCGTTTCTTCTGTTATCTATCTGTAGATCTCCCTTATGATTTTTTTATAAATAAGGCTTGCATCCAACTTGGATTCTATCAGTTCCTACAGGATATTTTCGAAGCTGTCTTTTAAAAGTATGTATACATCTACAACACTACTAATGTTGTTTTCTCATATAATCTGTCGAATCTGTTCCTTTGCAACTGCCATAAAAAATACTCCTTTTCGATAAGAATTGTCATATCTGAATTCTTACCAAAAAGAAGACATTTTTTACTTTATAGGAAATTCCGATTTTGGATAAGAGGAAAAAGAAGCCCTGCTGATCTAACATGTGTTCGATCAGCAGGCAAATGGACATGACAATAGGACGATGGTTAGATTTAGAAGATATAAAAACATTCTTCTCCAAACAAATCGTCAAAAGGGTCGTCTTCATTCAGGAAATAATCCATATCCAGAAGGTCATCCTCGCTCATATGGCGAACGTCCTCGGATGTCATTCCTTCGGGTGGATTCTCTATGTATTTTTTGCGCAGTTCCTCGATATCCGGTTTCATGGTAAACATCCTCCTTTGAGAGGATTATATCACAACAGTGTTATACGGAGGAACGCTTTCCACGAGATTTGGACATTACTTTCTCGTACATTTCTTCGAGAGGTACGCGCTTATGGTTGTAATAGAGTTCCAGAAACTTCATTTTGTGATTACATTCAGGACAATACAGAGGGTCATATCCGAAGGAGAGAAAAATGGCGGTTCTCCATTGAGTAAAGCTGCGGTATATTTTATGTTTCTCTTTCGAGATGACACGGTGCAGTTTTGAATCAATCTTACGGTGCCTTGCATATAACCCGCCATAACGGATCATTTTAAAATGTTTTTCCGGGATGGTGGCGGATGAGACGTTTGATGAAATCCATGACAGGCAAAGTCTCCTCCACATACTGATCGTCTTCATGGCGGTTATAGTGGAAAGTAACGGTATCTCCGTCATACCGATCAATCCTGGAGGTAGCGATAACGGGTCTGCCAAGATAGCGTCCAATATATTTGGCAACTACTTTCGGATCGCAAAGATTGGGTTTGGCATAGACATAAAAGCCTTGTTTGTGTTGCCTATAACATTTCGATTTTACTTTTTTAAAAGAAGGACCGATCCTGTCTTCCAGTTCATTGAGAAGAGCAGTGCGGAACGCATTACGGAGATAGTTGTAATTAAAGTGTTTTACATGGCGCCAGAAGCCGTCATCACTGTAACCACCTTCGGAAAGGATGCAGTGGATGTGAGGATTCCATTTGAGAGCCCTGCCAAAAGTGTGGAGGACCATGATATATCCGGGGGTGAAGTTTTTGGCATGGTTCAGATTGAAAAACATGCGGGAAATGACACTGGAGACGGAATGAAAGAGGCAGTGGAGGAGGGAACGATCCTGAAGGAAGAAGTGGCGGAGATTTTCGTCAATGGTAAAAACACAATGACGGTGTTGGACATTGACGAGCTTAAAGGACATGCTGGTGGTGCGTTCCATGGCATATTTGTTGCCGCAGGTGGGACAAAAGCGGCTGTGACAGCGAAAGGGGACAAATTTGAGGTTTGAGATGGTCAAGCTTTTTTGTAACACTTACAGGGAAAAAATAATTACGATTATGTTTGCGTTCTTTTTTCAAATGGTGTCATGTAACCATTTGATGAATGTGGACGAACATGGTTATCGTATACATATACATAATCCAAAGTCCCATTATTTAATTCTTCCTCTGATGAGAAGCGGTGCCTGTTAATAAATTTCGCTTTGAAGGTTCCGTAAAAACTTTCCATCGGTGAATTATCATATGGGCATCCCGCCCTGCTCATGCTTTGTTTTACTCCATGTTCTTTACAATATTCTGTAAATAACTGCGATGTATATTGGGAACCCTGGTCACTGTGCAGCAGCAGTTCCCTGGGATATCGGTTTCTCTTTAAGGCAATATCTAGTGTCTGTACTGCCAGCTGTGCATCTATATGGCTGCTGTTCCGTGTCGCCACTACAGACCTGTCAAACAGATCGATGATACTGCAGTTATAACGTTTTCTTCCATCTGACATTAAAATGTAAGTAAAATCCGTACACCACTTTTCATTCGGCCTGTCCGCATGGAACTCACGGTTCAAATGGTTTTCAAACTTTTTATAACAGTCCCCCTTTTTATAGGGCGGTCTTTTGGGTATCACCATGGATTTGATCCTTAATTCTCTCATATATTTTAATACGGTTGTATTGCTGAGGGATATTTTTGCCCGCAGCAAATAAACCCTCAGCATCCGGTATCCCGGATTTCCAGAGTATTCATGATATAGTTCAAGCATCTTCTCCTGGATCCGTTTTTTGCTTATACGGTATTCTGCCTTTTTGTCTTTTTTGTAATTATAATAAGCATTCGGGCAGATTTTCATCTGGCGCAGGAGCCAGCGCACTCCGAACTCCTTCTTATGAGCGTCAATAAAGTGGTACTGGTCTAATCGATTTCCCTTGCGAAGAATGCGGCCGCTTTTTTTAAGAATGTGTTTTCCTTTTTCATTTCCTCCAGTTCTCTGCGCAGCCTGCGGTTTTCCTCATAGATGTCTTTCGTTTCTTTTAATTCTGGGTTTGTTTCGCATTCTTCGCGGAATGCCCGCACCCATTTACGGACAGTCCCATCACCCAATCGGTATTCCTCGTTCAAACTTTTGATTGTACGTCCTTCTTCCAAATATAAACGCACAATCTTCTTTTTAAATTCGGGTTCATAATTTTTTGTCTGGGGCATATGTAACACCTTCCTTTATTTTTATTAATTATATCATTTATTTCCTGATTGGTGTTACAATTTTATTATACCATCTCAGGTTCCCGCAATGAGTGCAGGCGTACATAGCACCGCCAAAAGAAGCATCGCCGCAGTTAATCATCTTATCGATATTTTCCACCTCAGTTTTTCTGGGATGGAGAGTATATATAATTTCTTCATAATGGTCAGTAAAGATTTTTTGTAAGATATTCATAAGGCTATTATGCAGGAAAACGTAACAAAAGGAAACCCCTAACCCCTCATGATTGAGGGGCAGGGGAGTTGAATAGGCGAAGCCTATTTTTTACTAGAAACACAAACTATTTTACATTATTAAAGAAGCTGCAAAAGACTATTTATATGATGCAGAAGAGATTCGCACACTGCCTGGAAAGCGTTTCCATAAGAAGAAAAATCTTGTCAATAAGTTTAAAAGAGAGTATGAGGGACGATGGGAATATCGGAGAATG
>FCNS01000026.1 GCA_900045905.1 Clostridiales bacterium CHKCI001 | reverse complement strand
GGCAAATAATATTAAAATACTTAATAGTGGAATTAAGATAGCATAAAACTATATCGGGGAGATTGACTATACTTCCTTATCGAAAGATAGAAAATTACCGTTAATGTGGTCGTAGGACTGCTTGGTAATAAAAGTTCTTACTCAAATAGATTGATACCTGTATTCCAAAGTCTGAAAATGATGTACGATTACAGGCTAAACTTGGTAGTAAGAACCCCACAGGCTTGCCTGTGGGAGTAGTCAG
>FCNS01000025.1 GCA_900045905.1 Clostridiales bacterium CHKCI001 | reverse complement strand
ATATTATTGCATAAAATTTGTCGTTAAATATAATTTTGTGGGAATTTATTTTTCGTAGTTGACAGCTTAGAAATCTTTGCTATAATAAAGAAAGTATGAATCTTTAAATACTCAATTTAAAGATTATTTTTTATTGTATTTTCTCTTAAAAAGAGAATATTTTTGTTTCTATTTTCATAACTTTTTGATTTTTTTAAGTTTTTTTTACTTATGATAAAATATAGCGCATTTATCGATATAATTCCAAAGATTTTGCTTTTATTCTTAAAATTTTGCTTTCAAAAAAGGAATCTTAGCATATTAAGTTATACAAAGAAATTATGAATATTCAGATCTTATTGTATTAAGAAAATATTTTTTTATCTAAGTAGATATCTCTTTATTCCACACAAATGTATTCATTTTATCTTCATAATTATGGCCAGGACTAACTATAAACAAATCTCTTCCATACTTAATATTCCAATATAATTTACAAAATTAAAATAATAGAAAAAATTAATTTGAACAGATTTTTAATCAAATGTCCATTAGATTCACAGAAAAATATTCTGTCTTAATCCAGATTACATCCAAAAAACGTCCATTAAGTTCCACTCTAGTTCTCTTACTAAATTAACTAGATCAAAACTTAATGGACGATGTCCCAAAAATTTTATATTTGTTATTTTATTACTTTACATTATTTTTATAACATGTAGTTTGGTGAACAAAAATCTCTGACATTTTCCTTTTTTATTTTTTATCATACTTCCCCTGGCATTTTCCATGCAGTATGATCGGTATGCAGCAGATGATGTGCCTTTTCGGAAAGTGGTTTTCCTAGGAAGTCTTCATATGTTTGAATTACATCTGGGTTTTCATGAGAGAAACGCAGTGCTGCATTGCGATCGAGTTGATATAGATTATCTCCTCTAATTTCTGCACATTCTTGACCATCATGGATTGGCTGTCCTCCTCCTCCGACACATCCGCCTGGACATGCCATAATTTCCACAAAGTCATATTGAACGGTTTTATTTCGCAATGCCTCAATTAATTTTCTTGTGTTTCCAAGGCCGCTTGCGATTGCGACTCGAATAACCGAACCATTTAAATGAAACGAGGCTTCTCGCCATCCGTTCATTCCACGTACTGCATAAAAGGCATCGGCATCTGGATTTCTGCCTGTCACGAGATAGTAACAGGTACGAAGTGCCGCTTCCATAACGCCGCCTGTTACACCGAAAATCACGGCCGCTCCCGTTCCTTCTCCAAGCGGACTATCAAATTCCTGTTCTGGAATATTGGCAATATCCAAATTCATGGAACGAATTTGGCGGACGATTTCTCTTGTCGTTAACACAACGTCCACATCTTTTCCCTGCTCTGCTCCATTAATTGTAGGAATATCACATTCCGCTTTTTTCGCAATACATGGCATAATAGAAACACTGAAAATATCTTCTGGATTTACACCTAATTTTTGTGCAAAGTAAGTTTTTATCATCGCTCCCTGCATTTGCTGCGGTGATTTTGCAGTGGAAAGATTTTGTACCATATCTGGATATTGAGATTTGAGGAATCGCACCCATCCAGGACAGCAAGAAGTAAACATTGGAAACTCATAGTCTTCTTTATGATTGATTCGTTCTAAAAATTCGCTCGCTTCTTCCATAATGGTAAGGTCAGCTCCATAATTCGTATCAAATACATAGTCGAAATCCATCATCTTCAAAACTGCTGCAAGACGTTTTGGTGTTGCTACTTCTCTAGAAAGTCCAAGCATTTCTCCCCATGAGGTACGCACTGCTGGAGCCACTTGCACGACGGAAATTTTCTTTTTTGTATTCAGCGGTGCATTGACCGTAAATACTTTTTCCTTATCATCCCGTTCTTTTAATGCTCCAACTGGACAATGGGTAATACATTGTCCACAAAGCGAACAATCTGCCTCATTAATTTTGCGATTTCGTGACACATCTACCGTTGTACGAGAACCTGTTTTTGCAACATCCCATACATTGAGATTTTGTACTTTATCACAGATTTGAATACAACGCATACATTTAATACATTTTCCAGCATTTCGAATTAATGGGAATTCTTTTGGCCAGTGATGATGCGGAAGCACTTTTTTATAAGTTACATGTTCCACTCCAAGTAGACGAGCGATGGACTGCAATGTACAGTTTCCATTTCTGACACAAGTTGGACAAAAACAGTCATGCTGCGATAAAATTAATTCCACATTGATTTTTCTCGCTTCTCTCACTCGAGCAGAATTAGTCCGAATTTCCATTCCTTCTTTTACTACATTATTACATGCAGGAACAAGTCGCTCCATGCCTTTAATTTCTACAACACAGACACGACAGGCTCCAATATCATTAATTCCTTTTAGATAGCAAAGACTTGGCACGGGCATTTTCGCAATCTGACAGGCTTCCAGAATTGTCGTACCTTCTTTGACAAAAATTGTTTTATGATTGATTGTTACGCTTACCATTGGCTAATACGACCTCCCTTAAAAACTCCATACCCAAAGTGATCACAACGCAAACAACGCATTGCTTCCTGTGTTGCCTCTTTGCAGGACATGCCATTTTCGCAAATTTCAAAATCTTTCTTCCGATCATTGGAATTGCGTTCTGTCAAGTTAACACGTCCACAAGCTGGACGGTCATCCAAACGTGCAGAAGGAATTTCCACATCGACAGAGATAACATGATGAAATCCTAAATAATTGTCAATATTCGCTGCCGCTACTTTTCCAGTTGCGATCGCTTTGATTACGGTTGCAGGGCCTGTGACGCAGTCTCCTCCTGCAAAAACTCCATCCACTCCCGTCACTGCTCCCGTTTCCGTTGTTATAATCGCATTACGATTTACTGGCAATCCATCATCTGCAAAGTCACCTGATACAATATCTTGACCAATGGCTACGATAATAATATCACAAGGAATCCGAACTGCATTTTTTCCAGAGTCAGCAGGACGTGGTCTTCCTGCCGAATCAATTAATCCAATAATCTTCGGATCAGCGTAAATTGCAGTTACATTTCCATTTTCATCTGCTTCAATCTGTTTTGGTGCACACAGCTCTAGAATTTCTGCTCCTTCTGCAATTGCTCCTTCAATTTCATCTGGAAGTGCAGTCATATCTGCCTTTCTTCTTCGGTATAAAATACTAACTTTTTCTGCTCCTAATCGAATTGCAGAACGGGTCACATCCATTGCTACGTTTCCACCTCCGATTACGATTACGGTCTTTCCTGTAAAATCAGGTTTATATCCATCTCCAATTCCACGAAGCAGCTCCACTGCGGAAATAACTCCGTTAGCATCTTCTCCTTCTATACCGATTTTTTTATCGGTATGTGCTCCAATAGAAATATAAACAGCATCATATTCTTCCCGAATTTTAGAAAATGGGATTTGTCCTTCTCCATTTCCAACTGATGTATTCAATTCCACTTTAACTCCAGTCGATAAGATATTATCAATATCTTCTGCCAGACGCTCTTTTGGCAAACGATAACTTGGAATACCATAATAAAGCATTCCTCCAAGCGACTGACGCTGTTCAAAAATAGTTGTTTGATGTCCCATTAGCTGTAAATAATAGGCAGCACTTAATCCACTTGGACCTCCTCCAATAATTGCTACTTTTTTACCCGTGGATGGAGCATTTAATGGAGCTGGGACCACTCCACAGTGATCGACCGCATAGCGTTTCAAACCTCGAATATTAATTGAAGCATCTACCATATTTCGGCGGCAGCGTGCTTCACATGGATGCTCACAGACAAGTGCGCAGGCAGTTACAAATGGATTATCTTTTCGAATCAAACGTACCGCATCGGCATACCTTCCTTCTGCAACTAATGCTACATAACCTGGAATATCTACGCCTGCTGGACAGAGCGCAACACATGGTACTGGCTGTTCCAAGTGACATAGACATCTTCCATTCAAAATATGTTCTTCATAATCTTCACGGAATCCCTGTACTCCTTTTAAAACCATATTTGCAGCTTCATATCCAATTGCACAATCTGCCGTATTTGCAATAACACGAGCAGTTTTCTCAATTAGATCAACTGTTTCTAATGTAGCTTCTCCATCCAAAACATCTTCTAAAAGATTCTCTAATTGCCCAAGGCCAATTCGGCACGGTACACATTTTCCGCATGTTTGTGCATGACAAAGCTTTAAAAAAGATGCCGAAATATCCACAGGACAAAGTCCTGGAGGGCTTGCCGTAATCCGTCGTTCTAGATCTTGATATAATCCTTCTACTACCATCTGTGATTTACTTTGTGTAAACACATTTAAGCGACTCATAATGAAAAACTTCCTTTCTAAATAATTTAAAATTATAATAAAAGAAACCTCCACTGGAGCTTTCTTTTGCATATCACGATAAAGAAAAGCGGATATTGGAAATCCGCTTAATTTGTACAATAAGCCCAGCAAGCAGCCGCAGTGCACCAACGGACATTTGCTGGGCAAGTACAGCCAATCTGTGATGCGAGCTGTACTGCATTGCAGTAATCAAGTAGGAATCAGTCTACCCGATTATTAATGGTTCCTGCCATTGTTTGCTGAACAATTTGTTCCATTTGTTCTTTTGTCAACATACCACCAACATATCCAAATACATTTCCATCTCGATCAATCATAAGTGTAAATGGAAAACTACTAATTCCATACTCTTGAAATACACTTCCTGTCGTATCCATAACAGTTGGATATGTATAGCCTGAGTCTGTTAAAAACTGTACGATTTCACTTTCTTCTACATCCGCCCCATTTGGAAATAATTCCGATCTTGGATTGGCAACTCCAAGCACCACTAGATCTTCTTGATTCTGACCATATTCCTCATAAAGCTGCTGAATATCTGGCATTTCTTCTTTACAATATCCACACCAAGTTGTCCAGAAATTTAGAAATACAACTTTTCCTTTATATTCAGATAATGTATGTGTATTCCCAAACTGATCGCTCAATGTAAAGTCAGGTGCTGGCACTGTATTGGATTCTTGACTTGTTTCACCCTGTGTTTCTGTTGGCTCTGGCGTAGATTCTACTGCATTTTCTGTGCTATCTAAACTTTGCTGTGTTTGGTTCGTTGTTTGACTCAACTTAGATAAATAAACATTAATTCCGTTCATCATACCAGTAACCATCAACACACCCATAAGAATCATGAGCACTGCGCCAATCTTTACGGTATATCGCACAATTGCCTGACGTTTTTTAAAAAATGCTAAAAGCTGGCTTGTAAATAATCCAAGTGCTAAAAACGGTAAAATAAATCCAAGTGTATAAACTCCAATCAACAGAAATCCTGTTGTAGAAGACTGTGCGGAAGATGCCATTAATAATACGCTTGTCAAAACAGGTCCAACACATGGCGTCCATGCAAAGCTAAATGTAAACCCAAATAGAAATGCAGTAAGTGGATTCATCGTATAACGGTTTAACTGAAAAGAAAAACGGTGTTCTTTTTTCCAAGGTGAACCAATGAGTTGTATTAGCCCAAATACAATAATAATAATACCACCGATTCTTGCAAACCACACTCGATTATTTGTAAAAAACTTTCCAAGTGTACTAAATCCAAAGCCAAGCAAAAAAAATGCAAAGCTAACTCCCACTACAAAACATACCGTATGTAGCATTACTTTTTTTCTTTTATAATAAATACTTCCATCTTCCTTTACCGTTTTTGCTCCACTTGCCAGATATCCAATATAAAGTGGTACCAAAGGAAAAATGCATGGAGACAAAAAACTTAAAATTCCCTGCAAAAACACAGTAAACGCAGAGACCGTGGTTCCTAAAGATAAATTCAATCCAAAACCTGCCTTTCTTAATAATTTTTCAACACAATTGTACTGCTATCCTATCATTTTCCTTCATTCTTGTCAATCCGTTCTTAGCTCTATCATTATACACATTTATTAATAACATCTATATTGTCATGTATTATTTTTCTCTTCTTGATCCAACGTTTTACATTCATTTTCTAAAAATAAATTTTTGTGTTTGGTGAATATTTCCTCCATATTTTTTACTATTTTGTCCATAATAATATTGTACAATTAAGAGTAGTTATTTATTACTCGTAACATTATAGGAGGTTATTATGAAATTAAATGAAATGGAACTTCAAACAATTCGTCATTTGATTATGGCAAACGATACAACTAGTTGTAAGATGTCTGCCTATGCACAGCAGGCTCAGACCCCTGAAATACGTCAATATTTTGAAAAAGCAGCTCAGACTGCAACAGATGCAAAAAATGAATTAATGGGATTTTTAAAATAAGAATTACTCAATTAAAGAAAACAATGTGCAGGAGGTTATTATGCAAGAAAAAACAATGGTAGCGGATACATTAACGCAAATTAATGCAAGTCTTTCTAATTTTGGTCAAATGATTACACAAACAGCAAATCAGCAGCTTCGTCAATCTCTAATTCAAATGAGAAATGCTGCGGAATCATCTCAGTATGAGCTTTATGAGCTTGCTAAAAATAATGGTTATTATGAACCAGCTCCTGATGCAACACCAGAAGAAATTAAACAAATACGTTCTATCTTTGAAGTAAGTCATAAAATGCTTTAAATAATAAAAAGATAAGAGAAGAAAATGGTAGTATATAGAAAACTATATTACTACCATTTTCTTTTTTTACAAAACCATAAAACAATCACTGTTATTTTATATTAAAATTTAAGAAATTATGCACCAGTTTTAATACTACATAATGTTTTACTGTAAAAGTGTCGTCAATGTCCAGCCAGCCAGGGAATTTATACCCTACGCTGACTGGACATTAGATGATCTGACCTGTATGAGCAAGTACGGCATTCCCCTGGCGAATACGGGCAGCGATGTCGAGAGTGCACAGCACGAAGACATGGACTTTTATATCGTGGTGGTGCCCACAAAGCGAGCATGGAGGTTTAGTAAGTAAGCACACGATATTTCAATAGAGTCGAAATATATATTCAATAGAATATATGGCATTGAAAATGATACTGTTACAATATTATTATGCCCGTTATGTATCATATTTTTAATGTTAAAGCCCCACACAATTAAACTCACGCGTGTGTGGCTCAAATTTTATCAAGCTAAATGAAACTTTTTTACTTTTTCATATGAAGAGAAATTCCCTATGTGTATTTCTCTTTGTTACAAGCACCAACAATTATACAGAGGAGGGATCCTATGAATATCGATAAAGATTTCAATTTAATGGTAGGATTACGTATTCGAGAGGTACGAGAAGTACTGCGTATGACAAGAGAGCAATTTAGTGAACGCTGTGACATTTCTGACAGTTTCCTTGCCGCCGTTGAGAATGGCCAAAAAAGTATTACTTCAAAGACACTTTTTAAAATATGTTCCAATACAAATATCTCTGCGGATTACATTATTTTTGGTAAACAATACGGTTACCAAATGGATATGATTATGGAAATGCTTGGAGAACTAGATGCACCACTGCGTGATTCCGCAGTGCGAATTTTATCAGAATATATAAAGTCAATTGACTATATTAAAACAAAACAGAAATCCTCAAAACTAAATTAACAAAAGAAACCTCGACTGGATGTCTTTTTCATATCACGATAAGAAAAATCGAATAGGCTGACTCCTACTCAATTCCTGTGATACCGCACAGCTCGCAGCAAAAGCTGCTCGCTGTACTTGCCCGACAACTGTCTGCTGGTACAAGCACCGCAGCCGCTTGTCAGGCTTATCGCACAAACAGTGGTGTCGCATTCTGCGACACCACCATATGAAATAACTTTATTTTATCTTACTTTCTGTTATTGTAGTGAGATTCCAACCATGATGAACAGGACCATTTCCGTTTCCTAAATCTAGTCCTGCTGCCAACGCACCTGCAAGATAATACTTAGCCGACTTCACTGCATCCACAAGTTCCATTTCTTTTCCCAAATTCGCTGCTATTGCAGAAGAAAGGGTACATCCTGTTCCATGGGTATTTTCCGTCTGAATCCGCTTTCCAGTTAGCCAATGCATTGTTCCTTCCATATACAATAGATCATCTGCGGACTCTTTTAAATGTCCGCCTTTAATTAAAATTGCTGCATTTGTCTTGTCTGCGATTCGCTGCACCGCTAACTCCATATCTTGCTTTGTTTCTATCTTTCTGTCTGCCAATACTTCTGCCTCTGGAATATTTGGCGTAATTACTTTTGCGAGAGGCAATAATTCTTCCATCAATGCCTGCTTTGCTTCTGGCTTTAACAAAGAACAACCACTTGTAGAAACCATAACTGTATCTAGCACAATATTTTTTGCACCATACTGCTTTAACGCTTGTGCAATGACATGAATCAGTTCTGGCGCAGATACCATCCCAATCTTAACTGCGTCTGGGACAATATCGGTAAACACTGCATCTAATTGTGCTTTTACAATCATTGAATCAATATCTTGAATTGCAAATACTCCTGTTGTATTCTGAGCAGTAATCGCAGTAATTACACTCATCCCATAAGTCCCATTTGCCAAAAAAGTTTTTAAGTCTGCCTGAATTCCAGCGCCTCCGCTGCTATCAGAACCAGCAATTGTCAAAATTTTTCTCATGCTTACCTCCTAGAATTGTCATCCATTTGCTTCTAGTAACTGCTTCATATATTCCATTGCATGGGTCTTATATAATGTCTCGGTTAAAACTGCTGCAAACACAGTACCAACTACTGTACTCATCATAAATGGAATTACATAGGCAAACAAGGCTGCCTCTTTTCCCATTATCAATGTTGCAATTGGATAACAGAGCATTGCTCCGATAATTCCCGTTCCAACTACTTCACCAATATACGCCAATATAAGTTTATGATACCTCTGATATAAAATCCCACATAGGAATGCTCCTACCATACTTCCTGGAAATGCTAATAGGCTTCCCGTTCCCATTAAATTTCGTATCAGAGAAGTACAAAAAGCCATCAAGACTCCATACCATGGTCCTAGAAAAATACCAGTAATTACATTTACCAAATGCTGAATTGGAAAACATTTTGACGCACCGATTGGAATTGAAAATGCAGATAAACTAACAGCAATTGCAGTCAGCATCGCGGTTACAACTAGTTTCTTTACCGTTCCCTTCATTTCTTCATACACCTTCTTTGAATTTATTATTCATCAAAAATACTTACAATTTCTCCATCTAAAATACGGTTCATGTTACGCATTGCACACATATTACCGCACATACTGCAAGTATCTTCTTTTTCTGGTACAGAAGATGCACGATATGCTCTTGGTTTTTCAGGGTCCAGACAAATATCAAACATTTTATTCCAATCCAACTCTTTTCTGGCCTTACTCATCTCATAATCCCACTGCTTTGCCCCTTTTACACCTTTTGCAATATCCGCAGCATGAGCAGCAATTTTAGAAGCAATGATTCCTTCTTTCATATCATCCAGTGTTGGAAGTCTTAAATGTTCTGCTGGTGTAACATAGCAGAGGAAAGATGCTCCATAAGTAGCTGCAATTGCACCTCCAATTGCAGAAGTGATGTGATCATATCCTGGTGCAACATCTGTTACAAGCGGTCCAAGTACATAAAATGGTGCACCATGACAAATCTGCTGCTGTAAACGCATATTAGCTTCAATTTGATCCAATGGCATATGACCTGGTCCTTCAATAATTACTTGCACATCCTTTTCCCAAGCACGTTTCGTCAGTTCTGCTAATTTTACCAGCTCTTCAATTTGAGCAATATCGGTTGCATCTTCAATACATCCTGGACGACACGCATCTCCTAAACTGATTGTGACATCATACTCACGGCAAATATCTAATAATTCATCATAATATTCATAGAATGGATTTTCATTTCCCGTCATCTCCATCCATGCAAACATCATAGAACCGCCACGGGATACAATATTCGTTAAACGCTTATTAGCTTTAAAACGCTTTGCTGTGTCACGATTCATTCCACAGTGAATCGTCATAAAATCGACTCCATCTTGTGCGTGCATTCTTGCAACATCCAACCATTCTTTTGCAGTGATATCTTTTAATGCCTTATGATAATATACAACTGCGTCATAGATTGGTACAGTACCAATGATGGCTGGACATTCCTTTGTTAATCTTGTACGAAATTCTCTTGTTTTTCCATAATTGCTTAAGTCCATAATGGATTCTGCACCCATTTCGACTGCTTTTTGTACTTTTTCATATTCTACATCTAAATCTTTACAATCTCTAGAAATGCCTAAATTTACATTAATCTTTGTTTTTAATGCAAAACCTACCCCATTTGGATCTAATGCTTTATGATTTTTATTCGCTGGGATTGCCACTTTTCCTTCGGCAACAAGTTTTCTTAACTCATTTACATCCATTTGCTCTTTTTCTGCTACAATCTTCATTTCTCTTGTGCAAATACCCTTTCTTGCAGCATCCATTTGTGTTGTGTATTCCATCTCATTCATCCTTTCCTATAAAATTTCCACGCCCGCTTTGCGGGCACCACCACGATAAGAAAGCTGATGTCTTCGTGCCATGCACTCTCGACATCGCTCCCCGTATTCGCAATCCAGGCAAATGCCTTACTTGCTCATACGAGTCAGGTCGTCTAATGTCCAATCAGCACAGGGGATAAATCCCCTGCCTGATTGTCCATTGACGACACTTTCATAGTAAATAAAAAAGATATGTCCTCGGACATATCTCACAGGCAGTTAAATCCTATTGATTCAACTCTTATGTATACTACTCATATACGTTGTCTTCCTACGTCGGTATTATCCGCATCAGGTTATGGGTCGGAGTCCTCCAACTCCCTCTCAGCCAGCTTACGGCTAGCTCCCCAGCACTTTATTTATTGTGTTGATTATATCTCATAAGAAAAAATAAGTCAAGTATCTCACGATGTTGTTTATGACCATTTTGTCACAGACTCTTGCTATTTTTCCTTTTTTCTCTTATAATAAGATGAATCAACTATTCTTCATTACGATTCTGTTTTCATTATTAGAATCATAGATGTTTTCGGGAGGAATTTTATATGTGGTTAGCAAACCATTGGAAAGACTATGAAGTCATTGATACATCAAAAGGAGAAAAACTAGAACGCTGGGGAGACTACTTACTAATCCGTCCAGACCCTCAAGTAATCTGGAATACTCCAAAAAAACATAAAGGCTGGAGAACCTGTAATGCACATTACCATCGCAGTAAAAAAGGCGGAGGGGAATGGGAATTTTTTCATTTACCACAGCAATGGAACATCCAATATAACAATCTAACCTTTCAGCTCAAACCGTTTAGCTTTAAACATACAGGTCTATTTCCAGAGCAAGCTGCAAATTGGGACTGGTTTTCTGAATTGATTCAAACTGCCAACCGTCCAATCAAAGTATTAAATCTGTTTGCTTATACAGGAGGAGCTACATTAGCTGCTGCCTCCGCCGGTGCCTCTGTTACCCATGTAGATGCTTCGAAAGGTATGGTTGGCTGGGCAAAGGAGAATGCCATTTCTTCTGGGTTAAAAGATGCACCAATTCGCTGGATTGTAGATGATTGCAATAAATTTGTAGAACGCGAAATTCGCCGTGGCAACCACTACGATGCAATTATTATGGACCCTCCTTCCTATGGACGCGGTCCGAAAGGTGAAATATGGAAAATTGAAGATGCAATTCATCCGCTTGTCCAGCTTTGTTCCCAGTTATTATCAGAACATCCATTATTCTTTTTAATTAATTCCTATACAACAGGGTTCGCACCATCTGTACTTTCTTATTTACTAGGAGTCGAAATCGTTCCTAAATTTGGAGGAAAAGTGATTGCAGACGAAATTGGTCTGCCAGTTAGCCAAAATGGTCTTGTTCTTCCATGCGGATCGAGCGGACGCTGGCAGGCAGACAGCACAATTTAAAGAAAGGAGAAGCGTCCTATGCGAAAACGGTTTTCATGTTTATTATTAACTACAATAATTGCTGCATTTTCCATTACTGGATGCAGTGATGACTCTAATTCCGATCTGTCAAGTACCGCTTCTTTAGAAGAAACAACAAAAAATCCAGCCTTTTTAAAGCCTGGATATACCACAACTTCACCGTCCGTTTTAACTGCGGCCTATACAATAAATAATGAAACCCAAAATTTAAATGGAGATATTTTCCAATCTTCTAGCAGTAATGAAAATGCTTTGCTTGTCTCAGAAGAAGGCCAATTAACATTACAAAATGCTGCAATTCATAAATCAGGAAATACTATAGGATCAGAAGATAATAACTCCTATGGTCAGAACGCAGCTCTTGCTGTTGTAGGAGGAAGTCATGCCTCCCTTACCAACACAACAGTTACATCCAGCTCCATTGGGGCTAACGGAATTGTTGTTGCAGGAGAAAATTCTTCAATTCAAGCAACTGATTTGGCCGTTACTACCATCGGAGATAATTCTAATGGAATTGATGCTACCTATAATGGTCAAATCGAGGCTTCTAATGTCAATATCACTACTACAGGGGCTTATTCTGCACCAGTCTCTGTCAGCCAAGCTCATAGCAAGATTCATATTACAGGTGGGAAATTTTCTGCTTCTCATGCAGTTAGCCCTTGTTTGTTTTCAGCAGGAGATCTTATTGTAGACAGTGTCACAGGTTCCTCTCAAAATAATTCCGCTTCTATTGAAGGTGGCTCTGTCACATGGATTGATTCTTCTTTCACAAGTGCTGGAAACTATGGAGTTCTACTTTATGAAACTTCAGAATCGAATGCTGGCTCCAGTAGTTTTTCCAGTGAAAATTCCAGACTCACTACAACTGTAACAGATAGCATTTTTTATGCTACAAACACAACCGCATATATTGATTTAACGAATACCGTTATTGACTCTTCCTGCAATCTACTATTAAATTGTTCTGGAAACGCCAATGGAGACTGGGGAAAAGAAGGAAATAATGGAGCAATTGTAAAATTGAGTGCAGATACACAAACATTACAAGGAAATATCCAATGTGATTCCATCAGTCAAGTTTCCGTTAGTCTAAAAAATAATAGCATATTAACTGGAGCAATTAATACAGCTAACACTGGAGATTTGGTTTCAATAGAACTGGATTCCTCTTCTCAATGGAACGTAACCGATACTTCTTATGTTCATGTGTTAAGAAATTCTGATTCTAGTTGCAGTAATATTATCTCAAATGGAAATATTATTTATTACGATGATACAAACTCCGCAAATAGTTGGTTAGATGGAGAAACGATTGAACTAGATAACGGTGGTTCCCTAACACCAATACCATAGAAATGATTTATTTAACCAACTTATAAAAAGCCTCCGATTCTACTAATCTTAAGATTATTATAGAATCGGAGGCTTTCTATCGTTTCAATTATACGGTTTCTAAGTCAAATCCAAAATAACGAACTGCGTTATTATAAGAAATACCTTTTACAATTTTTTCCAAATTTTTCATATCTTTTGGATATTCTCCATTCTCTACCCATGTACCAATTAAATCACAGAGAATTCTTCTAAAGTATTCATGTCTAGAATAAGATAAGAAACTTCTGGAATCTGTCAGCATACCAATGAAATTACCAAGTAATCCAAGATTTGCAAGAGAAGTCATTTGCTTTATCATACCTGTCTTATTATCATTGAACCACCAAGCAGAACCTTGCTGAATTTTTCCAACTGCATCTGAATTCTGGAAGCAACCTAAAATCGTTCCAATTGCTTCATCATCATTTGGATTCAAGCTGTAAATAATTGTCTTTGGTAACTCATTTGTAGTAATCAAAGCATTTAAGAAATCAGCTGTTTGACTGGATGGAGCATAATTATTAATACAGTCATATCCTGTGTCTGGACCAAGCTTGTTGTACATTGTTACATTGTTGTCACGCTTGCATCCATAGTGAAGCTGCATTGCCCATCCCATACGAGCATATTCTCTTCCTACAAACAACATAAATGCTGTTTTAAACTTCAGTTCTTCCTCTCTTGTAATTGCTTCTCCATTCACACGTTTTGCAAAAATCGTTTCTAATTCTTCTTCCGATGCAGGTACATACATTACATATTCTAATGCATGATCGGACGCACGGCATCCCATAGACTCAAAGAAAGCCAATCGTTTCTTTAATGCCTCTTTTAAATCAGCAAATGTTTTAATTTTCATTTGCGCAGCTTCTCCTAGTTTTGCCAAATAATCTGCATAATCTGGTTTTTCCAGATTCATAGCCTTGTCTGGACGCCATGCAGGAAGCACCTTTACATCAAATGTGTCATCGGCTGCAATCACCTTATGCCAACTTAAATCATCGGCTGGATCATCGGTTGTACAAATTAATGTTACACCCGATTGTTTAATCAGATTACGTACACTCATGGAATCTTCTTGCAATTTTGCATTACATAAATTCCATACTTCTTCTGCTGTTTCGCTATTCAAGATACCTGTATATCCAAAATATCTTTGTAATTCCAAATGACTCCAATGGAACAGCGGATTTCCAATTGCTTTTTCCAACGTTTCTGCCCACTTCTGGAACTTTTCACGATCTGGTGCATCACCTGTAATATAATATTCATCCACGCCGTTGGAACGCATTTGACGCCATTTATAATGATCACCACCTAGCCACACTTGAGTAATATTTTCAAACTTTCTGTCTTCTGCGATTTCCTGTGGATTGATATGACAATGATAATCTAAAATTGGAACATTTGCTGCTACACCATGATATAATTCCTTTGCTGTGTCTGTACTTAACAAGAAATCCTTGTCCATAAATGCTTTCATGTTATAAACCTCCTAAATAAAATATAATTATTTATTTCATTTTAACAGGCGAATCATTGATCATCAACCTATTAAAAAATCCCATAAGTAAATTTTTGCAATACTATAATTTGTAAATTACAACTTATAGATTGCCCATAAGACTCGGCAACCACAAACTAATCTGTGGAATATAAGTAACAAGTAATAATACAAATATAATAGCCGCAAAATAAACGAGTAATTCCTTAAAGACTGACTCGATCTTTACCCCTCCTACTTTTACCCCGACAAACAATGTTGTACCTACTGGAGGTGTAATTGTACCAATACATAAGTTAAAAATCATCATAATACCAAAATGAACGGTATCCATTCCAAGGGAAGTACAAACTGGAAGGAAAATCGGTGTAAAGATCAAACATGCAGGTGTCATATCCATAAATGTACCAATAATCAATAAAATAATATTAATCATTAAAAAAATAACATATTTATTATCGCTGACAGACAACAATGCATTCGCAACAACGGTTGGAATATTTGTAAATGCCATAACCCATGACATAATACTAGAAGCACCAATTAGGAAAATGATAATACCTGTCATCTCTGCACTATCTTTAAAAATCTGAGGAAGTTCTTTGATTTTAATGGAACGATATACAAATAATGCTAAAAACAAACTATATACTACCGCTACCACTGAACCTTCTGTTGCTGTAAAAAATCCTCCAATAATACCTCCAATTACAATAATAATTAAAAGTAAACATGGAATTGCCTCTAAAATAACTCGAATCGCTTCTTTTCCAGTAAATTTAGTTGTACTACGATATCCTCTCTTTTTAGCAATAATAAAAGCCACAACCATACAAGCTAATCCCCAAAGGATTCCTGGAATATATCCCGCCATAAACAGAGCTGCTACCGAAGTACCTCCACTTACAAGAGAGAATGTAATCATTACATTACTTGGAGGAATTAAAAGTCCTGTAGGAGCCGTTGCAATATTAACTGCTGCTGAGAAATTTGGATCATATCCTTCATCTTTTTCAATTGGTCCAATAATAGAACCCATTGCAGAAGCTGCCGCTGTACCAGAACCAGAAATTGCTCCAAATAGCATATTGGCAATTACATTTGTTTGAGCCAATGCTCCTGGTGTTCGTCCAGTAATTAGCTTGGCAAGATTAATTAAACGAACCGCAATACCACCTTTATTCATAATATTGCCTGCTAAAATAAAGAATGGAATTGCAAGCAAACTAAAAACAGAAATACCAGAGAAAATTCGCTGGGAAGCTGTCAAAACAGCAATATCCAAATCAATAATAGGTAAAATTGCACACACCGAAGAAATAGCAATGGCTAATGCAATTGGTACACCAGCCAAAAGCATAACGACAAGAAGGACTAAAATAATCAATCCACAAACAATCGCTGCATCCATATACGAAACTCCTTTCTATATTTATGTTATTCTTTTACATCCCGATGGTCTTGTTCTTTTCCCACACATAGATCAATAATATTTAATATACTGTAGATAAAGATAAGCACACCAGTAACAGGAAGAATTGCGTAGATTACTCCCATTGGAATCCCCAAAGAAGCAGTCTTTTGTATCATAGTCAATTTCATAATGGATATACCGCCATAAATCAAAACAACTCCAGTAAATACCATAAGTAGTAGTTCAATGAAGATTTCTAATATTTTACGTGGCGTACCCGTTAACTTATCTGCAAGAAATCCCATACGCATATGATCTCTTTTGCCAAATACATAAGCCGATGCCAATAATGCCATCCAAGTAAAACTATATGTTAAAAGTTCTTCTGATACAGTACTTGGATCATTTAGAATTAAACGTTTTACAATTTGATAAGTTCCAATACATACCATTAATGCAAATACAATTGCACAAGCAGAACCTAATACCACATCAATTACTTTACGGATTTTTGCTAAAACTTTCATATTAATTTCCCTCCTGTACTGAATCTACTTGTGGAGCTACTTGTACATCCGAAGCTGCTGGCGTCTCTGAAACTGCCTGTGCATCAGAGGCTACTGGCGCCTCTGGAACTGCTGGTGCTGCCTGAACATCGGAAGCCGCTGGCATCTCTGGAACTGCTGGCGTTGCCTGTGCATCGGAGGCTACTGGCGTCTCTGGAACTACTGGCGTTGCCTGTGCACCGGAGGCCGCTGGCGTCTCTGGAACTACTGGTGTTACTTGTGTATCCGTCTCTGGAATTCCTTGCTGTACTTGCTGATTTACTCCTTGAATATAGTTATATAGTTCTTGAATACTTGTGTTTTCTGCTAGCATCTCCTGTTGTACACCTGCTACAGCTTCTTGGAATGGCTGCAAGTCTACGTCAATAAATTGAACTCCCATTTGCTCTTGAGCAATTTGTTTTGCTTCCGCTACCTGTTTACTCCACTCTTCCATTTCAACTTGAGTGGACAGAAGTGCTGCCTCTTCAAAAATTTTATATTCTTCCTCTGGTAATTGTTGTAAGAATTTCAAATTTCCAATTAACATATCTGGCACCATTTGGTGTTTTGTATAAGAATAATATTTGGCAACTTCACCATGCTTATTATTTGTCAAGGCTAATTCATTATTTTCTGCACCATCAATAACGTTTTGCTGAATTGCAGTATAAACTTCTCCAAAGCTCATTGGAGAGGCCGCTGCACCAAAAGCTTGCGCCATACTTACGCTCGCTGGACTTTGCTGTACACGCATTTTCATACCTTTCATATCGGCTGGTGTATAAATTGGCTTCTTAGCATAAAAACTTCTCGTTCCTGCATCATACCAAGTCAGTACGCGAAAACCAGCTTCATCTGTAGATTCATAGATTGTCTGCATATAGTCCACATTATTCATTGCACGATGATATGCCTCTTCTGATGTGAATAAGTATGGCATACTAAAAACTTCATATACATCTGCAAAAGTTTCTAGATTGGCAGTACCTGCTACAACGAATTCAATTGCTCCTGTTTGAGTCAATTCAATCGCTTTCTGAGCAGCACCTAAAAGTTCATTTGGAAAAATTTGAACTTCATATTTGTCTCCTAGATTCGCCTCCACATACTCTTTAAATTTCAATAATCCAATATGCTCTGGGTGAGTTTCAGATTGTGCATGAGCAATACGGATAATTTTTCTTCCATCTCCAACAGAAATACATCCGCTCAGACCGCACAATACTACCAAACATAAGGACAGAATTAAAATTCTCTTCAAATGTTTCATACTATTCTTTATTCCTTTCCCTATTTCTTCTTTTATTTATTCTGCAGAATATTTCTATGGCTCAATTCGTCCATTTCATGTAAGCACTTACATTTTATTCTATTATACTGTTATTTTCTTATAAATACAACCGTTTTTGTTCAAAATTTTCAACAATTTTTGTTTATTTATTTTGTATATATTGACGAAATTGTTATTTTTTGGAACTTATTTTTAAAACAACTTGACAAATCAAAAAAGTTGTTATAAGGTGTTTGTAAGCTCTTACATCAAATAATTTTCTCATTTTAGCAGGAGGAATTTAGTTTTTATGAAAAATTATATTAAAATCCATCCAAATGACGTAGTAGCCGTAGCGCTTTCCCCACTAGCTGCTGGCACAGTTATTTCTATCGATGGAACAACTGTTACCCTAAAAGAAGACATTCCACAAGGTCACAAATTCGCATTAGTGGCTATTCACGAAGGTGACCCAATTATTAAGTATGGCTATCCAATCGGATACGCAAAAGCAGATATTCCGCAAGGAGGTTGGATTCATGTTCACAATATTAAAACGGGACTTGGTGATCTCTTAAACTACACCTATGACAGAAAGGTTACTCCTATTTCCCCAACTGAAGAACGTTTCTTTGACGGGTATCGCCGTCCAAATGGAAAAGTAGGCGTACGTAATGAGATCTGGATTATTCCAACTGTTGGATGCGTAAACAATATTGCAACTACAATTGAGAGACAAGCTCAAAAGTTCAAAACTGGAACGATTGATGATATTGCTGCATTCCCACATCCTTATGGTTGTTCTCAAATGGGGGATGATCAAGAACATACTCGGTCGATTTTGGCTGATCTAATTAATCATCCGAATGCAGGTGGTGTACTTGTACTTGGATTAGGTTGTGAAAACAGTAATATTGATGTATTAAAAGAATATATTGGGGAGTATGATGCAAACCGTGTTAAGTTTCTTGTATGTCAGGAATCGGATGATGAAATCGCTGACGCATTAAAGTTAATTGAAGAACTAGCTGCCTATGCTGGAAGTTTTCATCGTGAACCAATCAGCTGTAGCGAATTAATCATTGGTATGAAATGCGGAGGTTCGGATGGTCTTTCTGGAATTACAGCAAATCCAACTGTTGGTGCCTTTTCTGATAAGCTTATTTCTAAAGGCGGTACCACAATTTTAACAGAAGTTCCTGAAATGTTCGGCGCAGAAACATTATTAATGAATCGCTGCAACGATGAAGAGTTATTTGATAAAACAGTAAACTTAATTAATGACTTTAAAAATTATTTTAAAAGCCATAACCAAACAATTTATGAAAACCCATCTCCTGGTAACAAAAAAGGAGGAATTTCAACTTTAGAAGATAAATCCATGGGTTGTACACAAAAATCTGGAAGTGCTCCTGTAATGGGTGTACTTTCTTATGGTGAACCAGTTTCTACAAAAGGTTTAAATTTATTAAGCGCTCCTGGCAATGATTTAGTCGCAGCTACTGCACTTGCCGCATCTGGTGCTCATATCGTTTTATTTACGACTGGACGTGGAACACCATTTGCTTCTCCAGTTCCAACAGTCAAAATCTCCAGTAACTCCAATATTGCTAAGAAGAAACAAAACTGGATTGATTTTAATTGTGGTGTGTTAACAGAAGATGTTACATTAGACGAACTGAGCGATCAATTATTCGACTTTGTTGTCGCCGTTGCCTCTGGAAAGAAAGTAAAAGCAGAAGAAGCTGGATTCCATGACATGGCTATCTTCAAACAAGGTGTAACATTATAAAATAACTGACAGATAAATAATTTATTTGTCTATATCAAAATATTTTCTAAGTATAAAAATCTACTATAAAACTAAATTATATGGGGGTTATTTATTATGAAACATTTATGTTATCAAACACTTGAAGAATCAGGATATGACGGATATGTATTAAAGGATGCTCCAGAACGAGTACTTCAATTTGGAGAAGGCAACTTTCTTCGTGCTTTTGTGGATTATTTTATTGACATGATGAACGAAAAGGCTGGATTTAACTCTAAAGTTGTATTAGTCCAACCAATTGCTCCTATCCCAGGTGCTATGGATTTGGCTAAGGTAATCAATGATCAAGAAGGTCTTTACACATTATATCTGCGTGGCTTCGAAAATGGACAGAAAGTAAATGCAAAACGTGTTATTTCCTGTGTAAGCCGCTGTTTAAATTCCTACACGGATTATGACGCTGTTATGGCATGTGCTGAAAACCCAGATCTTCGCTATATCGCTTGTAATACAACAGAAGCTGGCATTGCTTATGATCCTGCTTGTCAATTTACAGACACTCCTGCTGCTACTTATCCAGGTAAATTAACTCAATTTCTTTATAAGAGATTCCAAGCATTTGGTAAGGAGCCAGGAAAGGGATTTGTTATTTTAGCTTGTGAATTAATTGATAATAATGGTAAAGAATTGGAAAAATGTGTTGTGAAATATGCACAGCAGTGGGAACTTGGAGAAGAGTTTATCAACTGGATTCAAGCAGAAAACATTTTCTGTTCCACTTTGGTAGACCGTATTGTAACAGGTTATCCTCGTTCAGAAGCAGATGCATTGAATCAGGAAAATGGCTATATTGACCAAGTATTAGATACTGGTGAAGTATTTGGCTTCTGGGTTATTGAAGGTCCACAGAGTTTAAAGAAAGAACTTCCATTTGAAGAAGCTGGCCTTCCTGTATTAATTACAGATGACCATAAGCCATACAAGCAGCGTAAAGTTCGCATCTTAAATGGTGCTCATACTTCTATGGTACTTGGGGCATATCTGGCAGGTCAGAACATCGTTCGTAACTGTATGGAAGATGAAGTAATTCAGGGATTTATGAATAAGACCATCTATGATGAAATTATCCCTACATTAACATTACCAAAAGATGAACTAGAGGGATTTGCTCATTCTGTTACAGAGCGTTTTAAAAACCCATTTATTGACCATGCATTACTTGCAATCTCCTTGAATTCTACCTCCAAGTGGAAAGCACGTGTTATGCCATCCTTCCTTGGATATGTAAAGAATACCAATACACTTCCAAAATGTATTACTGCTTCCTTTGCTTTCTATATTGCATTTTATAAAGGGGTACGTTTGGAAGATTCTGGATTAATTGGTATGCGCGGAGAAGAAGAATATACGATTCATGATGACCGTGATATTCTGGAATTCTATGATGCTCATAAAAATGACAGCAATGCAGAATTGGCTCATGCTGTATGCAGCAACGTAGACTTCTGGGGACAGGATTTAACCGAAATCGCAGGCTTTGAATCAGCCGTGACAAAATGCTTAGATAAGATTGATCGTGAAGGCACTTATGCTGTTATGAAAGATTGTCTGTAAACTCCCCTTCTAGTCATTCAACTTATAGTAAAGTGTTCAAATAAACTAATATCAAACCCAATACTACCATTTTATAATAAAAAATGAGAGAACTATTTCTTCATGGATAGTTCTCTCATTTTTAAGTCTTATTCTAAGTAACCCCCCACTTAGGAATAGAAACGATTAATCTTGTTCCCAGTTTGTAATCTCTCCTGTCTGGGCATTGATCTCAAATTCATACTTCGTATTATTTACAACAACTTCACCTTCATATTCTTGCATCCCATCATCGGTATCCAATCGAATATAAATATTCTGTTCTGTTGCTTCTGGAAGTCTATTTAATATAATCTGTTTTGCTTCCGCTTCTGAAATAACACCTGCTGTATTTGCGCTTGTCTGGAAATCTTCTTCTACATCATAATCTACACTTAAGATTGCACCATCTGCTGCCTGAATCTCATAATCATATTCCTTATTTTGTACATAGAATTCTACATCGTAAACAGGAATTCCATCATCAATATCTCTCTTTACTCGAATTGCTGTAACTTCTTCTGGTATTACCTGAGCATTCTGGAAAGCAATTGCCTTTGCCTCTTCCTCTGTAATTTCCCCTGACACCGCTCCTTGCGCTGCATCTGCTGAAGAACTTACTGGTGTCGTTTCCTGTACTGGTGTTGTCGCATCTGATGAAGCTACTGGCGTTGTTTCCTGCTGTCCCGCAGAGGAAGACTGTGAATTATTTTCAGCTACAGCTGCTGGTGTTGTAGTTTCTGGTGTCGTTCCCTGTGTTTGAGTTGTGCACCCACTGGCACAAATACTTACCAATCCTATGATTGCTGCTACTTTAATAAATCTTTTTCTCATAAATACCTCCTGACATAATAAAATAACTTTCCTGATAGACTATACAAAAACAGCGTAGTTAACCATTCCTAACCTGCAACTGCTAGTCCTCTTTCTTCACAATAAAATAAATTTATTAAATAGAAAGAAAGTATATTTTTTAGTATATCATGCACAAAAGCAAAAAGCAACACTAGAATAAATTTTTATATTTTTTCAAATCTTTATATCTATAAAATTTTAATCCTTACTAGAAAATCTAATAAATTAAAAGATAAAAGATTTCAATAATAATGTTATAATAAAATAGTTTACTTACTATAATTGTATATTATAGTAGAAAGAAGAAATAATTACAAACGTATAACTAACAATAGTCCCAATAAAATAGAATTTCAACTTACAACATTCCAATTAAAAGTTATAGCCATGATTATTATGCTATGTGATCACACAGCAAAAACAATTTTCTTTGGTTTTAGTACAAATTTGCTTCTTTACATAGGACGTATTGCATATCCAATCTTTGTTTTTCAGTTAGTAGAAGGTTATTTTAAAAGCCATCAATACAATATCATTTCAGAATCTTAATTTTTACGTGAAAACATTGGCAATTGTATTTACTATTATCGTAGGATATGCTGTTGCTACTATATTTTCACTCATTCCAATTTGGCTTTATAAAGGAAAGCAAGGACACCACAGTAAGACTTGGAACTATTTTTGCTATTGCTTCTATCCTACCCATACCATTATATTAGTTCTCATAGGCTATTTAACACTAACTTAGATTTTCCAACAAAAGAACCCTCCACTGAATGGCATATCACGATAATAATAAAACCCCAGAAACCTTATGGTCTCTGGGGGATATTTTTTATATTTATTTAATGCTCAATAATTATTCAATGATAGATACAACTCTACCAGAACCTACTGTACGTCCACCTTCACGGATAGCGAAACGAAGACCTTGCTCCATAGCTACTGGGTGAATTAACTCGATAGACATTTCTACGTTATCACCTGGCATACACATTTCTGTGCCTTCTGGTAAATGGCAAACACCTGTAACGTCTGTTGTTCTGAAATAGAACTGTGGTCTGTAGTTATTGAAGAATGGTGTATGACGTCCACCTTCATCCTTTGTCAATACGTAAACCTGAGCTGTAAAGCTGTGGTGACATGTTACAGAACCTGGCTTTGTTAAACACTGACCTCTTTCGATTTCATTTCTCTGAACACCACGAAGTAATGCACCAATGTTATCACCAGCCTGAGCTTCGTCAAGTAACTTACGGAACATTTCGATACCAGTTACAACAACTGTACGGTTTTCTTCCTTAATACCAACGATTTCAACGCTATCAGATACATGTAATGTACCACGTTCTACTCTACCTGTAGCAACAGTACCACGACCTGTAATAGAGAATACGTCTTCTACTGGCATCAAGAATGGCTGATCATTAGCACGTACTGGATCTGGAATATAGCTGTCAACAGCATCCATTAATTCCATGATCTTGTCGCCCCATTCGCTGCTTGGATCTTCCAGAGCCTTAAGAGCAGAACCCTGGATAATTGGTGTATCATCACCTGGGAATTCATACTCGTCTAATAATTCTCTGATTTCCATTTCTACTAATTCAAGTAATTCTTCATCGTCTACCATATCACACTTGTTCATGAATACAACGATGTAAGGAACACCTACCTGACGGGATAATAAGATATGCTCTCTTGTCTGAGCCATAACACCGTCTGTAGCAGCAACAACTAAGATAGCACCATCCATCTGAGCAGCACCAGTGATCATGTTCTTAACGTAGTCAGCATGTCCTGGGCAGTCAACGTGAGCATAGTGTCTCTTTTCTGTTTCATACTCAACGTGAGCAGTAGAGATTGTGATACCTCTTTCTCTTTCTTCTGGAGCCTTATCAATGTTTTCGAATGCAACTGCTTCACCTGTACCTAATCTCTGATGAAGAGTCTTTGTGATAGCAGCTGTTAATGTTGTCTTACCATGGTCAACGTGTCCAATTGTACCGATGTTACAATGTGGTTTTGTTCTTTCAAACTTAGCTTTAGCCATTGGTTGAATCCTCCTTTAAATCATATAACCTTTCGGGTATTTTTGATATCTAATTTATAGACTGAGACCATTATATTGCATAATTGGAAAATTTTCAAGTCTATTTTTTAATTCCATATACAGATTTCTCTGTATATGGATGGTTTGACATAATGTTTTAAATTTACTATTTTTAGACTTTATTTAGCCCAAATAGTTGCTTAATTATTTACCATTTCTTGCAGCAAGAACCTTTTCCTGTACAGATTTTGGAACTTGTTCATACTTTTCAAAGAACATGGAATAGTTACCACGTCCCTGTGTTCTGGAACGTAAGTCAGTAGAATAACCAAACATCTCAGAAAGTGGAACATAGGCACGAATCATCTTACCTCCGCTGATGTCGTCCATACCTTCAATACGACCACGACGGGAATTGATATCACCGATAACATCACCCATGTATTCTTCTGGCATTGTTACTTCTACTTTCATGATTGGCTCTAATAATACAGCGCCAGCCTTATTCATAGCATCTTTGAATGCTAAAGAACCAGCAATATGGAATGCCATTTCACTAGAGTCTACTTCATGATAAGAACCGTCATATACGGTAGCTTTTACACCAAGTACTGGGAATCCTCCAAGGATACCAGCCTTAGCAGCTTCTTCAATACCTTCACCTACAGCTGGGATGTATTCCTTAGGAATTGCACCACCAACTACAGTAGAAGTAAATTCAAATGTCTTTTCTGCATTCGCATCCATTGGCTCAAAATGAACTTTACAATGGCCATACTGTCCACGACCACCAGACTGCTTTGCATACTTGCTATCCACATCTACAGCCTTTGTAAATGTTTCTTTATAAGCAACTTGTGGAGCACCTACGTTTGCTTCTACTTTGAATTCACGAAGAAGTCTATCTACGATAATTTCCAAATGCAACTCACCCATACCAGAAATAATTGTCTGTCCAGTTTCCTGATCGGTATGAGCACGGAAAGTTGGATCTTCTTCAGCAAGTTTTGCTAAAGCTTCACCCATCTTGCCCTGACCTGCTTTTGTCTTAGGTTCGATTGCAATATCAATAACTGGTTCTGGGAATTCCATAGATTCCAGAATTACTGGATGCTGGTCATCACAGATTGTATCACCTGTTGTTGTAAACTTAAATCCTACAGCAGCAGCGATATCTCCAGAATAAACTTTATCTAATTCCTGTCTCTTATTCGCATGCATCTGAAGAATACGTCCAACACGTTCTTTCTTATTCTTAGTTGCATTCAATACATAAGAACCAGAGTTCATTGTACCAGAGTAAACTCTAAAGAATGCCAACTTACCAACAAATGGGTCAGCCATAATCTTAAATGCTAATGCTGAGAATGGTTCATCATCGGAAGAATGTCTTTCGATTTCGTTACCTTCCAAATCTGTTCCCTTAATTGCTGGGATGTCAGTTGGAGCTGGCATATATTCAATAATTGCATCCAAAAGTTTCTGAACACCTTTATTTCTATAAGCACTACCACAGCATACTGGAATTGCTGTACATTCACAAGTACCCTTACGTAAAGCTGCCTTTAATGCTTCTACAGATGGTTCTTCTCCTTCCAGATACTCCATCATTAAATCGTCATCCAATTCGCAGATCTTTTCAACTAATTCTGTTCTGTAAAGTTCTGCATCATCTGCCATATCTTCTGGGATATCAGTGATGGAAATATCCTCACCCTTATCGTCATTATAGATATAAGCTTTCATTTCAAACAAATCAATGATACCCTTGAACTCATCTTCCTTACCGATTGGTAACTGAAGAATGATTGCATTCTTACCTAATCTTGTACGAATCTGATCAACGGCACCATAGAAATCAGCACCCAAAATGTCCATCTTATTGATGAAAGCCATTCTTGGTACGTTGTATGTGTCAGCCTGACGCCAAACGTTTTCTGACTGAGGTTCTACACCACCTTTAGCACAGAATACGCCAACAGCACCATCTAATACACGTAATGAACGTTCTACTTCAACTGTGAAGTCCACGTGTCCTGGGGTATCAATGATGTTGATACGGTTTTCAAGAGCGCCCTCCTTTGGACGGCAGTTCTCCTGTAATGTCCAGTGACATGTTGTGGCAGCTGAAGTAATTGTGATACCTCTTTCCTGTTCCTGCTCCATCCAGTCCATCGTAGCAGTACCTTCATGAGTATCACCAATCTTGTAGTTAACACCGGTATAATATAAGATACGCTCTGTCAGAGTTGTCTTACCTGCATCAATATGTGCCATAATACCGATATTTCTGGTTCTCTCTAATGGATATTCTCTTCCAGCCAAGATTTTTTCCTCCTTAAAATTATGCAAATCAGGCAATTATCTGTTTCCAATTAGAAACGATAATGTGCAAATGCCTTATTTGCTTCTGCCATTTTGTGCATGTCTTCTTTCTTCTTAACAGATGCACCTGTAGAATTGGATGCATCCAAAAGCTCATTTGCTAATCTTTCTTCCATTGTCTTCTCGCCTCTCTTGCGGGAATACAATGCAATCCAACGAAGTGCTAATGCCTGTCTTCTTTCTGGCTTAACTTCGATTGGTACTTGGTAAGTTGCTCCACCAATTCTCTTTGCCTTAACTTCCAAAACTGGCATAATATTGTTCATAGCTTCTTCGAATACTTCCAAAGCTGGTTTTCCAGACTTTTCTTCAATTCTAGAAAATGCACCATAAACGATCTTCTGAGCAACGCCTTTCTTACCATCTAACATAATATTGTTGATTAACTTAGTAACCACTTTATTATTGTACAATGGATCTGCTAATACGTCTCTTTTTTGAGTATGTCCTTTACGTGGCACGTTACTTCCCTCCTTAATTATTAGTGGAAATACAAAGTATTTCGTCAATTAAATCACTGGTACTCACATAATTGTGTTCGCGCTCGGTTCTTGTTTCTCCAACATCACAATTCATTGTGACTATCTATCCTGCAACCGCCAGGTAGGGTCGTTCGAATGCCGGCACTAATCTAAAAACGTGATACTAATTATTTCTTTGCGTCTTTCGGTCTCTTAGCTCCGTATTTGGAACGAGCCTGTCTTCTCTTAGCAACACCTGCTGTATCAAGTGTACCTCTTACAATATGGTATCTTGTACCTGGTAAGTCCTTAACACGACCACCACGAATTAATACAACACTATGTTCCTGAAGGTTATGTCCTTCTCCTGGGATATAGCTAGTTACTTCGATTCCATTGGAAAGACGTACTCTGGCGATCTTTCTTAAAGCAGAGTTAGGCTTCTTAGGTGTAGCAGTCTTAACAGCAGTACAAACACCTCTCTTCTGTGGAGCAGATGTATTTGTAGCTTTCTTTCTTAAAGAATTATAGCCTCTCTGTAAAGCTGGTGCAGTAGACTTCTTTTCCTGTGTCTGTCTTCCCTTTCTTACTAACTGATTAAATGTAGGCATTCTTTTCACCTCCTGTAGATTTTATGCTTATTCCTTCTGTGTACACCAGGTTCGGTTGTCCTGTCTTTGCACGCGAAAATAGCATACAATGCATGCACACTCTAGACATTATATCCACTAAAAAATTTCCTGTCAAGGGGTTTTCCAAATATTTTTCTTATTTTACCCAAAACAAGCCTTTTTCTGTATCATAACGTCGGAATAGATACAGCCATATTGCTACAAAACAAAAGGAACAAGAAAGATCTGGTATCCTACTTGAGAGTAGCACCTCCATCTTTTATCTCGCTCCTTTTTTCTAACATATCTATAATGTTAAATGCAAATATAGTCAAACAAAACTATTGTTCTACATATAATATTCAAGTTTAAAACTTTATAAGGTATTTCTCTATTCCTGTACAAATCGAATAAATTCTTCTACTTCTTGCTCAGAATCTAGTCTTGCAGTGTACATCTGATTTCCCATTGCTCCCGAAAGAATACCTGGAATTCGTTCTTTCATTACAATTCTAGAACCATATATCCACATAATTTCTCCATCTGAATGACGGTAATTTTTTCCATCTCTGCGACCCGCATAAACACAATAGTATTTTCTCTGATTCTGATCCACATCAGAATATTGTTTGGATACCATATCTGCCCATATCTGATATACATCTAGACTTCCAGCATAATTGAACATATCTGGTGTGTATCCTCCTGCTGGACGCATGTTTACTTCTAGCCCTGCAAAATCTCCGACATTTCCAATTCCTGGTTTCGCTTCTGCCAAACGGAAAAACTCCATATGTACAAATCGATTTCTTGCATTAAATGCTTTCACAGTACGTCTTCCCATATCACGCAGCACTTCTGGAATCTCATTTCCCACATAATATGCCAAATCTTTTCCATCGTTAACAATATCCATAATCGATGGAGGCCATGCGGTCATTGTTTCAAAAAGCGGATCTCCATTTTGGTTTGTAATTGCATCATAAGAATAGATATTTCCATTAATAAATTCTTCCATTACATATTGAATTCCTGGCTTACTGCGGTAGAATCGCTCCACTTCTTCCTGATTATGCAACTTATGTGTGTCAGATGCTCCTACACCATTATCTGGTTTTACAATTACTGGGTACCCCACTTCTTCAATAAATTTTAATCCTTCTTCCAACGTGGTTACCCAATGACACTTTGCACTTGGAACACCCGCTTTTGCGTAAAATTTTTTCATCGCAAATTTACTTTTAAACGCCCAAATTTCATCTGCTTGCACTCCTGTCGTAATATTAAAATCAGTACGAAGCTTTGCATCTTGTTCCAACCAATATTCATTATTCGATTCCAGCCAATCAATCTTACCATATTTAAAAGCAAAGAATGCAACTGCACGATAAACTTCATCATAGTTTTCAAGAGAATACACACGATAATACTCCGTTAAAGAATTTTTTAGCTTATCATCCAACTGATCATACGGAGTATCTGCAATTCCTAATACATTCACTCCATTTCTTTTTAATCTATCACAAAAATTCCAATATGTTTTGGGAAATTGTGGCGAAATAAATATAAAATTCATAAATTATCCTCCTTTGCAATAATTTTTCTTTATTAAATTCCAAAACATCCTATAGTCTTATATAAGAACTTCATTCTAGGACTGAAAAACGGCAATTCATCTTTGACCTATTATCCATGAATAAAAAGACATTAAGTCAAAGAATTCTTGCCGAAAACTTTCCTGATAAAGTTAAAATAATTTTTCCTAATAGCAGAACCATTCTCCTTACATACGATTCCACCTTAATACTTACATACTTATTCTATCGTAACATTTTCTGCAAGCTTTTGCATTGTCAGAATTGGAAGTGCTCCAGAATAAGAATATCCCTTTCCAAAATACTCTACATAGCCATCTCTCGTATCTTCACTTCCAAAGTAATTCAGTACATTCTCATCGGTTGCCTCGATGCCTTCTTTTTCTGCAATCGCCTGAATCACAAGAATTACTTTTGCTTGATCTGAACAGAGCTTTTCGCGTTGTTCTCCTGTTGGGTCTACTTGTTCATAAAACTCTTCCAGTTCCATGCCCGCCTCTGCTGCCTGCTGCATACTTGTATCATCTATAATTGCTTTTAGTGCATCGGTAATTGTACTTGGAACATTATCTACAGTACTTTCTGAAACAACCTTATCATATAAATATTCCAACACATTATCACTCTGTAGAGTATCTTTTATTTGCTGACGATATTCTTCTGCTGAAACACTTGCACCTAGTGTATCCTGAACAAATGCATCATTAAATTCAGGGAGTTCATCCTCTTCAATATACTTAAGTACAATCGTAAATGTAGCTTCTTTTCCTGCCAAATCTTGATTTGGTTCATATGGATCTGGAAATGTTACTTGAATATCAAACGGTTCTTCGCTTGGTGTATGCCCAATAATCTGTTCATAAAATCCATCAACAAAATTATCATAATTTGGATCAAAAACATAATTTTCACTTTTTCCACCATCGAATTCTACGCCATCAATTTTTCCAGTAAAATCCATACAAATAATATCTCCATCTTCTACCGCACGATCCGTTACCTGCTTTGTTGTAGCAAATAACTTACGCTGTTCATCGATAGTAGCCTGAACATCTTCTTCACTTGGTTCTACGTCTGCTTTAGCAATCGTTTTCAGTTGGCTATAATCATATAGCTGAACTAGATCACTTGCTTTTACATCTTTCACGTAGCCATTATCCTGAAAAATCGTATTATAGACATCTACCTTTGTCTCTTCTGATGTACTTTCGGATTCTCCTTCTCCTGTACTAGTATTTTCTCCAGATGTACCATTGGTAGAACTATTATTCGTGGTTCCTGTTGAGCACGCTGCTGTCATAACTGCCATACACATGCACATTGTAATTAATAAAATCTTCTTTCTCATTTTTAATTTGTTTCCTTCCTATTTCTCTTTTTCAGCAAAAAGTAATCATTCTTTTTACTTAAGATTCGAATAGCTTTGTAATCCATACCAATTCACCCCTATTCATCTTTCCTATCATACCATATCATTTTTTGAAAAAAAAGCTTGTTTTCATAATTCACATAAATTTCATGCTTACTTTTTATTTCCAAGACGAACGAAGTAACTCAGGTTTTCCATCCAAATGATGATAATCATTAAAACATTCTAACGTAAACATTTCTGATTCTGCATCATAATCTAACTCTGTGATTGATGTATTCTCCATATTTTTTCCAAACATACTTTTCTTAGCAAAATCCATTCCAAGCATTCCAGCTAATATACATCGAATAAATACTCCATGTGTTACAATAACAACATTGCCAGTACAACTACGAGCAATTTTATTGATCACTGGAAATCCTCTTTGATATACATCCGCTCCACACTCTCCGCCAGGATAAGCTAAATCACACCTACGACTTTTTAATTTTTTCTGAAAAAAAGCAAAATATTCTGCATTCTCTTCATCACTATGTCCCGTCATTTCTCCAAAATCAATTTCTCGAAGTTGCGATTCTACCGAAATATCCACATGCAATGTTTCATTTATAATCGCAGCAGTCTCCATCGCACGTTTTAGATCACTACAATATATCTTTTCAATGTTCCAATTCTTTATACGTTCTCCGACAAGTCGCGCTTGCTGCTTTCCCTCTTCTGCCAAACTTACATTCACATTACATAATCGACTGTTTTGTCTACCATGTCGAATCAAATAAATTTTCATATTGTCACCCTACCAATCTCTGCTATCCCATAAGATTGTAAATGGTCCATCATTTTCTAATGCAACCTTCATATCTGCCCCGAACTGTCCATGCTGAACATTTCCTAGTCTATTTTTACATTGTTCTACAAAATAGTCATATAAACTTTCCGCCAGAGCTGGATTTCCAGAACCAGTAAAACTTGGTCGATTTCCCTTCCGGCAATCTGCATATAAGGTAAACTGAGAAATTACAAGAATTTCTCCTCCTACATCTGTAATAGAGAGATTTGTTTTCCCATTTTCATCAGGAAAAATACGCAGTTTAATTAGCTTATCCGCATATTTTTCGCACATTGCTTTTGTGTCTCCTTCTCCAACTCCAAGCAAAACAACATATCCTTTCCCAATTTGTCCAACAACATGCCCATCTACCGTAACTCGACCATAATTTACTCTTTGTATTACAAGTTTCATAACTTCCTCCACTTAATTTCGAAAAATTACTTCTCCTGTTTGTGCATTCATACCATCTACAATCGCTAAGGATTCTACATGAACTCCTTTACTTCGAATTAGTTCCCCACCTTTTTGAAATCCTTTTTCAATCACAATTCCAATTCCTTCAATAATCGCACCTGAACTCTGAACTAAATCAATTAATCCTTCCATTGCACATCCATTTGCGAGGAAATCATCTATAATTAAAATATGATCTTCCTTATGTAAAAATTTTTTGGACACAATTACATCATATACTGTCTTATGAGTAAATGATTCAATTTTTGTACTATAAACTTCTCCATCAATATTAATACTCTGCTTTTTCTTAGCAAAT
Source organism: Clostridiales bacterium CHKCI001 (assembly GCA_900045905.1). GTDB lineage: Bacteria > Bacillota > Clostridia > Lachnospirales > Lachnospiraceae > Fimimorpha. Next base: position 11,087 of record FCNS01000025.1, on the reverse strand, counting down.
ACCACAGGAGCATTAAAATACTGCGCTGCAATGCAGGCAATTCCTATACCGCTTGCCTCAATAGTTAAAATCTTATTCACTGGACGATCTGCAAATAAACGCTTAAATTCTTTTCCAATCTCATTTAGCAGATCTATGTCCATTTGATGATTCAAAAAACTATCTACTTTTAATACATTTCCTTCCTTTATAATTCCGTCTTTACGAATTCGTTCTTTTAAAAGTTCCATGATTTCCTCCTGTATCTTAAATATGGCAGTGTTATTATCGCATGTATATTAGTGGATAGAACTTCTCATCCCCTAAGTAATCTTTGGATAAATATTACTCACTATACTACATTTTATCAGATTTGACAAGTCTGGGACATGACAAAGAACGGAAAATTTATATTTTCTGTACTGATTCTTATGTACTCTAATCTCATTGTTTAAAATATTTCTATTGCGCCTTTTGTGTATTAAAATCATATTCTCTTACTTTCCGTTGTCTTATCTCTTGTTCCAATTCTTTTACTGCCTGATTTAATGACAGCATTTTTTTATCTAGTCTATTTACCATATCTGCACATGCTTTTAGCTCTCGACTAATATAAGCGGGAGCTTCTCCATCAAATTTATAATAAATCTTATGTTCTAGACTTGCCCAAAAATCCATTGCAATTGTTCGTATTTGAATTTCTACTTTTACATCAACAGGTCCATCTGATACAAATACAGGAATAGAAATTACCATATGATAACTTTTATAGCCATTTGGTTTTGGTTGTTCAATATAATTCTTAATTGTTATTACTTTAACGTCTGCTTGATTACTAATCATATCCGCAATCATATAAATATCAGATGTAAAAGAACAAATAATTCTTATACCTACAATATCATTTAGATATCTTTTCATATTTTCAATACTGACTTCTTTACCCGCATGTTTAAGTTTTCTTACAATGCTTTCTGGTGTTTTAATTCTTGCTGCCACATGCTCAATCGGATTATAATTATGAATTTCTACAAATTCATCTTTTAAAATATCAATCTTAGTTTGAACTTGTTTCATCGCAGATTTATATAGAAACATCGTAGATTTCCATTCGTCCACAGGTTCGTTTTGTTCTAGAAAAGACATTTTACCACCTCCATTTCTTCACTTCTTATCTCCTTTACTTTTCTCTCTAAAAATAGAGTTTTTTATACCACGATTTCACTATACGATACCATAGTTCACGCACATTTTCAAATGTTTGTTATACAGATATCTAACTTATTGTGTTTATATATATTATATCACATTTTTTACCATTCGTGTGTATAAAGATAAAATCTTAAGAATTTTTTATATTCTTTCTATTATTTTTATCTTGACAAATAAATTTTTTTCTTTTATACTAAATTTAGTAATTGTTATTACTATTATTAATTGGGACTTTGTAGATTTATATCCATCAGATTCTCATCTACATTATGTACAACTTTGTACCAAATTAGAATATTCGATGGAGGTGGCATATGCTGAAATACAGCAGACAACGTGAAGCCATTAAAGATTTTCTTACGACCAGAACTGATCATTCCACTGCCGATATGATTTACATGCATATTAGAAATCAGTTTCCAAATATCAGTCTGGGAACCGTATACCGAAACCTCTCCCTCTTGGCTTCACTAGGGGAGATTTCCAAAATCAGTTGTGGCGATGGTTCTGTACATTTCGATCCAGTTCCTACTCCACATTATCATTTTTTCTGCAATCAATGCGGTTGTATACAAGATATTAATGTAGAACTTTCAGAAAATTTAAATGAAATTGCCGCTCAAAATTTTCCAGGCAAAATAAAAAATCACTCGATTATTTTTTATGGAAAATGCGCAAACTGTTTAAGTGATGAAAATAATCACTTGACAAAATAAAAATGGTATGGTATTATATAATAGTAATCATTATTATTATAGTTTACCCGACTGAGTATCAGTCCTATTTTAAAGAGCAGAAGAAATTCTGCTAATATTATAAAAAGTAAAGGAGATTACTAAAATGAAGAAATTTGTATGTCAAGTTTGTGGTTATGTTTATGAAGGCGAAGCAGCTCCAGAATTTTGCCCAGTTTGTAAGGCACCAGCATCTAAGTTCACAGAACAGTCTGGTGAAATGACATGGGCAGCAGAACATGTTGTAGGCGTTGCTAAAGGTGTTAGCGAAGATATCTTAGCTGATTTAAGAGCTAACTTTGAAGGTGAGTGTTCTGAAGTTGGTATGTACCTTGCTATGGCACGTGTTGCTCATAGAGAAGGTTATCCAGAGATCGGTTTATACTGGGAAAAAGCTGCTTATGAAGAAGCTGAACATGCTGCTAAGTTCGCTGAATTATTAGGCGAAGTTGTAACTGACAGCACAAAGAAAAATCTTGAAATGAGAGTAGAAGCTGAAAACGGTGCTACAGCTGGTAAGTTTGATCTTGCAAAGCGTGCAAAAGCTGCTAACCTGGATGCAATTCATGATACTGTTCATGAAATGGCTAGAGATGAAGCTAGACATGGTAAAGCATTCAAGGGCTTATTAGAAAGATACTTTGGCTAAAATTTACTTGCACAATATTGGTTCGTATATTGACTGACTACGTTCCAAACCCCCGTAATGTAATTCATTACGGGGGTTTCTTATCGTGATATGCAAAAGGAAGCTCCAGTGGAGGTTCCTTTTGTTTTAGTTTTTCTTTGAACGGGATATATTAAAACTATTTCCTTTAATTTTACAATTTTTCATCGCATTTAAAATATCTGAGACATATTCTCTCGGAACATCTACAAATGTATATCTATCATACATATCAATACTTCCTATCATCTTGCCAGGAAGACCTGATTCTCCTGCAATTGCCCCTAAAATATCTCCAGGACGAAGGTTTTGTTTTTTTCCAATGTTGATAAACAGCCGTACCATACCAGAAGAAGAATAATCTTTTGATCTTCCTCGCCTATATTTTTGTTCGGCTGGCATACATTCTTCAATTTCTTCTGCCTCTTCTCCCAGTGCCATTTTCAAAAATGCAGCAGACAACTCCAAAGACGAATATTCTTCCTCGTTTACTTTCTTCTCAATTGCTTCGATCAATTTACTCAGATCAACTTCTTCTATGATCTTATCCATTTGAGATAAGACATTATCAATCTTAATTTTAGTTACATCATTGACAGATGGAATCTGACGTTCTTTTATTTTCGTTTTACAATAACGCTGAATATCTTTTAATTTATAAATTTCTCTTCCAACAATAAAATTAAATGCGAGTCCATCTCTTCCCGCTCTTCCAGTCCTTCCAATTCGATGTACATAATATTCTTCATCTTGAGGAATATCATAATTAAATACTGCTTCCACATCATCTACATCAATTCCTCTTGCTGCAACATCTGTTGCAACGAGAATTTCTGTTTTGCCATTACGAAATCCATTCATAACCCGATCTCTCAGACTCTGTTTCATATCACCATGAAGCCCTTCTGCAAAATATCCTCTTCCCTGCAAACCTTCTACTAATTCGTCCACTTGCCTCTTCGTATTGCAAAACACAAGAGATCGCTTTGGATTATACATATCCAACAGTCGAGAAAGCACTTCTTGCTTACTTTTTGGATGCACAATATAATAATACTGTTCAATTTTAGGAACGGTTAATTCTTTCTTTAACACTTTGACACTAACTGGATTGTTTTGAAATTTCTTGGCAATTTCTTGAATTTCCTGTGGCATTGTGGCAGAAAATAATATCGTCTGACGTTCTTGCGGTACTTCTTGAAGAATCGTTTCAATATCTTCTATAAAGCCCATATTCAGCATTTCATCCGCTTCATCCAATATTACCGTATGAATTTGATCCATTTTAACCGTTTTTCTTCGCATATGGTCCATAACCCGACCTGGCGTTCCAATCACAATCTGAACTCCACTTTTCAAACTGCGAATCTGTTTTACAATATCTTGTCCTCCATAAATAGGTAATACTTTAATACCATGCATATATTTTGCCAATTTCCGAATTTCTTCTGCGACCTGGATTGCTAGTTCTCTCGTTGGACAGAGTACAATTGCTTGAAGTTTTTTACTTTTCGGATTAATTTTTTGAAGCAGAGGAATTCCAAACGCTGCCGTTTTTCCTGTTCCAGTCTGTGCCTGACCAATAATATCATTTCCTTCTAATTGAACTGGTATTGCCTGAGCTTGAATTGGGGAAGCTGCTTCGAATCCCATATCCGCCACTGCTCGTAAGATTGGCGCAGATAACTCTAATTCGTCAAATCTAATTGTTTCCATTCTTAATTTCCTTTCTATTTTGTGACTTACCAATGATGCTTATTTTCAATATTTCCAAAATATTTTTATATAACATTACTATTACACAAAAATAAGGGATATCCATAGCGGATATCCCGTCCAGAATCTTGTCTAGTGTAACAGCTGAAAACAAAAAAGTCAAGCGATAGGATAAATTTTTTGTGAGAGGACACAGCAAGCAATCTATCAATTTCATTACATATTCTCATTATATTTTCATAAACTCTGACATCATACAGATTCCTACTCCATTCGCTCGCATAATTATTTCTTCCTTTTCTAATGTCATTCCTCCAATCCCAAATACTGGAACGGATACTTGTCCACATAAATTTTGGAAGAATTCAATTCCTCTTGGTGGAATTCCCTTTTTACAATCAGTTGCAAAAATATGCCCTGCAATTAAATAGGTAGCTCCTGCCTGCTCTGCTAACTTTGCTTCTTCTATGGAATGAACCGAAGCTCCTATTTGCTTAAATTTTTCTACTGGAATTCCATTTAATAAAACCGTAAGCGGCAGATGGATACTATCTGCTCCCAATTCTATTGCAACTTTCCAATAATTATGAAGAATACACGGTATACTTGCGTTTTCACATAACTTCATTACTACTTTTGCCAGTTCTTTATATTGCTGTTCAGCCAAATCCTTTTCTCTTAAAATAATTCCATCTGGTTTTTCTTGAATCACTCTTTGAATTTGCTCTAAAAAACTATGCCTAGCTAATTTTCTATTGGTAACTGCAATTATCATATTTCCCTCCTAATACCGCACTTGCTGCGGCATAAATTCGGGGATGGGTGAAAGTTTCTTACAACCATTTACTCTCCCCTAAAACAGATTATTATTTCTCAAGAACTATTGTGCTGATGCATATACATAATCGGTAAACACAGGCTGTAATCCTTTTTTATAAATCATTCGATACACTTCATCTACGCTTCTTGGATCTGAAATTTCAAATTGTTCATCTCCCTTTTCTTCTCCTTCATGTCCTCCAACTCCAACACTGACTCCTGCCGATATTTTCGTTGCAGCCATTCCAATAATATTATCCCGAAATCCAGCTCGTTCTCTTGTAGAAATTGTAATTCCAGCATATGGTAAAAATAGACGATAAGCTAAAATAACTTGCAATAATTGTGTTTCATGCACGTCTTTTGGATTATTTTTCTCATTATTAATATATGGGCGTAAGCGAGGTGTCGAAAATGATATTTCTGCAAATGGATATTTTTTCTGAATCAAAGTTGCATGCAGTCCTGTTGCAAATGCATCCTTTCTAAAATCGTCTAATCCTAATAAAGCTCCAAATGCAACCCCTCTCATTCCCCCAAGCAAAGCTCGTTCCTGCGCATGGAAACGATATGGAAAAATTCTCTTTGGTCCTCTCAAGTGCTGTGTTTCATATTTTTCTGGACTATAAGTTTCTTGATATACACTTACAAAATCTGCTCCACATTGCTGTAAATAATGGTATTCATCTGAATTTAATGGATAGATTTCAATGCCAATTGTACTAAAGTACCTTCTAGCAATCTTAATTGACGTTCCAATATAGTCTACAGGAGATTGGGAGCGAGATTCTCCAGTTAAAATTAATAATTCCTTTAACCCAGTTGAAGCAATTGCTTTCATCTCTTTTTCCATTTCTTCTTCTGTTAACTTTGCACGATGAATTTTATTTTTACAATTAAATCCACAATATACACACTCATTTTCGCAATAATTTGCAATGTAGAGCGGAGTAAACATACAAACGGTATTTCCAAAATGTTCTCTCGTTAATTTTTGTGCTTTCTGTGCCATTATCTCTAAAAATGGCTGTGCCGCTGGAGATAATAAAATTCCAAAATCTTCTGTATTAATTCGATCCTTTTTTAATACCCGACTCACATCAGCAGCAGTATATTGATTATAATCGTATGCTTCTCTCGCATGCAATACTTGTTCCATAATATCCGAATCAATCTGTTCCATCCCGTCCATATATTTCATGTGATCAATTCTCTGATTCATACTATCTGCACCCTTTCTTCCTAATCTTGTAAAAATCCAGTCAGCGGACTAGAAGCTTCTGCCTGTTTGGACAATACTCTTCCAAATCCTGCTAAATATGCAGCTCGTCCTGCTTCAATTCCGAGCTTAAAAGCTTTTGCCATTTGAGCGACATTTCCAGATGTGGCAATTGCAGTATTAGCCATAACTGCATCCACTCCCATTTCCATTGCTTCACATGCCTGAGATGGTTTCCCGATACCTGCATCTACAATTATAGGGAGATCAATTTCATCTACTAATATTTGAATAAATTCTTTTGTACAAAGTCCCTTATTTGTTCCAATCGGTGCTGCTAATGGCATAACCGCAGCAGCTCCAGCATTAACTAGATCTCGTCCTACATTTAGATCTGGATACATATATGGCATAACAATGAATCCATCATTTGCCAACATTTCCGTTGCTTTTATTGTCTCATAATTATCTGGCAATAAATATTTTGTATCACGAATTACTTCCACCTTTACAAAATCTCCGCATCCAATTTCTCGTGCCAAACGTGCAATACGAAGTGCTTCTTGCGCATTTCTAGCTCCAGATGTGTTTGGAAGCAGTGTGACATTTTCTGGAATATAATTTAAAATATTCTCTGTTCCTGCCATATTTGCTCTTCTCAACGCCAATGTTACAATTTCAGCTCCTCCATTTTCAATCACTGCGGATGTGAAATCCATTGAAAACTTTCCAGAACCTACAATAAAACGAGAATGAAACTCGTGTCCTCCAATTATTAATTTATCTTCACTCATTGTTTTCCTCCTGTAATAATAACTGTAATACTTTATTCGCCTGATGCCCAGCGCAAACCATTACTCTAGGCGCCATTAAACAATCTCCCGTCTCAATTCCATTTTTCTGATCTCCACATAAATAGAAACGGTTCATTACTTTCTGTGTTTGAATTAAATTGGCATCTTTATAACCTGCCATTCCAGATGCTCCAACTATTTGTATGGATGGAACTTGTAATAGTAATGTATTAATCAACATCGCTTTCGCTTCTGGGCAATCAAAAGCTTCACATACAATGGGATATTCTCCAAAAAGATTAACCGCATTCTGTTCTGTTACATGAGTACATGTTGTCTGAATATCCACCCATGGATTTATTTCTTTTAGCTCTTCTTTCAGTGCTTCTGTTTTATATGTTCCAATATGACAGGCACGATAATATTGACGATTCAAATTACTGACATCAACTTTATCAAAGTCAACTAAGTACAAATGCCCCACACCTGCCCGTACTAAAGCCATAGCAATATGAGACCCTAGTCCCCCTAGCCCAGCAATAGCAACTTTTGCTCTTTGAAGTTTCTCATATACTGACTTTGTATGACGTTTTATCAGCATAGTTTCTATTTCTTTCTTTGTAAGAGAATCCATTTTCATCCTCCTCCAACAAACTGAACAATTTCAATTTTGTCATCTTTTTGAATTTCATAACTGTTATATAACGTTTTGGGCATAATTTCGCCATTGCATTCTACTGCAATAAAACTCTCGGAATATCCTTTTTTTTCTAAAAGCTCTTTTAAGGTAATTCCAGCCACAGTTTCTTCTATTCCATTAACCCAAGCCATAATCCAAATCCTCCCATCTGCATAAGCCTATTTTTTCTATTATGATAACAAAAAAGGCCGCACGAAAGACTACACCCGCGGTGGTGTACCCCTTCATGCGACCTAATATGTCGTCACTCTGTTCTTATTCTACTAACAAATTACTTCATTGTCAAGCTTAATCTTTCAAACTGAACGATATAAGTTCTTTTTATCGTGATATGCAAAAGGAAGCTCCAGTGGAGGTTCCTTTTGTCAGATCTGCTTTGCTTTACTCAACTTCTAATATTTCCCGCAATGCCTGAATAAACATTTCCATTTGCTCATTCGTTCCAATTGTAATTCTTAAATAATTATTAATTCTTGGTTTGTTAAAATAGCGAACATAAATATGTCTCTCTTTTAACGCTTCAAAAATTTCTTTGGCTGGTTTTGTAGCATGAGTTGCAAAAATAAAATTCGTCTGAGAATCTGTAAAGGAAAATCCAAGTTCTTTCAGCTGGCATTTTGTCTTTTCTCTTGTTAAGATAATACGATTAATACAAGCTTCAAAATAATCTTTATCCTTTACTGCTTCTGTTCCCAGTCGTAATGCCAATCGGCTCATTGTATAAGAATTAAAGGAATTTCTTACATTGTTCATTGCCTGAATTAATTGTTCCGATCCAATTGCAAATCCAATACGCATTCCAGCCATGGAGCGTGACTTAGAGAATGTTTGCACAATTAGTAAATTTTCATATTCTTGTAAAAGAGGAAGTGCAGAACCATCTTTTGCAAAATCTACATAAGCTTCATCAATAATAACAATCGATTCTTGATTATGCTGCAAAATGTCCTCTATCAATGATCTGTTTTCATAAATTGCTGTTGGAGCATTTGGATTTGGAAAAACGATTCCTCCATTTTTTTTGTAATAATCTTCTTTTACAATACGGAAATTCTGATCCAACGGCTGACGTTCATATGGAATCTTTAGTAATTCTGCCCACACATCATAAAAAGAATACGTAATGTCTGGGAATAAAATTGGTTTATCGGAATTAAAAAATGTCATAAATGCCATTGCTAAGACATCATCGGAACCAACTCCAACAAATGTTTGCGTCTCATTTACTTGATAGAATTCCGCAATTGCTCGAATTAATTCTTTGCTTGTCGGATCTGGATAAAGCCGAAGTGTATCAGAATCAAACTGATTCAACGCCTCTTGTACTCTAGGTGAAGGTGAATATGGATTTTCATTTGTATTTAACTTGATCATATCCGATTGATTCGGTTGTTCTCCAGGAATGTAAGGCTCCACATTCCGGATATTTTTTTCCCAAGCTTTCATTTATTTACCCCCTAAGCCCATATTCTTCTGCTAACTTTTTAAATGCTGGGAGGGAGTTCTTAATTGTATCATACGATACACAATAAGAGATTCGTACATATCCTGGGCAAGCAAAACTACTGCCTGGAACAATCAAAATATTATATTTTTTTGCTTCCTCACAAAATTGCTTTTCATCTTCTACTGGAGATTTTACAAAAAGATAAAAAGCTCCTTCTGGTTTAATACACTCAAATCCATACTCTTTTAAGCTCTTATATAACAAATTACGATTTTTATCATAAGCCTCCACATTCACTTTGGCATCTAAACATCTCGCAATTACCCTTTGGAATAACGATGGAGCGTTTACACTGCCAAGTACTCTATTTGCAATCGTGGCTGCCGTAATTACAAGTTCGCTTTCATTTAGTTCATCTGGAATAACCAGATAGCCAATTCGTTCTCCTGGCAATGATAAAGATTTACTATAAGAGTATCCTACAATCGTGTCATCATAATATTTCGTTAGATAAGGAACTTCTACACCATCATAAGCAAGTTCACGATAAGGTTCATCCGATACGAGTACAATGGTATTACCAAATTCTTTTTCTTTTGCACGCAGAATATCTGCTAATTTCTTAATCGTATCTTCCGAATATACTACTCCAGTTGGATTATGTGGCGAGTTTACAATAACAGCTTTTGTCTTTTCTGTAATTTTTTGTTCTAGTTCTTCTAAATTTGGCTGAAATGTTTCTGTATTTGGAGAAACTACAACTAATACTCCATCATAATTTCTAACATATGCACCATATTCTAAGAAGTATGGAGCAAATGCAATTACTTCATCTCCAGGATTCAACAATGTTTTAAATACAACATTTAACCCGCTCGCAGCACCAACTGTCATAATAATATTTTTTGCTGCAAAGTTTGTTTCAAATCTCTTATTTAAGGAATTTGCAACAGCTTCTCTTACATCTTCAAACCCAGCATTACTCATATATCCATGTACCATTGTCGATGGCTCATTTTCCAAAATATCGTAAATTGCCTGTTTTACTTCTTCTGGTGCTGGAACGTTTGGGTTTCCAAGACTAAAATCATATACGTTTTCTGCTCCATAAATAGAAGCTAATCGTTTTCCCTCTTCAAACATAACACGAATTGCAGAATTGTTCTGCACCAATGGTTTCATTTTCTCTGCGATCATAAAAACTTCCTGCTACTCAAAATATGGGCAAATATACTCATATTGAGAATTTGAAGTCCTTACGGATACTTCTTACTGCTTCGCTGTGTATGTTTTGGTGGTTGCAGGCAACACACTACTCACAAGTTTTTGTACACTCCACAGTCGTAAATTCCCGACTAAGCCATCGGTACATACTTACAAATACTTGATTATGCAACTTCGTAAGTTTTTGCATCTCTTAAATTAAGACTTGCGTTAAAATCTCTATCCGCACGATAACCACATTCACAAATATATTCCCTGTCTGAAAGTTTTAAATCTTTCTTGATACCTCCACATTTATGACATAATTTACTTGACGGATACCATCTGTCTACAATCCTTAATTCAATTCCTGATTCTTTACATTTTGCTTCTAGTTTTGTTCTGAATTCATAAAACTTTTGTGAAGCAACTGCTTTTGAAAGATGCCTATTCTTCATCATTCCTTTTATATTCAAATCTTCAATCACGATATAAGATGGCTTGGTTTTCACTATCTCTGCGATTGTTTTATTGATATAATCTGTACGAATACCATCGATTCTATGATGAAGTTTTTGTACCTTTAAGACTTGTTTT
>FCNS01000024.1 GCA_900045905.1 Clostridiales bacterium CHKCI001 | reverse complement strand
AATATTTTTCTTTGTAATTCCATTACTAATAATTGCAAAATCTTTTATTCCTAAATCGATTCCTAGTCCAAAATCATTTAATTGTGTTTTTTCTGTATCAGGAATATCTACCAGAACAGATACATAATATCTTCCTGCTTTACAAGAAACCGTACCACTTTTAATTCTCGATCCATTCTTGGTCGTTGTAGGAATATAACCTTTTTCCTTCACTCTTACCCAGCCAAGAGTAGGAATCTTAATTCTATGCCTTTCACAAAAACAATCGTTTGGATTGTTTTTTACAAAATACATCTTCACATCAGATTTTCCTTTCTTCTTGAAATTAGGAAATTTACTCTGACCTTTGAAAAATCTTGTAAAAGCACTACATCCATTTTCAATAGATTTCTTTACCGATTTCAAACTCACTTCTTTCATCCACATGTAATCAGGATGATTCGGAAGATATTCCTTATTTAACCGAACACTAAAACTTTTACCACTCATAAATGTTTCGCCATTGTTGTAACGTTCTTTGGTGTAAGCAAGATAGAAATTATACACAAATCTACAAGTTCCAATCGTTTTATTTATCTTTTGTATTTGCTCCCGTGTGGGATTTATTTCCGTCTTGTAACTCTTTAGTAATTTCTTCATCCTTCCCAACGTTGCAATGTCTTAACTGAGCCCCCTAATAATTCAAGAAAATCTTTTGGTTTATAATTTATGATATTTTTTGTGTTCATAAAAATCTCCATTCTTTTACAAACACATTATAACACATACAAATCTTTTTGTCTACGTTTTTAATTACTTAATATCTCCTCCTGTGGACAATATTCCCTTAAGAAACATTCCTTACATTTTGGCTTGCGTGCCGTACAAATCGTTCTCCCCAATGTAATAATATGAATATTATACAAAATCCAATGATCCTTTGGCAGTATCTCCATTAACTCATATTCAATTTTTTCTGGATCACTACTTTGGACAAATCCTAACTTTCTGGAAATTCTTTTTACATGAGTATCCACTACAATACTTGGATCGTGATAAATATTTCCACGTATTACATTCGCTGTTTTTCTTCCTACTCCTGCCAGGGAAGTCAGCTCCTCTATTGTTCTTGGCACTTCTCCGTTGAAACGTTCTATTAGTACCCTAGCACAGGAAATAATATTTTTCGCCTTCATCCGAAAAAAGCCTGTGGAATGAATGTCTTTTTCCAGTTCTGCCTGATCTGCATTTGCAAATTTTTCCAGCGTATCATATTTTTGAAATAAGTCTTTTGTTACAATATTCACTCTTGCATCAGTACATTGTGCACTTAAAATAACTGCAATTAGAAGCTGCCAGGCATTTTCATGATTTAAGTAACAGCGGTACTCCATTCCGTATTCCTGATCTAGTAACTCCAATATTTTCTTTACTCGTTCTGGCTGTGGTTTTTCCATATACTATTCCTCTTTCTCTATACGAATTACGTTTGCATTATTTGTAAGCGGATCTCGATTTTTGTAATCAAATAATACCCATGTTTCTTTTTTTCTCAATGACGTTTTTTTGTCCTTATTCCAACTCAGCAAATCAAAGTCAAACACTTCCAATTGTGTCATATGCTCCAATTGTCGGCTGTTATAAGACTCATACCCATTTAATAATTGATGTGTCTTGGCTTCTTCTTGATAAAACGCTTTTATCTGTTCCCAATACGAAGATAAGTCCTTTGAAAAAGCAGGACGTTTTTTCGCTTTTTCTCTAGCATTATAATCATAAGTTAATACATTATTATAAGCCAGCTCGTCCGTCCCATCTATCTCGACTGCAAATGCTTTTAATATTTCATAGCGGGCAGCTCGGCTATGGCTAACGGAGAATAAGCCATTTTTCTCATAATAATCTGCAAGTGCTTCATACATTGCAAATGCGGTAGGAAATTTTTGTTCTAAATATGACATCGTAAGACAAAACTGTCCACTATTATAATAAACTTCCAATACTTCTTCGATTCCCTTTAATTTTAGCAAATCAGTATAAGAAAGCCATTTCGTAAACAATACTTCATATGGAGGATATTGACTATAATGAATCCCATATGTCTTAGCTTGTTTATGCATCGGGGAACCTTTTAATACTTTTAAAAATCCCATTTGAAGCTGATCTGGCTCCAATGCATAAACTTCATTAAAAGAACGTCCAAAGCTTTCATAATCCTCATATGGCAGCCCTGCAATTAAATCTAAGTGCTGATGAATGTTATGAAAGGAATTAATTTTTCGTACTACATGACTAATTTGTTCAAAAGAAGCGTGACGACAAATCGCCTCTGCTGTCTTTGGATTCGTCGTCTGCACCCCAATTTCTAATTGAATCAGTCCTGGACGCATTTGTTTTAACACATTTAATTCATCCTCTTGAATCAAATCGGCAGAAACCTCAAAATGAAAATTAGTCACTCCGTTATCATGTTCCAATAAATACTTCCATATTTCTAAACCATGTGATTTCTTGGCATTAAACGTTCGATCTACAAATTTTACCTGAGCCACTTTTTGCTTTAAAAACAAGTCTAGCTCTCTCTTTACAACACTCAAATCCCGAAACCTGAGCTGCTTATCAACAGAAGACAGACAATAACTACATCGGAATGGACATCCTCGACTCGTTTCATAATAAATAATTCGGTGTTCCCATTTCTGAAAATCGTCATATAAAAATGGAACCTCTGTCAGATTCATAACTGGCTCTGGTTCATTGACAAAAATTTGCTGGTTTTCTGCTCGGTAAGCGATTCCTCTAATCGTTTCTTTTTTTGGGATTCCAGTCAAGTAATAATCCAGTAAATTAGAAAAAACTCGTTCTCCCTCTCCAAACATAATTCCATCTACTTGCGGCATTTGTTCCAACAACGATGCACAATCAAATGAAACTTCAGGACCTCCCAACCAAATCGGAACCTCTGGCAAGATTTGGTTTAAATCTAAGATTAATCGTTTCACCATGCTAATATTCCATATATAACAAGAAAATCCAATTACATCTGGTTTTCTTTTATAAATATCCTTTAAAATAAATTCTGACATATGATTAATCGTATACTCTGCTAATTCCACATGCATTCCCCGCTGTCCAACATATGATTTTAAACTGTAGATAGCAGGATTACTGTGAATATATTTTGCGTTTACTGCAACTAATAAAAACTTCATAAGTAAAATTCCTCAATATTCATCCAAACTATTTTGATTTTATTTCCATACAAACAAAAGGAATCTCCACTGGATGTATGCATCCTAACAAAAGAAAGAGCTTTTTAACAGCTCTTTCTTTATCTTACTACGAAACGATATCGTTGTAAATCAAATCTTTAGTTTCTCTCTAATTCTGCATAGACACGCAGTAATTCTCCAACGCTCCATGCCTGTGCAAAACAGCCTTGAGAACGGGTTGGATTTTCTCCATCATAGATTTCTGGAAGTTGTCCCACGCAGCCTTCTCTCATTGCATTTTTCAGCATCGATAAACGTCTTTGTACCGTATTTTTGGCTTCCTCTGAATAGTTATATACTTTTAGGTAAGAAAGATAATAAGCTCCCAATGGAAATGCCCACACAGTACCTTGATGATAAGCCAAATCACGTTTTAACTGCTTTCCTCCATAAACTGCATGAAATTGTTTATCTTCTTTATTTAATGTACGTAACCCATATGGAGTGTAGAGTTTCTCAAATACCGTTTCTACTACTTGGCGTTCTTTTTCCTCTGTCAGCATTGTATAAGGCATGGACACTGCCCAAATCTGATTGCAACGGATCTGCTCATCCGCATCCGTTCCCGATACAACATCTTTCAGGCAATGAGATTTTTCATTCCAAAACTGACTGCAGAAACTTTCTTTTACTTGTTCTGCCATCTGTCCATATGGCATTGCCTGATCCAAAAATTGTTCTGCAAACTCTTGCATAATCTTCAATGCACTGTACCAATAGGCATTAATTTCAACTGGTTTTCCATGTCTTGGAGTTGGAAGGATTTCTCCAACTCTAACATCCATCCATGTTACTTGATCTAAGCCCTCTCCTGCCATAATCAGTCCATCCTGATCCGTATGAATTCCAAATCTGGTTCCATTCTTATAATAATAGATGATCTGCTTCATAACATCCCAAGCTTCTTTTACAAAATCGATATCTGCGGTTTCTTTATAATATAAGTAAATTGTATTGATAAATAACAATGCCGCATCGACTGTATTATACATTGGTTCTTTTCCACCTTCTGGAAAAAGATTTGGCATCAATCCATCTTGACAGTATTGCATAAAGGTACGGAAAATATCTTTTGCGGTTTCAAATTGTTTCGTTGTAATACAGCATCCTGCCATCGCAATCATCGTATCTCGGCCCCAATCTTCAAAAAATGGATATCCTGCCAGAATTGTTTTTCCTCCTGTGGATTCTCTTTCCGAAATAAACTGGTTCGCACTTTTTACAAGCATCTGACCTACATCTGACTGAATTCCTGAAACTTTTACAAGCTGTTTTCTATATTGAACACTCTGCTCAAAAATAGATGCCGCATCTTCTTGAATTGGACTCATGCTATAAACAATTTCCCATTTTTGAGTTTGCTTTGGTTTAGTTTCAAATACAATCGTATGATTTTTTACTGCGGCTCCTATTTCCTTCCGTCCATCACAGTAGTCATAAGCATAATAAAAATCATCTCGATATTCCGTTTTGGTCTCTTGTACAATTCCATTTGTATTCTCATAAAGACAGATTTCATTGGATTCCACTGTTCCGTCTTTTATTGTAAAAACTTGACTTTTTTCTAAAAATGCTCCTTTTGAAACAAATTCCATCCACGGAGTTACTGAAAGCACTGCTTTTTTCTCCGTTTCATTCACAATTTCATAACAAACTGCAATTGTATTTTCACCCTGCTTCATTGCAATTGTCTTAATCAATTCAATTCCCTCATATAGATAAATCCATTGTGGATAATCCTCAAAAGAAAATTCAGCTAAATAGTTATGACTATCCTGTATATGATTGACATATTGCTGTGTAGAAACAGGATATGTTTTTTCATCAATTGTAATCCATTCTTCTAATTTATGGATCAAATTAATTCGTTCATTTGGAGCCTTTTTGCTCCCCATAAAAAAGGCATGATCATTTCTTGTATTAGAATTTACAATTGTACTAGAGGAAAATCCCCCTAATCCATTTGTAAGCAAATAACAGTTTTCCTGTCCTCTTTCCAATGTCAGCCAATCCATTTTTCCATAGCAAAATTTCATTCTCTTCCTCCAATTCAATTTTTCATTAGCATACTAACCGCTTTTTCATTTTGTATGTATTGATTTATTTCATTTGTAATAGTTTCTCCACCTTGTTGTTTCCATTCCTCTACAAACTGATCAAAATATTCCAATGGCTGTTCTCCTAATATAATTTTTAGAAATACTTCCTTTTCCAATGCCTCTAATTCTTCCCACTTCTCTTCCATTGTATCGGTTTCTCCCCAAAAAGCAGAATCAACAGGACTTAGTTTTCCATTGAATAATGCTTTACATGCAGTAATTCGGGATTGATATGCAGCCCAACTTTCAGAAGAAGCATGTTCTGGATCTTCTAAATATATCTTACATTCCTCATAATAAGCATGTTCCAGTAAAGGAAGCTCTTCTGGAACAATTTCTCCGTTAAAGACTTGTGTCAATTTTTCATAACAACGAGTCAAGGCATCTGAATAATCCACATTAATCACACATGGACGCGCTGTCACATCAACATTATTTTGATAATATGCCGCAATCTCTTGTACGCCCTCATCTTCATAGCGCAAATCATCAAATAATACACTATTAATTTTCATAATAATCTCTGGATGTTCATAACCTTTTCGCACTACTACAAACTTTCCAGACGGTTTTTCTAAGGAAAAACTTGTACTGCCATCTTCGTCTGTCTGAATCAAATATGGCATCCACTCAGCCTCTGGATTTTTTTCCTTCGCCTGCATTAATGGACTATTCGGAGCCCACCATTTTCCAAAAAATGCACCGCATTGTCCATTGATAACAAATTCATCATTTGTTTCACTTGTATAAAACAGAAAATTATTATCAATTATTTTTCTTTCATATAAACTGCGTACATATTCTAGCCCGGCCTTCGCTTCTGGAGTAATTGAACCATAGATGACTGTTCCATCCTCTTGCTGAATCCAGCGTCTTAAATGTGCATCTTTATAAGTAAACAACAAATCCGCAGAATAATTATAAGCACTTAAAAGATTTGAGTCAAAGACAAGTCCAACGGTATTTCCTGATCCATTATTGCCAGGATCTTTTTCAATAAATTGTTGAATTATTGTTTCTACATCTTCCATTGTTTTTGGAGCTTCCAATCCTAGTTTATCCAGCCAATCCTGTCTGACCCAAAGCAAATCCGACTGAGAATAAATATTTGTCTCAGGCAAAGCCATCATTTTACCATCAAACATTACATTCTGAAAAATAGACTCACCATAACTATTATACATCTCTTTCATGCGATCACTTGCACATTTCTCATAGTAAGGAGTCAGATCTTCAATTAAATCTTTTTCCACCATAATTTTGAGATATTGATAGTTATCAATTACCATAACATCTGGTAGATTTCCTTGTAAAATTGTCATGGCTGTCACTTCATCATATCCATCTGTCCGTCCTTCTATTACATCCCTATTTTGCACATTAATCTTTTCTTTTAAGTATCTTGTATATGCATTATTTTCATAAGTATCTCCATTTGGTAAGTTATCTCCATCGCTGCTTACCATTTTTCCAAGGGTGTATTCAATTGTTTCTGGATAACGTCCAAATGGCGTATTAGCAGCAATTACTTCCTCATCACCCTGCTGCTCTGTTGCCGCATCACTACTTTCTGGTTCATTTGCCTGATACGAATCACAGCCGGTCAACAGCAATACTGTAAGACCGGCTGTAATAATAATATTCTTCCATTTCATTTTTACCTCTTCTCCTAATACCATACTTAATGTAAGATAATGTAATTTTTTATACAATAACCACTCTATCTTAACCTTACAGAAACTTTACAGAATATGGAGCTATAAGAGTTTTTAACTGATTTGTACTTCTTCCCTGAAAAAATGGGATTGATTCCATTTTTCCAGGGAGAATACAAAATTCAAATTGATATCATATTGAAAATAAATCTTAATTAACCTTTTACTGCACCAGCATTGCTTTCCATATAGTACTTCTGCATAGAAAGGAATAAGATTGCAATTGGAATAGAAACCAAAACTGCACCTGCAGCAAATCTTGTATAGAAGTTTGTAATATTCTCTCTTGTCAGCATATTCCAAAGACCAATTGCCACTGTATAGTAACGAGCTTCAGAACCTGCAATTACCTTTGCAAAAATGAAGTCCATCCAAGGAGACATAAATGCACTTAAGATTGTCTGTACAATGATTGGCTTAGAAAGCGGAATTGTAATCTTTGTAAAAATCTGCCATCTTGTACATCCATCAATACACGCAGCTTCGTCAATTGCTTTTGGAATCGTATCAAAGAATCCTTTTGCCACATAGAATCCAAGACCTGCACCACCTGAATATACAAGAACTAATGCTACTAACTTCAAAGCTCCTTCTGTTAAACCTACTGCCTTTAAAATATAGTATACAGCAATCATGGACATAAATCCAGGGAACATTCCTAAAATTAATGCGATGTTCATAAATGGCTTTCTCATTTTAAAACGCATTCTAGACATAACATAGGAAACTGATAATGTATAGAACGTTGCAATAACACAACTACAACATGCTACTAAAAAAGTATTTCCAAACCATAATGGGAAATTAAAAATATCTGTTTCTGTAAACAATCTTACATAGTTATCAATCGTGTAAGACTTAGGAAGGAACGTTGTCGTATAGGCACCTGCTTCCTCACGGAAAGAAATTAAAATAACCCATACAATTGGAAGTACCCATATAACAACTAGTATTGCTAAGAAAATATGTACTATTGAATTAACAATAAATTTTTTTGTCTTCATTATTGGAATCCCTCCTCGTTCTTATATGCACTCGTATGACGGTAAACAATTAACGATGACGTTGCTGTAATGATAAATACCAAAATACCAATTACCGCACCAAGAGAATAGTCTTTATTATCAATTGTCAGTTTATAAAGCCATGTTACAAGAAGATCTGTCTTTCCAGCCGTCATCTTATAATAATCCATTGTCGCAGGAGCACCTCCTGTTAACAGGTAGATAACATTAAAGTTGTTAACATTTCCTACAAAGGAAGTAATTAAGGAAGGTGCTGTTACAAACAACATGTATGGTAACGTAATCTTAAAGAATGTAATAAAAGGATTTGCACCATCAATCTTAGCAGCTTCGTATAATTCTTCTGGAATGTTCTGTAAAATACCTGTCATTGTCAAAATTGTATACGGAATACCTACCCAAAGATTAATTACAATAACGGTTACTCTCGCCCATGTTACATCTGTCAGGAATGGAAGAGATTCCGTTGAACCGATTAGTCCGAGCTGTCTTAACAATACATTGATTGCACCTTCTGGCTGTAACATCTGATTCATTAACAATAATGTTACGAACTGTGGAACTGCAACGGATAAAACAAATCCAAATCTCCAGAAAGATTTAAAACGTGTTCCTTTTCGATTGATTATCATTGCCAAAATCATACCGAAAATATAGTTCAGGAATGTAGCAAATATTGCCCATACAATCGTCCATCCTAATACTGGCCAGAATGTTCTACCAAGATCTCCTGTGAAATCTAATACTGCGCCAAAGTTTTGCAGTCCAACCCAGTCAAATAATTTTCCCGGTGGCTGATGATCACGATCATAATTGGTAAACGCCATACTGATCATAAAGATTAACGGCATAATCGTAAAAATCAAAACACCCATTACTGGTAAAAATAGTAATGTCTTATTCAGACAAGAGTCTGCATAAGTCTTCATTTCTTCAATGAATGTTGGAATATGCTGTCCACGCTCTTTACGAAGCTGTGCCTTATAAGCTGACTTCATATTGGCACGCCATACAACCACAAATCCTAAAATAAGGAAAATTGTGACAATTCCCCAAAGAAGAATTAACATGGAGTTATCTCCATCTGTATAAATATAAGTCTGCGTTGCTTCATCAAAAATTTCTGCCTGCTCTTCCGTTCCTAATGATGGAAGGTTACCAAGTGCATTCAGGCCAAACATTACCATCATCATAATGAAGCTGATTTCAGACAACAGGAATAAGATACCCTTTACAAACTCTTTCCTAGCTAGATTTCCAGCCCCCATGATAATCATACTCAGCTTTGTTGCACCATCACCTTTTTTCACCGCATTTTGTACGGTATACTCTGTTGCAAATTCTTTGATTCTCTTTTTTGCTTCCTTCACAACACAGCCTCCCTTCTACCTTTTTTATAACATCATCTTCATTTGCTTTACTGTACATAACGGGCGAACATAAACCGTCCGCCCGCCACCTACAAATTCCTGTTTATAGTAAATCGGAGTATTTCACCCGTCTTACTCACTTATAAGCATATTATTTCATAATACCTTCGCCCATCTGCTTTGTAGCTTCTGCTGCATTGTCCAGTGTAACATCTCCCTGTACAATTGCTTTTCCTAACGATTCCATAGGAGACCAGAAATCATTCATCTTAGAAACGATTGGCTGTGTTTTAGAAGCTTCATTAATCTGTAAAATCTGTGCAGCTGCTACATCATCTTCTTTTACTTCATCTAACTCTGTAACAGTATCCCATGTAGGTGTAATATTTCTTACTTCAAAACGAACTTTCTGTGCTTCTTCTCCACCCAAATAAGCAGCTAAAGCAACCGATGCTGCCATATTTGCACTCTTTGGATTTACACCAATACATTTACTTCCCGTTAAAGAATATAACTGACAATCTTCTCCATCTAATTCAATGGTAGGAAGTTTTGTTACACCAAAGTTATCGCCAAGACCTTCTCTAATTGCTTCTGCATCCCAAGATCCAGAAATAAAAGCGCCTAATGTTCCATCTTTAAATTTAGCAATAGAAGCACCAGACTCTTCAATGAAGAATTTTGGATTATTTGCTAAATTAATTACATATTCCGTTGCATTTACACAATCACCAAATGTTGTTCCAGCTTCTTCATCATCTCCATTTTCACCAAATAATTCTCCTCCAGCTGCATAGTAGAATGCAGGTAAATACCAGCTATTATCTAAGTCAAAGGAGAAATTATGAACGCCGTCTCCCAAATCCTTTTCCATCATAGTATCCAAGCTCTTTACATCATCTTCTGAGAATTTGCTCTTATCATAGAATAAGAAATAAGTATTTGGGGTAAATGGAATTGCATATACCGCATCTTCATAAGTAACGGACTGTGCCATTGCTTCACTATTATGCTCCTGCATTTCTTCCATTGTTGTTCCACCAAATCTTGCAAGTGCACCTGCTGCTACCATCTTTGGAATCTGGTCATTTGCAAACATAAATACATCTGCTGCTGCATCCAAATCCTTCATTACGCTTTCTGCTGCATCTGCTTCTGACATAACTCCATACTTAAATGTAATGTCCCATTCCTCATGTTCTTCATCAAACTTCTCACATAATGCTTGAATCATTCCTTCTGGATAGTCGTCCGATGCGGCCTGGTCTTCCTGAGGTGCCCAAACAGTTAATTCAATACTCTGTGTTTCCTGCTTTTCTGTATTGGCAGTATCGCTACCTTTTGTCGTATCAGAACCGCTGTCACCACCACATCCAGCAAGGCATCCCATTGCCATTGATGTTACCATACAAATTGCTGCTACTTTCTTTAATCTCATCTCTTTACCTCCACTTTCTTTCTTAATTTTTGTACTTTTTATTTCTTACCTATCTCACTAAAACCTTATCTTTCAGACATCTTTATTGTACAATCTCCACAAATTTTCGTAAATATCAATAATCTTTGAAACATACTAGATTTTTTAGAAGATTTTTATTTTTTATTTACTTTTACTATATAAGAATAATTTTTCTATAAAAATTATACATTGTTTTCTCTTAATGATTTATCTTGAATTGTGATTTTTGCTACTTAATTATCGCCATTTGACTTCTTAACCTCACAAAACCGATAGACGAAAACCTTTGCAGAACAGATAAAATTTTTATTATTTATACCTAATTTAGAACAACTATATAAAATAAACTTGAACGAATTAATAAAGCATTCATACTCATATTAAAGTTCCCGTTTTTATCTTGCAGAGATAGAAACGGGAACTTTTGACAAATGTTATTAAACTGTAGGAACTCGTAACATAATTTCTGTACCTTCTCCAATTTTACTTGTAATAACGAGATGGTATTCTTCTCCATAATAGAGTTTGATTCGTTCGTTGACATTGCGCAGTCCGTATCCTCTTGACTGCTTGGTTAGTATTGTCTGAATTGCTTCTTCATCCATTCCAACTCCATTATCTGCAACTTTCAGTATAATTTCTTCTCCTTTCCGATGCAAATCTACCGTAATTTTTCCTCTGCCATCGGTTTTTAAATCAATTCCATGTTCAATTGCATTTTCAATCATTGGCTGTAAAATTAGGTTTAATGTTTTATATTGCTTTACATCATCATCCACATGAATTTCTACATCAAATTCATAATCATGCATCATTAATTGAATTTCCAAATAAGAACGCAGATTCTCAATTTCTTCTCCAAAGGTGAGTACATTATTCCCTTTATTTAACGCTGTTCGATAAAATGAGGATAATGCCAACGTAATTTTACTAATATCTTCCTGTCCCGTCTCAATTGCCTTCCAGTTAATCAATGACAGAGAATTATACAAGAAATGTGGATTAATTTGTGCCTGTAATGCTTTCATCTCGTAATCTTTCTGGCGAATCTGTCCTTCATAGACTTGTTCAATCAATTCATTAATCTTGGCAATCATTTTATTAAAACCACGGATTAATTCTCCAATCTCATCATTACTTTCACTTTTCAACTGTATCTGAAGATTTCCTTCCTCTACTTCCCGCATAGTATTTTTTAATTGAACAATTCCTTTTACTAACAGCCTTATTAATATAATAAGCATCAAGATAGAAAATACTGCGGCAATAACAGCAATAATAATACTAATCATAACAACTGGAAATGTAGAATATTGAATAATGATTTCTGGACGATATACATAAAGCGTCCATCCTGTTTGTTCCAATCTGTTATTCACAATAAAATATGGAAAGTCTTCGTTATCTTTTTTATTTAAAAATTCATCTGCGCTGACTTTCATCATCTGATATTTTTCTTCAAATTCCTGATGCTCATATAATATTTGATTATAGTTTCCAACTAGAAATAATCCATAATTGGAATCACTCATTTTTGTAAGTTCTTCAAAAAACTTTTCATAATTTATTTCTACATAAATAATATTTTGAGATATTCCTTGTTTTATAGTGGGAATAACACGAGCTAAAAACAGTTTTTGCTCCTTTTGATTACAAAACCAATGGATTTCATTATCTGCAATCACAGTATCATACCAAGGTTCTTCTACAATTTCATCCAACGGAGCAATCGTTGTACCATATTTTATAATTTGATTATCCGTATACAATGTAATCTGATCAACACTCCCATGAAAATACTCCATGGATGCAACTAATGGATCTAATAAACTCTGAAAGTCCGAATACATATCATAACTAGATTCGTAATTCTTTTCAAGTATTCTTACTACAGTCTGATTAAAAGAAATATAGTTGCAAAGATTATTATAAATTTGGATATCACTATCCATAGTAGAAAGCTGTTGTTCCATATAATCTTTCATACGAGTTCCTTCTTGCTGAAGCAACAATTTACTTAATTGTGTAAAATTAAATACACCAATAATGACTAATGGCAAAAGACCTACACAGAAATAAATTGCAATCAATTTATTCCTCAGTTTTTGATCTCTAAAAAATTTTATGATTTGTTTCATCGCTGCCTCCACCATTATCCTCGAAACTTTTGAGGTGTCACTCCAAAATACTCTCTAAAGTTCTGACAAAAGTAAGACACATTTTGATATCCTACAGAATAACTAATTGTAACAATCTTTTCATGCGTCGTTTCTAATTTCTTTTTTGCCATTTCCATTCTGTAATTTTTAATGAAACGACTTAAATTCAGTCCCGTCTCCTTCTTAAAAATATGGCTTAAATAACTTGGAGCCATATACACCTTTTCTGCAAGCATTTCTACACTTAGCTCTTCTCCATAATGATCATAAATATACTGTTTAATACTTTCGATTTCTTTATGTAACAATGTCTTACTTTGCCCAAACACAGCTTCTAAATCTTTAAGATTTCTTTTTACAACGTCCATAATTTCATTTAAAGTCGTAGCTCGATATAACTGTTCGATATCTTTTGTTAAATCTTTTTCGCTTTTACTTGGCAACTCTTCATAAAAATCTTTTAATATATTGGAAAAAATAAACTTAACATACACTTGTGAAAATCCCTGTGCCATATAGTATTTTTCTTCTAAACAAGCAACATGCTCTTTCAAGGAATCTAAATCTTTCATTTTCAGATCTTGATGGATCTGCTTCGTTAAAATATCGTCATCTGGCACTTGCACAGAATGTGTACGTCCAGTTTCAACGCTTTCCTGCTCACTTAAATAAGTATGGATATCTGGACGATAAAATCTCCTCTCCAACAATGCCTCTAACTCATCCAAACAAACTGAAAAATCTTCTATACTACTTAGTTTCCTGCTTACCGCAATATATGGATTTTTCCCATAATGACTTTGGAAAAACTTAGACAGCATTTCTGCTGTTTCTTGATCGGTTCTTTTCCCTTCTTTTCTCAACACAATTGCTTGTTGAGGGTTCAAGTTTAAATAAAAGACGGATTCTTCTAACATTTCTTGAAAATAGCGATTGAAATCTTCTTCCGTTTTTCCAAAAAACTCCTGATCAAATTCGATCAAAAACATTTTTTGATAGGATTCTAGCATTTTACACTCTAAGATTCCTCCTGTTTTACGTTCAATTTCCTCTGCTGATACTCCATTGATTAATGAATACAAAATATATTCTTTCATAAAATTATTTTGTTTATCTTTTTGTAATTGATCTTCCTTTTGTTTCTCCAATTCTTCCGTCATATTTAAAATGGTATTCTGGAATTCCTTTGGATCAACTGGTTTTAAAATATAATTCTTTACTCCATACTGCATTGCAATCTTAGCATATTCAAATTCACTATATCCACTAAAAATTGCAATCTTCATTTCTCTTCTTTTAGGAGCAATTGTTTGAATTAATTCAATTCCATCCATAAATGGCATCTTTACATCCGTGATTAAAATATCCACAGGCTGCCTTTCCAAAAATTCCAATGCTGTTTTTCCATTTGCTGCCTCAAATACTTCCAACTGCATTTCTTTGGCAAAGAAGCGCTTAAGTAGCATTTTTATTCCGTTTCTTTCAATCCGTTCATCATCTACCACTAAAATCCGATACATTTCGTCACCTTTTTCTTTCCTTTTCTGTAAAGCGGACACTCGGAATCCGCTTCGCTACTTCCTCGTGAACGTAGGCTGCTTTGCAGCTTGTCAGTGTGGGATTGCCTAATCCCACACTGACACGGGCATCCCATCCCCCCTTAGTGCTTCACGCACTTGAATCGGGGGACTGCCCATTCTGCATTCAAGCTAGAGCGGCTACTACTCCGCTATCGTTATTCATTTATAATATTTTTCTTGTTTTCATTATATCAATATTTCCACTTTTGGGAAAGTAGTTTTTCTCTTGATATTTTGGAATAAATAGGATATACTGAAACCACCAATTTATTTTTTTCTCATAGTTATTGGTATTAATTGGGGATCTATTATTTCATTATGGAGGCACTACTATGACTTATGAACAGATAAAAGATATACTTACAAAACACAATCAACTTCATCTATTAAAATACTATGATGAACTTACAGTCAAACAACAGACCAGCTTATTAGAACAAATCTCTTCCATCAATTGGCATCTATTAGAACTAGTACAAAACAGACAAGATACAGAAGCTGTGAAAGGAAAATTAGAACCACTTGGAGCTTTGGAAGTTTCTGAAATTGAGAAACACAAAGAGGAGTTTACTCAAATTGGAATTAAAGCATTAAAAGCTCAGAAGGTGGGAGCCGTTTTACTTGCAGGTGGTCAGGGAACCCGTCTTGGGTTTGACAAGCCAAAAGGAATGTTTAATGTAGGGATTACAAAAGATCTTTATATTTTTGAATGTTTAATTAACAATTTAATGGATGTTGTAAATCAAATCGACACCTGGGTTCCATTATATATTATGACCAGTGACAAAAACCATGAGGACACCGTCCATTTCTTTGAAGAGAAGCATTATTTCGGTTATAATAAGGATTTTATTCGCTTCTTTAAGCAAGATATGGCACCATCCGTTGATTTTAATGGAAAGCTTCTCATGGAAGACAAAGATCGTCTTTCTCTTTCTCCAAATGGAAATGGCGGCTGGTTCCATTCTCTGCAAAATGCTGGACTTATCTCTCATATGAAAGAACTTGGCATTGAATGGTTAACTGTATTTGCGGTAGACAATGTTCTACAGCGAATTAATGATCCAGCTTATGTTGGTGCAGTCATTGCATCAAAGTGCGACTGCGGCGGTAAAGTAGTACGCAAGGCAGATCCACAGGAACGTGTTGGTGTATTATGTTTAGAAGATGGCAAACCATCCATTGTAGAATATTATGAGATGACTGATGATATGATTCATCTAAGAGATGAGAACGGGAATTTACTTTACAACTTTGGTGTTATTTTAAACTATATGTTCCGTTTGGATAAATTAGAGGAAATTGTGAACAAAGAACTTCCAGTACATATTGTAGAAAAGAAAATTCCTTATATGGATGAGACTGGAGCTTTTATAAAACCTAGCAAACCTAATGG
This sequence comes from Clostridiales bacterium CHKCI001, assembly GCA_900045905.1. Lineage (GTDB taxonomy): Bacteria > Bacillota > Clostridia > Lachnospirales > Lachnospiraceae > Fimimorpha. The sequence continues at coordinate 41,969 of FCNS01000024.1, read as the reverse complement.
ATATAAGTTTGAAGAACTTGTTTTAGATATGATTCACCTAATGGATACTTGTCTTCCTTATGAAGTGATTCGGAATCGTGAATTTGCGCCAATTAAAAATCCAACTGGAGTTGATTCCGTCGAATCTGCCAGAGCACTTCTTCAGGAAAATGGAGTTACACTATAATTTAACCCATACAAGGAAGTCCCCCTGCATATTGGAAGCAGGGGGACTTCCTTGTGTCAGACGAAGAGCAAGCTTCATCTGACAAGCTGAGGAGTAGCAATTCGGTTCTAAGCAAGCTGCAAAGCAGATTGCGAATATCCTCAAGAATTACAATTCTAATAATTTTTCCACAAGGCGGAATCCCTCTTCTACAAAGATTCCTGATTTTTTGGCTTCTTTTTCATTATAAGGACGTCCCGTTATTTTTTTTGTACTGTCATACAATAAATACGGAACTGGGTCTGATGTATGAGTCCGACAACAAATTGGAGTTGGATGGTCTGGCATAATTAGCATACGGAAGTCTACGTTTTTGTTTTCCAATTCTTTTACAACTAATTTAATCACTCTTTGATCTAAGTATTCAATTGCCTGAATCTTTCTTTCCATACTTCCTTGATGTCCCATTTCATCTGGTGCTTCTACATGAACATAAGCAAAGTCATATCCATTTTCTGTTAAATCTCTTACAGCAGCCATTGCTTTCCCCTCATAATTTGTATGCAGAGAACCATTCGCACCTTCTACTTCCACCACGTTCATTTCTGCTCCCACTGCGATCCCTTTTAATAAGTCAACTGCTGAAATCATTGTTCCCCTTTTTCCAGTCTTCTTTTCAAAGGAATCTAATTGTGGTCTTGTACCAGCTCCCCAAAACCACAGAGAATTTGCCTTATTCAATCCTTTCTTTGCACGTTCTAAATTAATTGGATGTTGATTTAAAATATCAAAGCTTTTTCTTTGCATTTCACGCAGTACCTTGTCTGCTGGAAGATAATTTCCGATTTTTTTCCCTAGAATATCGTGTGGTGGAGTTAATTCTACAACTGAACCATGATTCCAGATTAAAAGATGACGATAACTTGTTCCAACATAAAACTGATATATTTCATTTTCAAACACTGGTTTTACTGCCTCAATTAAAACAGCTGCTTCTTGCGTGGAAATTTCTCCTGAGCTATGATCGATAATGGTACGTTCGTCATATGGAATTCCTTCTTCTTCTGACACTGTAACAATATTACAGCGGAGAGCTACATCGGTTGGTTTCATATCCACTCCAATACTTAACGCTTCCAATGGAGAGCGACCTGTATAATACTGCTTTGGATTATATCCAAGTACAGCTAAATTTGCTGTGTCACTTCCAGGTTTCATTCCATCTGGTATTGTCTTAGCTAAACCAATTTCCGAAACAGCTGCTAAGCGATCCATTTCTGGTGTTTTTGCATATTCCAATGGAGTCATTCCTCCTAATTGTTCCAATGGCTCATCTGCCATGCCATCTCCAAGTACTACAACATATTTCATAGAAATACTCCTTTCATTTTCATAGGCGAAAACCCTCATACCCAATTTATTATGATACAAAATTCCAGAAAAGTCCAGCAGTTTTCCCTCCATTAGTAGGGTAAAATTTTTCAAGTGATATCAAACCACTATATTTTTTGCGTTTATTCATATTCCACACTCATAAGACAAAGTCCTTCTGCTGGAGCAATGCCTGAAACTAGTTCTCGATTTCCAGTCTCCAATATTTCTTGAATCAAATCGGGATTCTTTTTTCCCTCTCCAATTTCCACCAGTGTACCAACTATTTTACGAACCATATGATAGAGAAACCCATTCCCTTGAAAGAAAATTTTACATTCCTGTTCTGTTTCCTCCCAATCAATTCGTTCTATGATCCGAACGGAAGATTTTTTCATCTTTTTCTGGTCACAAAATGGTAAAAAATCATGCTCCCCTATCAAATAAATAGCAGCCTGTTTCATTTGACTTATATTCAATGGTTTGCCATAGTTCCATATATAATTACGTTCAAATACATTACGAACTGGTGAAAGGTGAATGCGATAACAGTATGTTTTCCTCACTGCATTTAATCGACTATGAAACCGCATTGGCATTTCGTCTATTGAATAAACTACAATATCTTTTGGAAGATAATCATTGATATACTGTTGAAGCTGCTTGGCCGTTCCATCAAAATTTAACTTTGCATTTGCAACTTGTCCAATTGCATGTACTCCCATATCTGTACGGCCAGAACCATGTACTTCAATCGCTTCTCCAGTGAGTTTTTCTAGAATGGCTTCTAACTTACCTTGAATCGTCTTATCTGTATTCTTTTGTTTTTGCCATCCATTGTATTTCGTTCCGTCATACTGCAAGATCATTTTATAATTTTTCATTCTGTTTCTTCCTCTGCAAACGGATTCCAGCCAAAAATAGAAACTTCTGGTGCTTTCACCTGTTTCCAAAGCTCATAATACATATCTTCCATTTCCATTCCAAGATATTTATAAATTTCACATTTATCCATCCGCTCTTCTGTCGCAAAAACACCTGGATCATTTAAATATTCTGGATCAATCATTTCTTTAGCAGCTTCATTCGGAGTCGCATAGGTAATATACTCAAAGTTTGCATAGGCAGACTCTGCTCTGCAAAGAAAATCTAACCATTTATGTGCATTTTCTACATTTTGTGCTTCACTTGTGATAACCCATCCATCAAACCAAAGATTTGACCCTTCCTTTGGTACCACATAAGCTAAGTCCTCATTTTCTTCATGGCAATACAAATATTCTCCTGAATAAATCACTCCAAGTGCTGCGGAGTCATTAATCATCTTATCTCGGACTTCATCGATCGCATATGCTTTTACAAGTGGTTTTTGTTCTTTCAACAACTGCATTGCTTCCTGTAATTCATTTTCATCTGTAGAGTTGCAGGAGTATCCAAGCAATTTTAACGCAACCATAAATGCGTCCCGAACAGAATCTTGCATAATCATATTATTTGCATAAGTTTCATCCCAAAGTACACTCCAACTGTCAATTGGCGTTGTTACCATTTTTTTATTATACAAAATTCCAACCGTTCCCCATGTATACGGGACGGTATATTGATTACCTGGATCAAAATCCTGAACCCGCTCCATACACAACTGATCCATATTTTTTATATTTGGCACCTTGGTCCAATCGATTTTTTGTAATAGTCCATTCTGAATCATTTTTTCAATCATATAGTCTGAAGGACAAATAACATCATAAAGGGAGGGATTTGCAGCAATTTTCGGATACATTTCTTCATTTGTCGTAAATGTATCATAGATTACTTGAATCCCGTACTCACGCTCAAACTGCTGAATAAGACTTTCATCAATATATTCCCCCCAGTTAAATACTTTTACGATTCCATTTGGATAACTTGCTGCACGAGTTTCTTCTTGGACTTGATTTTCCATTTCTGCGGCAAATGGAGACCCAGTTCCTCCATTACACCCTGCCAAAACTGCACTTATCATTATTATCACAATTCCCAATACTGCAAAACGTTTCATTCCATCCCATCCTTTTTCTTTCGATTACTTACAACTAATAAAATTAACACTGACACAAACATAATAGTAGAAAGCGCATTCATAGAAGGTTTAATTCCCTTTCGCACTTCACTATAAATTAAAGTAGACAATGTATTAATGCCTGGTCCCCTCGTAAAATACGTAATAATAAAGTCATCCAACGACATCGTAAAAGAAAGCAAAAATCCAGATAAAATCCCAGGTACTAATTCTGGAAATACAACCTTAAAAAAAGCATAAATTGGAGTTGCTCCTAAATCAACTGCTGCTTCATACGTACTACGATCCGTCTGTTTCATTCTTGGCATAACACTCAAAATTACATAAGGAATACAAAATGTAATATGGGCAATTAGAATAGTTGGATATCCAAATCCAATTCCAAAAGCAATAAATACAAGCATCAAAGACAAACCTGTCACAAGTTCCGAATTCAACATTGGAATATTATTTAATGACAAATAAATACTTTTTGCCTTTCCCCGTAATGAATTTAATCCAATACAAGAAATAGTCCCAATAATCGTTGCAATGATAGCCGAAACCACTGCAATAATTAATGTATTCCATAGCGCATCCATAATCATCTCGCTTGCAAAAAGTTCTCGATACCATTCCAGAGAAAAGCCTCTCCACTGCCCTCCCTTTCCTTGATTAAAGGAAAATATAATTAATGTTACAATTGGCGCGTAGAGAAATATAAAAATTAATGTTATATAAATCTGTGAACAAATTTTTTTGATCAAAATGATGTTCCCTCCCCATTTTTATCATAGTGATTCAAAACTGCCATACTAACTAGAATAAATATCATCAATACAAGCGATAATCCAGAACCTAGATACCAATTATCTGCGGTTGAAAATTCTTGTTCAATAATATTACCAATCAGCATAATCTTTCTGGCTCCCAATAGATCGGATACCACAAAGGTTGTCAACGACGGAACAAATACCATTGTAACTCCACTTACAATTCCAGGAAAACTTAATGGCAGTATAATGCGAAAAAAGACTTGTACCTGATTCGCTCCTAAATCCTTTGCTGCATTAATTACGTTTTGATCGATTTTCATTAATGCATTATATAATGGCAATACCATAAATGGAAGAAAGTTATAAACCATTCCAAGGATAATTGCCGTATTCGTTCCGATTAAACTAATCGTTGGAATTCCCAGATTTTCACAGATTGTATAAAGAATTCCTCCATCGTCTAAAAGATTTAGCCATGCATACGTCCTTAAAAGAAAATTCATCCACATTGGGAGAATAAAAAGAAATACAATAAAACTACTTTGATTTATTCCTCTTCCTCTTAGAATCATAGCAAGCGGATAAGAAAGCAGCAAACACACTACTGTACAGCTAATAGACAGCTTTAATGATAATAAAAGTGCTCCTAAATGTTCTGGTCGAGCCATTGCCATCACATTATCCCATGTAAAAGCTCCATCTCGATTTGTCATCCCATAATAAACAATCATTAAGAGTGGAATAACCGTAAACGCTATCATCCATATTAAATACGGAGCTGCAAGTAATTTTCTATTTTTTGCCATTTCGACTCACCGCCTCTTCATCTTCTGATTCTGGTTTATTCATAATTTGAATATTCGATGGTTCTACTCGGATTCCAACTTGAGTTCCCTCTGGAAACATAGTTGTACTATGCACCTTCCATACGAAACCTCCTACTTCTACCGACATTTCATAATGGACCCCTCGAAATATTACACTTGTAACAATTCCTTTTAGCTGTGCACGTTCTGGATCTAAAAGAATCACATCTTCTGGACGAATTACTACATCAACTGGACGATTTGTCCCAAATCCAGTATCCACACAGTCAAAACGGACTCCCAGAATTTCTACTAGACGATCCCATATCATCGTACCGTCCAAAATATTACTTTCCCCAATAAAATCTGCCACAAATGCATTTTCTGGTTCATTATAAATTTTTTCTGGTGTTCCCATCTGCTGAATATATCCCTGATTCATAACAACAATCGTATCAGACATTGTCAGAGCTTCTTCTTGATCATGTGTTACATAAATAAATGTAATTCCAAGCTCATTTTTTAGACGAATCAATTCATACTGCATATCTTGACGCATTTTTAAATCCAATGCCCCAAGCGGTTCATCTAAGAGCAATACCTTTGGTTCATTCACAATTGCTCTGGCAATTGCAATTCTTTGCTGTTGTCCACCACTTAAAGAATCTGGCATACGTTTCTCATATCCATCCAAATTCACAAGTTTTAGTGCGTATTTAATTTTATCTTGAATATAAGCTTTACTCTTTCCTTTAATTTTTAACCCAAATGCAATATTTTCCGCAATATTCATATGTGTAAATAATGCATATTTTTGAAATACTGTATTTAAATTTCGTTTATGCGGAGGCATATTTGTAATATCCTGTCCATGAAACATTACCTGCCCCATATCTGGTGTCTCAAATCCCCCAATGATACGCAGTGTTGTTGTCTTTCCACAACCACTCGGCCCTAGCAATGTAACAAACTCATTTTCATGAATGGATAAACTCAAATCATCCAAGATTACTTGACCATCATAACTCTTTGTAATATTTTTTAAATCAATTAATGGTTCTCTCATCCCTTTTTCCTCCTATAAACTTATCTTTTATAATTTTTTACTCTGCATCGTAACAACTTCTTTTATTCCCTGTTTGGCATTACAATTAAGAGACTTATTAGAAACTAGGAGGTGAGCTAACCCATAAAATCACCGCCCCAGTCTTCGAAGTAATTAAATGTGGCCGATCGGGTATGAAGTAAAAGGATTCTCCTTTTTTGGCTTTATATGTTTTATTTCCCAACATTATCGTAATAGTTCCAGATAATACATATCCAAACTCTTCTCCTTCATGTGGATGATCCGTATCAGTGGAACCTCCAGCTTCTAATTTAAGCAGAATTGGTTCCATTTGGTTTTTCTGAGCATTTGGAATAATCCACTTGATTGTGTTATGCAGTTCACTATCTTGTTTTTCAAAATAATCCTCTTTCACAAATACAACCTGTTCTTCTGGAGTATCATTAAAAAATTCTGCGGGTGTCGTTCCAAGACACTGCAGAATATCAATTAGCGTTGTAATTGAAGGAGAAGTATGATTTCGTTCTACCTGTGAAATAAATCCTTTTGACAGTTCCGTTCTATCTGCTAACTCTTTTTGTGTCAATCCCTTTAAAACACGTAACTGTCGGATCTTACGCCCAATATCCATCTTTCATCTCCTTCCCACTCTGTATTATCTCAAGATTATATTCTAAAATTCATGTTTTAGTAAACTAAAAGTTTAGTAAAACTAAACAAAATTATTATACATTAAATCCTGTTTCTGTCAAGTATTTTCAGAAAAAAAAAGGTTTTTTTGTTTGAATTTTTTCGTTTTTGTGCTATAATAAAGTTACTATGATTTTTCAAAGGAGGATAAAATCAATGGGAACAAAATATGCTGCATATGTCGGCTGCTATACATTCCATGGTTCCAGTAAAGGAATCTGCATTTTTGATGTGGATGTAAAAAAAGGACGGTTAAAAAAAAGAAAAGAAGTAGCCGTAAATAATTCTTCTTATCTGACCATTTCTCATAACAAAAAATTTCTTTATACTGTAGTTGATGAGGGTGTCGCAGCATTCCGCATACTACCTGACGGTGACTTAGACCATATTAACACAGCTACAATTAAAGGAATGCGCGGATGTTTCCTTACCGTAGACAAAAAGAATAGATTTCTTTTAACCGCTGGTTATCACGATGGCAAAATGACAGTTTTAAGATTAAAGAGTGACGGTTCTGTCGGAAAAATAACGGACGAATTCTATGATAATGGTATCGGAAGTGTTGCCGAACGCACATTCCGTCCTCATGTTAGTTGTGTTGCTTTTACTCCAGATGAAAAATATATCTGTATGGTAGATTCTGGAATTGACCAAGTTCGTATTTTCCGCTTTGATCATCAAAGAGGATTGGTTCGCCTCGTTGATATTCTTCACTGTGAATTAAATTCTGCCCCAAGACATATTCGTTTTAGTAAAGATGGACGTCATATGTATTTAATTTCTGAGTTAAAAAATTATATTACGGTTTACAACTATATTCCAGGTGATACACATCCTGAATTTGAATTTAAACAGCTGGTTTCTTCCGTTCCAAAAAAGCATACCGAAATTTCTGCCGCATGTGCATTAAGATTCTCTCCTGATGATAATTACGTCTTCAGTTCTAACGCAGGAGAAAATACTGTTGGATTCTTTGAACGCAATATGGAAAATGGATTGTTATATAACAAGTGTATTTTACCAATTAGTGGAGAGTATCCAAAAGATGTCGCTGTTTTCCCTGATGGAAAACACATCGTATGTATGAATCAAGACTCTAATTCCCTAACATTCTTCACATTAAATTACGAAGAAAATGTTATCATCATGAATGGCCTTCCACTCAAATTAGACAATCCAAATTGCTGTGAATTTGTGGAATTAGAGGATTAACCTGTGCAGCAGCTTAATTTATAAGGTATATTCCCAAGCCTCTTTTCATATATTAGTCCAGATTAAAAGTTCCATCTGGATCTTGTATATGAAAAGAGGTTTTTTATGAATCAATTTCGTGCCGCTCAGCAAAATAACCAAACTGACCGTGGCTATCTTCAAGTTCAAGTTGTATCTTCAGAAAATAATTTTCCTGTTTCTGATGCAACTGTTACGATTAGAAATGAGGATTCTCCTGATACTGTTTTAGAAGAACTTCGCACCAATTCATCAGGACAAACTGATACCATTACATTGCCTTCTCCTCCACTTGAATACAGTCTCAATCCTGGAGAACCTCGCCCATACTCTGAGTATTCACTCCAAATCACGGCACCTGGTTTTGAACCATTAAGCATCGATGGAACAGAAGTGCTTTCTGGATCTACTTCCATTCAAGATGCTCGGCTTCGACCAATTGCCCTTGGACCATCTCAGCCAATCGTTATCCCAGATCATACTCTATATGGAGAATATCCTCCAAAAATCGCAGAAGCAGAAATTAAACCAATGAATCAGAGCGGTGAAATTGTACTAAGCCGTGTTGTGGTTCCAGAAACAATTGTCGTTCATGATGGGGTTCCAACAAATAGTTCTGCGCCAAATTACTTTGTGCCTTATCGTGATTATATTAAAAATGTTGCCTCCAGTGAAATTTATTCTACTTGGCCTGAAAGTACCATTGTAGCCAATGTTTTAGCTATTATGTCATTTACACTTAACCGTGTTTATACCGAATGGTACCGAAATAAGGGCTATGATTTTACAATTACTTCCTCTACTGCATTTGATCACAAATGGATTTATGGAAGAAACTTTTTTGAAAGTATTTCCGCTGTTGTGGATGAAATTTTTGATCAGTACCTCTCACGTCCTGATGTCAAACAACCAATTTTAACTCAATATTGTGATGGCAAACGAGTATCCTGTCCTGATTGGATGACACAATGGGGATCAATGTCGCTTGGAGAACAAGGATATAGTCCAATTGAAATTCTCCGTTACTATTATGGAAATGATATGTATATTAATTCAGCAGAACAAATCTCAGGCATTCCAGCTTCCTGGCCAGGATATGATCTAACAATCGGCTCCTCTGGAAACAAAGTTCGCCAGATGCAAGAACAGCTTTTAGCCATTTCTAATATCTATACTGCAATTCCAACGATTACTCCTTCTGGGTATTTTAATGAAGATACTGCTGAAGCAGTAAAGGAATTCCAAAGTATATTTGGTCTTGGTCAAACTGGAGTTGTCGATTTCCCTACTTGGTATAAAATCAGTCAAATTTACGTTGGAGTAACTCGAATTGGAGAATTAAATCCATAACCTTTCTCTAACCATTTCATTTAAAACAAAGAAAGGATGTTATAACACAAAAAAACTATCTTTTACGATTTCATTTTGTGTTATAACATCCCTTTCTTACCTATTTTCATCTCTTAAATACTTAATCATGCCAGGTCCCAATGTTTCTGTTGGACGTGCAATAAATCCATGCTGTGTATAAAACAATTCTCTTCCCTTCGCACACATCAGATCAAACATCATCTCTGTACCTGGCAGCCGAAGCTGCTCTACAAATTCTTCCAGACGATTTAAAATCATTGTCCCAACTCCAAGCCGCTGTGCCTGTGGCGGAATAATTAGGTCTTGTACATAACAGACCACTGCACCATCTCCTACAATTCTTCCCATTCCAATTGGCTGATCTGCCAAATATGCCCCAACTGTAATCAAACTATTTTCTAACGCTTTTTGAGCCTGTTCTCTTGAAATTTTTTTCCATCCTACTCGATCTCTTAATTTCAAATATTCTTCTACTGTAATTGTATTAACTCTTAATTCTAACATCGTTTCCTCCTAATATCACTTCTCAAGTAAAGCAGTAAAGCAGGGGACTGCCCGTTCTGCGTTCAACGAATTGACTGAGAACTGCAACGTTATTTTGCAAAACAATTTGTCCTTTTATATAAAATATCTTTATTTTTCAAGATTGTTTTGTATAAAAATCATAATTTTTCATCTTTTCTCTATTGTATTTTTCTAATTTTTCATGTATGATAGAAACTAGAATATGGAACGAAACAAAAGAGACCCCCACTGGATGTCTTTTGCACATCGCAATAATAAAAAATATATAAGGAGGGATTTCCATGGAAAGTAAAATGATAAAAATTTATCCTAGAAATAATCAATCTGTGCCACTAAAAATTATTCCAGGACATTTCGCAACAAACCACTCCCATATTAATACCTATATTGATATGACAACACTAAAGACAAGACAAAGTGATGCTTTAGCAGTTGCTAAGATGCTGGTAGAACAATATGTACATACCACAATCGTAGATACTATTATTTGTCTAGAAGGCACTCAAGTAATTGGCGCTATGTTGGCAGAAGAATTAACTCGAGCCGGTTTCTTCTCCCGTAACGCTCATAAGAGTATCTACGTCGTCACACCAGAACAAAACTCCAATACAAGTCAGCTGATTTTCCGTGATAATTTAAAAAACATGGTCACAAATCGTAATATCATTGTACTAGAACCGTCTATTACAACAGGCTATACAACATTAAAAGTACTTGAAATGGTTCGCTATTATGGTGGTATTTTACAAGGTATTTCTGCTATTTTCAGTGTACCTGACAAGATTGGAGGCATTCCAATCAATGCTCTTTTCTCCAAAAAAGATTTACCAAGTTACCAAACTTACGATTATACAGAATGCCCATTCTGCAAAAATGGAATTCCTATTGATGCTCTCGTTAACGGATACGGATATTCCAAACTATAACAACAAACTCAACACCCATAAATAATTCCAAGCAAGTTCTAACTCTTATAGTACATTGAAAAGAACTTGCTTGGTTTTAATAGTCAAAAGGAAGTCTCCCTGCTTCCCCTGCTTAATGCTCCGCGCATTTGAAGTGGAGGATTTCCTTGATTCGGTTAAATCCTTTACTCTACTGATTCAGAGGAAAGTTCTGCTGGATTGTAACAGGTAACTCCTAATACCACAACGTCATAGTTTTCTCCCGTCGCTGCTGTAGCAACTTGAAGACTTGTGACATTGCCATCTGCGAGTGCCTTTTCCCATTTGTACGTCACTGTTTTCATCGTTGTTTCTCCAACTTCTTGGCTGTCCTCTTCCATATCTGTTTGTGGACCATAGATTGCGGTTAATTGCTCCATTAATTGTGCCTGAAAAGCCTCTAGATTATCATCTGAACTTCTTCTTTCAAATTGGAACGCAACTTGAGCTAGCTTTCCATCCTTTCCACAGATAATTTCCACTGATGTTGGAATCTGATCTCCAATTTTATATCGAATGGTTGGATTATATCGGATTGCTTTTCCATTTGCCATTACTTCTGCTTTTCCAATATCATAGCCAAGTACCGCTTCAATTTCCTCTTCCATCAGCCCCCATTTCAAATCCTTATAATAATAGCCATCTTCTCCATGCAACATTGCATTTAGATCAATTTCTTCCATCGTGGCAGGATCTGCAGTTCCTGCCTGAGAGTTTGGTTCATTAAAATTACTACTCACTCCACATCCACTAAAAGCCAATACGATTGTCATCGCTAACATCAAAATTGTATTTTTTTTCCACTGTACCTTCATACTTGCCTCCTAACGAATTCGTTCTGGAAAACCAACTTTTTTCTGCACTTTACGCAAAGTCTTCATTGCAATATAGTTTGCCTTCTCTGCATTCGTTTTGATGATATTGTCTACATAATCTTTATTTTTCAATAAATCTGCTTGTTTTTCCTGAATTGGTTTCAATATGGATGCTACAGACTCACCTACTGCAAGCTTAAACTCTCCATAACCTTTTCCATCAAATTCTGTTACAATCTCATCTGGAGTTTTTCCAGTACATGCAGAGTAAATATTAATTAAATTTTTGATTCCTGGCTGCTCGTCACAATAACGAATGCATGCTTCTGAATCCGTTACTGCACGCTTAAATTTGCGAATAATTGTATCTGGATCATCCGTCAAATAAATGCTTGCATTTGCATTTTCATCGGATTTACTCATTTTTTTAGAAGGATCTTGGAGACTCTGAATCTTTGCTCCTACTTTTCCAATATAAGCTTCTGGAATTGTAAATACATCTCCATAAATATTATTAAAACGCATTGCAATATCGCGAGTTATTTCCAAATGTTGCATCTGATCTACACCAACTGGAACTACATCAGACTGAAATAACAAAATATCTGCTGCCATCAAAACGGGATACGTAAATAAACCTGCATTAATATTATCTGCATGTTTCGCAGCTTTATCTTTAAACTGTGTCATACGATTTAATTCTCCCATATACGTAAAACAGTTTAAAATCCATGCCAGTTCTGCATGTGCCGATACATGGGACTGATAATAAATACAGTTTTTCTCTGGATCTAGTCCAGCAGCAATATAAAGTGTCAAAAGATTTCTCGCACGTTTTCTGAGTTCTGCTGGATTCTGGCGAACCGTAATCGAATGCATATCTACAACAGAATAAAAACATTCATACTCATCGGATAACGTTACCCAGTTATTTAACGCTCCAAGATAATTTCCAAGTGTAAGCGTTCCTGTCGCCTGCATTCCACTAAACAACATTTTCTTTCCATTTAACATAATTGAATCCTCCTAAATTTGCCTCGTTTTTTTGTATACCATATGAGATATGCAGTTTCCTATAAAACTTCCATGCCCGCTACCTGGACATTGACAATACTTTCATAGTAAACAAAAAAGCTTTTGCCCCATGATTATGGGACAAAAGCTGAAACTTCTGCGGTACCACCCAAATTGGCAAAACCCTCTCATACATGTACAACTATACATATTACCGATAACGGCGGCCTCCGTCAGCACCTACTAATCTCAATCGAAATGTTCAGACTGCCCTCCCAAGCCCATTCAAAATAATCTATGCTGCTGCACTCACACCTTCTGCAGCTCTCTGGATACACCCAATTATTTTTACTACTCTTGATCTACGGTTTCATTATTATATTCTTTGTTTAGTATAATCCTGAATATCCAACCTGTCAAGTCTCGCATAAAATTTTTATAGACTGCCATTATTACATTTATTTGTTACAATAAATCCTATTCGAAATATTCCATTCCTTTAGGGAAGGAAATTACCTCTCCTACACTTCAAATTCACTTCATTTTGGTTAGATATTTTTTCACGTATTTTCCAGTATAGGAAATTGGATTTTGCGCTACTTGCTCTGGCGTTCCCTGAGCAATTACCGTTCCTCCTCCATCTCCTCCCTCTGGTCCCATATCAATTAGATAATCCGCTGTTTTTATAACATCTAAATTATGCTCAATAACTAGTACCGTATTTCCATTTTCGGTTAGTCTCTGTAAAATCTCTGTTAATTTATGAACATCGGCAAAATGCAGACCTGTTGTTGGCTCATCCAAAATATAAATTGTCTTTCCAGTGCTGCGTCTGCTTAATTCTGTCGCCAGCTTAATTCTCTGTGCTTCTCCCCCTGACAGTGTTGTAGACGGCTGTCCAAGACGAATATATGATAAACCTACATCATACAATGTTTCAATTTTTCTGCGAATAGACGGCACGTTTTCAAAAAATGTCAATGCTTCTTCCACTGTCATATTCAGCACATCATAAATGCTCTTTCCTTTATAGAGAACCTCCAATGTCTCTCTATTGTAGCGTTTTCCTCCACATACTTCACATGGCACATAGACATCTGGCAAAAAGTGCATCTCAATTTTAATAATTCCATCTCCAGAACAAGCCTCGCACCTCCCCCCTTTGACATTAAAGCTGAATCTTCCTTTTTGATATCCTCTCGCTTTGGCTTCTGAGGTAGAAGCAAACAAATCTCTTATCATATCAAAAACGCCTGTATAAGTAGCAGGATTGGAACGTGGTGTTCGTCCAATCGGACTCTGGTCAATATTAATTACTTTATCTAAATGCTCCATTCCCTCGATTTTTTTATAAGTTCCTGGTATTAGACGAGCACGATTCAACTTTCGTGCCAATGCCTTATATAAAATCTCATTTACAAGACTGCTCTTACCTGAACCTGAAACACCTGTTACACAGGTAAATACCCCTAATGGAATCGAAACATCTATATTTTTCAAGTTATTCTCTTTTGCACCATAAACTTTCAGCCACTGCTTTGGTTCTCTTCTCAGTTCTGGAACTGGTATTTGAATCCGTCCACTTAAATATGCACCCGTTACGGATTTCTCACAATTCATAATATCTTGTGCCGTACCAGTAGCAACCACTTCTCCTCCATGTTCTCCTGCCCCAGGTCCAATATCTACAATAAAATCCGCTGCTCGCATCGTATCCTCATCATGTTCCACTACAAGGACAGAATTGCCCAAATTTTTTAGATGAAGCAGCGTATTTAACAATTTATCATTATCTCTCTGATGCAATCCAATACTTGGTTCATCCAAAATATATGCCACACCAACTAGCCCTGAGCCAATTTGTGTCGCCAGACGAATTCTCTGCGCTTCACCACCAGACAATGTAGCCGTCGCACGAGCCAAACTCAAATAGTCTAATCCAACATCGATTAGAAAGCGAACTCTTGCACGAATCTCTTTTAATACTTGTTCTCCAATCGACATTTGCATTGGATTTAATACAATCTCATTCCAAAAGCGATCCATCTGTTTAATTGACAAATTCGTGACTTCAAATATATTTTTATCTCCAATCGTAACTGCAAGTGACTCCTTCTTTAATCGCTGTCCTTTACAGGTTTTACATGGAGTTATTCGCATAAATGTCTCATATTCTGCTTTCATCGTCTCAGAGCCAGTTTCTCGATAACGTCGCTCTACATTTTTAATTAATCCGTCAAATACTACATCATAAATTCCCTCTCCACGCTGACCTTTATAATATACTTTCACAGATCGATCGGTACCATAAATTAGCAGATCATGAATTTCTTTTGGGTACTGTTCAAATGGAGTATCTAATCGAAACTGAAACTCCTTACTTAACGCATTCAGAACTGCCCTTGTATAACTCGTTGGATCCGTACAGGACTGCCAACCTAAGACAGCAATCGCTCCTTCATCAATACTCAAACTTTTATCTGGTATCATGAGATCCTCATCAAACTCCATTTTATATCCAAGCCCAAAACAAGTTGGACAAGCACCAAATGGATTATTAAAAGAAAAACTTCTTGGCTCAATTTCATCAATACTAATTCCACAGTCTGGACAGGAGAAGCTCTGACTGAATGTTAAAGTCTCTCCTCCAATTATATCTATCACAACTAATCCATCGGTTAGCTTCAATACATTTTCTAGTGAATCGGTCAGACGACGTTCAATTCCCTCTTTTACAACAAGTCGGTCTACAATAATTTCAATATTATGCTTTATATTTTTATCCAAAACAATCTCTTCACTCAGGTCATATTGATTACCATCCACACGTACACGCACATATCCACTGCGCTTTGCCTGATCCAAAACTTTTTCATGTCTTCCTTTTCTCCCGCGAACAACTGGAGCTAACAACTGTATTTTTGTACGATCAGGAAGCTGCATAATATGGTCAACCATTTGATCAACGGTCTGCTTTTTTATCTCTCTTCCACATTTTGGACAATGAGGAATTCCAATACGAGCATAGAGCAAACGCAGATAATCATAAATTTCCGTCACCGTTCCAACCGTAGAACGTGGATTTCGATTCGTAGATTTTTGATCAATGGAAATTGCAGGTGATAATCCTTCAATGCTCTCCACACTAGGCTTTTCCATTTGTCCCAGAAACTGTCTCGCATATGAGGATAATGACTCCATATAACGTCGTTGTCCTTCTGCATAAATAGTATCAAACGCTAATGATGATTTACCAGAACCGCTCAATCCAGTCAAAACAACAAATTCATTTCTTGGAATATCTACATCAATATTTTTTAAATTATGTTCACTGGCTCCTCTTATTTTAATAAACTGTCTTTCTGACATTTCTCCCTCCTGTATCATACATTATAAAAATTCCAATGGATCATTTAAACCTAAAATAAACAAAATAAAATAATAGAAAATACATATAGTAAGTTCCTATTTCTTGCTCTCATTTAAATATAATTTTAATTCCTTTAACTGATCTCTTAGCTCTGCCGCTGCTTCAAAATTCAACTCTGCCGCTGCCTGCTGCATTTTCTTTGTAACTTGCTTAATCAACTTATTTAACTCTTTTTCTGACATAGATTCTGGATCTTTTTCCAGACCTGCACTCGCAGCCTCGGCTGCTTTTGAAATTCGAATCAAGTCTCTTACTGCTTTTTTAATTGTTTGTGGTGTAATTCCATTGATCTCATTATATTTCTTTTGAATCATTCGACGCCGATTTGTCTCTTCGATTGCTCTTGCCATAGAATCCGTAATCTGATCTGCATACATAATAACATGCCCTTCTGCATTACGTGCCGCTCGCCCAACAGTCTGAATTAAAGAGGTTTCCGAACGGAGAAATCCTTCTCTATCTGCATCTAAAATTGCAACCAATGCAATCTCTGGAATATCTAAGCCTTCTCGCAATAAATTAATACCAACTAATACATCAAATACATCCAATCTCATATCTCGAATAATCTCTGCACGCTCCAATGTATCAATATCTGAATGTAAATACTTCACTCGGATTCCGTTCTCACGCATATATTGTGTCAGATCTTCTGCCATTCGTTTGGTTAACGTTGTAACTAGCACTTTATTTTTCTGTTTGACTGTTTTATTGATCTCTACAATTAAGTCATCAATTTGTCCATTCACTGGGCGCACATCAATCTCTGGATCGAGCAATCCAGTAGGACGAATTACCTGCTCTGCTCGAAGCAATTCATGCTCTTGTTCATAAACATTTGGAGTCGCAGATACAAATAACATTTGATTAATCTTACTTTCAAACTCAGAAAAATTCAATGGTCTATTGTCCAAGGCAGATGGAAGACGGAATCCATAATTCACGAGTGTCATCTTACGTGAGCGGTCTCCAGCATACATTCCTCTTACCTGCGGAATCGTAATATGACTTTCATCTACAATAATTAAAAAATCATCTGGAAAATAATCAATTAATGTATGCGGAGCTTCTCCTGGCTGTAAGCCTGATAAATGTCTGGAATAGTTTTCAATTCCAGAGCAGAACCCTGTTTCTTTCATCATCTCTATATCATAATTTGTTCTTTCTGCAATTCTCTGTGCCTCCAGCAATTTATCTTCTCTCTTAAAGTAAGTAACCTGCTCTTCTAGTTCTTTTTCAATTTCTTTTGTTGCCTTTAATAATTTTTGAGGATCTACTACATAATGCGATGCTGGAAAAATTGCAATATGTTCTAATCGGCACTTGATTTCACCCGTCAATACATCAATCTCTGTAATTCTATCCACTTCATCGCCAAAAAATTCAACCCGAACCGCAGTATCGCTCCAGTTGGCTGGAAAAATCTC
This sequence comes from Clostridiales bacterium CHKCI001, assembly GCA_900045905.1. Classification (GTDB taxonomy): domain Bacteria; phylum Bacillota; class Clostridia; order Lachnospirales; family Lachnospiraceae; genus Fimimorpha. The sequence continues at coordinate 24,318 of FCNS01000024.1, read as the reverse complement.
TATCACATCTCCTCTAACTCGAAACGTTCCTCGATGAAAATCCATCTCATTGCGCATATATTGGATATCAATTAACTTACGTATTACATCGTCTCGATCTTTTTCCATACCTGGACGTAGGGATAAAACCATATTTTTATAATCAATTGGACTTCCCAATCCGTAAATACAAGACACCGATGCAATCACAATCACATCTCTTCGTTCTGCCAACGCTGAAGTGGCAGAAAGACGCAGTTTATCAATCTCATCATTGATTGCTGCATCTTTTTCAATATAAGTATCGGTAGAAGGTACATATGCTTCAGGCTGATAATAATCATAATAAGAAACGAAATATTCCACTGCATTTTCAGGAAAAAACTCTTTAAATTCACTATAAAGCTGCCCTGCCAATGTTTTGTTATGAGCAATAATAAGTGTAGGCTTATTTAGCGCTTGAATCACATTTGCCATTGTAAAAGTTTTTCCAGATCCTGTAACTCCCAGTAAAGTCTGGAATTGATTGCCTTCTTTAAACCCCTGTACCAGCTGCTCAATCGCCTGAGGCTGGTCGCCCGTTGGGGCATATTCTGATACTAACTTAAAATGATCCATAATGCACCTCCAGTTCTCAATTATTAGTAGTATACCACAAGTTCAAAGAAAAGTACAGCAATTTTTGAACATTTGTTCTGGTTTTTACTAAGTAGAAAATAAAATTTTTCATAGGATAAAAAAAGGGTGTTACAGAAAATAGTTCAAATATTAGTTTATGCTATAACACATCCTTTTATTTGAATTTATTTTCCTAACAACCCTTTTTCTATCTTTGATATCCAGTCCTATATCAATTTGATCTTATTGTGTAATCTGGCCGTTTATAACTTCAATTGCCTTTTGAAGCTGAGTATCTTGAGACTTCTCTATTGTTATTTGCTGCTGAAGAGATTCATCCAATGTAACTTCGATATCTGGGGCAATGCCAGTCTCGTGAATACATACTCCTGATGGAGTATAGTAACGGGAAACCGTCATTTTAAGAGCACTTCCATCACTAAGCGGTAAAACTGTTTGTACAATCCCTTTTCCAAATGTAGTTGTACCAATTAACGTTCCTAGTTTATAGTCTTTGATTGCTCCAGCAAAAATTTCTGCAGCGCTTGCACTATTTCCATTAATTAATACAGCCATTGGCTTTGTAAATGGAGTTTTTCCTTCTGATGTATAAGTCTCACCCTCTCCATTTTTATCCTGTGTATAAACAATCGTTCCTTCTGGAAGGATACCCTGAAGAATTTCTACCACAGTTTTTAGTAATCCTCCTGGATTGCTGCGAATGTCTATAATCAACCCTTTCATTCCTTGGTTTTCTAGATCTTGCAAAGCGTTTTGAAACTGAGATACGGTTACTTTGTCAAATTCTGTGATCTGGATATATCCGATTTGATTTTCCAACATTTCATGTTCTACGGTTGGATTTTCTACATTCCGGCGTTCTACTTCCATCTCATGATATTCACTATCACTTTCTCGATACACAGTAATTTTCACAGTTGTACCTTCTGCTCCTTTAATATAACCTACAACTTCATTCAAATCCATTCCCGTAACTTCCACATCTCCGACTTTAACGATATAATCGTTTGGAAGAATTCCTGCTTGTGCGCCTGGACAATTTTCAAATACACGTACAACGGAAACTCTTCCTTCGCTGTCGCTCGTAACCATAACTCCAATTCCATAATAGGTTCCGTCTATGGACTCATTCATTTCTTCATATTCTTCCTTTGTGTAATATTCCGAGTATGGATCATTCAATGCAGCAACGTATCCTTTATATACTCCATTTGCCAATTCTTCTTCATCGATATCAAATAAAAAACTGCTTTTTACATACTTTTCTAAAATATCTAATTTGGACTGCACTGCTGTACTAATCGGTACTGCTTCTGATTGAGATGCATTGGTGTTAGTATTTGGAATGATACTAATTATTAAAGAATCACTCATAAATAAAACACCAATAATCACACTAATGGTCAGTAGCATCCCCAATGCCCCTATAAATACCCCCTTCCAAAACCTTTTCTTGGACTTCTCTTCCATAAAATAATTACTCCTTACTCTAATATTCAAGATTCGCTCCTGCGAGTCTTGGCGCAGGATTCAGGCCAGCTTTAGCTGACATAACAATCGATAAACGATTTTATCTTCCATAATACTGAATGGATGCGCCTGGATAGCGTGTTCCTGACATATCATTCGGATTCAAATAATCGCCAGTCATTGGATCTAAATAGTCCCCACTTATTTTATCATAAATAGCATTGCTGCCTGTTAAATAAAAACGGAAATCCAAATGAGGGCCTGTTGATAAACCAGTAGAACCAACTAACGCAATTACACTTCCTGCACTTACAGTTTGTCCTACATTAACAAGTGTTGCTGAGCAATGATTATACATTGTCATATAACGTCCTCCATCATGGGAAATCCAAACTTGATTACCACATCCTGAGTTGCCGATATCTGCACCATTGCCAACATATACGACGGTTCCAGCTGCCGCAGCTACAATCTCAGACCCCATTGGAGCATAGATATCTACTCCATGATGGAACAATGCCGTTCCAGCAACAGGCTGCACTGGTCTAGGACCAAAATTACTTGTAATCGTCTTTCCACTTGGAAGAGGCCAGCAAAGAGAGAACGTCAATCCCGTATTTGGAGTTTGTGTTACTTCTGCCGTTGTTGGGACTTCTGTTACTGGAGCTGTTGTTGTCGGGGCTTCTGTCGTTGGCGCCTTTGTTACTGGAGCCGTTGCCGTTGAGGCTTCTGTTACTGGAGGCGTTGTTGTCGGAGCCTCTGTCGTTTTAACTTCCGTTACTGGAGCTGTCGTTGTCAGAACCTCTGTCGTTTTAACTTCTGTTACTGGAGCTGTCGTTGTTGGAGCCTCTGTCGTTTTAACTTCTGTTACTGGAGCTGTCGTTGTTGGAGCCTCTGTCGTTTTAACTTCTGTTACTGGTACTGTTGTTGATGTTTCTATCGAAGCCTTAGTTTGCTCTGTAGAATCCACTATGGAAGCTTGTTCATTTGATTCGGTTACTTCATCCGTCTCTTCTGTCCATTGACTCACTTCTGCTGCATGACTTTGTGCTGCCTGCCATTCTGCATTGGACGGCATTCCTGTATCTTCCTGCTCTACCTCATCATTGGATGGCAAGGTTTCTTGTGCTGCCTGCTGACGCTCTTGTTCTGTTTTATCTTTTTCTTCCTGCTTCTGTTTCGTCTGTTCGCTTTCCTTTACTGATTGACTAACTGAAGCATTTTTAGAACTTTCCTGTTGTTGTGCTTCTAAGGCTGCTTTACTTGCTAACTCTGCTGCAATCTGATTTACTTTTTTAACTTCTTCTTGCAACTCTTTTTGTAACTTCTCTGTTAAGTTTTGTCCCTGTGCAATTTGATTATTATAATCTTCTAAGTCATTTGAGGAATTTTCAACAGAATCATTTACACTCGCAAGTTCTTTTTGTTTTGCTTCTAACAGAATCTGCTGTGCTTCCAGCTTATCTTCCTGTTCTTTTTTACTCTTTTCTAAGGATTTTTTCTGTTCTGTAAGTTCTTCTTTTAATTTCTTGCAACTGTTAACTGTTTTCTCATAACTATCCAACATATCTCTATCATATACGGATATTTTAGAAATATACTCTGCACGATTTAAAATTTCTGCAATTGATTTTCCACTTAATAATAATTCAATATAATCGGATTCTCCATTTTCGTACATATAACGAATTCTTTTCTTCATTGCTTCTTGCTGTTCGTCGCGCTTTTCTTCTGCTTCTTCTAAGTCCTTCTCATTATCACTTATCTTTTCTTCAATTGTGTCAATCTCTTTTTCCAATTCATAGATACGTTTCGCAATTTCTGTCATCCTTGCATCGACTTCTTCTATGTACGTACTCAAATCAACTTGTTGACTCTTCATCTGATCCAACAATTCTTGTGCCTGTTCCTTTTGATTCATTAATTGTTGAACATTTTCTTGTACTGAATTTAACTGTTCCTTTTTTTCGCTTACTCCTGCTGCCTGTGCAATTACCGCACTAAAGGCTACTGCCACTGCTGTAATTAACGCCATACGTCTTTTGTTCCACATCATCTTGTTTCTCATTACTATTATTTCCTCTCCTAAGTTCTCCTCTTTGTTTTTATCTTTAACTAAATTATTTTATCATTTAGTTATTAACTTTTATACTTTCAAATGCTTCCTAATTGTAAAGAAGCTTCCTATAAATCCAATTCCCTCTCCTAATAAAAGTGATACTGGCAATAACACCTGAAATACTTGTTTTACTGAAAGAAACTTTAATACATTCGATAGAATACTAAATCTTTGATTAACAAGAACGACTGTCTCTTTATAAAAGAAATATAATAGAACAAGAGGAATCACTGTCCCTATCAGTCCTAAGAGCAATCCTTCGATAATAAACGGCGCTTTTACAAACGTATTGGTGGCTCCAAGCCATTTCATCGTATGCATTTCTTTTTGTCTCACAGTATAAGATAGCGTAATAGAATTGCTAATCAAAAATACACTGACAATAAATAAGATTCCTGTCACCAATATAGATAACCACTGAATTAAATTCTGCATATCTTCCAATCCACCAGCAGCCAATTCTGAATAAGTAACCTTCCGAATTCCTTCCATCTCTTCTAATTCTGTTACCAATTGCTTTTGTTTTGAAAGATCTCGTAGATAAATTTCAAACGAGGCGGAACCAACGAGGGGATTCTCTCCTTCAAATCCTTCTGCTAGTTCTGGCATTTCTGCAAAATAAATCTCTTTAAATTCACTCCATGCATCCTCTTCTGATATGTAATCAACAGTTTTTACATCATTTCTTTTTTCTAGTTCCTCTTTCAGCGATAATATATCATCTTCTTTCATATTATCTTCAAAAAATACGGTAACACCGACCGTATCTTCTGCTTCACTCACCATATATTGAAGATTTGCTAATATTGCATAAAATAGCCCAAATAGAAAAATGCACACTATAATCGTAATAACAGAAGCAACGGAAAACATTTTATTTCTTTTTATGTTCCCAATTCCTTGTTTTAAACAATATCCAATTGTATTAAGTTTCACTGATCGGTTCCTCCTTTTTGCGATCACTAATAATCTCTCCATCTTTCATAATGATCACCCTTTTTCCCATCTTTTCTACCAAATCGCGATCATGAGTAACTACAAGAATTGTTGTACCTATCTCCCTATTAATACGCTCTAACAATTGCATAATCCCTTTTGCATTTTCTTTATCAATATTTCCAGTCGGCTCGTCCGCCAGTAAGATCTCTGGATTATTTACCATAGCCCTTGCAATGGCCACACGCTGTTGTTCCCCTCCAGATAATTGGTTTGGATAACTTCTTTGTCGTTCTGATAGTCCTAACCTCGCTAATGCTACTGGCACACTATTGCGTATCTCTTTTGTACGAATCCCTATCACTCTTTGCGCTAATGCTACATTATCATAAACATTATAATCATCAAGTAATCGAAAATCTTGAAAAATAGCTCCGATTTTCCTTCGATACTGAGGAATCTTTCTCTTAGATATCTTTTTTATATTTTGACCATCTACATAAATTTCCCCACTTGTAGGTTCAATTTCTTTCAACAGCAATTTAAATAATGTAGACTTTCCAGAGCCACTATGTCCTATTAAAAATACAAATTCCCCTTTTTCAATATGAATGGACATATTACGAATTGCATGGATTCCTTCCTCATAAGACTTGCTTACATTTTCTAAATGAATCATTTTTCACACATTCCATTCCATCAAAAGTTCTCCCACTTCAAAACTTAGCCTCAAAGTGGGAGTAGCTATTAATATTCTTGACTTTCCATGTACTTCATATATTTTACAACCATAAGAGCAATCTTAAATGTAATCGCATCTTCAAATACTCTTAAATCTAATCCTGTACTCTTTTGAAGTTTATCTAAACGATAAACTAATGTATTACGATGAATGTACAACTGTCTCGATGTCTCAGAGACATTTAAACTGTTTTCAAAGAACTTATTAATTGTAGTTAAAGTCTCATCATCAAAATCATCTGGAGAACGTCCATCAAAGATTTCTTTGATAAACATACGGCATAATGGCAATGGCAACTGATAGATAAGACGTCCAATTCCCAAATTAGAATATGCCACTACATTCTTTCCACTATAGAAGATTTTTCCTACATCCAATGCCATTTTTGCTTCTTTGTAGGAACGCGATACTTCTTTAATTTCATTGACAATTGTACCATATGCTACATGTACTTGACTCATTGCTTCCGTATTCAGCATATCTACAATAACATTTGCCGTCTTTTCCAAATCTTCTTGCTCTTCTGTTCCTTTCAGTTCTTTGACAAGAATAATATTCTTTTCATCTACTGCGGTAATAAAATCTTTTGCCTTTGTTGAGAACAAGCTTCTGACTGTCTCTAATGCATTGGTATCTTTTTCATTCTTTGTTTCAATGATATAAACAACACGGCGCACATTTGTTTCAATATGCAGCTTCTTTGCCCGATTATAAATATCCACTAAAAGCAGATTGTCTAAAAGCAGGTTTTTAATAAAGTTGTCTTTATCAAACCGTTCCTTGTATGCAATCAGTAAATTTTGAATTTGGAACGCTGCAATCTTTCCTACCATATAAACATCGTCACTTGCTCCCTCTGCTAATAAAACATATTCCAGCTGATGTTCGTCAAATACTTTAAAGAACTGGTAGCCAGAAATCACTTGACTATCTGCAGGGGAGATAACAAATGCAAGAATCGCATCTTCTTCCACCTCAACTTCAGAAAGTGTTGTAGCTAACATCTTTCCGTCGGTATCACATACACATAAATCAATTCTAGTTATAGTCTTTAAGCCTTCAATTGTGCTTTGCAAAATCTGATTTGAAATCATTTGTTCACACTCCCATTCTATTTTACTATATATATATTAAACCAAAACTGGGAAAAATAAAAGAGGAAATGTATATTTTTTTTACACATTTCCTCTTAATTCTACAAATTACATATTACTAAAACATCATTAGTTAACAATTACTTGTTCTGTTTCCTTGTCAAAGATATGAATCTTAGTTAAATCAAGAGCAAAATCTACTTTGTCACCTGGTCTTGCAGTTGTACGTGGGTTAACTCTTGCTGTAAAGCTTGTGTCACCCTGATCGAAGTATAAGAATACTTCAGCACCTAACATTTCATATACTCTGATTGTAGCATGAATAACACTATCTGGAGATTTTGCTAACCATTCTGGATCATCATGAATATCTTCTGGACGAATACCAAATGTTACTTCTTTTCCTACATAGCCTCTGCTGACAATTTCTTTTGCCTTATCTGCTGGAAGCGTAATCTTGTTATCAGCAAATTTAACAACAACGCTAGAGCCTTCCTGAGAAACAGTTGCATCTACTAAGTTCATCTGAGGTGATCCAATAAATCCAGCAACGAACTTATTGGTTGGCTTATCATATAAGTTCTGAGGTGTATCAACCTGCTGAATAATACCATCTTTTAATACAACGATTCTTGTACCAAGTGTCATAGCCTCTGTCTGGTCATGTGTTACGTAGATGATTGTTGTACCTAATCTCTGATGAAGTTTAGAAATCTCAATACGCATCTGTACACGCAACTTAGCATCCAAGTTAGATAAAGGCTCGTCCATTAAGAATACCTTTGGCTGACGAACGATAGCACGACCCATAGCAACACGCTGTCTCTGACCACCAGAAAGAGCCTTTGGTTTACGATCTAATAAATGTTCAATATCCAAAATCTTAGCTGCTTCATGTACTAATTTATCGATTTCTGGCTTGGAAACTTTTCTCAGCTTCAAACCAAATGCCATATTATCATATACTGTCATATGTGGATATAGAGCATAGTTCTGGAATACCATCGCAATATCTCTATCCTTTGGTTCTACATCATTACATAGTCTATCACCAATCCATAGTTCACCAGAAGAAATTTCTTCCAAACCTGCGATCATACGAAGTGTTGTAGACTTACCACAACCAGATGGACCTACGAAGATGATAAATTCTTTATCTGCAATCTCAAGATTAAAATCCTTAACTGCTACAAAGCCATTTGGATATGCTTTACAAATGTTTTTCAGTGACAAACTTGCCATATATACTTTCCTCCCTGTTAACCTTAATGTTAATTTTACTGCTATCACAGTAACTTTTGCCTCATGTTCCTATAATACACTATTTCAAACAATTTGACCATATTGTAATTTCACAAATTAATATTTAAGCTTTTGGACATTTTGACATACAAAATAAAATTTTCATGAAAATATCAACAGATTTAAGTTCTTAGATAACTGGATTAGAACATTCTTACAAAGTATAGTATAAATGTTTCTATCTAAGAAATAATTCAAACAAACTGTCTATTCTTTCTTAATTTATTATAGATTTTTTTGTAATTTTCTATTATTTTATTTCTTTATTTTAAACCAAAACTAGCTTTTCTCTCTTGATAAGAAAAAACTTATTTTTTCTTAATACTATGAAGTTTAAATTTCCTTTTCCTACATTTTTTTACATTTTGTGCTAATAGATTCTAAATTTCATGTTAATTCTACACATTTTGTTTCTTTCTTAGTATTTACTTTTTTAGTATACTAAAATCAAGAAGGGCGTACTCAAATCTTATGAAGAAAGAAGGATTAGTATGAAAAATAATGAAGTTTCTGCGTCACTCACAGTTGGACAGCGTATAAGAAAAGAGCGTCGTCTAAGAGGAATGACGCAAGCGGAATTCAGTCATTTACTTGGTATTTCAGTCAGTTATCTCGGAGCAATTGAACGTGGGGAAAGGGGCATATCTAGCTCCGTCATGGGACTCCTCCATGAACAACTTGGTTTATCTTATGATTATCTTCTGGATGGCACCACATTAAATGATTATAGCATTCAACAATATCTCAGAGAAACTCCTCATTATGGAATTCGCCACAACTTGGATGTTATTCTTGGAGCCTGCTCAAATCAAGAACTTGAAAACTGCTATGATATGCTTCATACTTATTTAATTCATAGCAGGCGCAGAAAAAGGAGGAAGGGGAAAAACCCTTCCTCTGAACAATAACTATTTTTTTTCTATTGAATTATCATTGATCTGAATGCTTCCCTCTTTTAGTAATCGACCTAAGGCACGTTTAAATGCATTCTTACTCATATGCAATTCTTGTTTTATAGTCTCGGGAGCGGCCTTTTCACCAAATGGCAATACTCCGCCATATTCGTCAATCACCCGCAGAATGGTTTCTCCGTCCTCATCCATTTGCAGATAGGCCTTCTCCCGGATGCTCAGATCCAGTTTCCCATCTTCTCGTACTCTTACCACGCGAGCATGAACGCTGTCTCCCACATGGTAATTATCATATAGTTCCTTTTTCGGCACTAATCCATAGTATTGGTTATCTACCGCAACAAATAGACCAATCTCTAGATTAATCTGGTAAATAATCCCATCTACATGATCGTCCTTTTTATATGGACTATTTGCTTTTAATTGTTCATAAATACGCATAGTTGCACATAGTCTTTGGCTTTTATCCGCATAAAGACTAACTAGATAATGTTCTCCCTTTTGCACTGGTACAACCTGTTCTTTAAAAGGAAGGAATAAATCTTTTTCTAGTCCCCAGTCCAGGAAAGCTCCAATCTTTGTACATTCTGCAACTTCCAAAACAGCTAGCTCTCCTATCTCAAGCATCGGGTGATTTGTTGTAGCAATCATTCGATCTCTAGAATCCTTATAGATAAATACCTCCAACTGGTCTCCGACTTCCGTTCCCTCTGGTACCTGTTTCCTTGGCAGGAGCACTCCGCTGTCCTGTTCTTGTTCTCCCAAATAAATGCCAAAGTCTTTCTTTCGCAGGACTTTCAATGTCTGTACTCTACCCAGCTCGATCATAAATTTCCCCTTTCTGTTGCCTTACCTAATTTTTTGATAACGGATCAGCACCTTTCTAATTATTAACAGCTCGAAATACAAACAAAAGTTTCATTTTCAATGCTATAACATCTGAACAAGTTCAGCTTATTCTTAAGGTTCCGAATCGTTATGTTCTTTGTAACTCTCATATATAATAGGAAGTCTTCTATTATGTTCTCTTTTGTATTACCTCTAAAATATTATTCATCTCGAGAGAAGTTCTACAATTGAGAATGGTTTTCCGTCTTCATTTTCTAATACAATCACAAATCCCCGCTGAACAGAAAAAACAACTGGCAAGATAATATCACCAAGCTTTGCCTGTTGCCGGTATTCTGCCCTCATCTGATAAATGGAAAAATCCTTAGGCAAGTATTGGAGAGCCATCTTTACATACTGACCATTATTCACATGCTGATTGGTATCCAAATGATGATACTGCACTTGAATTGGATTCTGCTTTTGGCCATTATGCGGAATAATAATTTTCCTGTCTGCATAATTCATCTCCAAAGGCTTAGCAATTCCATAACAAGCAACAAATTCCGGCTTTATCCGCATGGGACGTCCGGTAACGGTATCAGTCAAACACCAGATTGAGTTCGCTTTTACTAAATATGCACCTGTTTCATCCATAATAGCAAAGTTACGATATCCAAATACATTACTGAAATCATATGCCTGTGTTCCAATTGTAATTTCCTGTGCAAATTTAGGTAACTGTTCAATTACAATTTGCCAAGCTGACAACATCCAAACTTGATGATTCTTCTGTAAGTATTGAATACCTACTCCCAAATCTTCTGAATGAAACGTGCTACAATCTTGCATATAATTAATTATATTGTCCAACGTAATATGCCCATTCGCATCTATCTCACTGTAACGGACACGTGAATGAAACGTATACATTATTCTTCTCCTTTCTGGCAATGCAGACTTTCCGCTAGCCATTTTAATATGTATTACTAGTTAATCAGTATATCATATTATTGAAAAAACTACAACAAATTCACAGTATTTCATATAATTTGATTCCATAAATTCATACCAAAAACGCAACTTCTTTGGATTATCGGGTTTATTATCCAAATTATTTTTTGTTCTAACAGTATTGCATACAAAATATTTATTTTTCTTAAAATTATCTTTTCAAAGTCTAAATTATAAAGTCTTTTTATTTAAATTTGTATTTACCACAATCTTCATACTAAATTTATCTTATATTTATAAATTTTCTTTTTTTTTATTTTTTTTCATCAAATTAACTTTTTTTATTTTTTTTCAAAAAAACTGTTGACTTTTTATTCCCTATCATATATAATGCATATTGTCTTAAGGACAACAAGTCATTTAAGAAATCATCATAGCGCTATCGCCAAATGGTAAGGCACTGGACTCTGACTCCAGCATTTCAAGGTTCGAATCCTTGTAGCGCTGTTACAATGCTCTTAGAGGTTTCTAAGAGCATTTTTTTGTGTGAAGGTATAAGACTATAAATAATAAGATAGCTTTTTATAGCTCTAACTTCTGCGTTACCTACAAAAAGCTATCCTATTGAAATAAACAAGGAAACTGTTATATACCTATTTTTTGCCCTCTCTTGATTGAAAAATTAAGATCTTTTATTTTCTCTAACTATCTTCCAAAGCTGAATACAGACAGTTGGTATAATTGCCATTAGACATACAAATCCAATTTGACTTCCAGACATTGGTTCAATTTCAAACATTCGTTCCAATGGCGGGAATGTTGTTACAATCACTAATAATAAAACACCTAAGCCAAATGCTCCTGCACTATACCAATTTTTTGAGAAGCCAATTCTAAAAATAGAATGTTCACTACGACAATTAAATCCATGGAATAAACGAGCTAATGTTAATGTTGCAAAAGCCATTGTACTTGCCAGCTCTGCCCCTGAAGCTTTCAATCCATTATAGTAAGATAACATCGTCACAATTGCAATAATCGCTCCTTGAATAAATAAAATGGACATAAACTGTTTGTTTAGAATTCCTTCTTTTGGATCACGCGGCTTTACCGAAAGTAGATCTTTTTCCGATGGTTCCATTCCAATTGCAATTGCTGGGAGAGAATCCGTTAAAAGATTAATAAACAATAAATGCACTGGTGCAAATGGAACTGGCAATGCTGCAAGGGATGTATATAAAACAGCTAAAATTGCAGCCATATTTCCAGAAAGTAAAAATTGAATCGCATTTTTAATATTACGATACACATTACGTCCATTTTCTACTGCCTTAATAATCGTAGCAAAATTATCATCTGCTAAAATCATAGCTGCTGCGTCCTTGGAAACTTCCGTACCAGTAATACCCATTGCCACTCCGATATCTGCCTTCTTTAATGCTGGAGCATCATTTACGCCATCTCCTGTCATTGCAACAATATTTCCTTTTTTCTGCCATGCATCTACGATTCGAATTTTATTTTCTGGTGAGACTCTAGCATAAACAGAAATTTTTTCAATTTTTTGACTTAATTCTTCTTCCGACATTGCATCCAGTTCTGCTCCTGTCACAGCCATGTCTCCATCTTCATAAATTCCAATTTGTTTTGCAATTGCCGATGCAGTGATTTTATGATCTCCTGTAATCATAACTGGACGAATTCCTGCACTCTTAGCATCTCTTACTGCCTGTGCAGACTCTTCTCTTGGTGGGTCCATCATAGATACCAATCCAATGAAGATAAAATCTTCCTCATCATCGATCGATAATACATCATCACGTTCCACTTCTTTATAGGCAAATGCCAGTACACGAAGTCCTTCTTTAGAAAATTCTAAGTTTTGCTCCAAAATGCGTTCCCGCCACTTATCTGTCATATCGACAATTTCTTTTTCTGTTCTTATTTTTTTACATTTTGGAAGAAGCATATCCAGTGCTCCCTTAGTCAAAATTGTATGCTGACCATGTAGCGTATATTTTGTACTCATCAACTTTCTGTCAGAATCAAATGGAATTTCTTCCAAACGTGGCATTAAGTCTCTTAATGTACTTTCCTTAATATTGGCCTTTCTTGCCATTTCCAAAAGAGCATATTCCGTTGGATCTCCAACTCCCTTGCCCTCCACAATTGTTGAATCATTTGTTAAAATTGCGTCATATAATAAATAACGATGCAATTGTTTTTTCAGATTTAATTCTTCTGGCTTTAAAACAGTATCTCCAATATAAATATGCTGAACTTCCATTTTATTCTGTGTTAACGTACCAGTTTTATCAGAACAAATAACAGATACACAGCCCAAACTTTCTACTGCCTGCAATTGCTTTACAATTGCATTTTCCTTTGCCATCTTTTGTGTTCCCATTGCTTGTACAATCATAACAATAGAACTCAACGCTTCTGGAATTGCAGCAACTGCCAATGCAACTGCAAACATTAAAGAATCCAATATTGGCATACTCCGATAAATTCCAAGTAAGAATACCACAGCACTGATTACCATAATAACCGCAGCTAATTTTGCACTAAATTCATCCAAGCTGACTTGAAGTGGTGTCTTCTTTTCTTTTGTTGCATTCATCAAAGAAGCAATTTTTCCGATTTCTGTGTTCATTCCAGTTGCAGTTACTACAACTTCTGCACGTCCATAAGTTACTAAACTTCCTGAGAACACCATGTTCGTGCGATCTGCCAATGCCACTTCTTCTCCTATTACGACATCTGTTTTCTCTACATTTGTTGTTTCTCCTGTCAAAGAACTCTCATTTGTTTGAAGAGAATGACAATGAATAATTCTTCCATCTGCCGCAGTAAGATCTCCTGCCTCTAAAATTAAAATATCTCCTGGTACTACTTCTTCTGCTAAAACTTCTTTCTTTTGTCCATCTCGAATTACTTTTGCATTTGGAGAGGAAAGCTTTTTTAGACTTTCTAATGATTTTTCCGCTTTTTGATGCTGCACAGTTCCAAGTATTGCATTCATTACAATTACAGCAATAATTACTATTGTACTCTCTGTGTTCCCTGAAAACATAGATACAATTGCAGCAATAATCAAAATAATTACAAGAAGATCACAAAATTGTTCCATAAAGACACGCAAGATACTTTTCTTCTTTCCTTCTGCTAGAACATTTTTGCCATGCTCCTCTAATAATGTTTCGGCACGTTTTGAAGTTATTCCCTTCTCTGTTGTGCTCATCGCTTTTAAGACTTCTTCTGACGTTTGTTGATAGAATTCTTTCATCTACACTCCTCCTTTTATGCTTTCAGAATATTTGGCTTCCTAAGCTTCGTAGATACAAATGGAACCGGAGTATTGTTACCAAATTTAAAAAATTTGGATCTCTATATTGTAGGAAACATTCCTTATTATATAGAAAAACGAGACTTTTCATGTATTGACTCTCAAAAAAATCAATACATGAAAAGTCTCGTAACCTCACGGGTAATATTGCCAGGTCATTTGACCGCGTATGTTGACAATATATTCTCTACTACTCCCTCTCCACATCTAAAATGAATATTCTGTTCACGATTGAAATTATAAATGGAAAACTTTTATTTGTCAACTGCTTTTTCTATTACCTCAATTCTTTCTATCTACTACTCTTAATCAAGTTAAATTAATGCCAATGTTTTCAACAAATAAAGCCATCCTGTTAACGTAAACGCACTTAATGCTGTTGTCATCATTACAACCGCTGCACTTAATGTTCCCTCATGTCCCATATTTTTGGCCATAACATAGGAACTTACTGTCGTTGCAGACCCTAACATAGTAAGAATTGCAATTAATTGGCTTTGTACAAATCCCATCCAAATTGCAATTGGTAAAAATAATGCTGGTAAAATCACTAACTTGATTGCACTGCATACCATTGCAATACTCATTTTATTTACAGCTTTTTTAATCTCAAATCCGCCACCCAATGCAATTAAACCAAGTGGAGTTGCTAAAACTGCAATGTTTTTTACCGTTCTTTCTACAATGGAAGGTTGTGGAATTTGAAATACTGACCAAATAAGTCCAATTACAATTCCAATAATAATCGGATTGGTAAGAATCCCTTTACATGTCTTTTTTATTAATGCAGCATCTATTTTCTTTTGCTCTGCTCCAAAAACACTAAGTATAATTACAGCCATCATATTATAGAGAGGCACACTTCCAATAATCATAAGTGGTGCCATACCTGCATCACCATAAATATTTTGCATAAATGCAATTCCCAAAATTGCAGCGCTGCTGCGATAGGAGCCTTGTATAAATTCCCCTCTCAATGAACGATCCTTTAAAAAGAAAGCGAGAATCATAACAAAAATAATGCTAATCAACGTTACTACAAAACAATAAAGTACAAATTTTCCATTCCACACTTCATAGAAATTAGCTCCCGAAATATCTTGAAACAATAGTACAGGAAGTGCCACTTTAAATACAAACTGATTCATCTTTGTTATAAAGTCTTCATTAAATAGTCCAATTTTGCGAAAAAATAGCCCTGCCATCATTGTCAAAAAAATAGGCACGGTCGCATTCAAACAAAAAACTAAATTTTCCATATGTATTGTCCTTCTCTCTCTTCGTTTCCAAATTCCAGTATTCTTTATTATGCTACACGACTATATAAAAGTCAATATAATAAGATAAATTTTAAAAAGGAAAAAGCCATTAGTCTACAAAAAGTTGCACGAACAGTCTCTTTTCAAATCTTTAAAAATATGTTATACTTCTTTTAATTTCCACTTAGAAATAATTAATTTAGAAAGGAGAATTTCTTTGAAAACACATGAATCTGCTGAAAACTATCTGGAAACTATTTTAATTTTAAGTCAAAGACAAGCAGCTGTTCGCTCTATTGATATCGTAAATGAATTAGGATTTTCAAAACCAAGTGTTAGTGTTGCCATGAAAAATTTGCGTAACCATGGTTTTATTACTATGGATTCTTCTGGTTTTATTACCCTAACAGAAGAAGGACGTGAAATTGCAGACATGATTTATGAACGTCACCGTTTACTTTCTAGATGGCTCATTCATCTTGGGGTAGATGAAACAATTGCTGTAGAAGATGCCTGTCGAATTGAACATGTTATTAGTCCAGAAAGTTTTCAAGCAATTAAACAACATGTTCTCACTCATCAGGACGAATAGCTTATGCTTTTGTATCTACAAGATATATTTTGCAAATTTTGCTCGTGATTTTGGTAATGGGGGGCTGTTGCGGTTATAAACAACAGCTCTCCATTTCTCCATCTACTATTTCAAAAACATCTGAATCATCTTTTCTTTCCATTTATTATATGGATGATAACGCATTGGAAGATCAAGCCAATTATACTTTTTCACAATACTTTTTCTATGACTAAATGTTTCAAAGCCGTTTTTTCCATGATAGCTTCCCATTCCGCTGCCACCAACTCCTCCAAATCCCATTGCCGAAGTTGCAAGATGAATAATCGTATCGTTGATGCATCCTCCCCCAAAGGAAAGATTTTTTAGCACATAGTTTTCCATTGTTTTCTTTGTTGTAAACGTATAAACAGCTAATGGTTTTTCAAAATGTCCTAAAATTTCTGGAAGTTCTTCTTCCGTTTTAAAAGTTATAACTGGAAGCACTGGTCCAAAAATTTCTTCTTTCATAACTGGTGAATCCCATGTCACATGATCCAAAATCGTTGGTGCAATCTGCAATGTCTCCTCTTTTCCATATCCACCTGTTACTATTTTTTCTGTTTTAATTAACTTCATTACTCTCTTATAATGTTTTTCATTAATCATTCTTGGATAATCTGGATTTTCCAACGGTTCTTTTCCAAGCATTTGATAAATTTGCGACTGCAGCATCTCCAAAAATCTCGCCTTAATTGTCTCATGAACAATAAGATAATCTGGCGCCACACAAGTCTGTCCACTATTTAATAATTTTCCAAAAACAATTCGTTTCGCTGCCAGTTTTAGATTTGCACTCTCATCGACAATGCAAGGACTCTTTCCACCAAGTTCTAACGTTACTGGTGTCAAATAGCGGGACGCTTTTTCCATAACCGTTTTTCCTACTGCCACGCTTCCAGTAAAGAAAATATAATCAAACCGTTGTTCTAACAACATCTCGTTTTCCTGACGTCCACCCTCTATTACAGTAATATAATGCTCTGGAAATGTTTGTCTAATTATTTTTCGCATTAATGCGGATGTTTCTGGTGCATAGGCAGATGGCTTTAAAACGACACAGTTTCCTGCTGCAATCGCATCCACCAATGGTTCCAACGATAGCATAAGCGGATAATTCCAAGGTGCCATAATTAATACAACTCCATACGGCTCTGGTATTGTAAAGCTCCTAGCATGAAACTGAGATAATGGAGTAGGAACGAACTTCACTCTCATCCATTGTTCTAAATGTTTTTGCACATAAGTAATTTCTGATAGTGTCATTCCTATTTCTGTCATATAGGCTTCAAATCCCGATTTATTTAAATCCTTTTTTAATGCTGCTTTCCATGCCTTCTCATTACGTCGAATCGCCGATTTTAGTCTCGCCAATGCCTTTCTGCGAAATGCAAGCGTTCTTGTATCACCGCTGGCAAAAAACTTTCTCTGTTTTTCTACAATTTTATTAATGTCAGTCATAATCTCCCACCTTTCTTCCCATATGCAGCTTCTAAAATACGAATAATATCATCCTTTTCTGCTTTTTTTGGATTCACAAGGATTGCCCCATCATTCATTGCCTTTTGCGCTACCAGTTCAAAATCAATTGGATCTGGATGAATCTCCTTTAATGTCAGCGGCAAGCCACAACGATGATGCAATCGCTTTTGTAGTTTCCTAACTTCTTGTATCATACGCTTTCCACGTTCTTTCTTTGGTGTCGCTGCATAGACATCTGCACCTGCAAAATAAATAAGTAGGTCTCCATATTGTTCATCTAAAATGCTTCGATTATATCGCATTACATATGGAAGTAAAATATTCATTGCATCTCCATGTGGAATATGACATTCTCCACCAAGCGCATGTCCAATTGCGTGAACAAGCCCTACCATAGAATTAGAAAACGCAGCTCCAGCCATCGTAGACGCATTTGCCATTGCAAGCCGAACCCTCTTATTATTTCCATTTGCCACAGCTTTATAAAGATTATCACGAATCAATGCAATCGCAGCTGTAGCATAGGCATCACTAATTGGATTTTTCTGGAGACAGGTATATGCTTCAATCGCATGGCAAAGCGTATCCATTCCTGTTGAAGCAGTAATTCTAGGAGGCAAAGTTTTCGTCATGCAAGAATCCAGTATTGCTACATCAGGTTGTAAATGATAAGAAATAAATTCCATTTTTACTTTTTTGGCTACATACTTAATCACTGCTACAAGCGTTGCCTCCGACCCTGTTCCTGACGTGGTTGGAATTACAACAAATGGAATTTTGATTCCTCGCTTTATTGTTTCACATCCTACCAATTCCAGCAAGTCATGTACCTCTTGAGAAAGCAGCATTTTTACTCCTTTTGCTGTATCAATAACTGAGCCTCCTCCAACTGCAATCAATCCATCACAACTTAGTTTATGATAAACTTTTCCTATCTCATTAACTATATCAGAAGAAGAATCTACTGGTACATTTGTAAAACATGGAATTTCCTTTTCTCCTTCCTTCATTAATACATCCAATACGCTTTGTAGTACACCGATCTTCTTCAACATCTCATCTGAGATAATCAACGGTCGTACTACCCCCAAGTCCTGCAATTCTTTTGGAAGTTGTTCTAAACTATGATGTCCAGAAAGAATTTTTACACGATGTTGGAATTCATAACTTAATGACATAGTTTTCTCTCCTCTATTTATATTTTAACACAGTTCACTTCTAATGAACCGTTATGATATTTTTCATTATACTTGCATATACAAGCAAACTGGAAGTTTCCTTTTTTGGTACTGCTGTCATAATTCGTTCAGTTATTACATTCGGAAATAAATAACTTTCTAAAATATCAACACAGCGTGCAAACGACATTGTTTTCGCAATATCTCCCTTTAATGTAAATCCATGCAATGCATACGCACCTGAAATTCCAATCTGTCCAGTTAAAACCAGTATCGCCATATACATAGAGGTAAACTGAATAATTGCATCATGATATGTGATAGGGGGATTTTTTACTTTTTTTAATTTTCCATTTTTCCACTGTAAGTATAACGAAGCCCCTCCTTGTGGACACTCTAAACCGTAAATCATGTTGTTTTCCCACTGGTTCATCTCTTCTGCAATTCGATGATCCAAATGATATAACTCTTGAAATCCACCCTGTAATACCCGTAATACAACTTTACAAATGATTCGTTCCAGCAACATGATTCCTTTTGTACCAACGCTTATTGTTTTATTTTTTTCTAACTGCAATTTCCTTCCTCCATCTTCTATCTCTTACGTTCTATTGTACCACTTATCTGTGTTTCGGTAAATCATTTCATGAATAATATCTGATTTGTTTTAATTTTTCATTGACTTTTTTTTGCAAATTCAATACAATAAAAAATCGATAAATACAAAGGAGGGACTTATCATGCTTTCATTTTTTGCAACAAAATCATCAGATGGTGAATCTTGGATCTTACAGCCAGCGGGATATCTTGTCTTTATCGCATTATTTCTCATTCTTATTATGATTGCATCTCTTTTCCGCAAAAGAAACTCTAATCATTTTGAGACCAAACCAATGGTTTTTTCAGCAGTTTCTATTGCACTTGCAACCGTAACAAGTATGATTACAATTATTAAAATGCCCTATGGAGGTTCTGTTACTTTACTAAGTATGATGTTTATCACTTTAGTCGGCTATTGGTACGGTCTTTCGATTGGCTTAACAACCGCAATTGCTTATGGGATTCTCCAACTCATTTTAGATCCTTATATTCTAAGTATTCCCCAAATGCTGTTCGATTACATATTCGCATTTGGATCACTTGGATTATCTGGACTATTTACCAATAAAAAGCACGGCCTAATCATTGGATATTTGGTTGGAGTATTAGGAAGATACCTATTTTCCACACTCTCTGGATGTGTCTTTTTCGCAGCCTATGCGCCAGAGGGATTGAATCCAATTCTATATTCTTTATTATACAATGGTGCATACATGGGAACAGAAGCAATTTTAACAAGTATCGTTATGCTATTGCCTCCTGTTCAACATTCCTTCCGTATGATAAAAAAAATAGCATTAAGTTCTTAAAAAATAGAGGCAGGGACGATTCTAAACTAGGAATCGTCCCTGCTGTTTTCCTATATTATCCTGTTCCATTATTTGTTTCACTCTCTGAGTTTAAAGCAGGAGGATTATTTTCAAGATTAAATTGAGATGCGTTTTCATTATCAAATGGCGGCATTTCTCCATTTTCATTATGAAATTGTGGCATTCCTCCGCCATTTTGTGTTCCCATTGCACGAATATCAATCGAAGAAGCATCAATAAATCCTGAAGAATCCGTTTCTTGTCCTTCACTGGTAGAAGGAATACTTCCGTTTAACTGTCCTTTAATACTTTCTGCACGAAGGATACAAAACTCTTTCAAATATTGAGCAGCTTGTTGAAACTCTTCATACGTACAAAATGCAGTAGGGTCTTTTTCCACATAAGGTGAAATCAAAGCAATTGTTTTATCATATAATTGTTCAAATTTTCCACTATCAAAATAGGAAGTAATAAATTCACTAAATACAGAGTGATACTGATTCAAATATTCCTCATTATTAAAAATCCAAGAAATCATCGGCCTGGAATCCATATCACCGTCTTCCACAGGAGAATCAATTGGAGAATTCACAAGCGCTGTTGCCTGATCCACTCCTGCTGCTCCCATAGACATACCTCCAAATGCTAAATTATAATCCCATGCAATCATCGACATCTTTCCATCTTTTTCTCTTAAATAATAATTATGAATCATGTTTCCTGTATAACTATCTCCATTTAGTACGAAATTATGAGCAACAAAATAGCGAATTACTTCATCGGTATCTAGCACTTCTGAGAGATTTTCTCCTTCATTTAATTGCTTAATCGAAGCAATTAGACGTCTCTTATCTGCATCGGTTACATCCATCACTGCATTATCAAAAATATCAGCGTAACTATCAATCTCATTGTCACTGTATAACAGTTTTACTGCATCACTTCCACGGTTCATACCACCGCCTCTTTGCCCAAACTCTCTGCTTCCTTCTCCATTCTCTCCACGACCTTGCGGCATTTGAGGTGCTTGTATTTCTTCACTTATTTCCATGCTGTCTTGAACTTGGGATGATGGTATATTCTGGTTTGTATCACTTTGAACTTCTGCTTCTTGTGTAACTTGCGATTCTTCATTCAAATTAGTCTGGTTATTCATTTGACTTTCCAAATTTGGGTCAGAAGGAATTCCTTCATTTTGCTCTGTACTACTACTTTGAGTCTCTGATACTTGTGGCGATGTTTCTTCATTCTGCTCAATGTCTTGTTCATTTTCTGGCATTTGGTCAGGCTTTCGATCTTTCATTTGGTCTAAATCAGGCATCTCGCCCCTATCTTGATCTCCTCCATTCATATCCATATTATCTGGCTTATAAATAGCTCCATAATCAGAACCATAGTTTCTCTGTGCAAATCCTTCTTCAATCCCCTCTACTGCAAGATAAAGTCCCCAATCCTGTCCATTTACTGTAATCCATACAAAGCTGCAAAGCGGAGCATCCGCTCCTACCGCTTGCATCATCTGATATGAAACAAAATCTTTCATATACGTATTATCTTGGATGGAATTGTTCAAACATAACTTATCCAATCCATAATAACTGAGAGAATCATTATAATGATCAAATTCAATTTTAAAACTATAGCGATCGGAATCGGAGGATGCAACTTGGGTCAGAGAAGAATTCCCTTTTGGACGAATTGCAACATTTTTGTATGCCTCGCCATCAATAACTATATTACATTTAATATATTCCTCCGACATTGCCTGATCCAACATCCCTTGCCAGTCAGACTCATCTACGACAATATCTACGCTATGCACCACATTCGTATTAAATAATCGATTTTCGTATCCAACTGTGTATTCTGATTTCTGAATTCCAAATGCTTCTCCATTTATAAATACTATTGTGATAACAAGAGACAGGACTATGATAATCGTGCAAGCGATATCAGTATATTTGTTTCTTATCATGTCCCCTCCTTAACTCATATAGTCTCCATTATAACTTACCATAACGGCACTTTCTACCTGATTCATATTGGCCACTTGATTTACAAAATCGGTATTATCTTCTTTGAGACGAATTTCATAATTCACTTCAATCATTCCTTTTGTTACTGTCTTACTTTTTAACACACATTTTTCTACTTGATTATCTAAGAACTTTTTCACGCCATCTTCCGCTTTTTTATTTGTGCATCGAACTACCATAATATATGGATATGCATGTGTTTTCTTATTACAAAAGATAAGTAGTACAATCGCAATCATTACACTTCCAAATACTGCCAATGGAATCATTCCAGCAGCAAGTACAATTCCAACTGCAATCGACCAGAATAAAAATGCAATATCCACAGGCTCTTTAATGGCAGTACGAAAACGTACAATGGACAATGCACCAACCATACCAAGTGATAATACTACATTACTTGTTACTGCCATAATTACAACAGTCGTAATCATCGTCATCGCAATTAATGAAACCCCAAAACTCTCCGAATACATAACTCCTGCATAAGTCTTTTTATATATGAAAAAAATTAAAACCCCAATTCCAAATGCAAGGATAATTCCAATCACCATATCTATAATTGACACACTGGAAATATTTTCTAAAAAATTGGATTTAAAAATATCTTGAAAAGATATTGCTGCTACTAAACTCATTCTTTTACTCCTTCTCTTCTTTTATTATCATGAATAAAACAGATCGTTACAATCCGCTAATGCTGCTTATTTATCCATACATTCTACATGAAGCATACTTTGAAAATGCACTTACTTTTCTGCCATTTAACTGTATAATATCACGCACAATACTTGGTAAAAACGCATCATACTTTACTTCCAGAAGTATCTTTACATCTCCCGCTGGAATTGTTATAACATCGGGGCTTAATGCATCGATATCCCACAATCCTGTGCGAATATCCCGATCCAATGTTATTCTTACATTTCCTGCTGGGAAAATAAATGGCTCTCTGATATAGTCTACAATTACTTTTGGACGTAACTGCTCATAGTGCATCTTAGCATATAACTCTACCAAAAGATTATTTTTACTTTTTTCCATCCATTCAATTTCGCCATTGATGATTTCTTGCGCCTGCTCTTTTGTAATTCTTACAGCCTGTTTTTTACATAGTCCATTTACCTTACTCTTTTTTTCTAATGAAATTACATTCAAATCATGATTATAATAACGAATTCGAAACTTTTCTCGTATACTTACACCATCCAGCTTTTCTCTTAATACTTTATCAGAATAATTGTCAAAGTATAAACTACGGATATGATACTCTCCATTTTCATCTGCATAAGGATCGGATTGCAATACTGCTTTCAATCGCTGCCGCAGAACAATATAATCTCCGTAATTAATATAATACTTATATTCATGCCGAAAACCCATCGAATACCTCCTTTCCCTCACTTACCATTCGAGCCTTGTTTAATTCATTGTAACTATAAGATTGGTTTGTGATTTTTCCATGACTGTTTTATGTAAATTCTATGTAAAATTTTCCAAATTTCTTTGTCTTTTATCTACATATTAAAACTTTTTCTTAAATCTTGCTGTATTTTGGTATAAAAATTAATAGCCGTGCACGCCTGCCATTACAGATTGACCGCTATTCTCATAAAAATAAATGCCAGAACTCCTCCCTAATAAAGAATTCTAGCATTTATATAGAAACTGATTATTTTTCA
This sequence comes from Clostridiales bacterium CHKCI001, assembly GCA_900045905.1. Lineage (GTDB taxonomy): Bacteria > Bacillota > Clostridia > Lachnospirales > Lachnospiraceae > Fimimorpha. The sequence goes on along the minus strand of FCNS01000024.1, from coordinate 339 downwards.
TCTATTGCAAAAGTAAAACTACTGTCATAATGACCGCCACACTTACAAAAAATACACCACCAATACGCATAAGAGTCATATACAGTTCTGTTGGTTCTCCATTTTTAACTGTAAAAATATGCTCAATTTTCCAAAGCAATTCTGGTTTTACAAGCATCATTGTACCAAGTAAAAATAATATAAATATATTCCATATCGTTATTCCTATCTTACTGACTACTCCCACAGGCAAGCCTGTGGGGTTCTTACTACCAAGTTTAGCCTGTAATCGTACATCATTTTCAGACTTTGGAATACAGGTATCAATCTATTTGAGTAAGAACTTTTATTACCAAGCAG
>FCNS01000023.1:422-10106 GCA_900045905.1 Clostridiales bacterium CHKCI001 | reverse complement strand
CATTCTCCGATATTCCCATCGTCCCTCATACTCTCTTTTAAACTTATTGACAAGATTTTTCTTCTTATGGAAACGCTTTCCAGGCAGTGTGCGAATCTCTTCTGCATCATATAAATAGTCTTTTGCATCCTCTTTTTCTACAACGAGATAGTCTGGATTTTCTTCTAATTTCAAAAACTTTACTGCTTCTTCATCTGCAAGAGAAATTTTATAAGGCAGATTTAAAACTTTGTTAAAGTACTGTTGACTTAATTGAAAATAATATGCTAAGTCTTCTTCTTTACAAAGTGGCATTGCAGAATAAACTTCTCCTTCAAATTCCATTTTCCACAAAACTGCTTTTTGATCCACACAGCAATATTCTACCTGATAATAATCACTCCACAAAAAGCTGTCCAAAAATCCACTATCACATGTCTTATTGGGACGCAGTGAAAAATATGGAGCTAACGATCTCATATCTTCTGCTTTTAGTTTTTTAAATTCTAAATTCATAAGTCCTCTCTTTTTCCAGATAATCCGACAAAGCCTGATTATCATTTTAAAATTTAAGTTTTACTATTTATTTTATTTTTCCGTTAAGTAAATCTTCTAGTAATATTTATTTTCTTATAGCAAAACAAGCAGCATTTTCTATTATTTAATCGTTCCATTTTCTACGTATGGGGTAATCAATTTCTGGAAAGCATATTCCCAAAGCTGTTTAGAACCGTCTTTTGTATGTTTATTGCGACCTAAAATTTGCTCCAAATGAACTTGATGTTCTTCCCATGCTAATCCATTTGTCGCAGCATTTAACATCATTGGTTGAATATTGTCCATTACCCTTGCAAACTTGGCTTCTGGTGTCTTTCTTTCCTCAAATTCTTCCCAAAGTCCTCGCATCCATGCCCTTTTTTCTTCTGGAAGCATTCCAAAAATACGATTTGCTGCCTCTGTTTCTCTTTGTTTTTGTGTTTGTTTTGCTTTCTCATCATATGCATACGTATCCCCTGCGTCAATTTCTACAATGTCGTGAATCAAAAGCATCGTTACCGTTTTTAACACATCAATTTTTTCATTCGCATAATCACTTAATAAAATTGCCATAATTGCAGCATGCCATGCATGTTCCGCATCATTTTCTTTTCGTACAGCATCGGAAATATAAGTTTGTCTTACAATCTGCTTTTCCTTATCAATTTCTCGAAAAAACGCAAATAATTGATCTAACTCCTCCATCTTATCATCCTCCTACAATGCTGCAAGTTCGTTATTTACGCTTTCTTCGCAGGAACGCATTGCTAAGATTGTTTTTTCAAATAATTCATTTAAGTCCCATCCTAACATTTCTGCTCCTTCTCGAATCACATCTCGGGAACAACCTGCTGCAAATCGTTTATCTTTAAATTTTTTCTTTAAACTTGAAACTTCCATATCACAGCAACTCTTGGACGGACGCATTTTCGCAGCGGCTCCAATTAATCCAGTTAATTCATCGGCTGCAAACAATACTTTTTCCATCAAATGCTCTGGTTTCACATCAGAACAAAGTCCATATCCATGAGAACAAACTGCATGAATTAATGCTTCACTGGCATTTGCTTCTTTTAGCAACTCTGGTGCTTTTTGGCAATGCTGGTCTGGATATTTCTCAAAATCAATATCATGTAGCAAACCTGCCATTGCCCAAAACTCTTCTTCCTCTCCATATCCCAATTCCTTTGCATACCAACGCATTACGCCTTCTACGGTTAATGCATGTAACAAATGAAAGGACTCCTGATTATATTTTTTTAAAAGTGCAATTGCTTCCTCTCTTGTCATTCCTGTTTCCATAAAACATTCTCCTTTCAATGAAATCATTTTATATCTTTCTAATGTTACTTATTTCCCTTCATAGGGTTGCTTACGGCAATATATGTCCCGCAGCTAAGTAGATCCGATACCAATCGTTTCTTTCTAAGCAAATTTCAGCTCCTTTGCAGATTTCCTTTAACCGTTCTATTTTCATTGTTCCAGAAATCATTTGCATATTGGCTGGATGGCGAAGAATCCATGCGGTAGCAATTCCCGTAGGCGTTACGTTATATTTCTCTGCCATCTCTTCTAATACTTTATTTAATTCCTCAAACTTTGGATTTCCAATAAAGACGCCTTCAAAAAATCCGTACTGAAATGGGGACCAAGTTTGGATCGTAATATCATGCAGACGACAAAAATCCAATACACTGCCATCTCGTTCTACCGCTCCCTCCGTCATCATATTGACTTCCATTCCATTTCGAACCATATTCGAGTTTGTAATACTAAACTGTAACTGATTTGCTTCAATTTCTTGGTTTAACCAACGAGAAAGCAGCTTAATCTGAGATGGCTTTTGATTGGATACTCCAAAGTATCGCACTTTTCCTGCTGATTTCAATTCATCAAATGCCTCGGCTACCTCCTCTGGTTCCATTAATGCATCTGGTCGATGCAGCAATAAACAATCCAAATAGTCGGTTTGTAATCGCTTTAAAATCCTGTCCACAGACTGTAAGATATGTTGTTTTGAGCAGTCATACATAATGCCTGGTACAATTCCACATTTTGATTGAATTATTAATTTTTCACGCATTCCAGGATTTTCTTTCAAAATTGTTCCAAACATTTCTTCACATAAACCATTTGCATAAATATCTGCATGATCGAAAAAATTCGCTCCCATATCAATCGCAGTTTTCACAAACTGTTCCGCTTCCTTTTGTTCTAATCCGTTCATTCTCATACATCCAACTACAACTGCTGGAACTTGCAATTGACTCTTTCCAAATAAAACCTGTTTCATTTTTTCCTCCAATACCCAAATTCTTTTTTGCTGCTTATCCATACATCTGTTCCTCATTATAGCACAACCAGTCGTGAATAACAATGCCAAAGTAGACTAGCATCCATCCTTAAAATTCTACGCTCAAGTAAAGCGTTCAATATAATACTTGTAAAATGAATGGAAAACAGCTATGATAAAAGATATAAATTGTATACAGGAGATTTTATCATTATGAATGGAATAAAACAACTATTTGAAATGGCAAAAACAGCGATGGAACAGCATCGAGACTTCGTTTTTGTAACAATCATTGCCAGTTCTGGATCTTCCCCAAGAGGAGCTGGTTCTCGTATGCTTGTTATGGACGACGGAACCTCTTATGGAACCATTGGGGGCGGTAATGTCGAATACCAATCCATCCAGCAAGCCAAAGAAGTTCTTTTACAAAAACAATCTTTCACGAGAGGATACAAACTGCGCAAAGATCAAATTGCAGATTTGGGAATGATTTGCGGAGGAGACGTGATTGTCTATTTTCAATATATTTCTTACAACAATCAGACATTTCATCAGCTTTGCAGTCAGCTTCTTGCAGATTGGGATCAATCGGAAAATTGCTGGCTCATTATGGACATCACGGATGAAACTGCCTGGTCTGCTGGATTTTACCGAGAACCAGATGGAATGTACGGATTATCTATTGATGATCCTACACCACTGCTCCAATCCAAAGCAACCCAAGTAACCATCGGAGATCGCCGTTATTACAGCGAACCACTGATTCGTGCTGGAATCGTCTATGTTTTTGGCGGGGGACATGTGGCACAAGAACTCGTTCCTATTTTAACTCATTTGGATTTTCGCTGTGTTGTATTCGATGACCGTCCAGAATTTTCCAATACGAATATATTTCCAGATGCTTCTAGATGTATTGTGGGAGATTTTGAACATATCTCTGATTTTATTACAATTAAACCATCCGATTATCTCTGCATTATGACACGAGGTCATCATTACGATTATCTTGTCCAAAAACAATCATTACTGACTCCTGCTCATTATATCGGAGTTATGGGAAGCAGACATAAAATTGCAATTATAAGGCAAAAACTTCTCGCTGACGGCTTCACCGACACTCAAATTTCCCGCTTCCAGACTCCAATTGGACTCGCAATTTCCGCCGAAACTCCAGCTGAAATCGCAATTAGTATTGCAGGAGAATTGATTCAATGGCGTGCTCAAAAGCAATCTTTATAGAATCAATCCTTTTTTATTTATCAGCCTTTTAAACTTCAGAACAAACACATGGCCGAATTATTAAATTATAAGGAGATATTGACTATGACAATTTTAGAAGCTATCAATCAGCGACATTCTGTACGCAGTTATACAAATAAGAAGATTTCTAAAGAAATTATTTCCGAGCTTCAAAAAGAAATCGATACCTGTAATAAAAAAGGAAATCTTCACATCCAGCTTATAACAAATGAACCAACTGCTTTTAATGGAATGATGGCACATTACGGCAAATTTAGCGGTGTACAGAATTACATTGCACTAGTTGGGAAAAAATCTGCAAACCTTGAAGAGAAATGTGGTTACTATGGTGAACGTATTGTTCTAAAAGCGCAGATGTTAGGACTAAATACCTGTTGGGTTGCCCTGACTTTTTCTAAAAACAAGGCAAAGAAAAATATTAAAATTAGTGATGGCGAAAAGCTGACTCTAGTAATTTCTTTAGGACATGGTACCACACAGGGAGTAGTTCATAAATCAAAAACTGCCGATGCAGTGAGTAAAGCAAATGGTCAAAAACCTGACTGGTTTGACTCTGGTATCAAAGCTGCTCTACTTGCTCCAACAGCAATGAATCAGCAAAAATTTATATTTACTCTCGACGGTGATAAAGTAACTGGTAAAGCTGGAAACGGTTTTTATACAAAGATAGATCTTGGAATTGCAAAATACCACTTTGAACAAGGAGCAGGCAAAAAAGACATTTGGAAAAATTCGCGTTTCTAATAAAGTCATTTTTTACACTCATAAATTTTTTTTAACTAAAACCCATAAAAATAGGCAGAGATAAAAACTACAATATCTCTGCCCGATAAAAACATCCCGTTAATATTTTAACAAAATAGCACTATTGTTATATCCTTTTTATCATCTAAGAATTTTATAAGAAAATATACTTAAGTACAAATAACACTGCTAGCACATACATAAGAGGAGTAACTTTTTTGGCTTTACCACAAACTGTATTCAACAATACATAAGAAATAATACCAATTGAAATTCCCTCTGAAATACTATAAAACAATGGCATTGCTAAAATACAAAGATACGCTGGAACTGCTTCCGTCATATTATCATCGGTAAATTTAATATCAGTGATGGCTCCAAACATTAAAAATCCAACCATAAGCAATGCTGGAGCCGTTGCAAATGAAGGAATTGCAGTAAAAATTGGGGCAAAAAACATGGATATCAGAAATAATAACCCTGCTACAATCGCTGTTAACCCAGTACGTCCTCCAGCTGCTACACCAGCAGAAGACTCCACAAATGTGGTAACTGTAGAAGTACCTAATACTGCACCTGCCGTTGTCGCAATTGCATCTGCCAATAACGCTGGCTTAATTCCTGGCAAACGATTCTTTTCATCCAACATACCAGCTTTCGTACTAACACCAATTAAAGTACCAAGTGTATCAAAAATATCTACAAATAAAAAGGCACAAATTACTACAATAAAATTCGCAATCCCTACAAGGTCAAAATCAACCTGAAAACATTGCCCAAATGTCTCCCCTAATTTACTGAAATCTGTCATAGAAAAGGTAGGAAATAATGTGTAATAACCAGTTTCCGCATTTGGAACATAAATGCCTATTACCTGACAAATCATTCCAAGTATCCATGTAGCTAAAATACCAATTAAAATCGCACCTTTTACTCTTTTAATATATAGAATTATCGTAATAAACAAACCAATTACCGCCAATATAGCATAAATTCCCGCAGTATTAAAATTTTCTGTAAAATCAATAATTCCTACCAGCGTAGAATCATTCTTTACAACTAGACCCGCATTTTGCAGACCGATAAATGCAATAAACATTCCAATCCCCACTGAAACACCCTTTTTTAAGTTGAACGGTATTGCATTGAAAACCGCTTCTCTGACATTTGTTAACGATAATACAATAAAAATAATACCTTCCACAAATACTGCCAACAATGCTACCTGCCAACTATAACCATAGTTTGCTACAACCGTATATGCAAAATATGCATTTAATCCCATGCCTGCCGACAATACAAATGGCAAATTCGCCATAAATGCCATACACGCACTTCCAATAAACGATGCCAGTGCAGTTGCCAATAATACTGCCGTTGCATCCATACCTGCATCACTCAACACACTTGGATTCACTGCCAATATATATGCCATTGTCATAAACGTCGTAATACCAGCTACAACTTCGGTTCTTACATTTGTATTATTCTTCTTAAGTTTAAATAATTTTTCTAACATATGATCCTCTCTTCTAGTTCTTATTTTGTTATTTTGTATAGTAGAAATACTAGAAAAGTTTCTCCTATATTTATTATTTTTGGAAAAACTCTCTATTTTCCTTCATAAGAAATCACTGTATCCACTGAGTAGCCTTTTAAATAGTCCCTCCCATTCAAACCTTTTAATTCCATTAGACAAACCATTTTTACAACCGTTGCTCCAAGCTGTTCCAATAAACCAGCCGCTGCTTTAATCGTACCTCCAGTCGCAATTAAATCATCAACCAAAACCACTCTCATTCCTGGCTTAACATCCTCTTTATGCACTTCAATTACCGCACTGCTGTATTCCAATTCATATGCTGCCTCAACAGTTTCTCTTGGCAATTTACCCTTCTTTCGCACAGGAATAAACGCCTTATGCAAATTATAGGCAATCGGCATCCCAAACAGAAACCCTCTTGATTCCAAACCTACAATTGCATCAAATTCCACACCATCCAGATATTTCATCATCTCATTCACTGCCAGCTTTAATCCATCCGCATCTCTTAAAATCGATGTAATATCACGGAAAATAATCCCTGGCTCAGGAAAGTCAGGAATACTAATCACATATTGTTCAACTTGACTCATGTTGTCCTCCTAAAAAGAAAATTTTCTATTATGATACCATAAATTTAGGGAAATCACAAATAATTTAAAAAATAATTTCTGCTTTTATACCAACTTTTTAAATTTTCTTTCTATCTTTTTTTCGATCCAAACATAACGTTTTTTTTGGTCATCTCTTACTTTTAAGCTCATTTCTACAAAAACAAGTATTTAAAACGCATATAACAAATAGTAGTAATTAATATAGGATAAGAAGAATTAAGCATCTCATTACCCATAAATCCAATACACTTAGTACAGAAATCAATCAGTTTCTCAATTATGTGGTACAATCAATTCAAAAAATACTGGAATTATCAAAATAATTGTTAATCTGAACGTAATTGCAACATATGTAAATGCTTGTCTTCGTAGTATTTTTTCAACCGCTCCCGTTTTTACAAACATTCCTAATTCCCTTATCCTATAAATAATTCCTTCGTCTACCAGCAGATTCATTCCTTTAAGAACCGTATAAGGATTGATATTCAACTACATCACCTCTTTGTTTGCATGTTAATTAGTCAAGTAACAAACTAACTTTCATCTTTAATATAACTGATAAAAAGCTTTTTATCAAAAAAAGGTGCAGAGACTTATTTCTCTACACCTTCACCATACATCCTGTACCTTATAGATGGCAAAAACTTACCTATTATCCCCAATAATCACATCTTATAAAAAATCATATAATTCTTTCTACAAGAACCTTTTAATTTAAGCTGCTCCTTAAAGAAAAGAGTTCTTCTCGTGGAACCCCTGTGACTTCTTCCACAATATCAATTGCAATTCCTTTTTTCAATAAATTATAAGCGATCTCTCTTTGACCTTCTCGTTTTCCTTCTTCTTTCAACTTTTCTAATGCAGCACACATATTAATCGCTCCTTTCTCAGCCACAGCTGTTTCAATTAATTCTTTCGTGTGATTGCCCTAACAACCGCTGCCAGTTCAAACGAATTTGCCTTGGTTTCGTAAGCTTTTCTTAACTTCTCATAATCTTCCCTGAACATCATTCGAGAGAACTGAAACACTGTCTGAAGATCTCTATTTTCAAATGTATAGGTTTCACTATCTCTTACCTGAAGTAAATGCATGGGATAACCTGCCACAAGAGATTTCATCTTATCGGAAAGAGGCAACATCATATCCTGCAATGAGAAAGGACCATCCCACGACTTCTCGTTATAGTAAATCACAAGCGTGATAATTGGATGCAGCCGATCTTCTTTTTTCATCTTAGAGAGAAATCCGTCGGAAGTCATTGGCATTTTCTCTTTCTTATGAAATCTTGCAAGTTCCGAACACTCTTTTAGGTATCCTAATGCATCATAGACCATTACCCTAAACGGCATTGCATAATGCATATTCATTTGGTTTTCAATTCCTAAAATGATAAAGTCTATGTCAAATGCTGATTTTTTTACAACATCTCTTATTTTCTAAAGCACAGTAAAATAGTCATTCTGCTTCCATACAGTCGATAAATCCGTATCCTGTTCCCGCAATTCTCCTGGATGAAGAATTGGTTTTCCTTCAAACAATACTGTGTTAAATAAATCTGCAAATCGCCTGTTTTCTCTCCAAAAGTTCTTTAATATAATATCTGGTTTTAAAGAATATGCTTTCATTCCTCTTATGATATGAGAGTGAAGCCTCACACGACTAAAGTCGCGTGCTTCCCATAAGTGTATTTCTACACGTAGTCTCTTTAGGAGACGGGAACTACATTTCTACCATACAGCTAAAACTCAGAGATTTACGCCACGAAGGACGTAAACTCCGCATTGAAGCGAATTAGCGTAGAGAATGTGCAGGTGCTTCTCTTAGCGACCCCAGGAACTTTTGCCTCAAGTGCCAACCTCTCCCTTGCGGGCAAGGATTTTAATCTCTCACGTACAAAATATCTACTGCCGATGTTATAGGATGCGGAAAGGTCGCAGTTGTAGACTTTGCCACTTTGGAACCTGCATACACTGTATGAGCCAAGATCTGCATCTTTTCCACGAAGGACACTTCCACTGCCATCGAAGGCAAGGCGTGATGTCCCCCATGCACAGATTGGTGCTAGAATATAAATAGTACAAAATAAACATGACCATTTTCAATAAATGTTATATAATAGTCATATGAAGGAGGAGAATGGTTATGGCGAAAGGTACTCAATACTCACAACAGTTTAAAGAAGATGCGATTCGATACAGAAAGAATCATCCCGAATTGACACTTTGTAAAACAGCTGAAAATCTTGGAATCAGTGAGTCAGCACTCAAAAACTGGACGAAAACAGCCAAGGAAAATGAAGGCGCTGTTCCCACCCGCGGTTCCGGTAATTATGCCAGTGATGAGGCAAAAGAAATTGCCAGATTGCAACGTGAATTACGAGACACAAAAGATGCTCTTGAAGTATTAAAAAAGCAATCAGTATCCTGGGAAAATGACAAAAGCCCTCTACACAGCTGTATCAGAGTATGTGGAAGAAATCAATGCCCTGCCCGTGAAACGCCAAGTTTCTGTCAGCGGGATACTGAAAAAATTAGGTGTTTCACGATCCGGCTACCATGCATGGAAAAAACGAGTCCCCTCAGACACGGAGATTCACCGTGCAGTTTTAAAAGAAAAAATCCAGAAGATCTATAATGCTTCCCATCAGAACTACGGTGCTCCTAAAATCACGGCAGAGCTACAGAAATCAGGGGAGAAAGTTACAGAGAAAACA
>FCNS01000023.1:0-385 GCA_900045905.1 Clostridiales bacterium CHKCI001 | reverse complement strand
TTATGTATCTGTTCTGGTAGATATTCCTGATACAGAAAAAACACAATTAAATGATTTTGGACTAGGAATCGATTTAGGAATAAAAGATTTTGCAATTATTAGTAATGGAATTACAAAGAAAAATATTAACAAAACTGCAAAATTAAAGAAATTAGAAAAACAATTAAAAAGAGAACAGCGTTGTCTATCGAGGAAATACGAAGACTTAAAGGAACGCAACAAGAAAATGAAAGGAGAAGCTACTAGACAAAATATTCAAAAACAAGTCTTAAAGGTACAAAAACTTCATCATAGAATCGATGGTATTCGTACAGATTATATCAATAAAACAATCGCAGAGATAGTGAAAACCAAGCCATCTTATATCGTGATTGAAGATTTGAAT
>FCNS01000022.1 GCA_900045905.1 Clostridiales bacterium CHKCI001 | reverse complement strand
AATATTTTTCTTTGTAATTCCATTACTAATAATTGCAAAATCTTTTATTCCTAAATCGATTCCTAGTCCAAAATCATTTAATTGTGTTTTTTCTGTATCAGGAATATCTACCAGAACAGATACATAATATCTTCCTGCTTTACAAGAAACCGTACCACTTTTAATTCTCGATCCATTCTTGGTCGTTGTAGGAATATAACCTTTTTCCTTCACTCTTACCCAGCCAAGAGTAGGAATCTTAATTCTGTGCCTTTCACAAAAACAATCGTTTGGATTGTTTTTTACAAAATACATCTTCACATCAGATTTTCCTTTCTTCTTGAAATTAGGAAATTTACTCTGACCTTTGAAAAATCTTGTAAAAGCACTACATCCATTTTCAATAGATTTCTTTACCGATTTCGAACTCACTTCTTTCATCCACATGTAATCAGGATGATTCGGAAGATATTCCTTATTTAACCAAACACTAAAACTTTTACCACTCATAAATGTTTCGCCATTGTTGTAACGTTCTTTGGTGTAAGCAAGATAGAAATTATACACAAATCTACAAGTTTCAATCGTTTTATTTATCTTTTGTATTTGCTCCCGTGTCGGATTTATTTCCGTCTTGTAACTCTTTAGTAATTTCTTCCTCCTTCCCAATGTTGCAATGTCTTAACTGAGCCCCCTAATCATTCAAGAAAATCTTTTGGTTTATAATTTGTGATATTTTTTGTGTTCATAAAAATCTCCATTCTTTTACAAACACATTATAACACATATAAATCTATTTATCTATGTTTTTAATTACTTAATATCTCCTCCTTTCGATTTACTCAACACTGTATCAATTCCGATTTATTGCTCTGTTTTTTCCATTCTACCACAATTCCGAGAGCATGGAAATATCTTTTTTCCAGGCTGATTTCCTACCTTTCGGATATACGGTACAGGGAATTAAAAAAGTGTAGACTTGGGGGAGTTCATCGATGAACAGCAACTTGTAAACTATACTTTAGAATTTCACAAACTAAACTAACCGCTTTATGTGTAAGTATTAGCTAATCTTTTAATTATTAACAATTTCCATTTTCAGTCCATGCCTCTTAACTTTTACGCTATATTTTAACTCATATGAGGGTAGTCCATTGATAATGGCACTTTGTATTTCAGCAATTTCTTTTGTGATGTGTTCTTTATCAGCATACCACCCTAAAAAAGTAGTTGGTTGTCCCCAAAAAGAATATCCATCACTAACAGCAAACAAGGCATATTGTGGTGAATTTTTTCTACCTTTCATTTTTCCTGTAGATTGAACTTTATAGCAAGTAACTAATACATCTTCATACGGAGAAGTAATTATAATTTTTCCAGTTACTTGTCTATCATTTTTATCATTTTCTTGTGCAATTTCCGTAGACATTAAGCTATCCAAAGAAATATTTAATTTATTTGAAAGTAATAATAATTTTTCTACTTCTGGAAAACCTACACCTTGTTCCCATTTAGATACCGCTTGTCTGCTTACTTTTAATAATTCTGCTAACTCTTCTTGTGATAAATTTTTATCTTTTCTGATTCGTTTAAGATTATCCGCAAAACCCATACATATATCTCCTTGTCTTTGATATATTAATTGTAATATAAATTTAGACGTATTTCTACCAACAAGAAGTTGCTTTTCTGCAACTTAAAGTAGCATACGATATAATCTATCAAATTTAACAGAGAGAACAGGGGAATAAAATGTTGTTTCATGTAGCATAAAGAATATAGAGAAATCAGATTGTGTGAATTAGAAGGCTATGATAAAATGTTATGTAGAATTCTTTATGCTATTGTTTTATAAGAATAAAAATAAGCAAGGATACTTTGTAATAATTATAAGAGCTACGAGAAAAGGGAGATATTATGACATATGGAAAGGCAATAGAATTATTTTTAGTAAATGGAACTGCGGATAGCTTGGTTACAGCTGAATTGTCAAATTGGAATGGAAAGGCAATAAAAATCCCTAGAATAGAAGTGGAAAAATGTAATCGAGATGATACGAGAGGGGCTGGGATTTATTTTTTAATATGTCAAGAGGATGATGGTACAGACTCGGTATATATTGGAGAAGCAGAAAGTGTTCAGGAACGATTACTTCAACATCTTAGAGATTATCAAGCTGGAAAAGAAAAATATTATTGGAATACCGCAGTTATTTTTGTCGGTAGAGATTTAAATAAGGCGTTAATTCGTTATCTTGAGAATCGTTTTGTGGAAATTGCAAAAGAATGTGGACGGTATACGATTCTTACTAAGAATACCTATAAAAATACAGTTATGAAAGAATCTCAAATTGCAAGTATGGAAGAATTTATTGATAATGTCAAAATTCTTATCAATACACTTGGGTACAAAGTACTTGTACCTGTCCCACGAGCAACAGATGACACAGTATATTTATATTGTAAGGGTTCTGGAGCGTCTGCTAAGGGGTTTATCAGTCCTGGAGGTTTTACAGTTTTGAAAGATTCCTTAATATCAGATCATATAGCTCCTTCATTACAGACCAAGGGAAAAACATATTTTAATCTTAGAAATACATTAGAAAGGGACGGAGTAATTGTTGAACGGAAATTTGTAAAAGATTATGAATTTAATGCTCCATCAGCTGCATCGGCTGTAGTTCTTGGACATACTTCAAATGGAAATATTGATTGGAAAACAGCAGATGGAATAAGATTGAAAAATTTGTAGCAATACGAGAGCTATGAGGCTTATTGAGTGTTATGATATATCCAAAAGAGTATGATTTTTTCATTCTTTTTGATATGCTACAAAACCGAAAGATGCGTCATGACATGGAAAGAAAGTATGTGGAAGGCGGAGAAATTATAATAGAGAAATAAATTTCGAAAGTATTTGCATTATGGTAATCTTCTAATCTATTAGAAAAATGTTTAAAGTTCTGTAAATTTTTGCATTGCAGCTTTCTATGGTTTTTAATCTGTGATATAATATAAAAAATTATTTTAAAGTTTTCATTGGATATAGATGAAATGTCTTTTTGAGTTAAAACAAGAAATGGAAGAAAATGAGATTTTAGTTAAAGAAACAATTTATTAGAAATATGAGGAGGAAATAAGATGGAGGAATTTTTAAAGAAAGAAATTTATTGGACTCGCAAACCTAAAAAAGTAGAAATAAAAGATGAAAAAGTAGAAGTGTATACAGAACCAGGGACTGATTTATGGCAGCGTACTTATTATGGTTTTCAAAATGATAATGCTCCAGTATTGCAGGCGAAGACAGCAGAGAAGTATTTTTCTTTTGTTGTAAGAACGCAGTTTGAAAGTAAGCATCGTTTTGACCAGTGTGGGATTGTTATTTATTTGGACAGTGAAAACTGGTTAAAGGCATCCATCGAGTATGAAAATGAAAGTTATCAGCGATTGGGCAGTGTTGTGACGAATCATGGATATTCGGATTGGGCTACGACCGATATTCCAGCTACAATAAAGGAAATGTGGTATCGATTAAGCAGACGGGAAAGTGATTATTGTATTGAGTGCAGTACAGATGGCATTCATTTCAAACAAATGAGAATTTGTCATCTATGTGAGGGAAATGAGGAAATATCATTTGGAATCTATGCATGCAGTCCAGAAAACTCTTCTTTTAAAGCAAGTTTTTCAAATTTGGAAATCACAGAATGTAAGTGGGAAGCACATAAATAAAAGGAAACGATTCGTAATATAATTGCCTTATACAGTGAATCTCAAAAAGATTCACTGTTTTTAAATTTATGATTTGTATTATTATAAATTGTATAAGGTTTTCGATTTAAGAATTGTCAAGGAAAAGAGGTTATGAGAATGAGGACAGAGCAAGAAATGTATGATTTAATTATTCGTACGGCGAAGGAGGACGAACGTATTTGTGCGGTATATATGAATGGTTCTCGTACGAATCCGAATGCACCAAGGGATATTTTTATGGATTATGATATTGTTTATGTTGTGCATGAGACGGAATCATTTATTGAGGATAAGAAATGGATTGATCGATTTGGAGAGCGCCTGTTTATGCAGTATCCAGATGAAAATACGGATGAACCAAGTGATAAACATAACTTTTACGGTTGGCTGATTCAGTTTGCGGATGGAAACCGTTTGGATCTGCATGTGGAGACAATTGTCCATGCAAGAGAAAATATTGGTTTCGATTCGTTGTGTATTGTGTTATTGGATAAAGAAAATATCCTTCCTGTTGTGCCAGAATCTACTGATAAAATGTATTGGATAAAGAAGCCATCTAAAATACAGTATTTGAGTTGCTGTAATGAATTTTGGTGGTGTTTGGATAATGTAGCAAAAGGGCTTTGGAGAAAGGAAGTTCCGTATGTACAGGATATGCTGAACTTCTATGTGAGAAAAGAATTGGAACGAATGTTATCGTGGAAAATAGGAGTGAAAACAAAGTTTTCAGTCAGTATAGGAAAATCAGGTAAATATATGTATTGCTGGCTATCCGAAACGGAATGGAAGGATTATCTTGCCACATATTCTTCTGCCAATATAGAGGAATGTTGGAATGCAGTGATGAAAATGTGTGATTTGTTTGAGAATACAGCGATATATGTTGGGCGAATCTTAGGATATGAATACAATCAGATAGAAGGAAGAAATGCCAGAAGTTATTTGGAACATGTCAGAAGTTTACCAGAAGACGCAACAAATATTTATTAATAATTAATAAGAAAAGAGCTATGGATAAGAAAAGGAGATTGGGGAAACTTATTTATAAGGAATAAGTTTTCAATTTTCTATATGTGTTAAGAGAAGAGGAGATTCGTATGTGTACTTGTATTACTTATCAAAACCAACAATTTTATTTTGGGAGAAATATGGATCTGGCGTATTCGTTTCAAGAAAAGATTGTAATAACCCCTAGAAATTATACCTTTCATTTCAAGAGAGAGAAAAAGATACAAAAACATTATGCTATGATAGGAATGGCAATGGTGCTGGAAGACTATCCATTGTATGCAGAAGCAGTAAATGAAAAAGGATTATGTATGGCAGGATTGAATTTCCCAGATAATGCAGTCTATCAAAAGGAAAGAACAGATCAATATAATATTACTCCATTTGAATTAATCCCTTGGATTCTTTCTCAATGTGCTTCAGTATCTGATGCAAAACGGTTATTGGTAAAAACAAATATTGTAACGATTCCATTCCGAAAAGACATTCCATTGGCACCGTTGCATTGGATGTTAGCAGATGAAGAAAATAGCATTGTTTTGGAGCCGATGGAGGAGGGGGTAAAGATTTATGAGAATCCTTATGGGGTTTTAACGAATAATCCAGCGTTTGAATATCATAAAACGAACTTAATAAATTATTTGAATCTTACATCTGCATATCCAAACAATCGTTTCTCGAAAGAAATCGACTTAAAGCCATATGCACAGGGAATGGGGGCAATTGGACTTCCTGGAGATGCTTCGTCGGCCTCTCGCTTTATAAGAGCGGTATTTTTAAAGTTTCATTCCGATTGTAAAAAGGACGAGTTATCTTGCGTCACTCAAGTTTTTCATATGCTGGAAGGAGTCAGTATGATGCAGGGCAGTGTTATGACAGAAGAAGGTGAATATGACCGTACGACTTATTCTTGTTGTGTAAATGCGAAAAAAGGGATTTATTATTATAGGACTTATGAGAATAGCCAAATTTGTGCAGTTCAATTGTTGGAAGAAGATCTGGATGTCGAAACGTTAATTTGTTATCCGCTTGTAAATGAGCAGCAGATTCATTATATAAATAGAAAGTAATTTAGAAAAACTTGAAAAGGAAGCTTTGGTAAAGCTTCCTTTTGTTGTATCCTATGTAAATCCATTCTCTAAAAAGAAGGAGTTCTATTTCCTGCTTTGCTTACTCCTATCCCGATGAGAAATAGAATAGGGAAGATAATTGCAGATAAAATACCAATATTTAAACTATCTCCAAAATGACTGGAGACCATTCCGACAAGGGTAGGACCGCTGGAACAGCCTAAGTCACCAGCCAATGCCATAAGTGCAAACATTGCAGTTCCCCCACCACGAATGGAAGCGGAAGCTTTACTAAAAGATCCTGGCCATAAAATACCTACGGATAGTCCACATAATGCACAGCCAATTAATCCAAAGATTGGGGATGGGACAAGGGCAATACAGAGATAAGAAATCACACATAGAATACCACTGTAAATCATGAAGAGATCTAAGTTGATTCGTTCCCCATATTTTCCGTAAAACGCCCGGGCTGTTCCCATTAGTATAGCAAATGCCATTGGTCCAGCCAAATCTCCGATTGTTTTGCTTACTCCAAGTCCTTTCTCTGCGAAGGTGGATGCCCATTGGCTTACCGATTGTTCACTGGCTCCTGCACATACCATAATTAGTAGGAAAAGCCAAAAAATTTTCTTGGAAAAAAGCTGAGGAATGGTGAGTCCTGTTTCTCCCTCCTCAATAAGAGAAGCCATTGGAACCTTTGTAAAGAGAATCGTATTTATGATTGGGATGATGGCCCATAATACTGCTAGTATCTTCCAATTTTCAATCCCGAATCGTTTAAAAAATAAAGTAGAAAGCAAAACGACTCCCACATGTCCCCAACAATAAAAAGAGTGTAATAGACTCATTGCTTTTTCTTTATTATCTGTAGGACAAGCTTCCATAACAGGACTTACTAATACTTCCAAAAGTCCTCCGCCTATAGCATAGATTGTAACAGCAATCAGTAATCCAATAAATGGATCAGAAAAAATCTCAGGTAAAATAGTTAATAATAGAAAGCCAACAGCTGCGCAAATATGTGCAAGTAGCATGGAGGCACGATAGCCAATTCGATCTACGAAAGATACAGATAATAAATCAATTAGTAATTGCAATCCAAAATTAATTGTTACAAGCATAGTAATTTTGGATAGTGGGATGTTATAAGTTGCCTGAAAGGTTAAAAATAATAATGGAATAAAATTGTTCACGATGGCTTGTACGATATAGCCAATAAAACAGGCATACATAGTCTTATTATAATTTTCTTTCATTGCACTTGCAGTCAGACACGTATGACTTTATTCATAAGTAGTTGACTGAACACTCCTTTCTTTTTACAGCTTTTTAAAATTCGTTTGCAGTATATCATAGTCAATAAAAAACTGCTACTATTATTTAATGGGAAAGTGGGAGAATTTTTAAGTAGGTACGTAAGCCTTTTTGTTGCAAATAACGATGCACGGAACATGCATTCTAATAAGGGGTATGTTTGACCTCAAAAGAATGTCTGCTCCGTGCATCCTTTTATCGTGATATGCAAAAGAAAACTCCAGTGGAAGTTTCTTTTGTTTATGTATTTTTTTAAATAGGTTTTATTCTACTTTTGGAAGACCTGCAAAGCCTTTTTCCAAATCTTCATCTGTTGGAATGTAATCTGTCATTATTCCGTCATTGTATTTTTGATAAGCAGTTAAATCAAAATATCCTGTACCAGTTAAACCGAATAAAATTGTCTTTTCTTCTCCTGTTTCTTTGCATTTTAATGCTTCGTCAATCGCAACGCGAATTGCATGACTGCTTTCTGGAGCAGGTAAAATACCTTCAATTCTTGCAAACTGGACAGCTGCCTTAAAGACAGATGTTTGTTCTACAGAAACAGCTTCCATTAACTTGTCATCATATAGCTGAGAAAGAATGGAACTCATGCCATGATAGCGAAGTCCGCCAGCATGACTTGCAGAAGGGATAAAGCCGCTTCCAAGTGTGTACATTTTCGCAAGTGGGCATACCATACCTGTATCGCAGAAATCATAAGCATATTTTCCGCGAGTGAAGCTTGGACAGCTTGCTGGTTCAACAGCAATAAAGCGATAGTCGTGTTCTCCTCTTAACTTTTCACCCATAAATGGAGAAATAAGTCCACCTAAGTTGGAACCGCCGCCAGCACATCCAATAATGATATCTGGATGCACATCATATTTATCCAAAGCTGTTTTTGTTTCTAATCCAATAATCGATTGATGAAGCATTACTTGAGATAAAACAGAGCCTAATACATAACGGTAGCCTTCTCGTGTTGTAGCAGCTTCCACAGCTTCGGAGATCGCACATCCAAGACTGCCAGAAGTACCAGGGAATTCCTCTAATATTTTTCTTCCTACCTTTGTAGTGTCAGAAGGAGATGGAGTAACGGTGGCTCCATAAGTTCTCATAACTTCACGACGGAATGGCTTTTGTTCATAAGAACATTTTACCATATAAACATTACAATCCAGACCGAAGTAAGAACAAGCCATAGATAATGCAGTGCCCCACTGTCCAGCTCCAGTTTCTGTTGTAACACCTTTTAAACCTTGCTTCTTTGCATAATATGCCTGTGCAATTGCAGAGTTTAATTTATGGCTTCCAGAAGTATTGTTTCCTTCAAACTTATAGTAAATTTTAGCTGGAGTATCCAATTGTTTTTCTAAGCAGTAGGCACGTACAAGAGGAGATGGACGATACATTTTATAGAAATTTTGGATTTCTTCTGGAATGTCAAAATAAGCAGTTGTATCATCTAATTCTTGACGAACCAATTCATCACAAAATACTGGACGTAAATCTTCAAATGTCATTGGTTTTAATGTTTCAGGATTTAAAAGCGGAGCTGGTTTATTTTTCATATCAGCACGCACGTTGTACCATTGTTTTGGAAGTTCACTTTCTTCTAAATAGATTTTATAAGGGATCTCTTTGTTTGGCATAATTATCTTCCTTTCTTTCCATAATAAAAAATTTCTACAGGAGTTTTCTGGTGATAACAAAAGGAACCTTCACAGGAGCTTCCTTTTGCATATCATGATAACAAAAAAACTCCTGTCCTATACAAATAGGACAAGAGATTACTCCTGCGGTGCCACCTAAATTTATTCGATTACGAATACACTCTGTTATGTACAATAATACATATTCCAATTATAACGGATGGATGCCGTCGCCCCTACGCCGTCAGAAACGGAATCAGTTTGCCCTCACAAGTCCATTCTCCATAACGGATAATACATGCTCTCACCGATGCAATGCTCTCTGGAAATACACAATTATGGGTACTACTCTTGCTCACAGGTTTGTCAATTTATTATGTTTTATTGTAATCGGAATAAGAGATAATGTCAAGGAAAAATTCGGTGATATTATAAATAATCTGTTATATTATACTGCTAGGATGCAAGGTTCACTATAATCAAGTATCAGGGAAGCATGTGTAACAAACATCATATTTTCTGTAGATGCCTGACAAATAAGCATTGGACCAAATGGGGCCTTGTGTGAGAGAGCATTTTCTTCTCGTCTCAGGCTTTCCAAAGCTAAAATATGTTTCTCTCTGATCAATAATCTCTGAAAGCTTGATTGCTCACAATATTCTGTAATTTCCTCTACTTATATACTATCTTTGTATTAATATCAAGATCTTTGAAAAAAGTAAATTGGGATGTTTGATATTGTAGTAGGTAATTTACATATAGATAACAAAGTTTTAAAAGAACTTAACCAATATTTAAAAAATTTCTGCTTTTGGAAAAAAAAGTTAAAGATTAAAATAGGGAAGAAAATAAAACAAGGAGGAAGGAAAAGTGGCAAATATTGAGCTTTGCAATGTTTGTAAAGTATATGAAAATAATAATTGCGTAGTGAAAGATTTTAACTTAAATATTAAGGATAAAGAATTTATTATTTTTGTTGGACCATCTGGCTGTGGGAAATCGACAACATTGAGAATGATCGCTGGTTTAGAGGAAATTAGTGATGGTGAATTATGGATTGATGGAAAGTTGTGTAACTATGCAGAACCAGGAGAAAGAGGGCTGTCAATGGTATTTCAAAACTATGCACTTTATCCTAATATGAATGTGTTTGATAATATGGCATTTTCTCTTAAGATTAGAAAAGTACCAAAGAAGGAAATAAAAGAAAAAGTAGAAGAAGTTGCAAAAATACTGGAAATTGATCATTTATTAAAGAGGCGTCCAAAAGAATTGTCAGGAGGACAGAGACAGCGTGTTGCAATTGGAAGTGCAATTGTAAGAAATCCAAAGGCATTTTTAATGGATGAGCCACTTTCAAATCTGGATGCAAAGTTGAGGGGTCAAATGCGTATTGAATTAGCAAAACTTCATAAAGAACTTGGAACAACGATTATTTATGTAACACATGACCAGACAGAAGCAATGACACTTGGAACAAGAATTGTAGTTATGAAAAAAGGGGAAATCCAACAGGTTGATACACCAACGAACCTTTATCACAATCCAGCTAATTTATTCGTAGCAGGATTTATTGGATCTCCAGCAATGAATTTCTTTCCTGCATATATCGGGCAGATTGCAGGAAAATCTTTGCTTCATTTAGATAATAATGTAAATGGAACAATCTTGACACCAGTAAAGCGCATGGAACGAGAATTAAAAAATCGACATTTAGGAAAGAAAGTAATTGTTGGAATTCGTCCAGAAGATATTTATGAGTTGGAAGAAGCAAAGGAAATGGGATTTGATGTCTCTAATAATATTGTAGAAGCAAGAGTAGAAGCAAGAGAGATGCTTGGAGCGGAAGTTGTATTATATTTTGAGCATGACAATGGAGGGTTTTGTGCTAGAGTAAAAGCAGATAATCAAAGCCAGCCTGGAGATATAGTAAAATTATATTTTGATGCAGAAAATATACATATTTTTGATAAGGAAACGGAGAAAAATATCTTTTTTAAGGAGGGAAAACTTTGAACCAAAAGAAAGCCAAATCTGGCAGAATAGAACCATATTTATATATTGTACCAAGTTTTATTCTGTTTGCGGTATTTTTATTTTATCCATTTTTTAAAACGATTTATTTAAGTCTTTATAAAACAAATAAGATGGGAGAAGCAAAACTATTTGTTGGTTTACAAAACTATATTGATTTGTTCCAGTCTTCTTCCTTTTATAATAGTTTAGCAGTTACATTAATTTTTGTAGTAATTGTAGTAACAGTAAGTATGCTTTTGGGATTAATTACGGCGGTACTTTGTAATCGAACCTTTCCAGGTATTCGAGCTTTTAGTACGGCATATGCACTTCCAATGGCAATTGCATCCAGTTCCGCAGCTATGATTTTCCAAATTATGTTGCATCCAACGATTGGTATTATTAACAAACTATTTGGAACCGATATTAACTGGTTAAATGATCCAAATACTGCATTGATCTGTGTTGCTATTTTAACTGCATGGCTGAATAGTGGAATTAACTTCCTATATTTCTCAGCGGGACTTAGCAGCATTGATGAAACGATCTATGAGCGTGCATCGGTAGATGGAGCAAATGGAGTGCAAAAGTTTTTCAACCTAACACTTCCAGGATTAAGTCCAATTATGTTCTATACATTAGTTGTCAATATTATTCAGGCATTCCAAGCATTTGGACAGGTTAAGATCTTAACCGAAGGTGGTCCAAATGATACGACTAATTTAATTGTGTATTCCATTTACCGAGATGCGTTCTTTAATTATCGGTTTGGAAGTGCAGCGGCGCAGTCCGTTATTTTATTCTTGATTGTTATGGTAATTACATTAATTATGTTCCGTTTAGAAAAGAGAGGAGTAAAATATTAATGAATTCAACAGCAGTAGCAGAAAATACAAATCGGATGTCCAAAGAAGAACTACTAGAGTTAAAAGAAGCAATGAATCAAAAAGCAATGACGAAAAAAAGAATCAAAACAGCAACGACAATTGTTGCAAATATAATGGTAGCATTCGTCGTATTGCTTCCTCTTCTTTACGCAGTCAGTATTGCTTTTATGCCGTCAGGAGAATTGTTTACAACGGATTGGAATTTACTTCCAAAAAATCCAACGCTTCAAAATTTTAAAGATGCTTTAACAAAAGTTCCATTGCTGCGGTTTATTGGAAACTCCTTCTTAGTTGCGGGATGTATTACAATTGGACAGATTATTTCTTGTTCGTTAGCAGCATTTTCCTTTTCATTCTTAGAGTTTAAAGGAAAAGGAATCTTATTTATGCTTGTAATGGCAACAATGATGGTTCCAGGAGAAGCAACGATTATTTCCAATTATTTGACGGTTGGACAGATGGGAATTTTGGATACTTATCCAGTTTTAATTTTACCATACTTAACATCGGCAATGGGAATTTTCTTATTCCGCCAGTTCTATATGTCCTTCCCAGCTTCTTTATATGAGTCAGCAAAATTAGATGGATGTACGAACTTACGGTTTATTTGGAAAATTTTAATTCCGCTTACAAAATCAGCAATTGGAGCAATGGCAGTCTATACATTTATTAATGCTTGGAATATGTATATGTGGCCATTATTAGTAACTGGTTCGGATTCTCTTAGAACGGTGCAGATTGGAATTAGTATGTTGAATAGCGTTGACTCTCAGTCAATCACAACGATGATTGCGGGAGTTGTAATGGTTATTATTCCATCTATTTCTATTTTTATCATAGGGCAAAAACAGTTAATTCGAGGAATGTTCTCTGGAGCAGTAAAGGGATAAAGATAATGAAAAGAGGGAGCTATTTTATAAAAAAAGAAGAAAAGAAGAGCTCTGTTAATTAGGAGGAAACAATGAGAAAAAAATTAATATCGTTAACAATGGCAGCAAGTATGTTAATTATGGCATTGGCTGGATGTGGAAATGGAACACAGAGTATATCGCAGCAGACTGGAAATGCGGGTTCTAGTTCAGAAGAAGAAAGTGACTCTGAATCAAATACAATTGAAATGGCAGATGCTTCAGAAGTAAGTGGAACTACGATTTCATTTTGGCATTCTATGGGCGGTGTCAATGGAGAGGCGATTAATACTTTGGTAGAAAAATTTAATTCCGAAAATGAATATGGGATTACCGTAGATGCACAATACCAAGGGGAATATGATGATGCAATTAATAAACTAAAAAGTGCTCAAATTGGAAATATGGGGGCTGATTTAGTTCAGATCTACGAAATTGGAACTCGTTTTATGATGGAGTCTGGCTGGATTGTTCCAATGCAGGAATGTGTGGATCAAGATGAATATGATGTATCACAGATTGAGCCAAATTTAGCCGCTTATTATACAATTGATAATACGTTATATTCTATGCCATTTAATTCCTCTACTCCATTGATGTACTATAATAAGGATATGTTTGAAAAAGCTGGTATTACAGAAATTCCAGACAGCTTAGAAGAAATTGCAGAAATTGGACAGGATTTACTAGATAAAGGTGGGGCTGGAGAGGTCATTTCTTTAGGCGTTTATGGATGGTTTTTTGAACAATTTATTGGAAAACAGGGATTAAATTACGCTAATAATGGAAATGGAAGAGATGACTTAGCAACTGCAGTAGAGTTTGATACAAATGGAGCTGCAAAGAACTTATTAGAACAGTGGAAGAATTTATCTGACTTAGGTTTTGCTCCAAATGTTGGACGAGGAGGAGATGCTGGTTTAGCTGACTTTTCTTCTGGAAAGTCTGCAATTACACTAGGTTCCACCGCTTCTTTAAAACAGATTTTGCAAGATGTAAATGGAAAGTTTGAAGTAGGTACTGCATACTTCCCTAAGGTAAAGGAAAGTGATGAAGGAGGTGTTTCCATTGGAGGAGCTTCTTTATGGGCATTGAATAACAATGATCCAAAGAAACTTCGTGCAACATGGGAGTTTGTAAAATTCCTGATTTCTCCTGAGTCACAAGCTTACTGGAATGCAGAAACAGGCTACTTTCCAGTAACAGTAGAAGCGCATGAAGAAGAAGTATTTAAGCAGAATATTGAACAGTATCCACAATTCCAGACCGCAATTGATCAACTGCATGACTCTTCTCCAGAATATGTAGGAGCATTATTAAGTGTATTCCCAGAGGCAAGAGCTACGGTAGAATCTGAGATTGAAAACATGTTAAATGGAAAGAAATCCGTGGATGAAGCAGTGACAGACATGGCACAATCCATTAATAAATCCATTGAGGAATATAATTTGCTGAATATGGAGTAACCAATACAATGAAAAAAACAAAAATTTTTGGACATAGAGGTGCAAGTGCTGAGGCACCTGAAAATACATTGGAAGCATTTGCATTAGCAATGCAGCAAGGAGCAGATGGCATCGAATTGGATGTACAGATGACAAAAGATGGGCAGCTAGTCGTTGCTCATGATGAAACGATTGATCGTGTAAGCAATGGAACAGGGGCGATTCGCAATTATACATTGCAGCAATTGAAACAATTTTCCTTTCATCGAACCCATCCAGAGTATAAAGAGGTGAAAATACCTACTTTAGAAGAAGTATTACAGTTAATCAAGCCATCCAATCTACTTGTCAATATTGAGTTAAAAACAGGAATTTACTGGTATGCTGGAATTGAGAAAGCAGTGGTCGATCTCGTTCAGAAAATGGGATTAGAAGAGCGAGTCATTTATTCTTCTTTTAATCATTATAGTGTACAAAAAATAAAACAATTTTGTCCAAAAGCAGAAACGGCATATTTATACAGTGATGTAATTCTAAATATAGATAGATATGCAAAAGATACAGGTGTGGATGGATTACATCCAGCCTTGTATCATGTGAAAATGGCAGACTTTTTAGAACAATACAAAAAAAGCGAACTTTATGTGCGGGTATGGACCGTGAATGAAGAAGAAGATATTCGTTTTTTGATCGAACAAAACGTAGATGCAATTATTACAAATGAGCCGAAAAAAGCAATTCAGATTCGAAATGAAAAGAATGAGGAGTCGCTTTGAGGAAGAAATGGATGGTGAGGATGTGTGTTAAATGAAAAAAAATTATTTTTATTGGATATTGATGGAACAGTATGTAAAGGAACACAATTGTTAGATGGAGTAAAAAGTTTTTTAGAGGATACCAAAAGTAATGGTGGAAAATGTCTATTTATTACGAATAATGCTACAAAAAGTGTAACGGATTATAAAAAACTTTTTCGACAAATGGGGCTTGAGGTAGAAGAGGAAGATTTTGTAACAACAGCAGTTGTAACGGCAGAATACTTACATAGACATCATGAGAATGAAACAATCTTTGTGCTTGGAACCGATTCGTTTATTCAAGAATTAGAAGAAAAGGGAATTACTGTGACACAAGATCCAGATAATATTTCTATTACTTGTGTAGTAGTTTCTTATGATAATCAGTTAACTTATCAGAAACTAGAAAATACTTGTAAAGTTTTAACAATGAGAGATGTTGATTATATTGCAACAAATCCAGATTTGGTTTGTCCGAATGAATTTGGATATATACCAGATTGTGGTTCTATTTGTGAAATGATTGGACATGCAGTACAAAGAAAACCAAGATACATGGGAAAGCCAGATACCGCAATTGTTAAATTTGCAATGAAAAAGGCAGGTATGATAAAGGCACAGGCATTACTTGTTGGAGATCGGCTCTATACCGATATCGCCTGTGGAAATAGAGCAGGAATTGATACTGCACTTGTTCTAACAGGAGAAGCCACGAAAGAAGATGTGGAGCATTCCAGTTATCGTCCAACTTATTTAATAGATTCTATAGCGGCACTACATAGAGAATGGAAAACTTCATAGACATGGTGTAAAAATTTTATAAAGTATGAAAAAATCCTTCTATCAATGAAGTAAAATGCGTCTTGATTTGGCCGTAAAAACCATTTCAAGACGCGTTTTGTATGTATAGAGTTAAGAAATACTAAATTTAGAATACTTTTTAGGTGAAACCCCAGTTGCCTTTGTAAAAGATTTTAGAAAATTACTATAATCGTTAAAACCGCAGCGTTCGCATGTCTCTGTGACACTGTAACCATCGGTTAATAAAGCCTTCGCAAGCGTAATACGTTTGGCAGTTACATATTTATTAATTGTAGTACCTGTTGCATTTTTAAAAATCCGGCACAGATACGAATTACTTAGATAAAAATGAGAAGAGAGTCGATCCAGGCTGAATTCTTCTCCAATATGTTGATTGATATAGGAAAGAATTTGATCCACTTGCTGATGACGAGAAATGTCTTTCTCTGTATCAATGGTATAGTTTTTCTGGAACCGTTTATTTAAAAAGACCATTAATTCTAAAAATGCAGCTTGTTCCAATAGATCTGCACCATATCCTTGAATGTCGGAAAGACGGTGAACATAATAAAGAAATCGTTTTTGTTCTTCTGGTATAAGGGAAATTTTATGATTAGAGTTTTTATCTCTATTATGGAAACAAGCATCTAAATCTGTTGCATTGGTGCTGAGAGCTTTTATGTAATCGGGATAAATGGAAAAAACAATCCGTTCGTGAATCTGACTGTCAATCTGAGTGAGATGATGGCTCTCATATTGGTTAATAAAGAAAATATCTCCAGGGAAAATATTGTAAAAACGATTATCGATTAAGAACTGTTTTCCTCCAGAGATAGAATAATAAATTTCATAACAATCATGAATATGCATATCCATTGGTTTTTCATCACTATATAGATGAGCAAATGCAAAGGATTTGGTAGTAAGGCAAGTTTGGATCGCCTCCTTACAAGAGTTCAAAATTTGCAAGATTTTCGCCTCCTTCTAAGATTATTAGAGAGTTTATAGTAGTAGTATAGTGGATTTGTTCAAAATTTGCAAGGTTTTGGGTAAAAAACTACAGGACAAAGACAAGATGATATGATAAAATAACAATATAGCAAGAGGGAAAATAAAAAATAACAAAGAGAGGAAGTCAATATGGAACTCAGAACAGCAGTATCCCCAAAAGATGTAAAACATTATACGACGGATCGTTTAAGAGAAGAATTCTTAATTCAGAATTTATTTACACCAGATGAAATTAAATTAATATATAGTCATATTGATCGAATTATTACTGGTGCAGCTACTCCAGTAAATAAAGTCTTAAAGCTAACAGCAGGAGATGAATTACGTGCGGAGTATTTCCTGCAAAGAAGAGAAATGGGCGTTATTAATATCGGTGGAGATGGAATGATTACCATTGATGGAAAAGAATACAAAGTTGCTCATAAACAAGGTATGTACATTGGTAAAGGGGCAAAGGATATTACATTTGCAAGTAAGAATCCAGAACAACCTGCGAAATTTTATTTAAATAGCGCACCAGCACATATGACTTATCCTACAGTATTGATTAAACCAGAAGGAACACCAGAAGATGGCGTTGTCATTGTGAAAGATGAAAATAAAGTCGAGTTAGGTTCTTTGGAAGAAGCAAATCACAGAACAATTTGTAAATATATTTTACCAGGCCAGGTAGAAAGTTGTCAGTTAGAAATGGGTATGACAAAACTGGAGCCAGGCAGTGTATGGAATACGATGCCATGTCATACACATGACAGACGTATGGAAGTATACTTATACTTTGATATTCCAGAGGATGCATTCGTAATGCATTTTATGGGAGAGCCAACCGAAACACGTCATATTGTTATGAGAAATGAAGAGGCAGTCATTTCACCAAGCTGGTCGATTCATTCTGGATGCGGTTCTCAGGCATATACATTTATTTGGGGGATGGTCGGAGAAAACCAAGACTTTGACGACATGGACGGTATAGAAAACCAAGAATTAAAATAAACTAGAGGAGGATTTTCAGTATGGACTTTACACAGAAATTTTCATTAGAGGGAAAAGTAGCATTAGTAACAGGGGCATCTTATGGAATTGGATTTGCGATTGCAAGTGCTTATGCAGAGGCAGGAGCAACGATTGTATTTAATGATATTAAGCAAGAATTAGTGGACAAGGGAATTGCTGCTTATAAAGAAAAAGGAATCAATGCACATGGATATGTATGTGATGTTACAGATGAAGAAGCAGTACAAGCCATGGTAAAGCAAATTGAAGAAGAAGTTGGTGTGATTGATATTCTGGTTAATAATGCTGGTATTATTAAGAGAATTCCAATGTGTGAAATGACAGCAGATCAATTCCGTCAAGTGATTGATGTAGATTTAAATGCACCATTTATTGTTTCCAAAGCGGTTATTCCATCTATGATTAAGAAGGGACATGGAAAGATTATTAATATTTGTTCCATGATGAGCGAATTGGGAAGAGAAACGGTTTCTGCCTATGCAGCTGCAAAGGGTGGATTAAAGATGCTGACCAGAAATATTGCATCAGAATATGGGGAATTTAATATCCAATGTAACGGTATTGGACCTGGTTATATTGCAACTCCACAGACAGCACCTCTTCGTGAGATTCAGCCAGATGGTTCCAGACACCCATTTGATCAGTTTATTATCGCAAAGACACCAGCTGCTCGTTGGGGAACACCAGAAGATTTAATGGGACCAGCTGTATTTTTAGCATCAGAAGCATCTGACTTTGTAAATGGTCATGTATTATATGTAGATGGTGGTATTTTAGCGTATATTGGAAAACAGCCACAATAATTATGCTTGAATGACTGGAAGGCATTTGAACCTCCGTAGCCTTCCAGTTTTCATAATACAATATAAAAGTCGATGTCTTCGTGCTGTGCACTTTCGACATCACCGATCGTATTCGCAATCCAGGCAAATGCCTTACTTGCTCGTACAGATCAAGTCATCAAATGTCCATTCAGCATAGGGTATAAATCCCTTAGCTTTCGATTCATTGATGACACTTTTATAGTAAACAATTTACTGGGGATTTCAGCAAAAAACAAGGGGTGTGCTCCATTACGGTACGGCGTGGGAAACCGATACGAAGTAATGGAGCACAAATTGTCATTTGTAAAAATAGAGAAATATAAAAAAGAATAGAGGAAAGAACTTATGAGAATTGCTTTAATTAATGAAAATAGTCAAGCTGCAAAAAATGCGGTGATTGAACATGCATTAAAAAAAGTTGTAGAGCCAATGGGATTCACTGTGGATAATTACGGAATGTATACGGCAGAAGATGAGGCACAATTAACTTATGTACAAGTTGGAATTTTAGCAGCAGTATTGTTAAATTCAGGTGCAGCTGATTATGTTATTACAGGCTGTGGTACTGGAGAAGGAGCAATGCTTGCTTGTAATTCCTTCCCAGGTGTTATCTGTGGACATGTGGAAGACCCATTGGATGCTTATACATTTGCTCAGATTAATGATGGAAATGCAATTGCAATTCCATTTGCGAAAGGATTTGGCTGGGGCGGAGATTTAAATTTGGAATATATTTTTGAAAAATTATTCTGTGAAGAAAGCGGACAAGGTTATCCAAGAGAACGTGCCGTTCCAGAACAGAGAAACAAACGTATTTTAGATGAAGTAAAGAAAATAACGTATCAAGATATTTGTACGATTCTGAAAAACTTAGACCAGGATTTAGTAAAAGGAGCATTGGCAGGAGAACACTTCCAGGAATACTTTTTTGCAAACTGTAAATCTGATAAGATCGCCGCATGTGTAAAAGAAATTTTGGCGTAATCAATAAAAAGAATAAATATAGAAATAAGACGGATGGCTTAACAGCTATGCCGTCTTTTTGTTCTGGTTCTTTTTTATTAATTGGATAGCGGACGATTACGGAAATCGCTTGGTGAAAAACCAGTTTTCTTTTTGAACAAATGAATGAAATAATTAGTATTGGAAAAACCAGTTTTTTTGGCAATTTCAGAAACCTTTAAATTAGATAGACGTAATAATTCCTGCGCCTTTTTTAGACGAAGATTGAGCAGATATTGCATTGGAGGCAGAAAAAAGAACTCTTTAAACTCTTTGATTAACTTGTATTTATTGACGTGGAACATATGAGCAAGGCCGTCCAAAGTATAGTTTTCTTCCAAATGATTATGAAACTGTTTTTGAATTGCAAGTAAGTAATCGGGTACATCTGAGTAAGTCAATTGTAAGTCTCGAGCAAAAACTGTATCGGCAATTAAGTCAGTTAACAAGCGTGAAACATAAAGTTCTGATTTTGGAAGAATTATCGAAGGAATGTCTTGGAGTTTCGTAAGGATTTCTGTAAATCCATTGGAGCAAAGTGGTTTTAATACTGGGGAGAGTGATTGGGCCATATAACGTGCGTAAAAACAAGGCAAAAGGTTACCTGATAAATAGAGAATAGAAAAATGCAGCATAGCACAGCCATTGGATTTTAACTGCATACCAGGAGAATAGGGCAAAAACACCAGATTGGAAGACTCAACTAAGTAGTTATCTTCAAAGGTAATTAAACGCATGGAACCACGATTCATATAAATATAGAGGTAGCTATTGTTGTCCGAACATTCAAAAAAGCGAAAGTTTTGGAGCGAATGATGTTCTTCATATTGATGAATGAAAACTAGGGACGGAATACTGGAATTAGAGGTATGAGGGATTGGATAGGTCATAATGAATACTCCTTTTTAATAAACGCATTTAAAATTTGATTTAGTAAAAAAATATAGCTTAAAACTAAAAGCTAAATTTATTATTATTGTACGCTGAAAGATTAAAAAAATCAATAATTAAATATAAAAATGTGGATAAATTTTAAGGGGGTATTTAATAAAACTGTCAAAAAAGTAGGATTAGTTCGGTGGTATTTAAAAATATTAGTGAAAAAAGTAGAAAAAAACCAATATAATACAGAAATACAAAGAAAACACACTTGAAATTAATAAAGTTAAAATATATACTTAAAATAACTTAAAAAATATAGGGTATAGCTATGAGAGTTAATCTATATTTATTAAGTAGTTTTTGCCGTTTATTCAACTTAAACTATCCCGCAGTGAAAAAATAAGGCAAACAAGAGAAAATAGAAAGAAATAGGTGATGGTATGTTTATAAAAGCAAGCTGTGAAAAATTACAATATAGCGGAAGAATTGATAACAGCGATCCAGAACGTCCAATCTTTGTATTTCCATGTAGCTCAGTTACAATCCGTTTTTATGGTTCTGAAATTTATGTAGTGTTGGAAAATCAAAGATTGTATTGGGATAACTATATTGGAGTAATTTTAGATGGAAATCAGACGAAAATACAATTAAAGGATGGAGGACAAGTGCTCTGTCTTGGAAAGGAATTAGACAATAAGGAACATACGCTTATGCTTTTTAAGAGACAGGATAGTTGTCATGAAATTACTTTTTGCGGATTTGAAATCCCAAATTCTGGAAGCGTATTGGAACCATTGCCAAAACCAGCTAGAAAAATAGAAGTTTTTGGAGACTCTGTTTCAGCTGGGGAAGTTTCAGAAGCTGTGGAATATACAGGAAAGCCAGATCCAGAGCATAATGGACAGTATTCAAACAGTTGGTATTCTTATAGTTGGATGACGGCAAGAAAATTAAATGCACAATTGCACGATATTGCTCAAGGAGGAGCTGCATTAATGGATGGGACTGGATGGTTTTGCGAACCAAATTATATTGGTATGGAATCAATCTGGGATAAAGTTCATTATAATCCAGAACTGGGAGCTGTTACAAAATGGGATTTTCATCAATATACGCCTCATGTTGTAATCGTGGCAATTGGACAAAATGACAGTCATCCAGAAGACTATATGAGAGATGATCCAAAGGGTGAAAAAGCAAACGTTTGGAAAGCACATTATAAGCAATGGATTCATCAAATTCGGGAAAAATATCCAAATGCCCTTATCATTCTTACAACTACTGTGTTAGAGCATAACCCAAATTGGGATGATGCGATTGATGAAGTGTGTAGACAGATCAATGATCCAAAAATCGTACATTTCTTATATAGTCAAAATGGCTGTCAGACCCCAGGACATATCCGAATACCTGAAGCAGAAGCAATGGCAGAAGAACTGTCAGAGTTTATTACTAGTTTTGGGGAGAATATATGGGAAGTGTAGAGGAGGAAAGATTTATATGAATGAGATAGAAGTATTGCAGACAAGTCTGGCAGTAAGAGGAAATCATGGGAGACTAAAACGGTTAATGAAGCGTGCAGAACGAGGAGAAAAGCTGCATATCGGTTTTCTAGGCGGTTCTATTACACAGGGAAGTTTGGCGTCCACGAGTGAAACTTGCTATGCAGCACTTGTATATCAATGGTGGAAAAAGAAATTTCCTCAAAGTGAATTTTCTTATATCAATGCTGGAATTGGAGGTACTACATCACTCTATGGAGCAGCAAGAGCATGGGAAGATTTAATGCGCTATCGTCCTGATTTTGTTATTGTGGATTTTACAGTCAATGATGAAGCAACTGAATTTTTTCAGGAGACATATGAAGGGGTAATTCGTCAGGTTTATGGGGATGAGACAAAGCCAGCTGTTGTAATTATGAATAATGTCTATTATGATACAGGAAAGAATGCCCAAAAGTTTCATAATCGAATTGGAGAATATTATCAAATTCCATGTGTCAGTATGAAAAATAGTATTTATCAAATGATTCAAACGGGCAGCTATAAAGAAGAAGAAATTACACCCGATCATTTGCATCCAAATGATAAGGGACATGAATTAGCAGCGAAAATGATTACTCATTTCCTTGATGTAGTTTATAAAGATATTAATATAGAAGAAATCGAACCAAACTACCCTGTTCCAATGACAGAAAACCGTTATGAACATGCCAAACGCTGGCAGATTACGAATTGCAGACCAAAATTAGAGGGATTTATGACAGATCCAAGAGAACGGACTGCGATGTTGGATTTATATAAAAATGGTTGGATCGCAGAAAGAAAAGGAGAAAAAATTATATTTGAATTGGAATGTTCTGGAATTTCCATTCAATATTTAAAATCAATTCATCAGCCACGTCCTGTTGCAAATGCAATTTTGGATGGAGACGTTGCCCATCCAATCAGTCTGGATGCTAATTTTGAAGAGACATGGGGAGATTGTCTGTATTTACAAACCATTTTACATGGCGGAGAAAAGAAGAGACATAAATTGGAAATTGAAATTGTTCAAGATAGTCTAGAACAGGCAGGAGAATTCTATCTTGTGTCCATAATCACAGATTAAGTTTATTATAGATTATATGCAGAAAAGGAGAAGAGGTAAATATGGATGTAATGAAGAAGTATCAGGAATGGTGTGAAAACCCATACTTTGATGAAGAAACGAGAAAAGAATTAAAAAACATTGCAGGAGATGAAAAGGAAATTTCGGATCGGTTTTATAAAGATCTTGCCTTTGGTACAGGCGGGTTGAGAGGAGTCATCGGAGCAGGTACGAACCGCATGAATATTTATACGGTGCGAAAAGCGACCCAGGGTCTGGCTAATTTTATTATCGAGGAAAATGAACAGGAAAAGGGAGTTGCAATTGCATTCGACTCCAGAAATATGTCACCTGAATTTGCAGAAGAAGCAGCCAGATGCCTGTGTGCCAATGGAATTCGGACATGGCTGTTTGAATCACTGCGCCCAACTCCAGAGTTATCGTTTGCATTAAGAGAACTTGGATGTATTGCTGGGATTGTTGTAACAGCAAGCCATAACCCACCAGAGTACAATGGATATAAAGTATACTGGGAGGATGGCGCTCAGATTACTTATCCAAAGGACGAACAGATTATTGCTCGTGTCAATGCAATTACCGATCTGACAACGGTAAAGACAATGAGCAGAGAAGAAGCTCAACAATCGGGATTACTGCAAATGATTGGCGAAGAAATTGATGCAAGTTATATGGAAGCATTGAAGAAATTAGTTTTAAATCCAGAAGTAATAAAAGAGCAGGCAAAATCACTAAAGATTGTTTATACTCCATTGCATGGAACGGGAAATCTTCCTGTTCGACGTGTTCTTTCCGAACTTGGATTTGAACAAGTAATCGTAGTTCCAGAACAAGAAAAACCAGATGGAAACTTCCCAACCGTAAGTTATCCAAATCCAGAAGATAAAAAAGCATTTGCACTTGCATTAGAATTAGCAAAAAAAGTGGATGCAGATTTAGTACTGGCAACGGACCCAGATGCCGATCGTCTGGGGGTATATGCAAAAGACAGCAAAACAGGAGAATATATGGCATTTACAGGTAATATGTCTGGTATGATTATTTGCGAGTATGAACTGTCCCAAAGAAAAGAAAAAGGGACGCTTCCTGAAGATGGTGCCATCGTTACGACAATTGTATCAGGAAATATGTCACAGGCAGTTGCGAAAGAATATGGTGTTGATATCATTGAAACATTAACAGGATTTAAGTATATTGGAGAACAAATCAAATTATTTGAGCAAAACCATAATCATACCTACTTATTTGGCTATGAAGAAAGTTATGGTTGCTTAGTTGGAACTCATGCAAGAGATAAAGATGCTGTTGTGGCAGTTATGGCACTTTGTGAAGCAGCTGCCTACTATAAAAGCAAAGGATTGACCCTTTGGGATCAGATGTTAGTCTTATTTGAAAAATATGGATATTATAAAGAAGGACTTTATACATTAACATTAAAAGGACAAGAAGGTGCTGCTAAAATTCAAGAGATTCTTAAGAGTTTCCGTAGCAATCCTCCAAAGCAAGTCGGAGACTACAAAGTATTGGCATTCCGTGATTATGAAGAAGATATTATTCAAAACTATGTAACGGGTGAAATAACGAAAACAGGACTTCCAAAATCGAATGTACTCTATTTTGAATTAGAAGATCAGGCATGGTGTTGCGTGCGTCCATCTGGAACTGAACCAAAAGTAAAGTTTTATATGGGAGTAAAGGGAATTGATATGCAGGATGCACAAAATAAGCTAGAACAGCTGACAGAGGCAATGACAAACTTAATTCCACAATAAATAAAATAAAGCAATTGTTTGCTTAGAAAGGTAGGGAGCAATGGGTTTTTCAAAAGATTTTGTATGGGGGGCAGCCACTTCTTCCCATCAGGTAGAAGGAGCTTATTTGGAAGATGGAAAAGGGCTTGATTTATGGGATGTATATGAACAGGAAGCAGGGCATGTCTACGAGGGACATACTGGGCATGTTTCTTGTGACCATTATCATAGATACAAAGAGGACGTTCAGTTAATGAAAGAAATCGGATTACAAGCATACCGTTTTTCTATTAACTGGTCCAGAATTATGCCAGAAGGTGTGGGAGTAGTCAACCAAAGAGGAATTGACTTTTACAAGCGACTTTTGGACGAGCTGCTTTGTGCAGGAATTGAACCATATATTACTTTATTCCATTGGGAAACGCCTTATGCACTGTATCAAAAAGGCGGCTGGATGAATCCAGATATTGTAAATTGGTTTGGCGAGTATGCAGCCGTTGTATCGAAAGAGTTTTCTCCAATGGTAAAAAACTACTTTACATTGAATGAGCCACAGTGTTTTATTGGGTTGGGGTATCAAAATGGACAACATGCCCCAGGACTTCATTTAATGAATAGAGATTTATTCCAGATGGCACATAATGTAATGAAAGCGCATGGAGCAGCTGTTTTACAGTTGCGTGCAAATGCAAGTCAGCCGATTCAGATTGGTTATGCACCGACCTGTGGTGTATTTTATCCAGCATCCGAAAAAGAAGCAGATGTCGAGGCAGCAAGAAAAAAACTGTTTGAATGCCCAGATTTGGAAAACTGGACATGGAATGTAAGCTGGTGGAGTGATCCAGTTATGCTTGGAACATATCCAGAAGATGGATTGAAAAAGTACGAACCATATCTTCCCAATATTACACAGGATGATTTAACGTTAATGCATCAGCCATTGGACTTCTATGGACAAAATATTTATAATGGACAAATGGTAAAAGCAGATGAAAATGGTAATCCAGTGATTGTAAAGCGTTATCCAGGATTTCCAAAGACGGCAATCCAATGGCCAGTAACGCCAGAATGCCTGCGTTGGGGAGCCAAATTTTTGTATGAAAGATATCAAAAACCATTTTATATTACAGAAAATGGTCAGTCCTGTCAGGATGTAATCTCATTAGATGGAAACGTACACGATCCACAGAGAATCGACTTTACGCACCGCTATTTACGAGAATTAAAACGTGCAGCAGAGGAAGGAGCAGACATCAGAGGCTACTTCCACTGGTCATTTATGGATAACTTTGAATGGGCATGCGGTTACTCCGAACGCTTTGGAATGGTCTATGTAGACTATCCAACCCAAAAGCGAATCATCAAAGATTCAGGGTACTGGTATCGAAATGTAATTCAGACAAACGGAGAAAATCTTTAACAAAGTGTTTGCGAAGAAGTAGCAAAAAAAGAACTGTTTTCAGGACATTTCATTGTCAGAGACAGTTCTTTTTTTCATAGAAAATACTATTCTAAATGAAAGCGACCATATGAGATAGAAAATGATTGTGATATGCAAAAAAGGCTGGCTTCTTTTGCTAGTAACATTCTTTTATGCAGGATTCGATTTTTTATGTTATACTGTATCTATAAATGATAGAAAGAAAAAGGAGAAACCTTATGGGAAATCAGATGACAGAAAGCGATATTCAAAAAATAAAAGAAGAAATCGAATACCGTAAATTAGTAATAAGAAAAGAAGCATTAGAAGCAGTAAAAGAAGCAAGAGCACATGGTGATCTGAGCGAAAACTTTGAATATCACGCCGCAAAAAAAGATAAAAACCGCAATGAAAGTCGAATCCGTTATCTGGAACGTTTGATTAAAACTGCCGAAATTGTATCCGATAACTCCAAATCTGATGAAATCGGATTAAACAATACCGTAACGGTCTATTTTGAAGAGGAAGAGGAAACCGAGACATTCCGTTTAGTAACTTCCATTCGAGGAAATTCTTTAGAAGGAAAAATCAGCATTGAATCACCAATGGGAAAGGCATTATTGGGTCATAAAGTAAACGATCGTGTCTATGTACCAGTAAATGAGCGGATGGGATATTATATTATTGTAAAAGCAATTGAAAATACAACAGACGATAGCCAAGACGAAATTCGTAGCTATTAAAATTAATTAAAAAAGGATGAGATTGTATTGAGAGATATGATTTCATCCTTCTTTTATTTCATATAAACATCAAAAATAAAATGTTAAACTTTAAACTATTTGATTATACATATTAAACAAAGCTAATAAGTATTCTTTGTTCACTTAAACAAAGATATAAAAAAACGAAAAAAAATATAGCAAAAAAATATATATACAAATGAGAAAAATTGTAAAAAAGACTGAAATTTATTGGGGGGGGGGTAAAAAGACTGAAAAAATTTGGAAATGAAGATTGAAAGTCAGATGATTATGTATTATAATGAACTACAGATTCACAGAATGTTCAGTATTTGTATGGAAAAGTTTATAATCTGCAAAGGAGGACATTCTTTTTGTGTTGAGGGAAAAGTAATAAAAAAAATAGGATGAGTCTCTTTAACATTAAATGTAAGTAACCAAAACTAGACTTATCATATAGGGTGCAATATAAAAACAATGCTGCCAATGATAAAAATGACTTACATAATAGTAGAGCCAATGCTGGAAATGGGATGTACTTATAGTGAAGGATTAGAGCGACTTTTAGCTCTGATAAAATAGAAGAATAGGAGGAAAAACGAGTGAAAAGCAAAAAAACTTGGAGAAAAATTTTGTCGCTTCTATTGACTGTTTCAATCGTTATCACTACGATTGTACCAAGTACTGCTGTTTCTGCGGCAGAAAGTTCGTCCACAGAAGTGAGTATATCGACTCAAGATGACGATAATACACCACAGACGAAAATTCGTTCAGATGATGCAGAAACATCAAGTGATCAAACAGAAAAAACAGATGATGCAAAAGAGACGTCAAAAGCAAGCTTGGAACAATCACAAAGTCAACAAGCAGACAAAACAAAACAGACATCAACAAAAGCTGCGGAAGATACGAACCTATATCAGAATGGTTCCATCTCTATTTACAATGAACAGCAGCTAAAAGCGATAGGAACGGAGACACAGGTATATGAAGGAGATGCGTCCGCCGATACATTTGGCACAGGAGCAGCTCTGACAGACGAAGATGGAAACACATTAACCTATGCAGCAGATGGAAGTTATACATTAATGAATGACATTCCACTGACAAAGGGAGATATATGGACGCTGCCAGAGGGATTTACTGGAAGCTTTCAGGGAGCTGAGATAACTGCGGAAAAACCATTGTATGATGCAGGGACTGATACAATCTATGTATATAACAACTATCAGCTCGCAACAATCAACGATCCAGATGCAATTAAAACTGTAATGTCAAACGATATGATCGCATCCGAATTCGGCGTAGGACAAGTAGTCTATACAGACGAAGAAAAGAAAACTCAACTCGAGTATACCGCAGACCATAACTATGTACTGTCCAAAGACTTCACAGAACAAATGCCAGAAATGAAAGCAGCACAGGTGCAGGCAGAATCCACTGTTCAGTTGGGTGGACGTGACTATATTGGACAAGTTCATAAAGTAATAGATGGTAAAAATTACATACTAATTGGAAATGAGCAACAGTTAAGAGAGATTGGGGAAAATACCCAAGTAACTCCAGCACTATATATGAGAGTTACAAAACTCTATGGAGCGATAAAAGAATTATATCCATATTATCCAGGGGATGCAGACTTTAATATAAAGACCGTTAGTGAAGCTGGACTGAATGCAAGTACATTTGAAGAGGATGATTACAGTTATTTTAAAGCGGCTTCAATAAATCACGATGAACTAATGAAAGCAGACTTCGGTGATGTCACTGGCTTAATAGATGGGGTATTAGGAATATTAGGAACCGTTGTGGGGGGACTTGGAGACGTAATTGGAGGACTTTTGGGATATGGTAAAGACCTTGTAGGGCTTACTGATGATGGAATTATCACGAAGGATACTTATAAAAATTCTTCCGCTTTAGCAAATGAATATAAAAATCTAAAGTATTCTTCTGATGCAAATTATATTATTTTCCGTGATATTGATCTGAGTAAAGGGGATTTTTCGGATAAAGATGCAAACAATAAATGGGATCCAATTGAGAACTTTACAGGAACAATGGAAGGGCGCCTCAATATGAAAGAGGGCATTAATGCTACTATTCATAATGTAATTATTAATCAAGAGGCTGCAATAGATCAAACGGATAACTCAGAATATGGAGTTGGATTTTTCCGAAATCTTACTACACCATATGATAGTGTCTTGGAATTTAGTGAGACACCAATTGTAGTCTCAAATCTTACACTAGATCACGTTAAAGTAACAACGGAAACCACGGAAATAAAACAGGATTTTTCATTAATTGAAACACTTCTTACACCAATTTTAAAGCTACTTGGTTTAGATAGTGGGTTGGAGAAAGATCCAAAATCCTTTGCTACTGGTGCATTGGTAGGTGTTGTAAAAGGAAATGTTTCAATTAAGGATTGTCATGTGACGGACTTACAAGGTGTTTCTAATAAAAATAATTGGACAGGTGGTCTAATTGGATATTGTAGTGGCATTACAAAGTATGAAGCTCTATCTGGAACATTAGAAGCCATAACAAAAACATTGTCTGATTTATTAGATCTAGTTCCAATACTTGGATTGGGG
Source organism: Clostridiales bacterium CHKCI001 (assembly GCA_900045905.1). Classification (GTDB taxonomy): domain Bacteria; phylum Bacillota; class Clostridia; order Lachnospirales; family Lachnospiraceae; genus Fimimorpha. Next base: position 40,750 of record FCNS01000022.1, on the reverse strand, counting down.
GATCTAGTAACAATACTTTTGGACGGTGGTGTATTAAAGGTTGGAAGTCTGATTCCAGTTGGATATACCAATGCTACAGTATCAGGATGCTCAATAAATTATGCAGATTCTGCACAAATCACTGGAAATACTTATACAGGAGGACTTGTAGGACAGGCAGTTGGAGCAATAATGTCTAATTGTAAGGTATCTACATCTGGTACAAATAAAGTAAATGGTACAGACTATGTTGGTGGATTTACTGGAGAAGCATCGAATGCCGTTGTTTCAGGTCTTTTAAGTAGTGCAGGAATTGATTTAGTAAACTTTCCAGCTAATACAGTTATGTTAGATTCTGATATTGTTGGTGACGGTACGATCAATGTGGAAGCGAGTGCTGAAGAGGATGACACAGGATATGCAGGTGGATTTGCAGGAAGCATGGGAAATAGTTATGCAGTTGATTGTGACATTAACAATCTGGGCACAGTTTCTGGACATGACTATGTTGGAGGTTTCGCTGGTAAAGCAACATTAGGTGATATAGCAGATATAGAAGAAAATCAAGGTTTACTCGAATTAGTCCAGCAATTACTTTCAGGTATTTTAACAGGAGACAGTAATGCACAGTTATTAAGTCTCGTTGGTTTAAGACCATCTGTAATAACAGGTAGTCATATTGGAGGAACAGATGTCACAATTAATGCAACGGGTAACTATGCAGGTGGTATGGTTGGATATGCAGGAGCAGTCCAAATATCAAATACAAATGAATTAAGTTATAATAGTGAAGATGAAAATTCCAATCCAGAAACCACTAGGAATTTCAAGAGGATTCTGGATAAGAATGGACTTACTTATGAATGTAAAGACGTTGCAAATCAGTTAAAGGCAACTACCTCATTAAAAGTAACTGGTAAGTTAAATGTAGGTGGTGTACTTGGAAAAGGTACAATGACAAGTGTATCAGATGTATTGTCTGGTACTATAACAGCAGCAGACTATATTCGATTTGAATTGAAGGATGTCACTGTTGACGGTGGAACATCTGGAATGGAAGTTACTGCTACTGGAAGCGATAGTTATGCAGGTGGTGTCATTGGTGAAGGTATTGGTGGTGAGATCCAAAATGTTACCTCATCCAATCTACAAACTGTAACTGGTAGCTTAGGTGCAGGGGGATTTGCAGGAACGTTTGGAAGCGGAAGATTAGCAGATGTAGGTGGCGGTGTTGATTTACTTGGTCTTGGTTTACTTGAGATTGATGGATTACTTTCTGTTGCCGATATGATAGAGACATTTGCAAATAACTCTAGTATTTCAGGCGTTGAAGGTGGACTTTCTATAAAAGCCACAAGTGAGTCTGGAAAAGCAGGTGGTTTTATCGGCTATTGTGTAAGTGGGCAGACAACTAATTGTAGTGTAGATAAACTGAAAGAAGTAACTGCAAATGTTTCAGACGGAAAAGCAGGTGGATTTATTGGATATGCAAAAGCAGGTGATGCTCTTGCTAGTGTGGGTGATAAGATTGAAAATGACACATTGCCAGCAGGAATTAACATTGAGAATCTGCTTGGTGTTATTAGTGCTTTAACGCCAGAATTCCATCAATCTACCGTTGCATTTGTATCGAATGGAGAAAATCCACAGGTAGAGGCAGATATGGCAGGTGGATTTTTAGGGGATGGAGAAGCTGTAGATATTAATTACAGCATCAATCATCCATCTGAGGGAGAAAGTGCAAATGCTTCTACCAAAATAAGTGGTTTGTCGAATGTAAAAGGATATACTTATGCGGGTGGATTTGCAGGAAGAGTACAGCCAGGAGATGTTGCTCAAACAGGTTCCATTAATTTATTAGGTCTTTTAGAGGTAGATCAATTATTAAGTGTAATGGATGTTGCTTATCCTCAGATTTCTAACTCTTCGATTACTGGTGAGGATCTTATTATTATTGCAGAAGGTAAAACTGGAAATGTTACAGTTGGAGATGCAGGTGGATATATTGGAAGCGGAAAGGCTGTAACAGTTGAAAATTCAAATATTTCCAATGTAAAACAAGTAAGCGGAGCATATCATGCAGGTGGATATATTGGCTTAATGAAATCAGGCACCGTTGCGGAAGCTGGAGATGAAACAGGAGCATTACTAAATAGTGTACTTGGAGCAGTATTAAATGTTCAGCAGTTAGCTGGTGTACTTCAAATGGCTTCTAGTCAGATTATAAATTCAAAAGTCAGTGGTATTGAAGCTGGTATGACAGTTAAAGCAGATTGCCGCAGTGATAATTCAAAAGCAAATTCTTCTGCTATGGCAGGTGGATTTGTTGGAGAAATGCAAAGTGGTATCGTAAATAATGAAGCCAATAAAACAGGTGAACAGAAGGGAACAGCCGTTGAAAACTTATTAAGAGTAGAGGGTCTCCGCTATGCAGGTGGATTTGGCGGATTAGTAAAATCTGGTTCTGTAGCAGAAATAGGAGAAAATACTGCTATTTTAAATGGTATTGTATTGAATGATTTAATCTCTTTAATTAATTCCTTTGTGCCTGTTATCCAGAATGCTTCTGTAAGATCAGTAGCAAGTGGCTTTTCAGTCCATGTTACAGGTATAGATACAGAAGATGATACAAATGATAGTAATGCAGGTAGCGCAGGTGGATTTATTGGATATGGTTCTGGTGTTCAAATAAGCTATTCTGATGTAGATAAGTTGTGCAATACAACAGTGAAAGAGCCATCTGATTTACAATCCACAGATGGAACAAGCTATTTTGGTAATGAAAGTGATTATTCTGTAAAAGGATATCGAAATGCGGGTGGATACTTTGGAAAAGTAAATGCAGGAAGTACCGCTGCAATTGGTGGTGTCAATATCTTTAAAAAGTTGATTAACTTAGGAAGTTTGGTATCAGCATTAAATGTAACGATATCTACAATAGAACATTCTGATGTATATGGAGCAGTTGGAGGATTTAATGTAATTGCTAATAATGCATCTGGTAATGTAGGAAAAGCTGGAGGTTTTGCTGGTAATGCATTAGGAAGTTCCATTCAAAATTGTAATGTAGATAACTTTGCACATATTATCGGAAGGGAAAGTGCAGGAGGATATGCTGGAACAATAGAGCCAAGCAGTGCAGCAGATCTATTAGGAGACGTAAATGTATTGTCAGGTCTTATTTCAGCAGATAATTTAATAGGAGTATTACGTACATTCGTACCAATTATTAAAAACAGTGAAACGACATCAGTACCATGTGGTGGTGTTGTTAGAGCTGATGCAGAAAGTAGTGATGCAATAAAGAGAGGACTTGCAGGTGGCTATGTTGGATATAATCTCGGAGGTCAAATTAAAGGAAATGATGGAGAGGATTCAACAATAGCAAAAGAATGTGCTGTCATTAGAATCCGTTCTGTGTATGGTACTGAATATGCAGGTGGATATACAGGATTGATGGAATCTGCTAATGTAGCTGATACAGGAAGTCTCAAACTTTTATATGGTCTAATTAAATTAGATAATCCACTTACGGCTGTACAAGCTATATATGCAACAGAAGAAAATACAGCTGTATATGGTCCACTTACCTATGTAGATGTAAATGACTGGAATGGATGGGTTACATATGTTGGTTCAAAGGGACCATATGCAGATGAATTTGCAGGAAAGACATTTGATGATCAGAGCAAACTAGATGAGTTTTTAAAAGATTATGCATATGGATATGATGTAACCGCAGGGCGTAATAGTGTAGCTACAGAATCAGTACAAGGTGGTGCAGCAGGTGGTTATGTCGGTCGTATGGAAGGTGGAACAATTACAAGTGCAACAGCAGAAGGATTAAAGAGTGTAAATGCATTCCGAAGTTCGGGCGGATTTGCAGGAGAAATGATGACAGGTGATGTTGCAGAGGTAGGAGGAATTGAACTAGCTGGTATTAACATTTCAGGTAGCCTTCCAGTATTGCAGACATTTGTTCCAGTTATAAAAAATTCTACGGTGAATGGTTATCAGTCTGGGGCAATGATAAAATCCCAAGGAACTGCTAAGGCAGATCCAGCTGGAATTGCAGGTGGTTATGTCGGTCGTATGATAGGCGGACAAATTTGGGGAACAGAAGGCGATGAGTGTAGTGTTACGGGATTAAGACAAGTGGATGGTACTTCCTATGCAGGAGGATATGCAGGAAAAATTGATCCAGGTAGTGCGGCAACAGTGGATACTGCCTCTAATCAAGGTCTTTTGAATAAAGTATTAAAATATTTGATTGGTACAGATGGAAGTTTAGCAGATGTGTTAAATGCTACCATTTCTACGATACGTTATGCAAAAGTTTCTGCTTGGAATGAGTATGGTATTGTAGTAAATGCAGGTGAAAATTCTGAAGCAGCTGGAGGCTTTGCAGGAGCTATTCAAGGAGCTGTTTTAGGAGAAAATGCTGAGAATAATAAGAATGATGGAGAAGTAAAGCGAGTTATAGAATTCCAAGTAAATGGTATTCGTTCTGTAACTGGTGGGAAACATGCAGGAGGATTCTTTGGATTAGCAGATGTAGCATCAGTGGCAGAAATATCAGGAGAAGATAAAACTACGATTCTGAGTTTAATTAAAACTGGTAGCATTGATTTATTAGATGCATTCCGTACCTATATTTATAATGCAGATGTAATTGGAAGTACAGATGGTCTAACAGTAACTGCTTTGAAAGGTGAACAACAAGGATCAGGAGAATCAATTGTTTATACTGGTAATGCAGGTGGTTTTGGAGGAAGTTTATTAAATGGTTCCGTAAAGGGATCTAGTGTAACGAATCTAAAATCAGTAAAGGCTCCTAACTATACAGGTGGTTTTATCGGTCACGGTGGTAAGAGTGGAACGGTTGATGCAGATGGTACTACAATAGAAGGATTATTAGGTGTTGATGCAGGAGTATTAGATGTATTTGGTTCTAATATTGATAACTGTTCTGTAACTGGTTTGGAGGAAGGTTATACAGTACAGAGTATTGACGGTAGTCAAGAAATTGCAGGTGGCTTTATCGGAAATGCAGATTTATCACGAATGAGTACAAATAAAGCTGAAAATTTAAAACAGGTATACAGCGATGAGATTGCAGGTGGATTTGTTGGAAAGACAAGTATGGCATATCTAATAAGTGCAAATGTTGATTCACCATTAGTTGATACGATATTACAGGTGGTAAATGAACTAATAAAGGCTCTCTATATAGATGATTTGCAAGAAAGTGATCTTGTAAAGATAGATCTTCCAGGCTTATTAAAAGTAGAATTATTCAATGATGGAAAGACACTTGGAGTTACTCTTTTAGGTTTGAAGATTACTGTAGCACTTTCTAGAGCTGCGGAAGAGGGAAAAGATGATGTAGCTATTATTACAATTGGAGATTCCGAAATTCGACTTAATTGCACAAAGGATGGAATTATCGATTCTGATGATGCAGAGAGTGCAATAGCGAATTCTGGCGGCTTAGAAATCAATCTAATTAAAGCAAATCGTACTAAAATTGAGAAGAGTACTGTTACTGGTATTCCAGTTGGATATGATGTATTTGGTGCTGGCGCTTCTAATAACGAGGATGGTAAATCTAATGAAGGTTACACGGGTGGTTTTGTTGGATATAACGATGCAGGTTTATTGGAAGGAAATCAGATGATAAAAGCTGATACAATTCGAGGATTTGCAGGACAGATAGGAGAATTCAGCGGCTATACGGATACAAATACTAGTTATGATGCTCTTAAAGATCCAACGAATATAGAAAAAGAAAATACGTATCAGATTTATCGTACAACGGATCAACGACTCACCGTTGTGAAAAAAGGTGATATTGTAATTAGTAGAGTGAATACCCTTTCCGATCAATCTGGTACAATTGGTGAGATTTGTCATACAATCAATCATCTTGAAATAATAGATAGTCATGATGAGTGGCAAGATGTGTATATGACAACAAATACAGAAACGAGCTATGTAAAGGTACCAATTAAAGTATATGTATCAGATGCACAGGCAGACTTGATGTATGGAGTGGAAACTTATATTCCAACTGGAGATGAAACAGCGAAACCAGGAGAAATGCAAGATCCATGTGATGAGACAGTAAACATCACGATACAAAAAGTTTGGAAAGATAATGACAACAGTGTAGGTGAAGATCATAAACGTCCAACAAGTATTACAGTTGAATTGTATCAAAACGACATGGAAAAACCATCCACAGATTCGAACCATCCACAGAGTCAATATGAAATTACTGGTGATGCATCATCAAATGTATGGAGCACAACAATTCAAGGACTTCCAGCTGTATATGAACAAGCAGATGGAACTTATAAAAATTATACATATACAGTAAAAGAAGTGGGAAATCAGGAAGAGTATATAACAGAATATACAAAGGATGAAAATGGCTATAACTATGTGATTACTAATACACATACAAGTACCTTAGTGGAAGGAGACAGTGTTGTTATTGACTTTGGACTTCCAGTAAAAGTGAATGTACTAGTAAATGATGCAATTCAAGGCTCTGGAACGTTAAATGGTATTGCAAACAATACAAAAGAAACGGATCAAGAAAAAGTTTTGGATAATATCTATAAGGTCACAAAAGAAGATATGACGAAAGCTTCTAAAGCAGAAGGTGAGTTTGGTACTGCTGAAGTATTAGATGGAATGATTATTTATACACCAACTACAATGGAAATGGATTCATTCGATCAGTTTACTTATTCAGTGAAAACAACAACGAATACTGTTAATGAAGCAGGTGGAAGCGATTGCTATATTTATAGTACATTGACAGTAATCCCAGCTACGACCATTTATTATGAAGATAATGTAAGTATGATTACTTATACTAATGCAGATAAGTCAACTTATAAAGGAGAAATACTGAATTCTGAACCAGTTTTTGGTAATTGGTATACAGTAGAAAATGAAAGTAATGAATTCAAACCAGCAGAAAACCAAGATACTGACCGTCCAGGACTCTTAAAGCCAGGAGAAGAACAGATAGAAGATGATGCAGACAATATGTATGGTTATGATAGTAATTATACATCAAAAGAACTTTCTGATACATCTCGGACAAAATACAGCAATGGTTCTTCTAAATTTGTTAGAGTTGCGAAAGGAAAGACTCCAACAGCGACCTTTACTTTTACTGGAACCGGATTCGATTTAATTAGTCTTACAAGTAATGAGACTGGTGTAATTCGAGTAAAAGTGGTAAATCAAAAAACTGGTAAGGCTGTAAAATCTTGGACAGTTGATACTTACTATGGTTATACTGCAGTCAAGAATGGAGATGGAAGTATTACATGGAAAGAGATTGAAAGTGAAGAAGAAAGTAGTCTATATCAAATTCCAGTAATTCGAGCAAAAGATTTAGAATATGGAACATATCAAGTAACGGTAACGCCATCCTATGCAAAAACGTTTGATCATGATGATGATGGAAGCTATGATTTTTATCTGGATGCGGTACGAGTTTATGCTCCTGCAAATGCAGAAGAAAATGCGGTAATTAAAGAGGCATATAGTCAAGATGGAGAGTATGATCCAACGTATAAAGAAATTAGAAGTATTGTAATAGAAAATGAAGCTTTTGAAGAGCCATCTACAGAAGTTTATATTGATGGTATACCAGAGGCTACATGGAGTGATTATAAAGAAGCTGGACCATCTCATGAATTATATTTGGCTAAAGATCAGACAATTGCTTTTAATTTAACAGTGGATCAGATTCCAACATCAGTAAGAATTGGAGCAAAATCAATTCGAAATAGTGTTGAGTTTTCTGTAGGATTTTCAGTAAATGAGCTGACTACAGATAAAGATAATTGGGTTACTTATAATGCTAAATCCATAACATGTAATACTGCAACTGATCTTTATTATGATATTACTGATCAGTGTGTATGGAAAGAGGTAAAAGACGAAAATGGAAAAGTGTCATATGTAACAGCTTACCCTATTACAATTACAAATACGTCTGACTCAATTCTTTCCTTAACTTATTTAAAATGGATGAGTAAAGCTGAACAAGTAACAGAGTAAAGTGTTTATGTAGTTAATGAAGAGATTAATATTGTTGGGAGATGGTAATGATGATTGCTGTCTCTCAACAGTAAATCTTATATTAAAACGCGTATTATTTTATAAAAACTGAGATTAATATTTATATCAAAATCATTAGAGATAGATTTATAATGATTGTGTAATGCAGTTAATTGAGGAAAGGAAATAATATAAATGAAGAGACAATACAATTCTCCTAGAATTTATTTTGAAAATATAATGCTAAATACAGCAATCGCTAATTGTGATATATACCAAGATCAAACTGGAAATGGTGGATATGTAATTGATGAAGGATGGGTTCTTTTTTTTGATATAGATGGTAATCCATGTACGGATACTCCAGATCAAAGTAATATAGATGATAACTTTAAATTTTGTTATCATGTGTCTGTGTTGGAATTGGAAGGATGGACATTATCAGCTGTGTCCTAATAAGGAGAAAGTTCTTTTATAATTTTTATAAAAGAGCTTTCTTTATATAAAAGAAAATGAACTTTTGGAGGTTTTTAATGAAAAAAAAGATATCCATTGGAATCGGATTGTTATGTCTTGTTTTGCTTGTTGTCGTCGCAGGTATTTTTTTTGGTAAGAAGATACAGGATAAGAATGCGACTGTTTCGGGTGATGTGGCGGCTCCAGGGCAAAAGGAGGAGATGCAGCAGTTGTTTCCTTATGAAGTGGCAGAAGGAGTTTATGTGATGTCGGCAGAGGCTTATTCTGGAGCGTTTGTCGAGGATGGTTCGGATAGAGAAGTTGAAAATATATGGCAGATTAAAATAGAGAATACAACGGGAAGGGATATTCAGTTTTTGCGGGTTCGTGCCAATTTAGGTGGTGAAGAAGCTGTTTTTGATGTTTCGACGTTGATTGCTGGAAGTAGTGCAGTGGTATTGGAAACTAATGCGCTTGCATGGAAGAGCGGCGTGGAGCAAATGTCGTTTACAGCGGAAAATTTGGCGTATTTCCAATATGAGCGGACGATTTTTCCTGAAGTTTTCAGCTTAAGTGTAACAGATCAAACATTGCGACTGGAAAATATTTCAGAAAATGATGTTTCTGGAGATGTCTATGTTTATTATAAAAATATGGAAGAGGATGTTTTTATAGGAGGAATTACTTACCGTGTGAAGTTTTCTGGAGGGATTCGGGCAGGTGAAGCTTTGGCGGAGCAGGCGAGTCATTACCAGAGCGATAAGAGTAAGATATTATTTATTACATATGGACAATAAGATTTATTATGAAATTGCAAGAATTGTATTGGAAGTGAACTTGCCAGAGAAAGCTATAATTGAACCAATGGAGCCGTATTGTATTTATCGAGTGGAGAAAAAAACACCAGATATTTTTCTAAATTATTCTTTTGTGAAGCAACTGAAGCTGCCAGAACGACTACCAATTTATAAGAAAGATCAGGAAGAAATTTATGAATTAGAGGAAGAAGTGATTCGTTTTGTACATCGATGTAGCCCAATTTTAAAGGAGATCGATGGGACGATAAAATTGGAAAAGGAAATGGGAGATTTTATTAACCGTTATAAAAAAGACGTTCCAAATCAGTATGAAATTTTTTTGTTGGAGCATCAGATGCTGAACGAAAAGAAAATTTTTTATACGATGGGGTTGGAACATTTATTGGCGACACAGAGAGCGGTGATTTTACACTCTGCCTATATTGATTATAAGGGAAAAGCGATCTTATTTTCAGCTCCTTCTGGAACGGGTAAATCCACACAGGCAGAATTATGGAGGATGAATCGGGAGGGAACTGAGGTGGTAAATGGGGATCGAAGTATATTGACTTGTCGTGATGGAATTCCAGAGGCAAATGGACTCCCATTTTGTGGAACTTCTAAAATCTATAAAAAGAAAACACTGCCGATTCGAGCGATTGTGGTACTGCGTCAGGGAAAACAAAATGTAATACATCGATTACAGCCATTGGAAGCAGTTCAGTGGTTATTATCGGAATGCAATGTAATGTTTGGGATACGTCAGGATGTGGAAAATACGATGGATTTATTAACGGAGTTAGTTCAAATCATTCCAGTGTTTTGGTTTTCCTGTCTTCCTGATGTGTCTGCGGTTTCTGTATTGGAGCAGGCTTTAATTGATTATGAACAGGAATTTGAATCCAAGGAAAAGAAATGAGGAATGAAGGAAATGGAGAGAGGGAATTGGACGGATGCATATCCAATTAGTAAATATTTGACGGCGAAAGCGAATCATCTAGGGATTCCGTTGCATGGGGCATTTGAACTAACATCTCGCTGTAATTTTGATTGCAAGATGTGTTATGTGCATTGGAATAAAAATCAAAAGGCATTAAAAGAGAAGGAACTGACGACCGATCAGTGGCTGGCGCTAGCAGAAGAAGCAAAGCGTTGTGGAACATTGTTTTTATTATTAACGGGGGGAGAGCCATTTTTAAGGGATGACTTTCTTATTTTGTATGAAAAAATTGCTCGAATGGGATTTCGTGTTGTATTAAATACAAATGCTTCTTTATTAAATCAAGATATTTTAGATTGTTTTCGGTATTATCCACCAGGACGAATTAACGTATCGCTTTATGGTGGATGCAATGAGACATATGAGCAATTATGTGGAGTTGCTGCGAAAGACAAGGTATTAGATTCCATCCGAAAGCTAAAGGGGTTAGGAATTTCCGTGCGGATTAATATGACGATTACTCCATATAATGTACAGGATGTAGAGAAGGTATACCAAATCAGTCAGGAAGAGAAAACATTAGTCATGATGACTTCGTATCTATTTCCTCCGATTCGTTTGGATGTGGCTAATTGTGGACGGAATGTGGGACGTTTTTGTGCAACAGATGCAGGAAGTCAAATGATTAATTGGAGGAAGATGCGATTGCCAGAAGAAATCTTTTCTGAGTGGGTGAAGGAGCAATTGCAAGTTCCAAAGGATATGCCTGATACGGAGGAGGGAAAGGTAGGAGATCCGATTCGTTGTCAGGCGGGGCGCAGCAGCTATTGGATTACATGGGATGGAATGATGCGTCCTTGTGGAATGATGGCGAGTCCAGAAAGGAATGTGATACAAATGGGATTTGAGTCTGCCTGGAATCAGATTCGGGAGCTGGCTTCTCAAATAAGACTGCCATATGAATGCAAACATTGTGAGAAAAGGGAAATCTGTCATGTTTGTGCTGCGATGTGTCAATCGGAGACAGGTGCATTTGATCAACGTCCTGATTATGTCTGTGAGATGGCAGAGGAGATGAAAAAGCAGATGCTTGATTTACATAGAAAGTGAGGAATGAATTATGTATGTTTCAAAGGATTTTATTGTAAGAGAAATTGCAGGTGATTATATTGTTGTCCCTACTGGAGAAGAAGCATTAAAGTTCAATGGTTTGATTACGTTGAATGAAGTAGGGGCTTTTTTATGGAAAAAATTGGAAAAAGATATTGAGCTAGAAGCATTGGCGGAAGCGGTCTGTGAAGAATATGAAGTAGAGGAAGAGATCGCATTATCGGATGTTAAGGAATTTTTACAAATACTTCGCGATCATCAAATGCTGCTGGAGCAGAAAGTGAAATAAAACTATATGCATATGATTAGGAAAATAAAGGAAAAGATTCGCTCTGGAATGCTTCGGGAATTATGGCTGGAGTATCGATGGATGGGGAAGTATGCCAGACGGTACTGGAAAGATATTGTATTTTTTATGGTAACAGGAGTCTTTACAACTTTGTTGAGCTTAGGAAGTAGTGTGGCTTCCAAGTATTTGATTGATGCAGTGACGCAGTATCGATACAGACAGCTGCTGTTTATGGGGAGCCTGATTGTAATTGCAGGACTTACAAGGATTGGATTGAATGCGGTCTGGAGTCGAATTTCCATGAAGATTAACTTGAAGGTAAATAATGAAATGCTGTCCGATATTTATAATGATATTTTAAGTACGGACTGGGAGGCGATGAATCGGTTTCATACAGGAGATCTATTAAATCGTGTAAATGGAGATATTATGACAGTATCTTCGAGTATTTTGAACTGGATGCCGTCCGTGATTATAAAGTTCGTTCATTTTACGGGCAGTTTTTTCATTCTTCTCTACTATGATTGGATTATGGGATTGATTGCGTTATTAAGTGCACCGGTTACGGTTGGATTATCCCGTGTTTTTCTTCGCCGGATGCGGGACTTTAATAAGAAAATGCGGGAAATGAGCAGTAAACGGATGGGGTTCACGCAAGAGTCCTTTCAAAATATTATGTCCATTAAAGCATTTCATCTAAATAATTTATTTAGCAATCGTTTGGATCGTGTGCAGCAAGAATATGTAGATATGTCGTTGGATTATAATAAGTTTTCGATCCTTACGTCTTCAATTATGTCTGTGGTAGGTCTGATTGTTTCATGCAGCTGCATGGGATGGGGCGTGTATCGTTTGTGGACGGGTTATATTACGTATGGAACGATGACATTATTTCTTCAAATGTCGAGCACGTTATCTTCCGATTTTTCTGCACTCGTAAAATCGGTTCCATCGGCAATTGCAGCAGCGACTTCCGCAGGCAGAATTATGGAAATTACAGATTTGCCAAAAGAGGATAATGGAAACATGGAAGTGATTCAAAAAATAAAGGAGCAGGCTGGCTGTGGATTGAAGATAGAAATGAAAGAAGTTATGTTTTGTTATCGAGAAGAAAAAGAGGTTTTTCATGAATGTAATTTTACTGCAAAGTCGGGGGAAATTGTAGCCTTAATTGGAGAATCTGGAGTTGGTAAAACCACAATGATGCGTCTGTTATTAGGAATGATACAGACAGATGGAGGAAGTGCTGTAATTCAGGATTGGAAAGGCGAAGAAGAAGCACTTGGAGCTGGAACACGTCAATTTTTCTCGTATGTTCCTCAAGAAAATACGATTTTCTCTGGTACCATTGCAGATAATTTGAGAATGGTAGCATTGGAGGCAACGGATGAAGAATTGATGGAAGCATTAAAAGTTGCTTGTGCTTATGAATTTGTACAGCAACTTCCAGAAGGGATTTATAGTACAGTGGGAGAAAAGGGACTGGGACTGTCGCAAGGACAAGCCCAGAGGTTGGCGATTGCAAGGGCAGTATTAAAAAAGGCACCTGTGATTTTGTTGGATGAAGCCACTTCTGCATTGGATATGGATACAGAGAAACGAGTCTTAGAAAATCTAATGTGTGCTGTAAAAAATGGTATTTGTATCATAACAACGCATCGGCCAGCCGTGCTTCAAATCTGCAATAAAGTGTATCGGATTGAACATGCAAAAGTAAATGAAATTGATTATTCCACCACTACATTTAAAAATTTCTCAGAAGATGTTTTTCCAGAAGAATCGGAGACTGTGTAGGATAGTGTATAAGTTCCAGGTGCAGAAGTATCCACATTACCTGTTACTGTAACTGCTTCGGGAAGTAAATTTCCATCCTGATCCATTGCAATTTGTACATAGGAGTACGGATCAAATGGAGCATTCCGAGCTAACTTTATCGTTGTGGCAGATAAAGCGATATAAGGTTTTTTTAGCTGTAAGCTTAGGTTCGCTTTAGCTACGGCAGTATCCAGGAACCGATTTTCTATTTGGAAGGTAACGTGAAGGGTGAGAGGATTGTGTGTATCATGGGTCCATTCACAAGTAACGGAACTAGAAATATCATTGTCGTATCCATCCAATGCTTTTAATGCATCCGCTTTCGATAAATAGGCAGCCATATTGTTTAAATTGTCTTCAGAAATGGAAGGCAACGATTCTGATAATTGGATAGAAGGTCCTTTGTAATTTTTTAATTTTAGTGTACGGGAGTTGGAAATAGACTCTCCAGTTGGAGTAGTAACGGTGTATAAAATTTCTTTTTGGTTTTTGCCTCGTATGGACTGAATGGTAGAAAAAATTTCTGTTTCCACAGGAATATTTTCTTGATCTGTGACAGTTACTCCAACCATAGGATCAAAACGCTCGCTTCCGTCATAAATAAGTTCTTCTGGATCAAGGACAATCTTCCAGTCAGAAGACTTAGAAATTAGACTGGAAACTTGAGTATCATGGGAAACGGCAGGGTTAGAAAGAGATGGAATGGTTCCAGTTAATAAAAGGATGATATAAAAGATAGCTAAAAAGGATATGATGATTTTTAAGATTGTTTTGGTATGAATGAAATTGAAATGCATTGTTTTCCTCCAAATAAATAATATATTTTTATTATAACATGGGGAGGAAAATTTGAGTAGCTGTTTTATACTTTGAAAAACGTATGAGAAATGGGAGGTTTGTTATGGTAGATATACATACTCATATATTGCCAGGAGTAGATGATGGATCGGATTGTTTTACGGAGTCAGTGCAAATGGTTGAAATGGCATATGAAACAGGGGTGGATCGAATCATTGTAACGCCACATTGCAATCAGAGAGGATGGTATGAAAATTATTGGTCAGGGGAATTGCAACAATTGTTTTACCAATTAAAAAATAGGATAAAAGAAGAAGGAATTCCTGTTGAACTATTTTTTGGGATGGAAATTATGGCTTCGCAGGATCTTATTTCACTCATTGAAAAACAGCAGGTAGTATCGTTAAATGGTTCTCGCTACTATTTGATTGAATTTTCATTTGATACAGAAATTAGTTGGATGAATCGAATGCTTCAGTCCGTATTGGAGATGGGAAAGATTCCAGTTATTGCACATCCAGAACGATATTTTGAGGTGCAGAAATTTCCCGATATCGTGCAGGAATGGAAAAGAAGAGGAATTATAATACAGCTTAATAAAGGAAGTGTTTTCGGTGCATTTGGAAGAAGATGTAAGAAGGCTGCGAAGTATTTAATGAAAAATGATTGGATTCACTGTATTGCAAGTGACGCCCATAGTCCTTATATGAGAACTACAAGTATGGAGGAATTGCAGGATTATTTATTGGATCGGTATTCCTATCAGAAGATAGAAGAGTGGACGACAAAAAATCCAAATGCAATCATTGAGAATAAGTTAATCGAAGGGTTGTAACGGTAAAATAGAAAAAGAAAGAGGAAATAACTGTGATCAAAAGATGGAAATTACTTTGTATTATATTTTTTATTGGAGTACTGGCGTTATTTTTCCTGTATCGAGTGGATAGGCAGAATCATCGTGATTCGGATGCTCCTAAAATTACAATGAAAGAGAAAGAAATAAAAGTAAAAGTTTCAGAAGAAGAGGAAGCGTTTTTAAAGGGAGTCACAGCAGAGGATGTGCAAGATGGGGATGTTACAGATTCCTTATTAATAGAGAAATTGTCATCTTTTGTGGAAAAAGGAATGAGAACGGCAACAATTGCTGCATTTGATAAGGATAGTCATGTTAGTAAGGCAATGAGGACAATTGTTTATACCGATTATGAATCGCCCCAATTTCATTTAAGTGAACCGCTGCGTTTTCCAGTAGGAACCTCTCTGTTTTTACAGAATATATCGGTTACGGATTGTTTGGATGGAGATTTAACGGATAAAATTAAGATTTTGTCCGATGAAACGGTGGATGAGGATCGTGCAGGAGAATATAAGGTTCAGTTTTCTGTGACAAATAGCGCAGGTGATACAGTAACGATACCAGCTACTTTGGAGCTATATTCGACATCAGAAGAGCATGGACGACCGAAGATAATATTATCAGAATATTTAGTGAATCAAGAGCAGGGGGATGAAATTGATCTTTGGCAGTTTGTAGAAGAAATTCAAACTTCGGATGGAGATTATAAAAGAACAAAAAAAGGAGTATTGAACAATAAGGAAACAGAGGAGGTAATAAAAGAAAAAGATGTGAAAATAGAAGGAACGGTTGACTGTGATACGCCGGGGGTTTATGAAGTAATGTTTACTTATACACATGGGAAAGACTTAGACAATGCAGGGCATGTGAGGCTAATCGTAGTGGTGAATGAATAGGAGCGAAAAATATGCAAAAGTATAGAGATACAAACGAAATGGAATTAAAAATTGATATTAGAACAATGATAAAAGATGTTTTGCGGTATAGTTGGCTCATTGTAATTATGGCGATTAGTTTTAGCCTTATTGCTTATATGATAATTGATTCTAGTTATAAGCCAAAGTATACGAGCAGTACGACGTTTATTGTAACTGGAAAAGGGTTGAATAATAGTATTTACGATAATTTATTGACAGCACAGGATATGACGAATCGCTTTAAGAATATTATAGACAGTAATATATTAAAAGAAAAAATAGCAGAAGTTCTTTCGATGGATTCCTTTGATGCAGAAGCGGAGGCAGAGATTGTACCTGAGACGAACTTAATGGTTCTACGGGTAACGGCCGATACTTCCAAGAAAGCATTTCAAATTTTGCGTGCAATTATGGAAAATTATACCGTTGTTTCTGATTATGTAGTTTCAAATGTGATATTGGAAGTACTGGAGGAACCCCAGATACCAATGGCTGCAAGTAATGCCAATCAGGCGGAGGATATTGCTAAGAAGGCTTTTTGGATGAGTGGTACAGCCGTACTAGCGTTAATTTTATTTTTTTCTATGAAAAAGGATACAATCAAGAGTGAAGAAGAGTTTAGGAAAAAGTTAGATATCCGATATTTAGGAACCATCTATCATGAAAGAAAACATAAAACAATTCGATCTGCAATAAAAAGAGAATCAGTCAATATGTTAATTACAAATCCAATATTGAGCAGAAAATACATCAATTCGATTGAAATAACGGCAGCTAAGGTAAGAAATCGTATGGATGCGAAACGAATAAAAACAGTGATGATTACAAGTATGATGGAAAACGAAGGAAAATCTACAGTTGCAGCGAATTTAGCATTAGAGTTTGCTAAAATGGGAAAAAACGTATTATTAATTGATTTGGACTTAAGAAAACCAGCTCAACATGATATTTTTGGTAGAAAAGGAGAGCAGTTTGTTGGAATTGCAGAATGGTTAGAAAATAAAATAGATCTAAAAGAGAAGATTGTAAGAATAAATAATAGTAATTTATTTATCCTGTTTAATTCTCAGCCACTTCAAAATTCATTAGAATTAATGGATTATTCTAGCTGGAAAGATTGGATAAAGAAAATGGAACAGGAGATGGATTATATTCTAATTGATACTTCTCCAGTTGCCTTAACATCGGATGGAGAGAGTTTGGCGCATATTATAAAGGATACAATTTTGGTAGTTCGTTATGATACGATGTTGGCTGCAGATTTGAATGAAGTTGCAGATACATTAAATGAGGCGGGAAGTAGAGTAATTGGAGGAATTTTTAATAATGCATATTCGAATATATTGGAACGGATAGGAATGGAGCAGTATGGAAGAAAGACAAGTTACTAAAGTGGAAATGCACTTGAAGTATGTAGATACAATGCAATATTTGACAACGATTTGTCAAATATTGAAGGATGGAAAGACAGCCGTGATTCCTGTGTCAGGAGGAAGCATGATGCCATTTTTAGTAAGTGAACGTGATTTCGTAATGTTGTCCCGAACAGAAGGAGAGATTAGAAAAGGAGATATTGTTTTATATCAAAGAAGAAATGGTCAGTTTGTTTTACATCGCGTCTATAAAATAAGGAAGAAGAAATGGTATTATATGGTTGGAGATGCCCAGAATGTAATAGAAGGGCCAATTATGGAAGGACAAGTGCGGGCAAAAGTAATTAAAGTAATGAGAAATGGAATATGGATTTCAGAAACGTGTTTTTGGTGGTGTTTTTTTGAAGTAATTTGGATTCGGATAATTCCAGTTAGAAAATACATATGGAAAGGATACCGATTATGGAGAAATATGTGGAAAAGATTGGAAAGGGATAGATAAGATGAAGGAAGAATATAGTAGAGAACCCCAGCGTTCGGAAGAATCAATTGATATTTTTTATCTGTTTAATAATGTATGGAAAGGAATTCGGCAATTTTACTGGATTTTTTTAATTATAATCAGTATTAGTACGGCAGCTGGATATTATTATGCAAAGGAAAGTTATCGGCCTAATTATGAAGCATATGCGTCTTTTGCAGTAGATGCAGGAGTCAGTAGCTATAGCAGTAGTTATTATAACAGTACAACAATCAAACAATTGAGTGCAACGTTTCCATATATTTTGACGAGTGGAGCACTAAGACAGATTGTAATGAATGATTTAGGATTAGAAGAAATGAATGTAAACATTACCGCTTCCGCTGTTGAGGAAACGAATCTGTTTCGAATTGAAACGTCAGGCAGAGATCCTGAGCTTGTCTATGAAGTGCTAGAATCGGTAATTAAAAATTATCCAGAAGTAGCAGAATATATTATTGGAAGCACAAAATTAGTAATTGTAGATGACTCAGGAGTTCCAAAGGAACCATCGAATCAGCCAAATCTAAAACGGATGGCGTTGAATGGATGTTTGGCAGGCATTGTATTATCAGGAATTCTCTTGGCTGTTTATGCGTTGACGAGGAATACGATATGTGGGGATGAAGATGTAAAAAAGATTATGCAAATTAAAAGCTTAGGTACATTGCCTACGGTAAAGATGAAAAAACGCCGAAAAGATAAGAATATGGAAGTCAGCTTATTGAATCAAAAACTATCTCCATCTTTTATGGAAGGGATTCGTACACTTCGTATCCGAGTAGATGCTGCATTACAGGAGGTTTCTGCGAAAACTATTCTGGTTAATAGTGCCATTCAAGGAGAGGGAA
This sequence comes from Clostridiales bacterium CHKCI001, assembly GCA_900045905.1. GTDB lineage: Bacteria > Bacillota > Clostridia > Lachnospirales > Lachnospiraceae > Fimimorpha. Next base: position 21,964 of record FCNS01000022.1, on the reverse strand, counting down.
AAACAACTATAGCAGTGAATCTGGCATTGGTTCGTGCACTTAGGGGAGAAAAGGTGTTATTAATTGATGCGGATTTGAGAAATCCTTCTGTTTCACAAGTATTGCATTTGGATACCAATAAAAAAGAGATCGCAGATGTATTGGAGGGAAAATTATCTTGGAAATCAGCGTTAATTTCAGAGCAAGAAACAGGACTGCAACTATTAGCAGGAACATATCGGCGTGATAATAGTGCAAAGTTGATGGAGTCTACTTATATGGAGCAATTACTAGAGGAAGCAAAAGAACAGTTTGACTGTGTGATTGTAGATGCACCGCCTTGTACTATACTTTCAGATGCAATTATTTTGGCAAAAAAATTAGACAGTGTAATTATGGTAATTCGTTATGATTATGCCAGAGTGAATCAAATCTTAAGAGGAAGTGAATCACTTGCAGATACAGGAATTTCTATGATAGGATATGTACTAAATGCAGTAGAATCTGGTATAATGAGCTACGGATATTATGCGTATCGGTATGGATATTATCACAAGGGCTATAGATATTATTCTATTAATAATAAAGATATGGAATTACATAATAAATCCACATCACAAGAAAAATAATCTTTTTACAGAAACAGCAGGAGAAGAATATGAAGAAGTATTTTGCAATTTTCGGTTTGATTTTGGTTACTGTCATTTGGGGAGGTGGTTTTGTCGCAAGTGATATGGCACTTGGAAGTTTATCACCGTTTCAGATTATGACAGTTCGATTTGGAATTGGAACCGTGCTGATGGGAGTAATTAGTTTTAAACATTTGAAGGGCATAAAAAAAGAAGAACTATATGCTGGATTGCTTCTTGGTTGTACATTATTCTTAGGATTTGCATGCCAAATTGTGGCATTACAATATACAACTCCATCGAAAAATGCATTTTTAACTGCAACAAATGTTGTCATGGTTCCATTTATTGCATTTATAGTTTGTAGAAAAAAAGTGAATACAAGAGGAATTGTTGGAGCGATTATGGCGATTGTTGGGGTCGGGGTACTTTCTTTAAACCGTACTCTTTCACTTGGATTTGGAGATGGGTTGACGTTAGTTTGTGCAGTTGGATTTGCATTACAAATTTTTTTTACTGGAGAGTTTGTTGCAAAATATCGTGCTACAGTATTAAATTTTATTCAAATGGGTACTGCCTTTTTGCTATCGGGAATTATTTTAACTGCATTAGGAGAGTGGAAGTTTACAGCAACCATACAAGGATGGCTTAGCGTATTGTATTTAGGGGTAGTTAGTACAACACTTACCTATTTACTTCAAACTTCTTGTCAAAAATATATAGACGAGACAAAAGCAGCAATTATTCTTTCTATGGAATCTGTATTTGGAACATTATTTTCAATTTTGATTCTGCATGAAACAGTGACATTGAAGATGATATTGGGATGTATCATAATTCTAGCCGCAGTTCTTATTGCAAACTCGGCTTCAGGAAGCAATGACGAAATACTTGTTGAATAGATGATTCTGTTATCGCTTGTTTTTGGAAAGGATTTATTAACTATGTTTAGAAAATAAACTAAAAAAGTTAAAATCCTAGCGTTTTTCTGTATGGACAATAAGATTAGAATATGTTATTATCTAGGACAAGGATTTGATAAAAAAATCTTGGCGATAGAAAACCAATTCCAAAAGGGAGTTAAAGAGATGTTTGGAAAATACATATTTGTATTTTTTATTTCAATGGTACCATTAATTAAGCCGAGAGGAGCATTGCCATATTCACAGACATTTAGACTTCCGCTTGTATCATCTTATATTATTGCTATTATTGGAAATATGCTTCCAGTTCCAATTATTTATTTGTTTGCTCATAAGGTACTAGAATGGGGAAAAGACAAGCCATATATCGGTAAATTTTCACATTCCGTCTTGAAAAAGGGAAAAAGGGCGGACAGAAGTTAAAGGAAAAAGCAGGAAGAGGTTTGTCTGTAGTGTTATTACTGTTTGTTGGTGTGTCACTTTCAGGTACTGGAGCATGGACTGGTACGTTGTCTGTGAGTTTGTTAGATATGGATTTTAAGTCCAGTGTAATTGCTGTTATGCTTGGCGTGTTGCTTGCTGGAATTATTATGGGAGTTGCATCGGCAGGCGTTTTTGGAGCAATCGGAGAAACGATCGTTTGTATAGAATGAATTTGGAGGAGGTGTTATATACAGCATCTCCTTTTCTTTATCGAGATATGCTATCCAGCGAAGATTTCTTTTGTATAGGCGTTTTAACCGATTAAAATTTTTATGAAAGATATTAAAATAGAAGAAAGGGAACGAATGAATTTATGAGTTTATGGGATAAACTAAAGAAGATATTTAAAAAAAGAAAACAAGACGTCCTAGTGCCAGATATGACCGAAAAATTAGCAAAAGCAGAGGAAACAGAAAAAAATAAACCGATTATTGTCAGAAAACAAATTTATGTACCCTGTCCTCAGATGACGAAGAAGGAATATAAGAAGAAAATGCAAGAGGATGGAAACTGGATGCCAGGATGGGAAGCAATTGATGAAGAGTTGACACAGTTGTATGAAGAACAAAAACCAGAACGTCTGGACATGACGTTGCTGTCGAAGGTAAGTCGAGGCAGTGGAAAGCAATTGGATGGATATAGTTTTTATACATCTGTAAATGGATATAAACATTTAATTTCTTATGGTATGAGCGAGTTGTATGCAAAAGAAGAAGCATATGGACAAGAAAAGAGCAAATGGGGCTATGAAATGACTATGAAGTTAGCACAGGAGCAGGATGCTATGTGGGCAACGAATCTTATGGCCAATTTGGCTCGATATACATTTACAAAAGAAGAAGCGTTAAAGGTAGGAATGTTGATATCGGGAGATGGAACTCCATTAAAACCTCATATAAATTCTAAAATTACAGCACTTTTGGTTGTAGAGGATGAAGAACTTCCACCATTGAATACATTAAATGGAAAGGTTCTGTTCTTGCAGTTAGTTGGAATTACGCAAAAGGAAAGTGAGTGGTTAAAACAGAATCCAGATCAAACAGAATCATTTATAGAACAAATGAAAGCAGATAACCCAATGTTAGTTACTGATTTGAATCGCGAAGAAGATTGCAGTATAATAGAGACATTACAAAATACTTTGAAGGAAGAAAGCGTATCAAGCGAAATAGAATGAACATACTAAAAATTTAATAAATAAAAAATTCTTAAGAAAGGACTGTGGATTGTGGAAAGAAGAGATAAGATAAATTATTATTTGGATTTAGCGGAAATGGTTTCTCAGAGATGTACTTGTTTAAGGAGGCATTATGGAGCTGTTATTGTAAAAAATGATGAAGTAATCTCAACAGGATATGTTGGGGCTCCAAGAGGAAGAAAGAATTGTTCAGATCTAAACTATTGTATTCGGCAAAAAAAACATATACCAAGGGGAGAACGTTATGAATTGTGCCGCAGTGTTCATGCAGAAGCAAATGCGATTATTAGTGCGGCTCGGAGTCAGATGATAGGAAGTTCTATGTATCTAGTTGGAAAAGAAGTAAGTACAGGAGAATATATTGAACATGCTAATAGTTGTTCTATGTGTAAACGAATGATTATTAATGCGGGGATTGAAACGGTATATATTCGGGATACAAAGAATGAGTACCGTATGATTCATGTACAAGATTGGATTGATGAAGATGAGTCGTTAGATGGTATATTTGGGTATTAGAAAAATATTGTAAAAATCTCTATAAAAAAGGAGGGGGTCAACGGGGGAGACGTTGACCCAAATATAAAGAAAAACGATGCAAAAATTTTATCTTTGCTACGTTTTTATAATAATAAAAAAGTATGGAGAAAATATGGAAAAAATATGGAAAAAGTATGGAAAGAATTTGAATGTTTCGTGAACTTCCTAAATCCATCCTCCATCTAGTGCAATTATCTGGCCTGTGAGATAAGTATCTTTATAAGAAAGATGATAGACAAGATCAGCTACTTCTTCGGCTTTGCCAAGGCGGGACATTGGTATTTCATCAATAAGGTGAATTAATTCATCATCACTCATAAAGTGGTTCATTTCTGTATCAATTGCGCCGCATGCTACCGCATTGACTTGAATATTACTTGGACCAAGTTCTTTAGCAAGTGCACGTGTCATAGCGTTCACTGCTCCTTTTGTAGCAGAATATGCAACTTCACAGGATGCCCCAGTAATTCCCCATACAGAAGAAATATTCACGATTTTTCCACTTTTACGTGGGAGCATATCCAAAATGGCGAGTCGAGAGCAGTGGAAAACAGAATTTAAATTTACTTGTACAATTCGGTTCCAATCTTCGGATTTCATATCTTGAAATAAACCAATATAGGCAATTCCAGCATTGTTAACTAACACATCTAAAGGACCAAATTGTTTATGAATTTGTGTAAATAATTGTTCGCATACAGTGGCATCTCCAACATCTCCCACATACATCATGCATTTCACTTGATAAGATTCGATTTCTCGTTTTACTTGCTCTAAAAGTTGGGCGCGATTGACGCAATTGATTACAACATTGTATCCCTTTTTGGCGAATTTGATCGCAATTGCTTTGCCGATTCCACGCGAAGCACCTGTAACTAAGACTGTCTTTTTTGCCATAAATAAACTCCTTTCTCAGCTGTAGTGATAAACGGTTAGGGTGCTACATTGTAGCACCCTAACCGATAATAAAAACTGTTTCAGTTTAGAATTCTGGTTCAATTAAACCGTAAGCACCATCTTTTCTTTTATAGACAACATTAACTTCGTCTGTTTGTCCATTATAAAATACATAAAAATTATGTCCCAACAATTCCATTTGAACACATGCTTCTTCTGGGTCCATTGGTTTGATGCCAAAGCGTTTGCTCTTCACGATCTTGATTTTATCTGGTTCTTCATAGTTTTCCTCCATATAAGCGGAAGAAAAAGAAGGTACGTTTGGCTTATGAGAAATCAGTTTACTTTTATAGCGTTTTAACTGGCGTTCAATAATCTCTTCTACTAAATCAATGGAAACATACATATCTGTACTTGTCTGTTCAGAACGAATAATATTACCCTTTACAGGGATGGTAACCTCTATTTTCTGACGGTCTTTTTGAACGCTTAATGTTACATGTATTTGTGTATCTTTGGAGAAATAACGCTCCAGTTTTCCAATCTTTTCATAAATGGCGGATTTCAATCCTTCTGTCACTTCAATATTTTTTCCAGTAATGATATATTCCATAATGAAGTCTCCTTTCAGTATCTTGATAGGGTTATTATAACACAGCATAGTCAATTTGAAAAGTACTATTTAAATTGCAAATACAATTTTGCTGAAATGTTGTATTTCGGAACAAATAGTTAATAGAGAAAGAAATTGTATGGGATTATATCTAGAAAAAATAATAAGTCTTTTTTTATTAAAAATGAAAAAGAAGAGGATTCTTTGTATAAAATATACAAAAACATTTGTTTGAAAAAAGAAAAAGAATAAATCACAGAACAAGAAGAAAAGGTGGTGGATATTGTGGATAACTCTGTGGATAACCGAAATACAACAAAAAAACAGATAAGAAAATGGTGGATAACTTTTTTCTATTATAATAAAATAAATAATTAGATAGGAAAAGAAAGAAGAAAAAATGTAGAAAAGGGAAATGTTTTGTGCATATTGCTAGAGTCTAATAAAAATAAAAAGAATGAATTGTTTGATAAATTTGCGCAATTATAAAAATTTTATTTAAAAGAGGCTTTTGTGAATGTTATTTTGCCTTTAGAAATGGTTTCACGATTAGAGTGTTAATCATTTGGTCATAGATTTTTAACTTGAATTCATATACAAACAGTGATACAATAACGATACGTGTTTTAGACGCATATGCGTTCATAAGCAAGTAGTAAGGCAAATAAGTCAAACTTTACTGACAAAAGCCACAATAGATTGAATGCTTTATGATAGGAGGAACGAATGGGTATTATTACAAAACTTTTTGGCACGCATAGCCAAAGAGAAATAAAACTAATTATGCCATTGATTAAAAAGATTGAAAATCTAAGAGAATCCATGATGGCATTGAGTGATGAGCAGTTAAAAGAAAAGACAACGGAGTATAAGGAGCGTTATGCAAAAGGAGAGAGTTTGGATTCTCTTCTACCAGAAGCCTATGCAACGGTGAGAGAGGCTGCTCGCCGTGTTTTAAACCAGGAACATTATGAAGTACAGTTAATTGGCGGTATTATTTTACATCAGGGACGTATTGCGGAAATGAAAACTGGTGAAGGTAAGACTCAGACGGCATTACTTCCTTCTTATCTGAATGCATTGACTGGAAAAGGTGTACATGTAGTTACCGTTAATGATTATCTAGCACAGCGTGATGCGGAATGGATGGGACAGGTACATCGGTTTCTGGGGCTAACCGTTGGCGTTGTACTAAATAGTATGGACAACGATGAGAGAAGAGCTGCTTATGCATGTGATATTACGTATGTAACGAATAATGAATTAGGATTCGATTATCTTCGTGATAACATGGTTATTTATAAAGAACAAATGGTACTCCGCGATTTGCATTATGCAATTATTGATGAGGTTGACTCAATTTTGATTGATGAAGCCAGAACGCCTTTAATTATTTCTGGACAGAGTGGAAAGTCTACGAAACTCTATGAAGTTTGCGATATTCTTGCTAAGCGTTTAGAGCGAGGAGAAGAGAGTGGAGAATTCTCTAAGATGAATGCAATTATGGGTGAAGAGATTGAAGAGTCAGGAGACTTCATTGTCAATGAAAAAGATAAGGTTGTTAACTTGACAGAAGAAGGCGTTCACAAAGTGGAAGAGTATTTTAATATTGAGAATTTAGCTGACCCTCAAAACCTGGAAATTCAGCATAATATTATTTTAGCTCTTCGTGCCAATTATCTGATGGCAAAGGATAAAGATTATGTTGTAAAAGACGATCAAGTTTTAATTGTAGATGAATTTACAGGACGTATTATGCCTGGACGCCGTTATTCCGATGGATTACATCAGGCAATTGAAGCGAAAGAACATGTAAAAGTAAAAAGGGAAAGTAAGACATTAGCTACGATTACATTCCAGAATTTCTTTAATAAATATGAAAAGAAGAGTGGTATGACGGGTACGGCATTAACAGAAGAAAAGGAATTCCGTAATATTTACGGTATGGACGTAGTAGAAATTCCTACCAATCGTCCTGTTATTCGTACTGATCACCAAGATGCTGTATATAAGACGAAGAAAGAAAAATTTAATGCAGTTGTAAAAGATGTGGTGGAAACCTATCAAAAGGGTCAGCCAGTCTTGGTTGGTACCATTACAATTGAAACCTCAGAAATGCTAAGTAAGATGTTACAGCGTCAAGGAATTCCACATAAAGTATTGAATGCAAAGTTCCATGAATTAGAAGCTGAAATTGTAGCAGACGCTGGTATCCATAAAGCTGTTACGATTGCTACAAACATGGCTGGTCGTGGTACAGATATTAAGTTGGATGAGAAAGCAAGAGAACTTGGCGGTCTTAAAATTATTGGTACAGAGCGTCATGAATCGAGACGTATTGATAATCAGTTAAGAGGTCGTTCTGGACGTCAGGGAGATCCTGGAGAATCTCGTTTTTATATTTCATTGGAAGATGATTTGATGCGTCTGTTTGGTTCTGAAAAAATTATTAATGTATTTAATGCATTAGGAGTTGAAGAAGGAGAACAGATCGAACATAAAATGCTTTCTTCTGCAATTGAAAAGGCACAGAAAAAGATCGAAGGAAATAACTATGGTATCCGTGAAAATCTGTTAAAATATGACGAGGTTATGAATGAACAGAGAGAGATTATCTATAAAGAACGCCGTCGTGTACTGGATGGTGACAGTATGCGTGATGTTGTGTTTAAGATGGTAACGGACATTACAGAGAATACAATTGATCAATGTATTTCAGACGATCAGTCAGTGGAAGAATGGAATTTGGGAGAACTGGAACGAACATTGCTGCCAATTGTTCCATTTGAACGAATTGAAATTTCTGATAACGATAAAAAGCATATGACGAAAGCGAAGCTGAAGCAAATCTTGAAGGAAGAGGCAGTAAAGCTTTATGAGAAGAAGGAAGCGGAATTCCAGCCAGAACAAATTCGTGAATTAGAGCGAGTAATCCTACTGAAAGTGATTGATCAGAAATGGATGGATCATATTGATGATATGGATCAATTGCGTCAGGGTATTGGATTACAGGCATATGGTCAAAGAGATCCATTGGTAGAATATAAAATGGCAGGCTATGATATGTTCAATGCGATGATGGCGAGCGTGCGAGAGACAACAGTACGTTTATTGCTGCATGCGAGAATTGAACAAAAGAATGCAGAACGAGAGCAGGTAGCAAAGGTAACAGGAACGAATAAGGACGATTCTACTGCCAATATGCCAAAGAAACGTACCGCAGATAAGATTTATCCAAATGATCCATGTCCATGTGGTTCTGGAAAGAAGTATAAACAGTGCTGTGGACGTTTTGCAGATAAATAAAATTTGTAGAGAAACAAAATATAGAAAGAGGTGAAGATTCGTGGTAGAATTAGATCAGTATAAATATACACTATCTACCTATGAAAAGCCGCTGTATGAATTGAGGGATTCACTTTAGCTTAGCAGCGAAAAAGGAGAAAATTACTGAGCTGGAACGTCATATGGAAGAACCATCTTTTTGGGACAATCCAGAGGAGTCACAGAAGATTACAAAAGAATTGAAAAATCTTCAGGATACAGTAAAGTCATTTGAGGCGTTAGAAAATCAGTATGAAGAAATACAGATTCTTATTGATATGGGATATGAGGAAAATGATCCAGAGGTGCTTCCAGAAATCGAAGAAACGCTCAATCAATTTACAAAGAAACTAGAGGAAATGCGAATTAGCACACTGCTTTCTGGAGAATATGATAAAAATAATGCAATTTTACGTCTGAATGCAGGAGCAGGAGGTACAGAGTCCTGTGATTGGGCAAGTATGCTGTATCGTATGTATTGTCGTTGGGCAGAGAAAAAAGGATATTCGGTAGAGGTGTTAGATTATCTGGATGGTGAAGAAGCTGGAATTAAATCAGTTACGATCCAGATAAATGGAGAGAATGCATTTGGATATTTAAAATCAGAGCGAGGAGTTCACCGTCTTGTGCGTATTTCCCCATTTAATGCAGCTGGTAAGAGACAAACTTCCTTTGTCTCTTGTGATGTTATGCCTGAAATTGAGGAAGACTTAGATGTTGAAATTAATGAAGAAGATTTGAGAATCGACACATATCGTTCCAGTGGAGCAGGCGGACAGCATATTAATAAAACATCTTCTGCAATTCGTATTACCCATATTCCAACTGGAATTGTAGTACAGTGTCAAAATGAACGTTCTCAGTTTCAAAATAAGGATAAAGCGATGCAGATGTTAAAAGCAAAGCTGTATATGCTAAAACAACAGGAAAATGCTGAAAAGGTATCCGATATTCGAGGTGAAGTCAAAGAAATCGGATGGGGAAATCAAATTCGTTCCTATGTACTTCAGCCATACACGATGATTAAAGATCACCGAACTGGAGCAGAAAGTGGAAATGTAAGTGCCGTTTTAGATGGAGACATTGATTTATTTATTAATGCATATCTAAAGTGGCAGAGTACTGGAGCTGCTGAGGTGGAGGAATAGAAAAAAAGGATAAGGTTGCTGCATATTTGTTTGCAGCAGCCTTATTTTATAGAAAAAATGAGGGTTTTATTGTTGGGTGGATTATCGTTTTTTCGATCAGGGCTTGCTTTTTTCCAAAACTTGTGCTAATATCTTTTGAGTAAATACAAATGTATTTGTTGGACGAACAAATAGAAAGGATATGGGGAAATGGATGAAAACCAATATTATGTAGTAAAGCAAAGGGCTTTGCCGCAGGTTCTTTTAAATGTTGTCAAGGCAAAGAAGTTGCTGGAGTCGGAGCAAGTAGAAACCATTCACGATGCTACAGAAGCAGTAGGAATTAGTCGAAGTTCTTTTTATAAATATAAAGATGATATTTTTCCATTTCATGACAATGTAAGAGGAAAGACAATTACATTCATGTTACAAATGGAAGATGAACCAGGAGCATTATTAACCGTGTTGCAAAAAGTAGCGGAGTATTATACAAATATATTAACCATTCATCAAACAATTCCAATTAATGGAGTGGCCTCATTGACTTTAAGTGTAGATATATTAAGTAGTTCAAAAGATGTTTCAGAAATGTTGCAGGGAATTGAAAACTTGCCATGGGTTCATTATCTGAAAATACTTGCTAGAGAATAGAAATGACCTATCTTGATAAGGGAATGGTGTCTGGATTTGTAATCTCATTCGAGCATGTTATGAAAAATCATTATAATTTAGAATGGTAATTGAGGAGGATAAAATGATTAAAGCAGCAGTATTAGGTTATGGAAATATTGGATCAGGTGTTGTTCAAGTATTGTCTATGAATAAGGAATGTATCAAAAAGACAGCTGGACAGGAAATAGAAGTAAAATATGTATTGGATTTAAGGGAGTTTCCTGGAGATCCAATGGAAAACAAAGTAGTACATGATATTAATCAGATTATAGAGGACTCAGAAATCCAGATTGTAGTAGAGACAATGGGAGGAACCAAACCTGCATATGATTTTGTAAAGGCCTGCTTGGAAGCTGGTAAAAGTGTGGCTACCTCGAATAAGGAATTAGTAGCAAAGCATGGAGCTGAGTTAATGCGAATTGCAGAAGAAAAACAAATTAATTTTTTATTTGAGGCGAGTGTTGGCGGAGGAATTCCAATTATTCGTCCGCTGAATCAATGTATTACTTCTGACGAAGTGTATGAGATTACAGGTATTTTAAATGGTACAACAAACTATATGCTTACGAATATGGCGAAAAAAGGAATGACATTTGATGCTATTTTGAAAAAAGCACAGGAGCTTGGATATGCAGAACGTCATCCAGAAGCAGATATTGAAGGATTTGATGCATGCCGTAAAATTGCAATATTATCTTCGTTAGCATTTGGTGCTCAGGTAGATTATGAAGATATTCATACAGAGGGCATTACGACAATTAGTGATGTTGATATGAAGTATGCATTAAAATTGGAAAAGGCAATTAAATTATTTGGAACAAGTAAAAAAATAGATAATAAGATTTATGCAATGGTAAGCCCTGTTATGGTTGGAGAAGAACATCCACTTTATGGTGTAAATGGAGTTATGAATGGTATTTTAGTGAGAGGAGATGTCATTGGAGATTTGATGTTCTATGGAGCTGGAGCAGGAAAACTTCCTACTGCAAGTGCAGTTGTAGCAGATGTGGTAGAAGCAGCGAAAAACTTAAATCGCACGGTAATGCGTCGTTGGAGTGAAAAGAAGCTTCAGTTGGAATGCTTTGAATCTGCTAAAAATGCGTTCTTTGTTCGAATTAGTGGGGAAGCACAGAATCGTCAGGAAGAATTAGAAGCGGTATTTGGTTCATTAGATATTGTAAAAGCAGATGGTGTTGATGGGGAATTTGCTATTTTAACAAAAGAGATGACAGAGGCAGAATATATAGAAAAAGCGGGAAAAGTAACAGGTATTTTAAACCGCATTCGTTTGGCAAAATAATGAAACAGTTGCGTTACGATACAATGGATGATTTTATGTATCATTTGTTGATAAAAATACTTATAGCGGTGACAGTAGTCGCCGCTGTTTTCTATCTTAATGGGTGGAAGATACCACAGTATCCATGTGTTATGCGTTCTATGCTTGGGCTATATTGCCCTGGCTGTGGAGGAACAAGAGCATTTTTTTTTCTGCTTCATGGACAGATTGGAAAGAGCTTATTTTATAATCCTGTTGTGTGCTATGCAGTTGGATTTTTAATGATATATATGATATCACAGACGGTTATGCGTTATACAAAAATAAAAGTTTCCGCAGTGCATTTTCGGATGCTATATTGTTACATCGGAGTTGCAATTTTAGTCGGAAACTTTCTTTGGAAAAATTATTATGTGGTTGTAAAGGGAATTTATTTAATTCCGTAAATAATAGTAAGTCCAAGATCAGATAGTTTCATACCATATTGTTGGAGCATCTGATCCATCATATTTCGTAGTTCTGGATTACTTTCTAATATTTCTGGAAGAATAACATAAGTATATACGAATGAACCAAAAATAAGAAGAAGGCCAATTGCGCCAATAATAATGGCTGCAATTGCTTGCTTTCTCATCTTGTGGTTTGGCTCTACAATTACCTTAGAAAAAATAGCAAATACGATACTAAGTACACATCCAGCAATCATCGCATAAGGATGACAGCAGCAAAGCACATAAGAAAGTAAACTGATAATTAGTGATAATGCAGCAAACTTGTTTGGTTGTGTTGAGTTATCTGGGCTAGAAGGCGATTTTGGTAACTCAGGTTCTGTTTGAGGTGAAGCAGATCCATTTGGTTGCCGTTCCTGATAAAAATCGTCATGATTCTCCATTTCAAGAAAGCTCCTTTCTTATTCTTCTCTAGTTGTTTTCCTCATTTTATCATAAACCTGTGTAATTAGCAATGCTTACTTAAAATACAGATAAAATCACTTTATATTTCATAATAATTGTAAGTTCATTGTAGTTGCACAATAGCAATAAATGGATTATAATAACGAGGAAAACCACAGAAAGCTGAGGATAAATAGATGAATATTGTAGAGGTTTTACAAGAAGAATTAAATATAAAGGCAGAACAAGTACAGGCAGTAATTCGCTTAATTGATGAAGGCAATACAATACCATTTATTGCTCGATATCGAAAGGAACAACATGGTGGATTAAATGATGAGATCCTCCGTAATTTGGATGAGCGTCTGCGTTATCTTCGTAATCTGGAGGAAAGAAAAAAACAGGTTATTGCGACGATTGAAGAACAGGGAGCATTAACAAAAGAGCTGAGAGAGAAAATCGAGAAGGCACAGACACTTGTGGCAGTAGAAGATTTATATTTGCCATATCGTCCAAAGCGCCGTACTCGAGCAACGATTGCAAAGGAGAAGGGACTAGAACCTTTGGCTACTATAATTCGAATGCAGAACCTAAAACAGCCATTATCAAAACTAGCTGCTTCTTATGTAAATGAAGAAAAGGGAGTTATAACGGTTGAAGATGCGATTGCAGGAGCTAGAGATATTTTGGCAGAAGCTATTTCTGATAATGCGGATTACCGAAGCTATATTCGTAAGGTTTCGATGAAGGAAGGAAAAATTATTACGACTGCAAAAGATGAAAGGGCAGAATCTGTCTATGAAAAATATTATAATTATGAAGAACCAGTCGAGACAGTGGCTGGACATCGAATCTTAGCAATTAATCGAGGAGAAAAAGAAAAATTTTTAACAGTAAAATTAGAAGTAACAGAAGATAAGATTATTCGGTATTTAGAAAAAAAGATAATTACGAATGAAAGTCTAGAAACAGCAAATCTACTTAAGCAAGCAGTTGCAGATGCATATAAGCGTCTGATTGCTCCAGCAATTGAAAGGGATATTCGGAATGAGTTAACAGAAAAGGCAGAAGATGATGCAATTAAAGTATTTGGAAAAAATTTGCAGCAGCTTTTAATGCAGCCACCAATTGTAGGTCAGGTTGTACTTGGATGGGATCCAGCATTTCGCACAGGTTGTAAGTTGGCTGTTGTAGATCCAACAGGAAAGGTATTGGATACCGTTGTAATCTATCCGACGCTGCCACAGAAAAAAGTAAAGGAAGCAAAGGAAATTGTAAAAAGACTGATTGAAACATATCATATTACTTTGATTTCTGTTGGAAATGGAACCGCATCCAGAGAATCTGAATTAATTATTGTAGATATGTTGAAAGAATTTGGACTTCCTGTAAAGTATGTTATTACAAATGAAGCAGGAGCTTCCGTATATTCTGCAAGTAAGTTGGCTACAGAGGAATTCCCAAATTTTGATGTTGGTCAGAGGAGTGCTGTTTCGATTGCAAGGCGTGTTCAGGACCCGCTTGCGGAACTAGTTAAGATTGATCCAAAGTCGATTGGAGTAGGGCAATATCAGCATGACATGAATCAAAAAAAACTTGGAGAAGCATTAAATGGTGTGGTAGAAGATTGTGTAAATCGTGTAGGTGTTGATCTGAATACTGCATCGGCATCGCTTTTAGAATATATTTCAGGTATTAGTAAAGCAATTGCTAAAAATATTGTTACATATCGAGAAGAAAATGGAAAATTTACAAATCGAAAGCAACTTTTAAAAGTGGCGAAGCTAGGGCCAAAAGCATTTGAACAATGTGCAGGATTTCTTAGAATTAATGATGGGGAGAATGCTTTCGATGCTACAGCAGTACATCCAGAAAGTTATGACGTAGCAGAAGCCATTTTGAAGAAACTCGGATATAAGCCAGAAGATATTTTAACTGGTGTGGCAAAAAACATTCGAAGTAAGATTGATTTAAAGCAGATGGAAAAAGAGTTCTGTATCGGTGAAATGACCTTAAACGATATTGTAGAAGAATTAGAAAAACCTGCGAGAGATCCGCGTGAAGAGATGCCAAAGCCGATTTTAAGAAATGATGTTTTAGAATTAAAAGACTTAGAGCCAGGAATGATTTTAAAAGGAACCGTTCGAAATGTAATTGACTTTGGAGTTTTTGTAGATATTGGAGTGCATCAAGATGGACTTGTACATATTTCGGAAATATCAAAATCTTATATCAAACATCCGATGGATGTTGTAAGTGTAGGAGATATTGTGGAAGTTAAGGTATTAAGTGTAGATATTGCAAGACATCGTATTCAGCTTACAATGAAGTTATAAATAGAATGAATTTCCATAAAAATATAGAAAGCAATGAAATGGAGCAGGCAAATGAACAAGAAATACGAGACAGAAGAGCAGAAGTTTGCGCAGGGATGTGGATTTTATAAACTCTGTTGGATATTTATTATAGGAGGAATACTCGGATGTTTTATAGAAACAATCTGGTGTCGTTTTGCATTAGGATACTGGATGGGAAGAAGCAGTAATGCATTTTTTCCAATTAGTATTATATGGGGAATTGGATTTGCACTATTTTCCGTCATTCTTCATAAAGACAAAGATACTTCATTTTGGAAGCTCTTTATAAAAGGATATTTATGTGGAAGTGCATTGGAATTTTCATGTAGTTGGCTCTGTGAAAAAGTACTACATATGACATTTTGGAGTTATGCGCATTTACCACTCAATATAGGAGGAAGAATTAGCCTTATTTTTTCAGTACTTTGGGGAACAGTTGCAATTATATGGGGAAAATGGGGATATCCAATGATTTCTTGGATTATTGAAAAAATTCCTAGAAAAAAGGGAAAGATTTTAACATGGGTTGTAACAGGATATCTTGGAATAACAACTGTGGTAACTGGTTTTGGACTAATACGTATGACGCAAAGACATGAAGAAAAGCCTGTTTCTACGATTTGTGATCGATATTTAGATCATTATTTACCCGATCAAGTTCTTAAAAAAGTTTTTCCAAAAATGAGGTTCGTAGAGTAGGAGGACGCAAATGGAAGAGAAGAAAATTACATCTGCTGCCTGTCAGGAGGTGGAGAAAGATGGATATTCAATAAAAAGAGAAATAAATGTGACTGCATCCGTTGGAAAAAAGGATTTGTTTTATTTCTTGCTCTATCATAATTATGCTAGATTCATTGGAGTAATTGGATTTCTATTCAGTGCAGCATGTCTCGTGGGAGCAGTAATTTCCTTTGGAAAAGTAGAACTCTATAGTACATTGCTATTATTATTAATAGGAGTTATGTTTACGGTCTATCAGCCAATTGCATTATATAGAAAAGCTGTAAAACAAGCAAAACATCCTGTAATGCAGAAGCCAATGAACTACAGCTTTGGAGAAGAAGGAATGGGGGTATCTCAAGATGATAACTGTGCGGCCGTAAGTTGGGATGAATTATGGAAAATAGTAGCTAGAAAGAAAGCAATTTATGTATTTACTGATCCAATTCGAGCAAATATTATTCCAAGAACAAATAATGAGAGAAAAATTACAATGATATTGGAATTAGCTAGAACCAAAATGCCAGCATCCCATGTGAAAGGAAAGTAGGGAGGTTGAGTGAATGAAGCGTATTGAAAGTAGAAATGAACAGGAAACTTATAGAGCAGGAAAACAGCTTGGAAAATTAGCCAAATCTGGGGAGATTTATTGTTTAAATGGAGATCTTGGTGTTGGGAAAACTATATTTACAAAAGGATTTGCAGATGGTCTTGGAATTCAAGAACCAGTGAACAGCCCAACCTTTACGATAATACAGGAGTATAAAGATGGAAGACTTCCCCTGTATCATTTTGACGTGTATCGTATTTCAGATGTTGAGGAAATGGAAGAGATCGGGTATGAAGATTATTTTTTTGGAGATGGGGTTTGTTTAATTGAATGGGCCAATCTGATTGAAGATATTATTCCAGAAAATGCCATATGGATTATGATTGAAAAAGATTTGGAATGTGGTTTTGAATATCGTCGTATTACAGTAGAATAAATAGAAAAAGAGGTAAGAGAATGAAAATTTTAGGAATTGAGAGTTCCTCCCTTGTGGCAAGTGTAGCGATTCTGACCGATGATGTGATCACAGCCGAATATACGGTTAATTTTAAAAAGACGCATTCTCAGACATTACTTCCGATGATTGATGAAGTCGTACGTATGACAGAAACAAACTTGGAAGAAATTGACGCAATTGCGGTATCGGGAGGACCTGGTTCTTTTACAGGACTTCGCATTGGTTCTGCAACGGCAAAGGGATTAGGGCTTGCATTAGAGAAACCATTGATTCATGTGCCAACAATTGAGGCAATGGCTTATGGATGCTTTCGCTCAAACGATATGATTTGTCCAATTATGGATGCACGAAGAAATCAAGTCTATACGGGTATTTATTGGTTTGAAGGTGAGACAATGAAAGAAGTTTTAAAGCCTTGTGCAATGGATTTGTGTGATCTAATCAAAGAAATCAATAAGTATCAAAGAGAGGTTTTATTTTTAGGAGATGGGATTCCTGTATATAGGGAAAAAATGATACAAATATTGGAAGTACCGTATCATTTCGCACCATCATTTATGAATCGTCAGAGAGGAGCAGTTGTAGCAGAGCTTGGAGCAAAATATTATGTTGAGGGAAGAATCGAGCATGCAAGAGAACATTTGCCAGATTATTTAAGAAAATCACAGGCAGAGAGAGAAAGGGAAGCGAAATTACATGCAAGTACGTAATATGCTTCAGAAGGATATTAAATCGGTAGCAGAACTAGAAAAACAATGCTTTTCACAGCCTTGGTCTGAGAATAGCTTAAAAGAGAGTTTGGAATCTAAATCATATTATTTTCTTGTTGCAGAGGAAGCTGATGAAGTGATTGGTTATATGGGAGTAACTATCATTTTAGAGGAAGCGGATGTCACAAATATTGCAGTGAATTCAGAATATCGTCGTCAAGGAATAGCAGAAACGCTGATTCATTGTATGTTTCAAGTTTGTAAAGAAAAAGGAATACAGGCTATGACATTAGAAGTACGAGTAAGTAATAAACCTGCGATTCAACTGTATAAAAAAATGGGGTTTTGCTCTGCTGGTATTAGAAAAAATTTTTATCAAAAACCAATAGAAGATGCTATGATTATGTGGAAATACCAATTATGATAATAATTACCATTGAAATTCATGTATAAAATCCGATATAATTGACACAAGTGATTGTCAACATAGGAAATCATTCTTCGTTTCGCCATAATTAAATGACAAAAAACAAGGAGGAGAATTTCATGAAAAAGTATTATCAGGATTGTGAAAAAGTATTAATAGAGGTAGTTTGTAATTGTTGTGGGAAAAAGATTCCAGTAAGAAATGGAGTTGCGGCAGAAGACTATATCAGTGTAGAAAAAATGTGGGGATATTTTTCTGATAAAGACGGTGAATCTCATAGCTGGGAACTTTGTGAACAATGTTATGATCGTATTACAAGTCAATTTACCGTTGCGTTAGAAAGGAAAGTAGAAAATGAGTTATTATAAATAAAAGGAGTATTCATGTTAGACGTTTGTTTATTAGGTACTGGTGGTATGATGCCATTGCCATATCGTTATCTTACCTCTCTTATGACAAGATATAATGGAAGTTCATTAATGATTGACTGTGGAGAGGGGACACAGGTTGCTGTACGAAAAAAAGGATGGAGTTGTCATCCAATTGATATTATGTGTTTTACTCATTATCATGGAGATCATATTAGTGGTTTGCCAGGGCTTCTTCTTACAATGGGAAATGCAGAGCGCAAAGAGCCATTAGTAATGATTGGACCAAAAGGCCTTGAAAGAGTTGTAAATGCACTTCGGGTGATTGCTCCAGAATTGCCGTTTCCATTAGAATTTATCGAATTAACAGAGCAAAAAAAATCCTTTGATATAAAAGGATACCATATTGAAGCTTTTCGTGTAAACCATAATATTATATGCTATGGATATACGATTTCAATTCCAAGAAAGGGAAAATTTTCTGTACAAAAAGCACAGGAACTAAATCTTCCTGTACAATACTGGAATCGCCTGCAAAAAGGTGAGACATTGGAATTAAATGGAAAGGTATTTACTCCAGATATGGTTTTAGGACCAGAACGAAAAGGAATTAAGCTGACCTATGTAACAGATAGTCGACCAACTTCAACGATTGCAGAACAGGCAGCAGATGCGGATTTATTTATTTGCGAAGGAATGTATGGAGAAAAGGGAAAAAGTGCGAAAGCAAAAGAGTATAAACACATGACAATGTATGAGGCTGCTCAGATTGCAAAAATTGCTCAGCCAAAGCAGCTTTGGCTGACTCACTACAGTCCGTCTATGATACATCCAGAAGAATTCCTAGAGGAGATCTGTGCTATTTTCCCTAATACAGTGATACCAAAAGATGGCATGACAACAGAACTCGATTTTGAATGCGGTGAGTGATAAAATAATTTATGCCGCAGTGAATGCGGCACTAGGAGGTAAGGTTGAACAAAGAGTTCACCCATCCCTGAATTTATGCCGCAGTGAATGCGGCACTAGGAGGTAAAAATGGAACAAAAAAAAGATTGTTATATTCTTGGAATTGAAAGTTCCTGTGATGAAACTGCTGCTGCGGTTGTAAAAAACGGAAGAGAAATATGTTCCAATATTATTTCTTCTCAAATTGATTTGCATACATTGTATGGAGGTGTCGTACCAGAGATTGCATCTAGAAAACATATGGAGAAAATTAATCAAGTAATTGAAGAAGCATTAAAAGTAGCTGGAACAACGCTTGATCAGATGGATGCAATTGCAGTGACTTATGGGCCTGGATTAGTTGGATCTTTATTAGTTGGTGTATCCGCAGCAAAAGCAATTGCCTATGCAAAAAAGCTTCCGTTGGTAGGAGTTCATCATATTGAGGGGCATGTAGCAGCTAATTTTATTGAGCATCCTGAGTTGGAGCCTCCTTTTATCTGTTTAATTGTTTCAGGAGGACATACACATCTTGTAATAGTAAAAGATTATGGAGAATTTGAAATTTTAGGAAGAACTCGAGATGATGCTGCTGGTGAAGCATTTGATAAAGTTGCTCGTTCTATTGGGCTCGGTTATCCAGGAGGACCAAAGATAGACAAAATAGCAAAGGAAGGAAATCCAAATGCAATTGTATTTCCGAAAGCAAAAGTAGATGGAGCTCCATTTGATTTTAGTTTTAGTGGAATTAAGTCATCTGTCTTAAATTATCTAAATCATGCAAAGATGAGAGGAGAAACAGTTAATTCCGCAGATTTGGCTGCTTCTTTTCAACGTGCAGTTGTAGATGTGTTGGTAGAACATGCAGTTTTGGCTGCGAAACAGTATGGATTTCATAAATTAGCAATGGCTGGCGGGGTTGCGTCGAATTCTGCACTTCGAATTGCAATGAGTCAGGCTTGTGAAAAGGAAAAGATTCAATTATATTATCCGTCACCAATTTATTGTACGGATAATGCTGCAATGATTGGAGTTGCTGGATATTATGAATTTATTAAGGGAACACGTCATGGATGGAATCTGAATGCAGTGCCAGGATTGAAACTGGGGGAACGGTGATACAAAATAGTTTGTGCAGGTTATTTATAGAATAATCTAGAATTATAAGGGAAAGTGGGAAATGTAATAATGAAAGCAGATAAATGTGCTGCGATTGTCCTTGCTGGGGGAAGCGGGAAACGCATGAAAAGTAATGTAAAGAAACAGTACATTCAAATTAATCAACGTCCATTGTTATATTATTCATTAAAGGCATTTGAAGCATTTGGGATAGAAGAAATTATACTTGTCACAAGCGAGGCGGAAATAGAATATTGCAGGAAAGAAATCGTAGAAAGATATGGATTCACCCATGTTTCTTCTATTGTTGCTGGTGGAAAAGAACGATATCATTCTGTTTATGAAGGATTGAAGGTTGTAAAGAAATGTGATTATGTGTTTATTCATGATGGTGCAAGGCCATGTATTAGTCAAGAGATTTTGAGTAACTGCTTAGAGGGTGTAAGGAAATATGATGCATGTGTTGCAGCAGTTCCAGTAAAAGACACTATTAAAATTGTAGATGAAAATCAATTTGCACAGATGACACCAGAACGCTCCAAAGTTTGGATTGTACAGACACCTCAGGTGTTCCAGTATTCTCTTGTAAAAAAGGCTTATGATACAATGTTTGCATCGTCTCATGAGTTGACGATTACAGATGATGCAATGGTAGTGGAAAACTTTACAGACCGAAAAGTAAAATTAGTAATGGGTAGTTACTATAATGTAAAGGTTACCACACCAGATGATTTGTTATTAGTGAAAGATTATCTTAGTGAAGGATAATGTTTAAATAGGTTATTTCATTGCTGTCTTAATCGATTAGAAAATTACTTTATATAATGAAGCTAAGTGATAAACGTTTAAAACAGATGACAAAAGTTGGTGCCAATATTGCTATAAAAAGAAACTATTTGAAGAAAAGAGCTGGAGAAAAATAAGAGGAAATGGTTATAAAATAGAAAAAAAATAAAAAAACAAAAAAAAATAAAAAAAAGTGAAAAAAA
Organism: Clostridiales bacterium CHKCI001; assembly: GCA_900045905.1. Classification (GTDB taxonomy): domain Bacteria; phylum Bacillota; class Clostridia; order Lachnospirales; family Lachnospiraceae; genus Fimimorpha. The sequence goes on along the minus strand of FCNS01000022.1, from coordinate 762 downwards.
CTATTGACAGAATAAACATGTAGTGTTAGAATAACTGATGTCGCCACGAGAGAGGCACAGAAATGAGTATATTTCTTAGAAAATATGAGAAATAAAAAATTTCAAAAAACTTTAAAAAAGTGCTTGACAAGCTTGTGAGAACATGATATAATAATCAAGCAGTCTTTTGGAGAGGTGTCCGAGTGGTTTAAGGAGCCGGTCTTGAAAACCGGTGATTCCGAAAGGGACCGTGGGTTCGAATCCCACCTTCTCCGCTCAGTATAGTTATATATTGAAAACAATCAACCAGCTTTTCTTATGGAGAAGTACCCAAGTGGTTGAAGGGGCTCCCCTGGAAAGGGAGTAGGTCGTTAGTAGCGGCGCGAGGGTTCAAATCCCTCCTTCTCCGTCGGTCTTCTAAATAAGAAGCTATGAACTTTGATAATTGAACAGTATAACCAACCCTGAAAAATTCTAAGAGAATAATTCAGAACAGCATCAAAAGATGCACCTTAAAAACAGTAAGAACGGTAAAATTGAGCTAACGTTTGATTTTGAAGTTCGGACAAACTATTATAATTTGAGAGTTTGATCCTGGCTCAGGATGAACGCTGGCGGCGTGCTTAACACATGCAAGTCGAACGGACAAAGAAGACTTCGGTTTTCTTTGTTAGTGGCGGACGGGTGAGTAACGCGTGGGCAACCTACCTTATACAGGGGGATAACAGTTAGAAATGACTGTTAATACCGCATAAGCGCCCGAGATCGCATGATCTTGAGTGA
>FCNS01000021.1 GCA_900045905.1 Clostridiales bacterium CHKCI001 | reverse complement strand
TCCAATGTAATATAATGATATCCCAGCGTTTTTAAATAGGAAATAATTTTCTCTTTTTCTGCAATCACTTCCAACAGTTCCTCTTTTCCTACTTCAATTCGTACAATTTCTCCATGTACTCGAACTCTTACATTCCAAAAGCCCAATTCATGCAAATACTGTTCTGCCTGTTCCACTCTTACCAATGCTTCTAAACTCAACGTTGTCCCATATGGAAACCGAGTCGCCAAGCACGGAGCAGATGGGCGATTTGCAACGGAAATTCCATATTCATTTGCCAATGTACGAACTTCTTGTTTCGTCATACCAGCTGCTGCAAGAGGACTTAAAATTCCCAGCTCTCGAATTGCCCGAATTCCTGGACGATATTTATGAAGATCCTCCTCATTCGTACCTTCCAAAATCTGTGTAATTCCCTTTTGTGCTGCAAATTGTTGGATTTGCCCAAACAAATATTTTTTACATAGATAACAACGATCCTTTGGATTTGTTTGGATTCCAGCTT
>FCNS01000020.1 GCA_900045905.1 Clostridiales bacterium CHKCI001 | reverse complement strand
GTTCTTACTGGTTTTAAGGTGCATCTTTTGATGCTGTTCTGAATTATTCTCTTAGAATTTTTCAGGGTTGGTTATACTGTTTAGTTATCAAGGTTCTTTCTCTGTCGCTCAACAGCGACTCGATTATCTTACCATACTCATTTTCGTTTGTCAAGCACTTTTTTCAAACTTTTTTATTTTCTGGTCTGTTGTTTTTTTTTGCAACATCCGATATCCTATCACATCTTTTGTTGCTTGTCAAGCTTTTCTTTTTGCTTTCTCTGTCACAACTTTGTTTACTATATCACAGTTTCTGTTTTTTGTCAACTGTTTTTTTCGACTTTTTTATACTATTTAGGACACTAGCAAAAAAATAATCATATTTAAGGAATTAAGAAAACGGAGAAAGAGGGATTTGAACCCTCGCACCGCGCGAACGGTCTACACCCTTAGCAGGGGCGCCTCTTCAGCCACTTGAGTATTTCTCCATGATTTTAATTTCTTAATATGATACGTCTTCACAACGCAAGATTTATTATATAGTATCTCTCCTCTCTTGTCAACCCTTTTTTTAATTTTTTTATTTTTTTCAAATTGGTTATTTTTTTAGTAATTTAAATTTTATTTAATGCGTAATCTCGTCTTTGCCCAAATGTTTGAATAAGGAGATAGACTAGCCTCCTTATTGATAACTTAATTTAGACTGAACAAACTCACAAAATGTTGCTGCCATATCTGTGTAATTATCTGTCCTAATACGGAACAACATATGAGGATTACTATCCACAGCTTGCCACATTAACTCCCCATTAAAATAACGCGATAATGTCTGTTCATTTATTTCTGGAGCAAAGACAACAATATCTCCCTCTCCCAAGGCATCTTTCGAGAACAGTTGCATTATCACTGATCATTTTCATGCTACATGGAATTTTCACTTATGTTCATTCTCATGTATCACTGTTTGAATTCGCTCCCGAACCATTTCTGCTATATCTGTTGTTTTCATTCCTTTATATTCTTCATATGGAATTGGTTTCAAATAATGAATTTGTACTGTCAATGGTTTAATCGAATTTGTATCAAAAGACTGATAAGAATCAATTAACGCCACTGGAACAATCGGACATTTGGCATTTACTGCACTCTTAAAACTTCCACCTTTAAACTCTAACAATTCATTTTTATTGCGGCTTCTTGTCCCTTCCGCAAAGATAAGATAATTTTTACCCGCTTTTACTTCCTTTGTCATCTGCTGAATTACTTTAATAGAAGCGCGAACATCTTCTCTATCTATGGATAATCCTCGCAGCAGTAATCTCACTTGCTTCACTAATACAACATTGGCAACCTCTTTTTTCATTACAATACGGAACTTTTTTGGAGAACTTTCCAAAAAGGTAAGTACATCAAACAACCCTTGATGATTTGGAAAGAAAATAAATCCATCCTGTTCTGGAATATTTTCAATTCCATGAACATCAATTTTAACACGACCTGCTTTGTTTGCCCTTGTTGTCATATCTTTTAGAAATGCGAAGCATTTATCATCATCATATCGATCGAGATGCCAGCTATACCACCATAAACGCCAAAAATAAACAGGTGCAATGTAAAACAAACGTAATATCATAAATAAAATTCGTTTCATAACTTCATCAATCCTCTCGATAATTTAATATTGCAGTTTCATATAAATTATTGCCTTGTGCATCAATCACTACAATAACTGGAAAATCTTCCACCTCCAACTTACGGATTGCCTCTGTGCCCAAGTCATCATAGGCAATAACCTCAGAACGAATAATTCTCTTGGAAAGAAGTGCACCTGCTCCTCCAACCGCAGCAAAATAAACCGCTTGATTTCGAATAATTGCATCTTTAACTGCTTGAGAACGTTTCCCTTTTCCAATCATCCCACTCATTCCAAGATCTAGTAATCTTGGAGTATATTTGTCCATACGGCTTGCAGTCGTTGGTCCAGCAGACCCAATGGGACGTCCCTTTCGTGCTGGAGACGGTCCCATATAATAAATAATGGCATCTTTTATTTCAATAGGAAGTTGTTCTCCCCGTTCCAAAGCCTCATCCATACGCTTATGTGCTGCATCTCTTGCGGTATAAATCGTTCCTGTAATATGCACATAATCCCCTGCTTTTAGATTTTTAATCTTTTCTTTTGTCAATGGAGTTGTAATATACTGATCCATTCTTTTTCCTCCCTTATAATACTCTCGTTACATGACGGTTTACATGACAGCAAATATTAACTGCAACTGGAAGACCTGCAATATGGGTTGGGTACGTCTCTACATTTACAGCAAATGCAGTCTGACTTCCTCCTAATCCACCTGGTCCAATACCCAGTTTATTTATTTTTTCTAGCAGCTCTTCCTCCAATTCCTTCACCCAAGAAATTTGTGGCTTTTCATTTAAGTTTCTTGTTAAGGCTTTTTTAGAAAGGTAAGCACATTTTTCAAACGTTCCCCCAATTCCAACTCCTACTACCATCGGAGGACAGGCATTTGGTCCAGCATCTCTTACTGCTGTTAAGACTGCCTCTTTTACTCCCTCAATTCCATCAGCTGGTTTTAGCATAAACACTCGGCTCATGTTCTCACTTCCAAATCCCTTTGGAGCGATTGTAATTTCAATCTGATCCCCATCCACAATATCATAATGGATGACCGCAGGTGTATTATCTTTTGTATTGACTCTTAAAATTGGATCTCCCACAACAGACTTTCTCAAAAATCCCTCTTTATACCCTTGACGAACTCCTTCATTTAATGCATCCGTCAAACTTCCCCCATCTACATGCACATCTTGTCCTAGTTTTACAAATAATACTGCCATACCAGTATCCTGACAAATTGGAATCTTATCATCTGCTGCAATTTGTAAATTTTCTTCTAACTGTGCTAAGATTTGGGTTCCTAATGGAGACCGCTCTTTCTCCTTAGCAGTTTCAAATACTTCTCTCATATCAGAGGACAAAAAATGATTTGCCTCAATGCACATTTCCCTTACATTTTTAATAATTTCTGTACATAAAACTGTTCTCATAATCTTTCCCTTCTTAAAAAATTTACTTCCAGTCCGACATTTTAAATCTGTTATCAATTCATGCCCAAGTTCCATTCACCACATTGATACAATATGTCGATTTATTTCTCGTATTATAATTATAATATTCTATAAATGCATCCGAATCAAGCTATATCTTAATTTTTCTTCAAATTTACGTTACATCTATTACGTCCAATTGTTTTCTTTTTTATTTTGTAGTATAATACTATCCGTATCAAGCATAAAATACAAAATAGTAAAGGAGGGCGGTTTTCCTTTTCTAAAAAATCAGAAAACCGAAATAAAACATGAAGGTATTATTAATTAATGGCAGTCCGAATAAAAATGGATGTACTTACACAGCACTCTTAGAAGTTGCAAATCAGTTAGAATCAAATGGAATTGAAACAGAAATTTTTCATATTGGTGTTAAACCAGTAAGAGGATGCATTGGTTGCGGTGCCTGTTCAAAAAACAATCATCGCTGTATTTTCAACGATGATACATTAAACGCTGGCTTGGAAAAAGCAGCTAGCGCAGATGGATTTGTATTTGGTTCACCTGTCTACTACGCTTCTCCAAATGGTTCTATGATTTCTTTCCTGGATCGTTTTTTCTATGCTGGAAATGGAGCTGGTCTATTTGCTCATAAACCAGGAGCAGCTGTCGTATCTGCAAGACGTGCTGGAACAACGGCATCTTTGGATGTAATCAATAAATATTTTACATTCGCGAATATGCCAATTGTATCCGCAAATTATTGGAATATGGTACATGGAAATACTCCTGCTGAAGTACAACAGGATAAAGAAGGATTACAAATTATGCGCCGTATTGGTGACAATATGGCTTGGCTATTAAAATGTATCGAGGCTGGAAAACAGGCAGGTATTCAAACACCTGAAGCAGAAGCTAAGATTAAAACTAATTTTATACGCTAATTTACTATAAAAGTGTCATCAATGATCAGACAGAAGATTTATACGCTGTACTGGATGGGCATTCGACGACCTCACCTGTATGAGCAAGTAAGGCATTTGTCTGGATTGCAAATACGGGTGGCGACGTCGAGAGTGCATAGCACGAAGACATCGGCTTTTATATCATGGTGGTGCCCGCAAAGCGGGCATGAAAATTTAGATAAAAACTAAAAGAAACTTTTACTGAATAACATAGCATGATAACAAAAAAAGCACTGTTTCAATTAAAAACAGTGCTTTTTCATGCGCGATCAGGGGCTCGAACCCTGGACACCCTGATTAAGAGTCAGGTGCTCTACCAACTGAGCTAATCGCGCCTAATCTCAGCGACAAAGCATATTATATCACAGTAGTTCACAAATTACAAGCCCTTTTTTTAATTTTTCTAAGAATAATTGAGCGGAATTTTACACTTAATTTATGATCTCACCATTTTAATTATGTAACGTTTTAATCATAATATGCATCAATTCCGTCCGCAATACCTTTCGCAATCTTCTTTTGATATGCAGCATCTGATAAGTTTTTATCTTCTTCAGGATTTGTCATAAATCCCATTTCCACGATTGTAACAGGTATTTTGCACCAGTTAATTCCTGTCATCGTATCTGTCTGCTGTACACCTAAATTTTTAGCTCCCGTTCGTTCTACAATACAATCTGTTACTAATTGAGATAACCGATTACACTCTGGTGCAATATCTGCTACATATTCATTCTGTTCTGATGGTGCAAATGTTACAACCCCATGCACAGTTGGATCATCTGAGCCATTGGCATGTACACGAATAAATAACTCTGCTCCACTATTATTAGCAATTTCTGCTCGTTCTGCATTGCTCTTTGGACAATCATCTGTTTCACGAATCATAACTACTTCGTATCCTCTGGATAACAATTCTTCTTTTAATAGCAAAGAAACTTGCAGATTTACAACATGTTCTGCTACACCTGTTGTTGTACCCTGTGTACCTGTCGCCAGCTTTGCTTTCATAACAGAAGAACCTGGGCCATTTGGCTCTTGCTCACTAATACCAGATTTTTGATGCCCTGCATCAATGCATATAATTTTATTTTTCACGGTTGTTACAGTCGTTTCCGTAGACTGTTCTGCAACAGTTATTGCTTCTGTTGTCTTCTCCGATTCATTACCCTCTTTTGTTATATCTGCAGTAGTCTCTACTTCTCTCGGTGGATCCGTCTTTTTTGCATTTATATCAATGGTTTCTGATTCATTTGGAGGAGTTTCCTCTATATATTCATTATTTACATAACAAACAGTTCCACTGAAAATAATACGATACCAATCATCTACATATCCAGTTACTAATACTTTTTCTCCATTATATAAAGTTCCTAACACATCAGCGTCTTCTACTGGTCCATTCAATACATTTACAACACTATTGGAATTCACATAATAATATCGCTCTGGAACTGCTATGACTCCCCATTCTTCGGTTGGAATTTCTGTAGTTTTTTCCTTATTATTCTTTTTTTGATCTTTTGTCTGCTCTTGATTTGTATTGTTTCCCTCTTGTTCTGTCTTTTGCTGACTGCATCCTGCAACAAGCATAAATAAACAAATACCTGTAACTAACAATACTCGATTCAACCAATGCTTCATCTTTTCCTCCATTCCATTCTACTCATATTTACTTCCTAATGCTGCATTTACTACAACATAAATTTAGGAATAGCCGAACTTTTGTTCAACCTTATAACTTAAAATAATACTTTGTAAATCTACATTGGTATCATATTACAATTTTATCTGGAATGCAAGCATATCACAATAAAAAAAACTCCAAGAATAAAATTCTTGAAGCTTTATACAAAAAGGCGTCTGCCGGATTTGAACCGGCGATAAGGGTGTTGCAGACCCGTGCCTTACCACTTGGCTAAGACGCCACAACCATCACACTCATGTATTATATGCGATCTCTCTGAAAAATGCAAGTACTTTTTTAAAAAATTTTTAAAAAATATTAAAGTCTGTATATTTATTATATTGTATAAACATTTCATCTTCCTTTTCATTTTCAATAAACTTTATCTAGTCTCCAAAAACAACTGCTCTTGAAATATTCCCCCCTGTATATTATAATATTAAAAAAGAAGATTATCTTCCTTAACGTTTAAAGGAGCATTAACTATGAAGTTTATTCAACAACTTAGCATTATTCTTTTTATTTCTTTTCTTGGAGAGGGATTAAATTGGATACTTCCTCTTCCAATTCCTGCAAGTGTATATGGACTTATCTTAATGCTCATTGCACTTCAATTTCATATTGTTCAATTAGAGCAAGTACAAGACACTGCTCGTTTTTTCATTGAGATTATGCCTGTTATGTTTATTCCTGCCGGAGTTGGTTTATTAAATTCATGGAGCGTATTGCAACCGATTTGTATTCCTGTTATTTTAATCACATTACTTACTACTATTATTGTAATGGGTGTTACTGGACAGGTAACTCAGCTAATGATAAAGAAAGGAAAAAAGAAATAATCCATTATGAATACATTTTTAGAAAACTCTCTATTTTTTGGAGCAATTATCAGCTTACTTGGATATGAACTTGGATTAATATTGAAGAAAAAATTTAAGATGGCTATTTTAAATCCACTACTAATTGGGGTTATTGCTGTTATTGCTGTATTGGTGCTTTTTGATATTGATTATGATACTTACAATAAAGGAGGCCAATATATCAGCTATTTACTAACTCCTGCTACTGTTTGTCTCGCGGTTCCACTTTATGAACAGCTCACTTTGTTAAAAAATAATTGGAAAGCTGTTTTGGCTGGAATCTTATCAGGTTCACTTACCAGCCTTGTTGGTGTTTTTGTGCTTGCCAAATTATTTCATTTTTCTCATGAACAATATGTTACAATGCTTCCAAAATCGATTACTACTGCAATCGGTATGGGCGTATCTGAAGAGTTGGGCGGAATTGTAACAATTACTGTTGCAGTTATCATTATTACTGGAATTCTTGGCAATGTGACCGCAGATTTTATATTTCGTATTTTTCATATAAAAGATCCAATCGCAAAGGGACTAGCTCTTGGCACCTCCGCTCATGCGATTGGCACAGCAAAAGCTATGGAAATCGGACCAGTAGAGGGAGCGATGAGCAGTCTTTCTATTGCAGTTGCTGGTTTATTTACTGTAATTGGTGCCTCTATTTTTGCAGATTTTATGTAAGAAATCGTGACAGTTAAACCAAACGATACTACACTATGACATAGATAAAAGGAGGTTTTTTAATGAGTCGATTATTAATTACAATTGGACGTGAATATGGAAGTGGAGGACGTGAGATCGGTCAAAAACTTGCAGAGCGTCTCAATATTACCTTCTATGACCGTGAAGAACTGATGGAAATTGCCAAGCATAAAGAAAATTATGAAGAAGTACGATCATTCTACGAAGAATTTCCAGTGAATAGTCTTCTTTATGCAATTGCTATGAATAATTTTGAAAATGGAGTTGGATCGATTCCTTTTCAACAAATTCGCGCATTATGCGCTGATCGTTCCTGTGTTATTGTGGGTCGATGCAGCAATTATATTTTTAAAGATGATCCCGACCTTATTAGTATTTTTATTCATGCCAATCCAGAATTCAGACTAAAACGTGTCATGGAAATGGAGCAACTTTCCAAATCTCGTGCTAAAGAACGAATTTCCGAAGTCGATCGAGGCCGAAAATCGCTTTTTGAATACTATACAAAAGCTTCTTGGGATAAAGCAAACGGTTATCATCTTTGTTTAGACAGCAGTATCCTCGGTATTGACCAAACAGTAGAAGAGATTTTAGCTTATATTGACCGTCGCATTCGTATTAAAAATCAAAATTCATAATCATTCATTTCATTTAGTTAAAACTTTCTAAATGAACTTTAAAAGTCCCTTGGATAAGATAAACGTTAAACAAACGGCATCTTTTCAAGGGACTTTTTCCATTATACTATGTTTCTCTTCTTTATAATAGAACTGCAATTAACTGCAACAAAAGATTATTATTATAAATAAAACTTAAAAATGGACTTTCTTTTATCATTCCTAATGCATTGATTCCAAATTCTGTGGATGCTAATGCAGTTACAATCATACATAAAATCCATATGAAAATAAGTGCATTAATTAATCCAAATATGGCTCCTCCAATTGCATTAGCAAGATGGATTCCTGGTAATTTTGTAATACTGTCTAAAATCAGCAATCCAATTCTAAGCACAATAGAGATTATAATAAACATAGCCACATAGATCAACACACGAAAGGCAATATCTGTCAGTGCAGAACTAATTGAATCTGACAGTCCATTCACTTGGTTCGTGGCGTATTGCTCTACTGTATTATCCTTCCTAAGCATATCTTGGATAAATTCTGGAAGCGGAAGTTGTGTAATTGATTCCTCTTGTGTCTGTGTCATTTCTGATACATTTTGCTGTAAATTTTCTTGTACAAACACAGATATATTTGCTTGCATTGTCTCATATATAGACGTATTTTCTTTTACATATTGTTCTACATAAGGACCTGCAACCAAAATAATGACGAAGGTTACAATCGATATGGCAAAGGAAAATACCATACGAACCAATCCCTTTTTCCATCCAATTAATAATTCCAGCAGTAAAATTATAATTACTGCTATTGTAAGCCAATTTATCAAATGATTCTCCTTTTAATTAAAATCTTCCAAACGGATTAATGTTCTTCCTTGAGCATCTGTTTTAGCAGCAAACAATGTTTTTAATCGCGTTCCAATTGGACGATTTTCCGCCTGATCCATTAATGTTTCTAAACGAGCAGCCAACTTTTTTTTCTGTCCATCTGCTGTAACAAGAGGCATTCTACGAATTTCTCTATAAAGTCGACCTTTTGCTCCTTCTTCTAGAGCAAATTCTCTTTCATTTAAATAGTTGATTGCATAATCCAGCATTTCTTTTTCAGAATAACTTTTTGCAGTAAACTGCGCACTAAATGCCTCCAAAAAACGACGATGCCTGGAAAAAATCTGACTCAGGTGTTCAATCGTGTCAATAAATACAATTAAAAGACTTCGATCATTGCGATCCAAAACAATCTCAAATTCTCGAAGATTCCTTGCACTCATCAGCCCAACATTCCGAATTAAAATCGTCTTTCCAAGTAAACGATCAAACTCTTCAATAATCCGAATGTTATTCCATTCAGTTCCATCCATTTCTACAATCTCATCTGGTCTTGTCATGCCATCTTTATTTATTTCCTGAAGCATGTCCAATGCATAACCTGTTCCAAGTTCCATATCATCACTGGCTACTACAAAATGCCAGATCCCATCCAAATAAGTAGGATTCATACGCATTTTGGTTACATTTACGCCTGGATGAACTAAATAATCGACGTCGCCTCTTTCTACATTATTAAGGCGTTGTGACAATTCCTGACTGTAGCCTTGTACATGTTGTTCAATTACCTGTCTCGCTTTTTCAATGGCAACAGAGGAAGAATATTCTGGCTGCTGTAATGTCTGAAATTCATTTTGCAGCTGATTTGTATTACGGCGAATTTCTTCTAGAATCTCTTGTCGTTCTTCTTCTGTTTTGACATGATGAGTCAAATAGCTATCCACCAGACTGACTCGTTTTTCCTCTTTTTTCATGTCGTCACCTCAATGTTCTCTATCTTACAAAGTAACCCGCCCCTCAAGTGCACGCAGCAATGTCACCTCATCAATATATTCCAGATCCCCGCCAACTGGTACTCCGCTAGCAATTCTAGTTACTTTAATTCCTGCTGGTTTAATCAGTTTACTAATATACATTGCCGTTGTTTCACCTTCCAGACTGGAATTTGTCGCAATAATGACTTCCTTTACATCTCCTTGCAAACGCTGCATTAGCTCTTTTAACCGAATATCCGCTGGTCCGATTCCAAGCATGGGAGAAATTGCACCATGCAGTACATGATATACGCCATCATATTTTCCTGTTTTTTCATAGGCAGCTAAGTCTCTCGTATTTTCCACTACCATAATCGTAGAATGATCTCGTTTCTCACTACTGCAAATCGGACAAAGTTCTTGATCAGTTAATGTACAGCACTCCTTACAATAACAGACATTCTTCTTTGCGTCCACAATTGTATTAGCCAAACGTTCCACCTGATCCTGTGGCATATTAATAATATGAAATGCCAATCTCTGTGCCGATTTGGCTCCGATTCCAGGAAGTCTTGATAACTCTTCAATGAGTTTTGTAATTTGACTACTATAATAATCCATTAGAATGGGAATCCTCCACCCATACCGCCAAGGCCACCTGTCAGGCTGGACATGTTAGCACTAGAAGCTTCATCTACCTGACGTAAAGCTTCATTTGTAGCAGCAACAATCAAATCTTGTAACATTTCAATATCATCTGGATCTACTACTTCTTCTGATAACTTCACTTCTAATACTTCTCTTTTTCCATTCACAGTAACGGAAACTGCATTACCACCTGCTGTTGCAGTAAAATTCTTTTCTTCTAATTCCTTTTGCTTTTCTTCCATCTGCTTCTGCATTCTCTGTGCTTGCTTCATCAGATTTGTCATATTTCCTGGCATTCCTCCAGGAAATCCACCTCTTTTTGCCATTTTCATTCCTCCTCAACAATTATTCTTCTATCCCAATCTCCATTTCAATACCAGGGATACGGTTTCCTCTAACAATCTGTGGCTGCGTTTGCGAGGAATCCAAACACTTTGTACAAATAGTAAACGTTTTACCATATGTCTGCTGTAACCATTGTTTCAATCCATCCATACGGTCTTGCTCATTCATCATCTTTTCAGAAAACGAATCAGCAAATAAAATACACAGCCCTTTTGATTTATCATAACTCAATCTCGTACCTCTTAGAATTCCACGGACCAAACTTTTCTGCTGTCCAATAATTTTATTCCAATCCGTATTCAATTGTTTATAATCTTCATACTCTGCCTCTGTAAGTTCAATCACTTCCTCTGGTTCAGATGGTTCTTTTAAATCCCTATCTGTCCTAGAAGAAGTTTGCTTTTGTGCAACTGCAATAACCCCGCTCTCAATACGAGCTTCCAAATCTTGAATTCTCTCTTTTAAACTTTCAAGATCTGATTCCATCGCAGGCCTCATCAACTTAATAAATGCTAATTCGATTAACACACGCTTGGATGATGCATAGCGAATATTACTGGATAACTCGGAACAAATCCGAATATAACGCATCAGTGTATCAATATCCATCATTTGCGCTTCCTCTTTTAATAACCGTAAACTTTCCGCTGACATATCCAACGCATCTTGTGCATGTTCCGATGTTTGAACCAACAGTAAATTTCTCATATACCATGTAAAATCAGTAATAAATTGTCCCAAATCGCGGCCTTGAGCCACAATCTCATCCATCAAATGAATGCAGCCAGTCACATCTTTTTCAATAATTTCCCGAAGCAACTGACTAAATACTCCTGTATCTACCGCACCAAGTACATCCAACACATTTTCATAAGTCAGTTTCTGACCATAGTAAAAAGAAATACACTGTTCCAAAAGACTAAGCGCATCTCTCATCGAACCATCTGCTGTCTTAGCAACATATCGAATCGCAGCAGGCTCCGCCTCCACATTTTCTTCTCTTAATAAGTATTCGATCTGTGCGGCAATTACATCATTATTAATTCTTCTAAAATCATATCTTTGACACCGGGAGAGTACCGTAATCGGTATCTTATGAACTTCTGTCGTAGCTAAGATAAAAATAACATACGACGGAGGCTCTTCTAATGTCTTTAAAAGTGCATTAAATGCTCCTGTGGAAAGCATATGCACTTCATCAATAATATAAACCCTATAATTTCCTTCTGTCGGTGAATACTTTACCTCATCTCGAATCTCCCGAATATTATCCACTCCATTATTGGAAGCAGCATCAATCTCTACAACATTCATAGATGCTCCTGATGCAATTGATCGGCAGACCGCACATTCATTGCACGGACTGCCATTCACAGGATGCTGGCAGTTAACAGCTTTTGCAAATATCTTGGCAATTGTCGTCTTACCAGTTCCTCTTGTTCCACAAAAAAGGTATGCATGACCGATACGTCCTGATGTAATTTGATTTTTTAACGTTCTTACAATTGGATCCTGTCCTTTTACATCTTCAAAACAGACTGGACGCCACTTGCGGTACAATGCCGTATAAGCCATACTTCATTCTCCTATACTCTAATTCTTAATTAGTCTCCAAAACTGATTCCAACTGATTTTGCTTCTTGAATAATGCTATCATCTGGAGATACCATTTTCAATTTACCCGCTACATCGGACAATGGTACCTTTGTAATCTGATTATTTTTAACCCCCACTAAATATCCAAATTCATTGTTAATAATCATATTACCTGCTGCTGCTCCAAGACGTGTAGAAAGTACACGATCATATGGACATGGACTTCCGCCTCTTTGCATATGTCCTGGAACGGTAACACGAATTTCTTGTCCAGTCATTTCCTGAATTTGTGCTCCAATCTCATAAGCAACGGATGGATATTTTGCTTTTCTTTCTTCTAATTTCTTCTTATATTCTTTCTTTGACAACATAGCATCTTCTTTGGAGATTGCTCCCTCTGCTACTGCAATAATTGAAAATCTCTTTCCAAGTTTTGCACGCTTCCTAATTGCTTCAGAAACAGAATGAATATCATAAGGAATTTCTGGAATAAGAATGATATCAGCTCCTCCTGCGATTCCAGCATGCAGTGTAAGCCAACCAACCTTATGTCCCATTACTTCTACAATAAATACTCGTCCATGAGAAGCTGCTGTTGTATGAATGCAGTCAATTACATTTGTAGCAAGATTTACCGCACTTTGGAATCCAAATGTCATATCTGTTCCCCAAAGATCATTATCAATTGTTTTAGGAAGACCGATTACATTTAACCCTTCTTGACTCAGCAAATTCGCTGTTTTTTGACTTCCATTACCGCCAAGTACAACCAGACAATCTAATTTCAGACGATTATAGGTCTTCTTCATCGCTTCTACCTTATCCAAACCATTTTCATCTGGCACACGCATTAATTTAAATGGCTGTCTGCTCGTTCCAAGAATAGTTCCGCCCTGTGTCAAAATTCCACTAAAATCTCTCGGTCTCATAATACGGTAATCATTATAAATCAAGCCACGATATCCTTCATCAAAACCAATGATTTCCACATCCTCAATCAGATTATACAGCGTCTTTGCTACACCACGCATCGTAGCATTTAAACTTTGGCAGTCTCCACCACTTGTAAGCATTCCGATTCTCTTCATTAATACCACATCCTATCCTTTTAAAATTCCTCTTTTTGAGGCAGTTTCATTATCCAAATATTTCTGGATAATACAATTCGCTTTCCCGCTGAGGATTCCTTTTCCACGATCCATTCAGCATCTTTATTATACCCAAAATGTAGTATGATTGCAACAATTTCCTGCAACAACAAAAAGAACCTCCACTGGAGCTTCTTTTTGTATATTACAATAACAAAAAACACCGATGGCTATCGATGCATATTTTGAATGATTATTTATTTTTTATGCGCATTCCAGCTTCGAATGCAATTCACAGACGTTACCTTTACAGTTAACTCGGCCCAGGCGCCCTTACGGCACACAGGGAGCTCTGCTTAGTGCTGCTCCATTCCTGACCTGACACGGTTCACAAAGTCCTGTTGCGTAAGACCCAGGCTTCAACGCCACTTATAAAGGGCAGCTCTGCAAATAAAACACCCTCAGCCAGAATATGACCCCCGCTATAGCGGATTGCGGGTACAGGACACCGCTAACTCCCCGGCTGCGCATCCTTTATTATACATACAATTATGTTCCTTGTCAATAAAAAATTCTAATACAAATCAAAATCTATTTTTTTCCTAATCTGACTCTCTCTTGTTTTTTGTTAAAAGCCGTGGTATACCTATCTTAATACTGATATCCAGGAGGCAAACATGGACGAAAAATATATGAAAGAAGCTTTGAAGCAGGCAAAAAAAGCATATCAAATGGGTGAAACCCCAATTGGATGTGTCATTGTATACGAAGATCGAATTATCGCAAGAGGATACAATCGAAGAAATACGGAAAAGAGTGTATTTGCCCATGCAGAAATCGCAGCAATGAAAAAAGCTACCAAAAAACTGGGAGATTGGCGTTTAGAGGGATGCACTATGTATGTAACATTGGAACCTTGTCAGATGTGCGCTGGGGCAATTGTACAGGCACGTATTCCAAACATCGTAATTGGATGTATGAATCCCAAGGCAGGCTGTGCAGGATCCATTTTAAATCTATTGAATGTCCCAGAATTTAATCACCAAGTTCATATTATAAGTGGAGTATTAGAAAAAGAATGCAGTGAATTAATGTCATCCTTTTTTCGGGAATTACGCACTAAGAAAAAAGAAGAAAAAAAGAGATTGCGTTTGAAAGAAGCTGAGCAGCCAGTAAATGACTAATTAGCTTTATCTTTAATTTTTTTTTACAGTTTAATTAAGAATTTGTGAAACCTCTTGCCAAATAGACAAATCAGCGATAGAATCTCTTTTTGATACCTTAACTACAACGATTTCGCCAATGTCGGCAGAACGGAGGTTATAACTAATTACATGACAACATATATCGAACAATTGCAATCTATTTTTCAAATGATATTGGCACAAAGTACATTTTTACTTCCTTATCTTCCTACCATACAAATGGTCGGAATTATTTTGGCATTACTTATTTGTATCGCTGGATACAAGATACGTAAACTATGTGCCGCTTTGATTGGACTATTCATTGGCGGTGCTGCAAGTGCTGCTGCTGCCTTTTACTTTACAAATGATATTACAATTACGATTGGTGCTGCAATTTTAGGAGGAGGCATTATCGCATTTATTGCATATTGTATCTACCGTCTTGGAATCTTTTTACTCTGCGCTGGACTAACATTATTTTTCTTACGTAATATGTGGATTGGACAGCCGCCTGCAATTACTGCCATGTGCGGTGCTATTGCTGTAATCATCGGTTTCGCGGCTGCATTTTTCAAACGAATTGGGATTACTTTAGTCACTGCGATTGGAGGTGCATTTGCTGCAGTACACTTGTATTCTATCCGAAACGGTTATCCAACTGGCATTGCTTTTATGATCTGCTTCGCTATTTTAGCTGTAATCGGATTTATTATTCAGTCAGAACCTTGGAAAAGCCGTCAGCAAAAAGATCAAGAAGACAAACAGCGTACCCAAAAAGAAAAAGCAAAGCGAAACTCTTCCAACGGAGTTTTCTCTTTCTTTCGCAATAAAAAACAGAGTAAACCTTCCCGTTCCAAAAAAGGGAAAACCAAAACCAACACAAGAACAAAAGTAGTTTACCGTGATGCTACTGCTGGAAATACTGGATATCCAAAAAATAGTTACGAAGACGATGATTATAGAGATGATTACGATGAAGAAGCTGCATATACAATGGAAGATAGCAGTCACGATCAACCAGATTCTCTCAACAATCATTATAATGATACTACCTCTTCCAATGACTCTGACTTCAATTATGCCAAAAAAACAGTCTATACTCATCCAATGGATACACAATATCATACCAAAGTCAACTTAACACCGAACAAATATCAAACCACAAAGATAGATTTAAACACTCAACCAAAATCCAGCCCTATTCCAGATAAGGAAACAAGTCAGCCTAAAACATCTGCTCCAGCTTCCTCGAACCAACTACATAATTCAGAATCTGTATCAGAACCAAAACGTACTTTGGATAACTCAGATGAATACGATTTCTTCTCTGTTATCAACGAGTGTATTAACTCCAAAGAGGAATAAACCTATACAACAATTAGGGAACTATTTTAATGAATAGTTCCCTAACATGTTATTAGTATTTATTTTTCCTAGCCAATCAAATTTTTTTACGACTCATCTCATTCTTCTAAGATATCTCCTTTAAGGTTTAAAAGATTATACTCTCCATTATTGATAGCAAAGATACGATCTTTCTTTACATATCCAATAGGTTCATCACCTTCTAAACTTGCTACCCAATCATTGGTAACAATTGACAATGACTGTATCAGTTCATCTGCCCTCTCAATGTTACCATTAATATCCAAATATAATTTTTCACTACCGTTACTAATAAGACAAGCATTGATCTCTTTTATAAAATTTGCCTCTAATTCTCCTCTAGTTGGCTCAAAAGCCCAATTTCCTTGTGTATCTACGATACCAACATATGAATTATCTGCACTATTTTCAAATTCTACTGCTGCATATCCACCTCTATACTCCGTTTCCTCTTGGATATCATATTCAGATAAATCAGCAATAACTTTTCCCTGATACAAGTCATAGTAGTACGTGTTTCCTCTACCATAATCTCTGGAAGTATATGCTTCACAAATTCCCTCATTAAAAAAATAACTTACATTACCAGCTCTAATTTCTTGTGATAAATTTCTTTCAGGTGCTATTATATTACTGTTTTGATCCATTACTATAATGTTATCTGAATTTTTTTCTGACAATAAGGCATTTCCATCATCTCCAATTCCTTGAATAGTATATCCTTGGTGTATTTTTTTATCACTCATATTAAAAATAGAAACATTACTTATTGAGTAGAATCCATTTCCTTCATACTCAATCACCGGTCTAACCCAACTCCCCGCCTGCGCTGCTTGAATAGTCTCTTCATTAACTCCTTCACCACTAATAGTCATTTTTTCATTCCCATCTTTATCCTTTGCAACTACATATAATTCATTTGAATTATATGTATCATTTCTCTTTTTATCCAAAAAGTTCCTCCGTCATTATCCTTTATTAACCGAATAAATTCTTCCCCTTCTTTTAAGATAGCACTAGAGTCAATCGTATCACCATTTAAATCTATTAAACTGCATGATCCATCCTCAAATCTAATCAATGCAACTCCATTTACAAAGATTGATTGAGGTATTACCCAGTCAGGTAAAGAACAGTATATTTTTCCAGTCTCATCAATTGCATAATAACAATATGTATTTGTATACTTTGTATTTTGATATTCTCCAGTTATTTGTTCCTCAGAAGCTGCTACCCAGAAAATATCTCCACTCTCATACTCAGGGCCTATCAATTGAAATAAATGATATGCAACACTTCCTCCTACAACATAATGATTTCTTATATTATCCTCTTCTTCTGCCATTGACGTAGATATTTCAGAACTATTTTCCTCTACATATCCACTACTTATAGTATTTTGTTCATTTGACTCAGCATTATTACATCCAACAATTATAATTCCCAATAACCCTATACTCCCAAGTAAATACTTAATTTTTCTATAGAAATGATATCTATCTTTCTACTTATTTAGATTGACATTTATATTATTTTTTCTTATAATTCTAACTATATAGTACATTTTTCTATTTGCCAAAAGAATTTTTTATCATAATAAAAAATTACTGAAAGGGAATTTAAAAATTTATATAATAGATAATGTCCACTTTCTGAAACGAAATGCCCCTATACAGATAAATAAAGAAAGAATGGGAAGAAAATCAATAATGGAACATAATTTTACTCTTAATGCCGATATAGATTTATTATCCAAAGATATTTTAGATGGTATAAAAGAAAAGCATTCTAGTGCCATTTATTTAGATAAAACTATTTTTGGGGGAGAAAACAGCAGATGTCGTATAGATATCTATCAGGTTTATTCACCTTTGGAAAGAGGAAATATTACGATTAATATATTTTTCTATAATAGTAATTTAGAGAATGATCTCCTACTTGTGAAGGTATCCGCATTTCCACCAATAAAAAATACATCTTTGAAATGCAAAAAGCTTCTAAAAGAAATCAAGGAACTAATATTAAGTCATAAATAATATCACTCAAGTTTCACACTAGAATAAGTGCTTGTGCACTTTGAATATTCAATGAACCTTTTTATTCCCTTCTTTGAAACAATCGGGAGATGTCGCAAAATGATCCGATTAGATGATTTTGTGCTCTCCCAATTATTTGTACTTTTTTTAATTCTCCTTTTCTTGTGGATACAGAATGGGTACACACCAGTATCCCCGATTTTCATCCACAGGATAAAAAATCTCAAATCCAAATTGTTCTGCAAGCATTTTTACATTTTGATTATTTTTTCCTGGTACTCCTAAAAAATAAGTATTTCCCGTTTTGGCTAAAATAAGATAATGATATTTCATATATCCATACAGCACAAAGTTATTATTAGCAAAAATCCAAGTTTGCCTGGGAAGCCTTCCGATGGAACCAGGTTTAATTTTGAGACATTCCACTTCTTCTTGTGTCTGAAATGGCTCTGCTTTTGGATAAATATTTTTTAAAGCTTCCCATCGCTCTTCATTTTCTTTTTCTCTTTGTGCCTCTTCCTGAATTGGTTCTTTTATTTCTGCGGCTGAAAGTACATTCTCTTTTTCGTCCATTTCATTTTCTTCTTCCCCTTTTATCTTTTTCAGCAACGCTTGCAGAATCTGTTCTTGCAATCGTTGTTCTTTGTCTTTCTCTTCCTGATCTTCCAGTTGAATTTCTGCTTCTTTGGCTTCATTTTCATCCTGACTGGAATCCAATTCTGTTTCTATTGCATCACTCGAATTTATCGATTCTAACTCCTGATTTGCTTCCTCTTCCGTTTCACTTATTTCCACATCAGATTCTGTATTTTGTACTACTTTCACTTCTTCCAATGACGATTCCTGCACGGTACTATTGCTATCTTCCTGCAACTCTTCCTCATTTTCTATGTAATTTTCTTGTACAACTGCATTCATCATTTCCAAAGAAAATGGCTCTTCATCCCAAACGGTTGCATATGCACGTGTTTCCTCTGTTTCTGGATAAAGGATGATACCTGCTGCGTCTTCCATTCCACGTCCATATTCTCGAAATAGTTCATTACTAAGCACATATTGAGCCTGTGCATTTCCCGTATGAATGGTAACTGTATTAAATGGAAGTAATTCCACCCGTGTACCATTACGCCAGAACAACGAAACACGCAATGGCTCCATGCTATATACTCCATTTAGACTAATTCCAATCATCTTTTGATCGCCTCGCACTTCCACTTTTGCAAAACCAACATTTCTTCCTTTTCCTTCTGAAGAATAGGCATAAATATAAGAGATAAACCGTTGATATCCGGACATAAAATCACCCCCATAGCAATCTATGAGGGTATAAAAAATTTTATTCCTGATCTGCTCCGTTTCTAAGAGACGCTGTAATATAATTGCTTAATTTGGCAAACTCTTCTAATGTTAATGCTTCTCCACGGATGGAGGCTCCTTTTTGTAAGTTTTCCACCGCTTCCACAATTAACTCCTTAGAAATGTGGATATCTGGGGAATTGTTTAATCCATTGATTAATGTCTTTCTCCTTTGATTAAACGAAGCTCGGATACAATCAAACATTAATTTTTCATCCATTACCTCTACTGGAGGTTTTTCATGTAACGTCAGTCGTATTACAGCACTTCCTACATTTGGACGAGGCATAAAACAGTTCGGCGGTACATTGGCTACAATATAAGGTTCTGCATAATATTGAATTGCCAAGGAAAGTGCTCCATAATCTTTACTGCCTGGCCCTGTCTGCATTCGATCCGCCACTTCTTTTTGTACCATAACAGTAATGCTTTGCATTGGTACATGATTTTCAAACAATCCCATAATAATCGGCGTTGTAATATAGTATGGTAGATTCGCCACTACTTTTAATGGTTTGCCTTCACATCTCTCCTGAACTAACTGGTTCAAATCGACTTTTAAAATGTCCTGATGTAAAATCGTTACATTATTATAAGTGCTCAATGTATCTTGCAGAATTGGAATTAGCTTATCGTCAATTTCCACTGCAATGACATGCTTTGCTGCTTCTGCTAAATATTGGGTTAATGTTCCAATGCCTGGTCCAATTTCCAATACGTAATCTTCTTTGGAAATATCAGCAGCACGAATAATTTTGTCCAACACTCTTGTATCAATTAAAAAGTTTTGTCCATATTTTTTAGAAAAATGGAACTGATATTTTTGAATTATTTCAATTGTATTTTTCGGATTTCCTAATTCGGCCATTTATCCTCCAATCGGTACAGATCATGTGCATTTTTATTTGTAATCCGCACCACTTCTTCTTCACTGATTTGCTTTAATTCACTAATCGCAGTTACAACATATGGCAAATAAAGAGAACAATTTCGCTTTCCACGATATGGAACAGGTGCCAAATATGGGCTGTCCGTCTCTATCACAATCCGTTCCAAAGGAATCTCTTGTACGACTTCTTTTAGAATACGAGCATTTTTAAATGTTACAACGCCTCCAACGCCAATATAGAATCCCATTTTTATATATTCACGTGCCATCTCCACACTGTTGGAAAAGCAATGAATCACACCACCAATCTCTTCTGTGTGCAGTGCCTTCATCATATCCATCGTATCTTTCGCTGCATCTCTGCTATGAATGACCAGTGGTTTCTTTAACTCTCTAGCCAGTTCAATTTGACGCTCAAACCAGTATTTCTGTACACTCCGTTCGGTTTCGTCCCAGTAATAATCAAGTCCAATCTCTCCAACCGCAACTGCCTTTTCATGCTGTGCCATTTGTCGTACAATCGAAAAATTTTCCTCAGTCAAATCCTTCGTTTCACTTGGATGAACACCAATAGCTGCATAAATATAATCATATTTTTCTGCCAATGCAATTGTCGTTGGAATCGAATCCAAACTGGCAGCAATATTCACAACGGTTTCAATTCCATTGTCTGGAAGACTCTCCAACAATTTTTCTCGGTCTTCATGAAACCACTCATCATCATAGTGTGCATGTGTCTCAAAAATATGTTCCATAATTACGTTTCTCTCCTCTATCTCACTCGTGAAGCAATTAATTTCTCATCCGAAAACCTCTTTCCTCAATCACTTCTTTGTTCGAAACCCAAAGATGATCCACTCTTGCAAAGCGATTTCCCGTTTTAATATCTTCCATAAATAAATTGACATCTCCAGGCCGTCCCTGAACTTCCATCTCCACCGTACCATCGTCACAATTCATAACCCATCCAGTTAAATGATACTGCTTTGCCGCCATTGTTGTATAATAACGGAATCCACATCCCTGTACATGTCCAACTGCTACAATATGTTTTCGAACATCATATTCTCCCATCTGCAATCTCAATCCTTTCTTTCTCAATTACTCTGGTCCAATCCATTTCTTTTCCTCTTACTATAACATATCCTTTTCTTTCTGTGAAGTGTAAACTTTCACTATGATAGTTGTTTTCTCTCAAAAAAATGGTATAATGAATATAACAAAGATGCCTATAAATTGTGCTGTAGAAAGGAGAGCCTATTTTGAAGGAATCACTCAATGAACTTCTCGTCTATCTTTTCAATCATATTATGGACATTGAACGAAATAAATTAATCACAGGAGAATTTTCTGATATTACAACGAATGATATGCATATTATTGAAGCAGTTGGTCTAAAAGGACATCGAAATATGAGTGCAGTTGCACAGAAGCTGGATATCACAGTTGGAACACTTACCATTACGATCAATCGCCTCGTAAAAAAGGGATACGTCATACGTCAACGCAGTCAAAAAGATAAACGAGTGGTCCATCTCGCACTAAGCGAAAAAGGACAACGTGCCTATGCACACCATCAACAATTTCATGAACAGCTCATTGATGGAGTCATAGAGCATCTGTCTGAAGAAGAACTTCAAGTATTAACGAAAGCTTTATCTGGATTAATCAACTATTTTCATGAAACAAATGTCAAATAACCGTAACTGGAATCAAATATTACAAGCAAAAACAAAAAGAACCTCCACTGGAGCTTCTTTTTGTATATCACGATAATAAACAGCTGTACATAGAGAATCCTCCAAATTGGAATGCTCTATGCACAACTGTTTTCTTCGTTTATTAATGCAATTTTATCTCATTGTGTACGGAACAGATAGGATTCAATTACATCAAATGGCGCTGGTCCAATATCTAGGATTTTTTGATGGAACTCTTTCGCTGTAAAAGATTTTCCCCAGCTTACCTCTGCTTGCTCTCTCAAATCTAAAAATTGCAAATAGCCCACATAATAACTCAAATAATTAGCAGGATCTTCTACAATATTATAATAAATTTCTGTTACCACGTCATCTCCTACATCACCAAAGTAATTCGTAATGTATGTTTTTACTTTTTGTACATCCCATCCTTCATAATGAATTCCAATATCCATCAATGCATGAATTCCAAGTGTTGCCGAATTACAATATTTAAGATAAGAACGAACATTTTCCGATAATGTATCCATCATATCATAAGATAACTGCTCGGTATAAACAGCCCATCCTTCCGTATAACCTGGAAAATTTAAAATCTTTCTCAGATTGTTATTGCAATTCTGTCTAAAATATACAATCTGATACAAATGTCCTGGATATCCTTCATGAGCAATCGTTGGATAAATTTTCATTAAGTCATATTTCGGATTTGCGTTAATATAAATCACATTATTATCGGTCTGATCAATTGGAGGACTTAAATAAAAAGCTGGACTCAAATAGTCTTGCAGCACAGGATTGATATATTTCACTTCATAAGAAGTTTGACCAAGCTCTGGAAAATCAGCTGTGATTTTTTGCTGAAGCTCAGACAAAATTTCATTCGGGTCCGCAGATGGATAAACTGCTTGAGCCGCAGCTTCTGCAATACCAGAATCCTGTTCCATTAATGTAGCAGCATGAGATAAATCTTCATACACTTGACTCGCAATTTTCTTCTTTATTTCATCCACAGAGAGAGAGCAGCCCGTATAGGCAGCAGTTAAATACTCATAATATTCCTTTCCTTGTTTAAAATTGCAAAGACCTCCACTATTTGTTCCAGTCCCTTTTAATGCTTTTAGTTCAGAAATTAGGTTTTGATAAGCTGGAATAATATACTTTGCTACCGCCTGCTCATTTTTTTCTATATAATCTTGTTTTACCGTATCTTCCAGTGCCATCGCATTGATCTTTTCATTAAATGCAGAAATAAGCATATGATTATCCGCATCAGAAATAAATTGTTCACACTGTGCAATAATTTCTTCTAACACAGTATCTGACATAAATAAACCAGCTTTAGACTTTTCATTCTGAAAAGCAGCAATCTCTGTAAAATATTGCGGAATCTTACTGCATACTTGCAAATACTCATCAATATCCGCTGTAGAAGAAAATGAATATTCACATAAGAAAATTGGCAGCTGTGACTGAGCCCCAGTCAATGGACTTAATTGATCCTCGTATAAATATAGATTTTCTGCTTTTAATTCTGTTTCCAAATAAGCATGAAACACATCATAAATTAACTGTTCTTCTTCACTTAAATTCTGATAGGTTTCTAACTGATCTTTGATTTGATGAAGCTGTTTATAGTAATTAATTTTCGCCTCTTCTGTCTCAGAACGCAGTATCGCTTCTTCCTGCTGAATTCCAAAATTATCTGGATTCATAACGGTATAATGCCGATCAATCGTATCTTCTTCCATCCATTGACGAAATACTTCATCGGTAAATTGCTGGAATGTAAGCTGGCTCGCATCTGGAACCGTTACAACTGGCTGAGGTTCCTCCTCCATATTGGATGTAATAAAAAAATAAAGTCCTCCTCCTACACCTGCAACTAACAATACAACCAACAAGATTGCAATTGCTGTATAAGAATACCTTTGAATCCAACTCTTTCGTTTTTTATCCGTTCCAACTTTTCTTGGCGGAATCGGTTGTCTTTCTTCCATTTCCTACCTCCCCAGAGACTTATAATTTATGATTTAACATATCATATGCCCAAAATAGCTTGTATAGAATCTTCCTGTCATTCTATATTATAACCATTCTTTCCAAATTCTATTTGCTTTATTATACTCTACTCTGAAAATATAGGCAATGGGGAATTCCATTCCCTGCTAATTTATAAATCCTAAGTCAAGCGGATATTCGCAATTTGCTTTGCTACTTGCTCATAACCAAATAGCCACTATATGGTTTCTCAGAAGGGGCTTGTGCCCCTCCTGATACAAGTAAGTCCCCACCCACTGCTTATTGCTCTTCGCAATAGAAGCAGAGGACTTCCTTGATTCGGTTAAAATCTTCTATCTATTTAGTATAAAATGTAGAGATTTGATACAATGGATTTACAACATTATTTAGCAACTGACTCACTTCTAAAATCTGTCCCACTTGAATTTTCCCATAAATACTTAGAACAACACCAAAAAATAAGTTCCCAAGCCAATAAACTTCCACCAAATCCAAACGATTCACATATACCACCAAATAACCGCTTTTTTGCTCTGCTATTTTCTAAGTCTCGATTCTTTCGTTCCCATCTCGTTTTTATAACCTCAGATATTTGATAATGTCTTATAATTTCAAATGCATCCAATAATTCTTGTGTCTTTAATATAAAGTTTTGACTATTTAAGGAATAGTTCTTTTGAGCTTGAAACAATTTCTTTTTAAATACCCAGCTAATTGCTCCAGGAATCCAGCAAGTCACCGCAATAAACAGTAAAAAATAATAATGTACACTGCATATCGCAATAACTGATACTGCAAACGATAGGATATATCGCATCATCGACAAAAACGATTCTAAATAGCCATCTTGAAATAAATTAATATCCGATGTAAAATTCGACAAATAAGTTGATGTATCCTTTTCTCTAAATGCATTAATTTGTTTCTGCATCAACCTTTCCATCCAATCTTCCTTTATTTTTCCAAGACTGTAGGAAATAAATCGTGCTGATACAATTTCATTGACAATACTAATCAATATAATAATTCCAACTGTAATCAATATCGATCCAAACAACCTTATAATATTAAAATTTACTCTGTCGATTCCTACTTGCAACAAACTTCCCATCATTTTTGCCTTCAATAACTCTCCAAATGCGTTTAGGAGTAATGAAACCATTACTCCTGCAAATAGAATCTTATTTTAAAATAGATACTTTTTCATCGAATTCTCCTATTTATTTAAAGTATAAGACCAAATTAATAAATGCACATATAGCTATAACAATCCCCATAAATAGATATAACCATCTTCCGTTCGTATTCCTTTTTTCTTTATATCTTTGTAAAAACTCTACAGCAAAGTGGGTAAACACCACACATTCCAAAGCATAGATACTCGTATATCCAGTAAAACAATAATGTATAAAGAAAAAGACTGCTACCACCAACATAATTGAAGAACTATACTTTATCTTCATTACTTTGTACTTCCTCTTAATATTCCCTATTAATCCCATTTTAATTTGTTCCTATACTCCACTTCCTCTACATTCATGCGATTCTTAATCACTCCAATCTCATAGCAAGGAATATATTTATTAATATGCTCTTTTATTCTATTAGCGATTCCATCTTTTACAATTTTCTTCTTTGCTTTTTTGTTAATTTCTTTTCTCTATTTGAATTATTTTTCCATGATCCATATAAAATACTTCATCACAGAGTAAATTAATATCTTCTCTCGTATGACTTGCAATAATGATAAGTTTACCGTTTTGTTTTAAATCTAAAATTAACTTCCGAATTTCTTCCACTCCTTCATTATCCAAACCATTCATTGGTTCATCCAATAACAAAATACTTGGATCCTCCATTAACGCCTGTGCCAAACCAAGTCTTTGACGCATTCCAAGCGAATATTTTCCTACATGCTTTTTACTGTCTGGATCTAATCCAACTCTCCGAATTGCTTCCTTTATCTCCGCTTTTCCGATTTTATTCCGAATCATAGCCAAAAGCTGAAGATTTTTAAACCCAGAATAATTCGGTAGAAATCCTGGATTTTCAATAATAATTCCAATATCATCTGGAATATCAATTTCTTTTCCTACAATCTTTCCGTTCACATGAATTGTACCAGAAGTTGGAAGCACGAAACCACAAATACATTTCATTAACATTGTTTTTCCCGAACCATTTCTTCCTACCAGTCCATAAATATTGCCTGGCTGTAACTCCATATTGATTTCATCCAGTACAACCGCTTCTCCAAATTTTTTCGTCACGTTCTCAATCTGAATCATAATGACTTCCTCCATCTCCCTTTGTTATTGCAGTGCATCCACTTCAATCTGTTTTCTTCTCGCTGCAATCGCAATTACAATCACGCATAACACAATCAATACTCCATACATACGAAATACATATCCCGTTTCTAGAGGAGCCTGGCTGCTCACCAATTTCCAATATTCCATAGAACTCCATGAAACTGGAGATAACGGATGCATCCAATGATTTGCAGATCCAATTCCTAACCATCCAATAATCGGATCTAATAAAATAAAAAATACCATCACTGCAATTCCTGCCACTTTTTTATTTATAAGTAAATTAATTGCATACGCCATATGTCCTAATAATGACATCGACAACCAGCCGGCCAAAAATGTCAGCCATAATGTCGCAGATGGATAAAATACTTGTACAATTTGCGGATCTAATATAAATCCTAACGTCATACTTGATCCTTTTATCGCTTTCACAATTGTACTTCCCCATAAACCATTCCATGTAACCGTTGGCAATACAATGAGAATACTAACTAGCGTTATAAATGCCATGTAGAAAAACGACGCCATCCATATATAAATACATTCTCCTCTCCACCATGCCCCTCGCTTACTTCTTGCCATTACATATGGCGTTGCCTCATCCATAAATGGCACATCACTTAACAATACAACAAATCCCAAATAAATCATAACTTTTGGCAAATTTACGCCTATCGTTCCAGACTGAAATAGAAAAACTAAAACACATGGCGTAATCTTCGTTCCATATTTTATTCCAAAATCGGTACATCCCCACAAATATTCAATTAATAAAATTACTTCCATACCAAGTGCCACAAAAATCTGGACACTTCCTTTCCAGCGTGCCAGCTGTCCCTTTGTTACTAATAATTCTTTCCTACAAAGTCCCATTTTTCCACCTCTTTCTCAACGATACATAAAAGCCAGTCGCTGGAATGATATTACAAACTAGCAAATAAATCGTATGGTACAATAGCTTTGTTTCTAAACTCTGTGTTCCCCACCCCATACCTAGAAAAGAACTAACATTCATATAATTCAAAGTATTTGGCATAATCCATACCGAAATTGCATAAACAAAATAAAAAATGAAAAATGGCCCTCCAATTCCAATAAAACTATTTGGTTTTTTTACAGTCAACCAAAGCCCAGCTACCGCCATGCAAGAAGCCGACAAGCCAAAATTCCATCCATGGATTACCAAATACAATACTGGTACTGGACTAACTAATAGCTCTGGATATTCCGCATAACATGCTTCTATCTGAAATACTCCTTCTATCGCCCCCATTCTCATCCATGGATACATGATTACTCCAAATAAAACAAATCCCAAAATTGATGCAAGCACTACTCCTAAAATAGTAACAAATATTTTAGAACAGGCATATCGTTTTATTCCTGAGCGTGAATAAATGAATCGAAAATACCGGTGATTCCAATCTTCTGTAAAACTATTACCGTAAACCACCGACAAAACTACGATTAGTAATGGTTTAAACCGATCAAAAAACATCATCTTATTTAATTGATCCACACTGCTCATTGTATCTCGTACTCTTCCTGAGAAAATCTCTCTCCAATTCTCAGACATACTCATAATACATATAACCGCCACTGCCAAAACAACTCCTAAAAATCTCCAGGAAACCAAACACCGTTTGGCATCCATCTTCCATACATTATTCCTCTTTTTACTCATCATCCATCTCCTAATCATTGCGTAATTGCAGAACCTGTTACTGCATGAATCAAAACATGATCGTTAACATTGATTCCATTTTCCACGTACTGATACGAAATATCCCAGCATGGATCCATGGTAAGCTGATTTGTAAGAGCACTATAATTGCTCATTGGAACGGCATACGTTAATCTCGCAGAATTAATTACAATATCGCTTTGATTTTGCTGAGAAAAGTATAACTGAGCCTGAGCTACTGCTTCTTCTCCCGATATCACAGTTACCGTTTGTTCACTCAAAACTTCTTGTTCATTTACTCCTTGTATCCATTCTGCAAAGACTAATTTCTTCTCTGGATGATAAATTAAAAATAGTACATTTTCGGAAGCCACTGATTCGATTACCTTACCCTGGATTCCCTTTTTATAAAGAAACAAATAACATCCCTGCTCCGTTTTCCATGGTTTTAATTCTCCTACAATATTTCCAGCTTCATCTGTCTCGGTATCCAAAGACGGAAAACCTGTAATTTGTTGAATACGATTCATACTTTCTGCATCCATGGTATAACATTCTGATTCTTCTAAAATAAATCCCACTGCCTGTGCAATACGATCACAGTCTGCTTTCGCTTCTTCCTTTGTACATCCATCCAATTCCTGTCTGGAAAATGCCATATCTAAACTCCTATATCGAAAATCAAGTGGAGTTTCAATTCCTGTTGTATCTGGCTGTAATAATCGCTTTGTAGAATAAAGCGTTATCGCATACAAATCTGCATCTGGGAATCCATAAAATGTCATCCAACGATTCGCAAAACTCAACGTAGCCTCCCCTTTTTCTAATGGAATCGCTACTCCTATTTGCTCTGCATATTCCCTTTCCTCTTCTGATGTGTATTGAGCATAATATTCTTCGACAGCCCTGTCACATTCTTCTGGAGACATATTCAAAAATAAATTTCCTAATTCCTGTACGGAATACTCCGCCCGTTCTGTCATCACTTGTGACACTTGATTAGATGCAAGCTGCTCGATTTGAACGGAGCCATCTCCTGCAATTTGTATATTTCCACCTCCATACAAATCTAGTTTTTCCTGTGTGGTCATTCTCAGACTACACCCTGATAATATCAATATCAGTGTTAGACATAGTATCGTCCATCTCTTCATCTTCTCTCTCCCTTCCGATACAACTCCCATCACCCAAATATGAGATTATTATGTAACTCAGATATTATTTATCTCTTATAATCACATAATAATCTCATACTCTTTTTTACTTAATATCAATCAATGTTTGGATTCCAAGTTCCTGTTATTGTATATCCTGATCGATATGTACCATTTACTTGTAATCTCGATCCACCTGAATAACCACTATTATAATACGCTGCAAATACATTTCCTCCACCTTTTATTATCGGATAGTCGCCAGTAAGTCTGACTCCACCATCTGTTGTTATAATAGCATTTGTTATAGTATCATCAGGCTGACCCTTGATACTATATTGCATAATCCATGCTCTTGTTTTCCCCGCAATTTTATGTATAAATGGAGTATCATAATAGGCTTCTCCAAGAATCTCAATTGTAATCTCATAATCTGTATCATACTCTGGATCTGCTGATACCACCATTCCGCTGCTACACATTACTGCTACTGCTGTTACGAAAGCTAAAATTTTTCTTTTCATATAATCACTCCTATCATTTGTTTACTCAAAATTCCCTGGTTCATTTCTGTTATTTTATTATAACATAGAATTCTATTATTTTCAATATAAGAGTGCAAAATTTTTGATTTTTTTATCCCCTTTTACTTTATTTCACCTTTCTTTTCCGCATGATATGTTAATTATAAATAATATTTCAATTTCAAGAGAGCTTTATAAAGAAAATTAATTTACTTTTTGCTGCTACAATCGTTAGTTCATTACTTGAACTGATTTTTGAGCTAACAATGAGGCAATTATCCTATGAACTACAAAAGAGAGCTCAGTAGATTATATGCCATTGGACGACCAACCACTTAATGGGTAATTTTATCTAACATCTGTCGATGTTTTTTCAAAAACTCAATTAAAACTGTCTGATTTAACATATTTGCGATCACTTCTGCCTGTCTTAGTTTCTCTAGATAGGTAGTTTCTTTCTTTAATTTTCCATACTTCTGCTTAATCTCCTGTTCTCGATTCCAAGTAATTCCATAACAGGCTCTCTCTAAGAACTCTATATTTCCTTCTTTTAAACAATGTCGAATGTTTTCATAACATAGTTTTGTGGACTGGAAATAATCTCCTGATGATCCAATACAGCTTGCATAATTTGCCTGCATGAGGTTATATCCTTCATAGTCTACGAATCGATATAGTTTACTCGCTTGATAGCTATTTCGTATCATTTCCCAAACTTCCGTTGCTTTTTCATAATCTTGACAATCTATATATGTAGTAACAATACTATTTAATATTTTTGCTTCCTGCCATAATAGCATCCTTTTAGAAAGATCTTTGTTTGGATATTCTGGAATTGTCTGCTGCAATGCGAGTATTAATTGATTTCGTTTCTCTTCACTAGAAATTTTCCCTAATGTTTTCTCTATAATTGCATTGGTCATAAGAATGAACTGATAATTTCTTGGACAATTCTCCACGAGTCGTTTTCGTCTTAGAGTTACCTCTAATTGTTGCATTGGCTATTCTGCTTCTTTATACAGATATCGTAGAATTTGATGTTTAATTGCTATTTTTTCATCTTATAAAATTAAATTTACAATTAATCCCGTTACAAGGGAAAATGCAATGACAAACAAGAAATAAAGTAAAAACCGTTTCATTCCCAGTACAATTTTCATTGCACCCAAATTTGTGATTTTGGTTGCAGGACCAGTAATCATAAAGGCTGCTGCCGATCCCATACTCATACCATCTATCAACCATTGCTGTAATAGCGGAATCGTACCGCCTCCACATGCATAGAGTGGAACCCCAATCGTCGCTGCCATTAGAATACCAAATCCCTCATTATTGCCAAACAGACTGACAAAGGCATCGGTTGGCACATAACGCTGAAATAAAGCTGAAAGTATAATACCAAACAGAAAATACAGCCCTGTTGCTTTTACATTTCTTCCAAAGTTTTTCAAAAGTCTAAGTAACAGATTTGGATCAGTATCTCTGTTTTTCGGTTCTGCAAAACCTGAAAAGTTAAAAAATGGTTTTCCTTTATAAAATAAATACACAAGCAGACCTGCTGCAATACCAAAGAAAAAACAAGAAATAATCCGTACAGCCAATGCTGTCGTTCCCAACACTGCACTATAAATAATGAGCTGTGGATTTAACAATATGGATGCCATCATAAAAGAAGCCAACCAGTCATCTCTCATACCTTTTTCAGAAAACGACGCAGCAATCGGAATGGTTCCATACATACAAAGAGGTGATGCAATGCCTAAGATACACGCTGGTACAATTCCAAATAGTCCCATTCGTTTATTTTTCATACGATCAAACAGCCGATGTATTTTTTCTTTTCCAAAAACAGAAATGATAGAACCAATTCCCATTCCGAGTAACCAGTAGGGAAAGATTTGCTCTAATTGTACGGTAAAATAATACCAAAGATAAATCATTTCCCTTTGTAAAATATCTAGCATTTTATCACCTCTTTCTATTCAGACTATCCGTCATAATATCGTTAATAGACATTATTGATCAATGGAAACTAGATTATAAGTACGGCTTCCCAATCCAATCTGTTCTGCATACTCCAATGTATGTAAACCGTTTCGAGATTCAATTCGATTGATAAGTGATGCGCCATCCTCTGCGGCATAAACCAAATCAATACATGCCTGATCCAATGCAACTGGGTCAGTGGATGATAAAATTCCAATATCATGCATATCTGGTTCCGCAGCGTTTCCGTCACAATCACAATCCACAGACAGTCGATTCATTACATTCACGTACACGATTCGTTCTCCATTTCCAAGATAATCCACAACTGCCTTTCCTGCTTCACCCATGGATTCCAAAAAGTCATCCTGATCTCCATTAATTCCGCTCTTACTTGTTCCAGCTGTATGAATCCAACTCTTGCCTTCACTGGAACCCAGTCCGATCGAAATATTTTTGATTGCTCCTCCAAAACCTGCCATTGCATGTCCCTTAAAATGTGAAAGCACTAAGTAAGAATCATAATTTGTAAAATGGGTTCCCACAAAATTTTCTGTTAAATGGGTTCCTCCTGTAACTGGAAGTGACATGGAACCTTCCGCATCCATAATATCTACATTGGCAATAGCTGTAAATCCGTGATCTTCTGCTACTTGCATATGCATCGCCGTACTGGCACGGGAACCTCCATAAGCAGTATTACATTCTACAATCGTACCATTTACAGACTGCACGAGATCTTTGATTAAATCTGGCGATAGATAATTGCTCGCTGGAGGTTCACCAGTTGATAACTTTACTGCCACATTGCCTGTTGGAGTCCAGTTTAATACCTGATAAGCAGTCATCAGCCCTTCTGGACTAATATTCGTTGTCATATAAACCGTGGAAGTAGTTTCCTCGTTCTGAGCCTGAGATTCTTCTGTTGAACTACTCTCTGATGAAGTTTGCTGCTCTTCACTATTTTGTACTGGCTGAGTCGCCTGCAAAGAAGAAGCAGAATTCTCCTGACCACAGCCTGCACAACAAAAAGCAAAGAAAAACAAACCAGCCAAGATAGGGATTAATTTTTGTTTCATACAATACACGCCTCCTTTTACATAGTGATAGTGACCGCAAAGCGGACATGAAGATTTTTTAGAAAGGCGGGAAGTTTCACAAGTCTCCCGTCTTTTAAGTTATGAGATAAAACTGACCGTACTAATTTTGGTTTGATTATATAATTTAGAGTAAACTTTAGGTCAATAAGTATTTTGTGAACTTTTTATGAATTACATAAAGTAATTTAGTGGACATTCCTTTAAAAATATAATATAATTGGGTATTAGTACCATTCCAGTGACCAAATCGTCACCGAATCCAAATAACACATTACAGGCACTCATATAGGACCCTGTAGAAATGGAGGAAAAATCATGAAAAAACCATATTATATTACAACAGCCATTGCCTATACTTCTGGCAAACCACATATCGGAAATACTTACGAAATCGTATTAGCTGACAGCATTGCCAGATTTAAACGGATGCAGGGCTATGATGTTCGTTTTCAAACTGGTACAGATGAACATGGTCAGAAAATTGAAGAAAAGGCAATTGAAGCTGGTGTATCCTGCAAAGAATTTGTGGATAACGTTGCAGCTGAGATCAAACGAATTTTTGACTTGATGAATACATCTTATGATAAATTTATCCGTACAACGGACGATTACCATGAAAAACAAGTACAAAAGATTTTTAAGAAATTATATGATAAAGGTGATATTTATAAAGGCGAATATGAGGGTATGTATTGTACGCCTTGTGAATCATTCTTTACTGCTTCTCAGTTGGTAGATGGCAAATGTCCTGACTGCGGACGTGAAGTAAAACCAGCGAAAGAAGAAGCTTACTTCTTCCGTATGAGCAAGTACACACAACGTCTGATTGACTATATTAATGAACATCCAGATTTTATTCAACCAGAATCTCGTAAAAATGAAATGATGAATAACTTCCTGCTGCCAGGTTTGCAAGATCTCTGCGTTTCCCGTACTTCATTTAAATGGGGAATTCCAGTTGACTTTGATCCAAAACATGTTGTATATGTATGGATTGATGCATTAAGCAACTATATTACAGGACTTGGATTTGATTTGGACGGAAATACGGATCCAATGTTTGAAAAATACTGGCCAGCGGATGTTCATTTAATTGGAAAAGATATTTTACGTTTCCATACCATTTATTGGCCAATTATGTTAATGGCTCTGGACTTACCACTTCCAAAACAAGTATTTGGTCACCCTTGGCTATTACAAGGAGACGGCAAGATGAGTAAATCGAAAGGCAATGTAATCTATGCCGATGACTTAGTAAGTTTCTTTGGTGTAGATGCTGTTCGTTACTTTGTTCTTCACGAAATGCCATTTGAAAATGATGGTGTCATTACATGGGAATTAATGATTGAACGAATGAATTCTGATCTGGCTAATACGCTCGGTAATCTTGTAAATCGTACGATTTCCATGTCCAATAAATACTTTGGCGGTATTGCGGATAATAGGAATGCAGCCGAAGCAGTGGATGCAGAATTAAAAGAAACCGCTTTAAACGCAGTAAAGAAAACAGTTGAAAAAATGGATAAACTTCGTGTTGCCGATGCAATCACAGAAATCTTTACTCTGTTTAAACGCTGTAACAAATACATTGATGAGACAATGCCTTGGGCACTTGCCAAAGATGAAACAAAGCAAGATCGTCTTGCAACAGTTCTCTATAATTTAGTAGAATCCATTACAATTGGAGCTAGCTTATTACAGCCATTTATGCCAGAAACAGCTCAAAAAATTGCAAGCCAGTTGAATACCCATCTTCGTGAGATGGACGAATTAGACAGCTTTGGTAAATATGTTTCTGGTACAAGCGTAGTTTCTAAACCTGAAATTTTATTTGCACGTTTGGATGTTGAAAAAACCATGGAAAAAGTCAATGAATTAATGGAAGCACAAAAAGCTGCTGCTGGTATAACAGAAGAACAGCAGGAAGAAGAAGCTGTCATTGATATTGAACCAAAAGCAGAAATCTCCTATGACGATTTTTCCAAAATGCAATTCCAAGTTGGTGAGATTATCTCTTGCGAAGCAGTGAAAAAATCCAAGAAGTTACTCTGCTCTCAGGTAAAAATTGGAAGTCAGGTAAAGCAAATCGTATCTGGAATTAAAGCATACTATACACCAGAAGAAATGATTGGCAAAAAAGTTATGGTTCTTGTCAATTTAAAACCTGCCAAACTGGCTGGCGTTCTTTCCGAAGGCATGTTACTCTGTGCAGAAGACGCAGATGGAAATTTAGCACTTGTAACTCCTGAAAAGCCAATGCCAAGCGGGGCAGAAATCTGTTAATTTTATATTTTATTGAAAGACTTTTTCATAAAGACTACAGTTCTCCTAATTCTTTTATATTTCTGGAAAGAATTAGGAGATTTTTTATCGTGATATGGTTTTTGCATAAAGTTTTGTGCAACAATTTGGATTCCAAACTTCTTGCAGCTCTATTTTCTTTCCCTTATAATAAATTACTATAAAAGTCCTGCAGCCATGATCCAAACCGTGTTTACACGGAATGGTACATGGATATTAGATGTGCTAGCCTGTATGAACAAGAAGAGCGACAACTCGGATTGTGAATACATATGACGATTATGAGAGCACTAAAGTGCAGAGCAATCAACTTTTATATCATGGTGGTGCATAAAAGTTTACACAAACGATTAGAATTCCATCTACAAGGGAGAGATGATTTATGGGAACGGTTTACATCAATGCACGATGTAAGAAAATATTGTATTTATTATTAACACACGATAATTATATGTCACTTCAACAGATTGCCAAAGAAACTGGGGTCTCCAAACGAAGTATTTACTATGACCTCTGCAAAATTAATGAGCTATTAACCTCTTACCATATTCCTGAATTAGAGGTGGTACGCGGAAAAGGGATTTTAATTTCGGCAGAGAATAAAAAACAAATTGAATCAATCGTTGAGAATGAGCAGGGAGAAGAAAGCTATATCTTTTCCCCCACCGAGCGTGTAAAGATTATTATCTGTTATATTATACATAATCCAGAGGCTACTTATATTGAACAATTATCCGATTATTGTGAGGTCAGCCGTAACACAATTTTCAATGACTTACGAGTTGTTGTAAATCAACTCCAAGATTATAACTTAACTCTATATTACGAATCGAAAAAAGGATACCATATTGTAGGGGATGTCATTCGAATCCGTGCACTTTTCTTTTTATATTTTAATACACTACTTCCACTCTTTGACAGCGGTGTCCTAACATTTATTAAACGCGAAGATTTGAATATCTATTGGAGCAAATTAAAGTCCATTGAAAAGGAACTAAATACAACTTATGTAGATGGAATCTTATTTTCCTTATCTGCACTTCTCTCTGTTATCTATAATAACAGTACCGATGAACCATATTTTCCAAATTTAAAGAAAGAAGAACTCGTAAAAACAACAGAATTTCAGCTTGTTCAAAAATATTTTCCAGATTTAAAGGAAACCGAGCAAACTTATATCTGTCTGCATTTACTTGGCTCTCGAATTGCTGCTCCTACCAATGATATTTTTGAAGATAATTCTAATGAATCAGTATATGAAATTACAAAAGCACTTGTATCTGAATTTGAAAAGATTGCCTGTGTTATTTTTGAAGAACGAGAAGAACTAGAACGTGCATTATTTGTACATATTAATACTTCTCTATACCGCTACCAATACGGTATCCAAATTGGAGAAGATATGACGGATGATGTAATTCGAGAATACCCGAATCTTTTTGATATTACAAAACTTGCCTCTAAATATTTGGAACAACTTGTCGGACTTCCGATTCCAGATAATGAAGTCGCCTATTTAGCTCTGCATTTTGGAGCACACTTAAAAATTTCTCGCTCACTAAATGAACAATTACGTATTTTAATTGTCTGTGTCAATGGCATCTCCACAGGAAATATGCTAAAACGAGAAGTTCAAAAGCTGCTCCCTCATGCTAAAATTGTAGATGTTGTAGCTGCAATTGATGTGATTAATATCCAAGAAATCTGTGACCTTGTAATTTCAACAGTGAAAATTAAAAGTGTCGTTCCTACTATTACTGTACATCCCATTTTAACCGATTTTGATCGAAAGACAATTCTAAATCATCATTTGGTTGCCAAACGCAAACAACTAATGGAAAGTGACGCATTGTTTGATATTATAAAAAAATATGTAAATGAGGACGATTATGCGAATCTCAAGTTAGATTTATCCAAATATTTTCAAGGAAATCTCAATGGATTCGGTCTTCCATTTTCTGAAGAACCACTTGGACTCATTGAAATATTAGCAGAAGACCGTATTCAGATTACTTCCAAAACTTTTTCTTGGACAGAAGCAATTCGCTTTTCTGGCAAGCTCTTATTAGAAATGAACAGTATTGAACGCCGCTATCTTGACAATATTATTGCACAGATCCGCTATTATGGCCCTTATATGTTTATTGCACCTGGACTCATGCTCGCTCATGCTAAACCAGAAGATGGAGTAAAAAGTTTGGATGTAACATTAACAGTATTTCAAAAACCAGTCCAATTTTCTGAATTTCATGAAGCAAGATTAATTATTACATTAGCTGCGGAAGATCAAGAAAAACATTTAAAGATATTAAAAGATATTATGACAATCTTTTCGATCCAATCCCGTGTGGATGAAATTGCATCCCTTTCCACGAAAGAATCGATTTTACAATATATGAAACATATTATTACCCAAAAGTAAACAATAACTGCATACACTCAACAAAGTTCAAAAATTCCATTAGTATTTTTCTGATTATTTAACTTATCCATAAACTGCTAGGACTGCATAAAATTTATGCAGTCCTATTTTTATGCAAAAGTGGATTATTTCCCTTCTTCACATATTAAT
Source organism: Clostridiales bacterium CHKCI001 (assembly GCA_900045905.1). Taxonomy (GTDB): domain Bacteria; phylum Bacillota; class Clostridia; order Lachnospirales; family Lachnospiraceae; genus Fimimorpha. The sequence goes on along the minus strand of FCNS01000020.1, from coordinate 47,733 downwards.
TCCTCATCGTTATGCTTAGTTTTATAATAATATATTTATTTTTTTTGTTTATTAGCACAATGATTGCAAAAACAACTTACATTTGTTGGACTTCCTTTGTGCAATTTTTAGTGCTATGATGAGGATACATGAAACGAAGCGCTTCCAAAAACAACACGATAATAACCGTTTATATAAAAGTTTTAAGGAGGATTTAGCGATGAGCAAAATCAGTGAAATGACAAGAGAAAGTTGGATTATGAGTACATTCCCAGAATGGGGTACCTGGTTAAATGAAGAAATCGAAGCGGAAAAAGTGGCTCCAGGAAATATCGCAATGTGGTGGTTAGGGTGTACGGGGCTATGGATCAAAACTCCACAAGACTGCAATATTACGATTGATCTCTGGTGTGGAAATGGAAAACGAACACATGGAGATGGCAAGATGAAAGTTGGACATCAAATGGCAAATATGTGTGGAGCCAGAGCGATGCAGCCAAACTTAAGAGCAGTTCCATTTGTAATTGATCCATTTGCAATTAAGCAAGTAGATGCAGTTTTGGCAACTCATTATCACCAAGATCATATGAGTGCAGAATATGCCGCACATGTAATTCAGAGCGGTATGACAACCGTTGATGAAAATGGCAACGAAATTCCTGTTCCATTTATTGGACCAAAAAAATCGGTAGAGTTATGGGAGAAATGGGGAGTACCAGCCGACAGATGTATTACTGTAAAACCAGGGGATGTAATTAAAATAAAAGATTTGGAAATTGTTGCATTAGATTCCTTTGACCGTACTTGTATTGTAACAACGGATTCCCAGGGACCAGACAGAGAAGAATTAGCTGGTATTTGTCCAACGGATATGGATGATAAAGCAGTCAACTATTTAATTAAGACTCCTGGCGGAAATATTTATCACAGTGGTGACTCTCATTACTCCATTTATTTCGCAAAACACGGAAAAGATTATGATATTGATGTAGCATTTGGTTCTTATGGAGAAAATCCAGTTGGCATGGCGGACAAGATGACATCTGTCGATATCCTCCGTATGGCAGAAGCACTTCGTTGTAAAGTTGTAATCCCAATTCATTATGATGTTTGGACCAATTTTATGGCCGATATTAACGAGATTCGTGTTCTCTATGATATGAAAAAAGATCGTTTAGAATATAAATTCCATCCATTCTTCTGGGAAGTAGGCGGAAAATACACTTATCCAGCAGATAAAGACAAAAAAGCATACCATCACAGAAGAGGCTTTGAAGACTGTTTCGAAGCACCACAGAATATTCCATTCCGTTCCTGTTTATAATTTACTATAAAAGTCCCGGACAGCAGCCATGAACCAGACCGTGTTTTACACGGAATGGTTCATGGATATTGGACGGGCTGACCTATATGAACAAGGAGAGCGACAGCTCGGATTGTGAATACAGGTGGTGATTGCGGGAGCACTAAAGTGCGGAGCAATCGACTTTTATATCATGGTGGTGCCCGCAAAGCGGGCATGGAAGTTTACTATAAAAGTGTCGTCAATGGACAGACAACTAAGGGATTTATCCCTTATGCTAACTGGACATTAGACTACCTAACCCGTATGAGTATGCGGAATGATGAGAAAAACGTGTAAAAAAGAAAGGTTAGAAAGAACTATGTTAAAAGAGTTTGTGGAAATGAATCACTATAAATTTGCAGAAAGTGCCAGTGATTGGAAAGAGGCAATCCGTATGAGCTGTGAATCATTAGAAGCAGATGGTACGATAGAATCCAACTATAAAGAGGATATTATTCGATGTGTTGAGAAATATGGACCGTATATTGTTATTATGCCAAATGTTGCTATGCCCCACTCTCAAGAAGGTGCAGTAGGAGTTCATAAAACCGCAATCGGTTTTATGAAATTAAATCAACCAGTCAGTTTTGAACCTGGAAATCCAGAAATGGATGCACAATTATTTTTTACTCTTGCATCTTGTGATTCGGAACAGCATTTAAAAAATATGTCCCGTTTATCCGACTTATTAATGAATGAATCATTATTATCAGAGCTTACAAAAGCATGCTCTCCAGAAGATTTACTGGAACTTGAGAAACGTTTTCTTTGTAATGAATAACAGAAAGGGGAATACGAATGAGTATCTTATTGAATATATGGGAATATTTCGCAGCAAATATTTTACAAAAACCAGCATTCATGATTGGATTAATCGTTATCATTGGATACATACTTTTAAAAAAGCCATGGTACGACGTACTGGCTGGAGGTATTAAAGCCATTGTTGGATACTTTATCTTAACGGTTGGTTCGAATGGACTTGTTGAAAATTTCCGTCCAGTATTAACTGGATTGAAAGATCGTTTTAATTTGGATGCAATGGTAATTGACCCATACTTTGGACAAAACGCTGTAACAGCTGGGGTCGAAGAAGTATTTGGAAAAGGGTTTGGACAGGCAATGGTGCTGTTATTAATCGCATTCATTGTTAACATCTTATTAGTACGTTTCAGTAAATATACAAAAATCCGTGCATTGTTCACGACTGGTCATGTCCAAGTGCAGCAATCTGCAATCGCTTATTGGTTAATTATGTTTGCTTGTCCATTTTTACTGAATAACAATCTCGCTATGTTAATCGTAATGGCAGTTATTTTAGGTATGTATTGGGCAGTGGGTGCAAATCTTACAATTAAACCTTGTCAGGAAGTTTCCGATGGAGCAGGCTTCTGTCTTGCCCATCAGCAAATGTTTGGTATTGCATTAAACTACTGGCTTGCTGAAAAACTATTTGGGAAAAAGAAAAATGGAAAAAAAATGAAGAAGATTGATGATATTGAACTTCCAGGATTTATGTCCATCTTCAATGAAAATATGGTCTGTACTTCCATCTTAATGTTAATCTTCTTCGGAGCTATTCTAATTATTCTCGGCAGAGACTATTTAGTAGAAGGAGGCTTCTTAGCAGAAGGAGACAGCATGGTATTCTATATCATTGAAACTTGTTTCTATTTCGCAGTATATCTTGCAATTTTACAATTAGGCGTTCGTACATTCGTAACTGAATTAACCCAATCCTTCCAAGGTATTGCAGATCGCCTGCTTCCTGGTTCTATTCCAGGTGTAGACTGTGCTGTTATCTTTGGATTTGGTTCTGCAAACGCAGTCCCTCTTGGATTTTTAGCAGGGTTTGTTGGACAGATTCTTGCAATCATTGCTTTAATTGTATTAAAGAGTCCTGTACTTGTTATATGCGGATTCGTCCCAGTATTTTTTGATAATGCTACAATCGCTATTTTCGCCAATGAAAAAGGTGGAATCAAGGCTGCATTAATTCTTCCATTTATTTCAGGTATCTGCCAAGTATTTGGTTCAGCACTCATTGCAGGATGGGTCGGAATGGCAGCTTATGGCGGATATATTGGCATGTGGGATTGGGCAGTTGTATGGCCTGTTATGACAGGTGTAATGAAGTTCTTAAGCTATGCAGGTATCGTAATCTGCGTTATCGTACTGGCTCTGATTCCTCAAATTCAATATCACCTCGATAAAGAAGGTTACTTTAAGATTACAGAAGATTATGAAGCTTATAAAGAAATGAAAGCAAAGAAAGCAAAATAATTTATACTTTTAAAAAATTGGAATATAGAAAGGAAAATGAACGATGAAGAAAGATAATTTAAATTTTTTAGTATGTTGTGCAAATGGAGCAGGCTCCAGCCTTATGATGAAAATGACATTGCAGAAAGTATTGACAAAAGTTGGAATTAAACCAGGCAGAATTCACCACTGTGCACTTTCTGAAGGCAAGAGTGCAGCTTCTCAATTTGATATTGTATTCTGTGCTCAGAACTTTACAAACATGTTTAAAGAAGCAGAGAAAAAAGGTACGAAAGTCATTGGACTCCGCAATATTATGTCTGCTGCTGAAATCGAACAGAAAATGAAAGAAATTGGATTGATTTAACATTAAAAAAATAAAAAAGAAAGGCTCGGTATAAACTATGGGAAAGGCATATACACTTGGGCTGTACGAAAAATCCATGCCGTCTTCTCTGAGTTGGAGAGAAAAACTGCAAGCTGCAAAAGAAGCTGGATTCGATTTTGTAGAAATTAGTATTGATGAAACGGAGGAAAAGCTAAAACGTTTGGATATGCCTATGGAAGAACGTTTGAATCTCGTTCAAACTATGAACGAGATCGGCGTTCCTATTCGAACAATGTGTTTAAGTGGTCATCGCAAATATCCTCTGGGCAGCAATGATCCAAAAATCTGTGCAAGAGGAATGGAAATTATGCAAAAAGCAATTCAGCTTGCTGAAGATCTTGGAATCCGAATTATCCAACTCGCAGGTTATGATGTTTATTATGAAGATTCTACATTAGAGACGAAAAAACGTTTTCTTCAAAACTTAAAAAAAGCTGCACATATGGCTGAAAAGGCAGGGGTTCTTCTAGGCTTTGAAACAATGGAAACGGAATTTATGAATACCGTAGAAAAAGCTATGAAATATGTTACGCTCGTAGATTCTATTTATTTAAACGTATATCCAGATATCGGAAACATAACAAATGCTGCCGTTTCTTATAAGACCGATGTATTGGAAGACCTCTATATTGGAAAAGGACGTCTAGTAGCAATGCACTTAAAAGAGACAGTACCTGGAAAATTCCGTGAAATTCCATTTGGAACTGGTCATGTTAACTTTGAACAGGCAATTCATACTGCTTGGAAACTAGGTGTACGTAAATTTGTGACAGAGTTTTGGTACATAGGAAATCCGAATTGGAAAGATGATTTAGTTTTTGCCCATAATATGTTTTCACAAATATTAAATCGTCAAAATCCAGCTGCATGAAAGGAGCATACAATTGAATATGAAAGTTGAAAAAAAGGTTATTTCTAATTTAACCAAGTGCTATTCCATTGCACCGCTGCACTATAATACTAACGATTATTTTCTTGTTGCAGCAGAAAAGATAGATCGCTGCCTCTTATTTGACTTAGATGGCAATGAAGTGGATACAGTATGGTCAGAACCAGGCGGAGTTATGAGTATGGTTCAAGTTCCTGGAACGAATGGACAATTTTTAGCAACTCATAAATTTTATTCTCCAAATGATTCCAAAAAAGCTAAAATTGTGATTGTCACTCCAATCGAAAAAGGTCATTGGGAAGTACGTACCTTAGTAGAACTTCCTCATGTACATCGTTTTGATATTGTTGAAAGAAATGGCGTTCATTATCTGATTGCATGTGCATTAAAGTCTGGACACGAATACAAAGAAGATTGGTCGATGCCAGGTAAAGTATACGCTGCGGTACTTCCAGATGATTTAAGTCAATTTAATGAAAATAATCAGCTTCCACTCACCGTATTAAAAGACAATATGTTAAAAAATCATGGCTATTATCGAATTCGTGAAAATGAAATAGATACTTGTATCATTTCTGCTGACTGTGGGGTATTTCAGTTTATTCCTCCAGAAAATCCAGATGGAAGCTGGGAAATCAAAGAATTAATTTCCAGTGCTGCAAGTGATGCAGTGCTCGTGGATATGGATCAAGATGGTGAAAAAGAATTAGCTGTATTATCTCCATTCCATGGAGATCAAATTTCTATTTATAAAAAAGTAGATGGTGTATTTGAAAAAGTATACGAATATGAAAAAACTGCTGAATTTACTCATGCAATTTATGGCGGTGAATTATGTGGAAAACCAAGTGTAGTAATCGGACATAGAAAGGGAGAACGCAATCTTATCGTATTTACTTATAACATAAATACACAACAATATGAATCAGAAATCATTGACCATGACTGCGGGCCAGCTAACGTATTCCATTATGTAAAAGATGGAAAAGATATTCTTATTTCCGCAAATCGTGAAATTGATGAAGTCGCAATGTATACACTAGAATCCTAATCCAAGTCTAGGCTCAAAAAAAGAAAGGAATCCATTATGTTAGAACAGTTAAAAAAGCGGGTGTATGAAGCGAATATGCTTCTTCCAAAATATGGTTTAATTACATTTACATGGGGAAATGTAAGTGAAATTGATCGTGAAACTGGATATTTTGCTATCAAACCAAGCGGTGTAGAATATGAAAATCTGCGTCCTGAAGATATGGTGATTGTAGATTTGGAAGGCAATATTATCGAAGGCAATTACCGTCCATCTTCGGATACTGCAACTCATATTGAATTATATAAAAAGTTTAAAACCATTGGCGGTGTTGTTCACACTCACTCTCCTTGGGCAACAAGCTGGGCACAGGCAGGACGGGATATTCCATGTTATGGAACTACACATGCTGACTATTTATATGGCGGTATTCCATGTGTCAGAAATTTGACAAAACAAGAATTAGAAAACTATGAAGTTAATACAGGCGTATTAATTACAGAGTATTTTAAAGATAAAGATTATGAAGCAATGCCTGCCGTACTTTGTAAAAACCATGGACCATTTACTTGGGGCAAAGATGGACACGAGGCAGTACATAACGCAGTCGTATTAGAGGAAGTTGCGAAAATGGCAGCGCACTGTGAAATGATAAATAAAAATGTGGAACCTGCTCCACAGGAATTAATGGATAAGCATTATTACAGAAAGCATGGTGCAAATGCTTATTATGGACAGAAATAATAACATTTTTTGAGAAAAGGAGCGAAAAGCATGAGATTTTTTGTAGATACAGCAAAGGTAGAAGATATCCGAAAAGCAAATGATATGGGAATTATCTGTGGTGTTACAACAAATCCTTCTTTAATTGCAAAAGAAGGCAGAGATTTTAATGAAGTAATCCGTGAGATCACATCCATCGTAGACGGACCAATCAGCGGAGAAGTAAAGGCAACTACTGTGGATGCGGAGGGTATGATTGAAGAAGGCCGTGCAATTGCAGCCATTCATCCAAATATGGTTGTTAAAATTCCAATGACAATAGAAGGTTTAAAGGCAGTAAAAGTATTAAATGCAGAAGGCATTAAAACGAATGTGACATTAATTTTTTCAGCAGCACAGGCATTATTGGCTGCTAGAGCTGGAGCAACTTATGTATCTCCATTTCTTGGACGGTTGGACGATATCAGCACTCCTGGAATTGACTTAATTCGTTCCATTGCCGAAATTTTCTCCATCCATGATATTCAGACAGAAATCATTGCTGCAAGTGTTCGCAATCCAATCCATGTAATTGATTGTGCAGCAGCAGGTGCCGATATTGCAACGGTACCTTATGGTGTACTTGAACAAATGACTCAACATCCATTAACGGATGCTGGCATTAAAAAATTCCAAGCGGACTATATTGCTGTCTTTGGAGAATAAAAGGAGTAATCATATGACGATATTAGAACTTCAAAAAATCGCATTAGAAGTCCGCAAGGGCATCGTAACCGCTGTTTATCATGCCAAAGCTGGACATCCAGGTGGCTCTTTATCTGCCGCTGATCTATTTACATATTTATATTTTGAAGAAATGAATATTGACCCAAACGACCCAAAAAAACCAGACCGTGACCGATTTGTACTTTCTAAAGGTCATACTGCTCCAGGTCTTTATTCCACACTTGCACAAAGAGGATACTTTCCAGTAGAAGATTTAAAAACACTTCGCCATTTAGGTTCCTATCTACAAGGTCATCCAGATATGAAACATATCCCAGGTGTGGATATGTCCAGTGGTTCGTTAGGACAAGGAATCTCGGCAGCAGTTGGAATGGCTTTATCAGCCCAACTGAGCCATGACAATTATCGTGTTTATACTCTGCTTGGAGATGGAGAGATTCAGGAAGGTCAAGTTTGGGAAGCAGCGATGTTTGCTGGTCATAGAAAACTGGACAATCTTGTTGTTATTGTAGATAACAATGGTTTGCAGATTGATGGAACCATTGCCGATGTCTGCTCTCCATACCCAATTGACAAAAAATTTGAAGCGTTCCAATTTCATGTTATCAATGTAGAAAATGGAAATGACTTTAACCAATTAAAGAATGCATTCCAAGAAGCTAGAAATATAAAAGGATTTCCAACTGCAATTATTATGAAAACCACAAAAGGAAAGGGCGTGTCCTTTATGGAAAATTCAGTTGGATGGCATGGAAAAGCTCCAAATGAGCAAGAATACGCCATTGCAATGGCAGATTTAGAAAAGGCAGGTGAAGCATTATGAGTAAAAAAATCGCTACAAGAGAAAGCTATGGTAACGCCTTAGTGGAGCTTGGAAAAAAATATGAAAATTTAGTTGTCTTAGATGCTGACCTTGCCGCTGCTACCAAAACGGGAATCTTTAAAAAAGAATTTCCAGAACGCCATATTGACTGTGGTATCGCAGAGTGCAATATGATGGGTATTGCAGCAGGTTTAGCTACAACGGGAAAAGTTCCTTTTGCCAGTACCTTTGCAATGTTTGCAGCAGGACGTGCATTTGAACAAGTTCGAAATTCCATTGGATACCCTCACTTAAACGTAAAAATTGGCGCTACTCATGCAGGTATTTCTGTTGGGGAAGACGGTGCTACACATCAATGTAATGAAGACATTGCTTTGATGCGTACCATTCCAGGAATGGTGATCATTAATCCTGCCGATGATATAGAAGCCCGTGCAGCAGTGAAAGCTGCCTACAAACATGATGGACCTGTTTATCTTCGTTTTGGACGTCTTGCTGTTCCAGTCATCAATGATCCAGACAGCTATCAATTCGAGATAGGAAAGGGAATTACATTAAAAGAGGGAAGTGATGTCACAATTATCGCCACTGGATTATGCGTGGCTTCTGCACTAGAAGCTGTAGAACGGTTAGAGCAAGATGGAATCCACGCCAAACTAATTAATATTCATACTATTAAGCCACTTGATGAAACACTAATTATTGAGGCAGCACAATCTACTGGAAAAGTCGTTACAGTAGAAGAACATTCGGTTATCGGTGGACTCGGAAGTGCGGTATGTGAAACATTAAGTTCATATTACCCAACCCCAGTGCTAAAACTTGGAATACAAGATGTATTTGGCGAATCAGGTTCAGCCACTGCTCTGCTTCACAAATATCAACTGGATGGAGAAGGAATTTATCAGCAAATAAAAAATTGGATATAAAAAACCTTTTATAGAAAAAAATAGTAGGTGTCACAAATTAGAGAGTGATACCTACTATTTGCTTAAATAATAATTAGATTCCTGTTTTATCTATAATAACAGTTAAATGTTCATTTTCCATTTCTGCATCATGTAATACACGTAAAAAACGCTCCATATAACGGTTAAAACTTCTATCTAAACTATTTTCATATTTGGAAATATAGATCTCTGTATCTGCGTGAATTGTTGTTAACGCATCATATAAAGCATCTAGATTTCCTCCATAGTAAGATGGAAGATTCAATGTCTGCTTTAAATAATCTTGAAGTAGCTGAACTGTATTCAACTGTTTTGTATCAATATATACCGTATTCATAAAATTTCCTCCTCAAAGCGTTTAATACAATTGTTCAAATGTATTATAGTGATCTTCTGTATAGAAAATCATCCCATCATCTGAATAGATAATCCTCTTTGCATTACGATACCCTCCATCAAAGTCAATGTCACATTCTTTATAAGAATGCCCTTTCGGAAGCTGCTCTTCATAGTTTCCAAAACGGTCTCCACCAATACTTTTTCCAGGAAGCACTTCCCAAAGATTTCCTTCTCTATTATCCCATCCTTGCTCTTCTGCTTCTTGCTTTGTAACATAGTTTGATGGCAAATGCCCATATATATGTATATATAAAGCAACTTCCTCCTTACTAGAATAGGTACCGTCTTCGTCAATGGCAAGAGCGGACTCATCGGTTGATATCATTGTTTGACTGCTCTCTGTTGTACATCCTGTCAAACCCCCTGCCGTTACAAACATCAGAATCCAGAGTATTGCAAAAACAATTGATCTTCTTTTTCCCATAGTCCCTCCCTTCTTTATCAATCCCATTAACACAGATAAACTTTTATCCCCTATAATTTATTTATTATAGCATATTTTTGCATTTTCATCAATTTTTTTCTATTATTTTCCAAACTAAAACAAAACTTTCCTTGTTTTGTTTAACAATGGCTTCTAATAACGCAATAAGGAAGCAATTCTGCAATTCTGCATGCATATTTCCATTCTCTTTTTGTATCAACTTGATTGAGAACTGGTATTGCTTTGCTTGCTTTCCTACTTTTTTGATAATTTAAGAGTAGTGCAATATCTGTTATATTCACAATATCATTTACGGACTTATGCAAAACTTTTTCAGCCAACTCTGGACGGTGAACAACTTCACGGATTGGCTTTCCTAACGCTGAGATGCCTGCAACGACCAATATCAGCTCTGTATTTGGAGGAATCACTGGTTCTCGTTCGTTTGGTACTTTTAATGGTAGCTGCCTAGAACCATCCGCTTCTATAGCAACACAGTCAGCTACTTTTCTTAACTGAGATAAAAATTCAAATGAAACTCCAGAAAGTTTTTGACTCTCATTTGAACGGTTTCCAACTATTATAATGGGATTCATCCTAAGAGCTTCTTTTACTTTCTGAACATCTTCTTCAAATACCCCATTATCAGGCATCCATATGTGGGTTGTAGTTGTACTAATAACCGTTCGTTTTGCTTTTGCATACTCTCTGGCAATTTCTGATAGAATGGTAGACTTTCCTCCCGAACCAATTGCCGCAATCTGAATGTTATCCACCACATTAAGTCCAAATACCTCACAATAGGAGCTATATTTCTGTATCTTTCCCCTCTGTACTGTGTATAACTTTACCATTTCTCTCCTCTCATGATATCCAACTGCAATTCTTATACAATGAAGTGGATATTTACAATTCTCTTTCTTGCCACTCATAAATGAATCACTGCTTCTTTCATTCAGCTAAACCATTATTTCATATATCCTCTCTGGATTAATTGCGTTTTGTTTTAAAACAGACAAAACCCGTTCTCTTGCCTCTGGATTTGCTGCCCATGCTAGTCCACATCCTGCTGTAATCTGTGTCGGTACTGGAATCAATCGGCCTGGAACGTTTTGTTCTTTACAATATTTTTCTGCTGCCATTGCACCTACTGTACTTTCAAATGTGATCACCAGTTTTCGCTGCTTCTTTCTCATGATTTACTCCATGTCCTCGTAGATTAACGTTTTAATCGCCTCGATTCCAGCTGTAATTTCCTCCGCTGTATTGAAATTAGAAAAACTAAAACGTACAGCACCTTGATTTTCTGTTCCCAATGCCTGATGCATGAGTGGAGCACAATGTCCACCTGCCCTTGTTTCAATTCCAAACCGCTGATTTAATTCATCGCTTACTTGTGCGGAATCATAATCTGCAATATTTAATGTCACAATTGCAGCTCGATCCCATCCTGAAAAATCACCATAGATTTTAATTCCTGGGAGTTCTTTAATTCCATCATAGAACTGCTTCATTAAAGCAACTTCATATCTATGAATTTGATCACATCCCTGTTCTAATACATACCTTAATCCAGCATTTAATCCAGCAATTCCGTGTCCATTTAATGTACCTGCTTCCAGTGCTGTCGGCATTACATTCGGATGTACCTTCTCAAACGTCATAATTCCGCTTCCACCGACTTTTAATGGGCGAACTGTAATTTTATCCCCTAAACAGATTCCGCCAGTTCCCTGCGGTCCGTAGAGACTCTTATGACCAGTAAAACACAATGCACTAATAAAATCGTTTTCCATATGAATTGGAAATACACCTGCTGATTGTGATGCATCCAAAACAAATAATAAGCCATTCTCATGACAAAGTTGTCCAACTGCATGAATATCTATTTTATTTCCAGTTAAGTTAGATACATGTGTACAGATAATTGCCTTTGTATTTTTCTGAATGTAACGCTCCATATCCGTTACTTCAAACCTTCCATTTTCTCTGCACGGAACAATTGAAACTTCCAGACCTTCCCGCTCTAACTGATATAGTGGGCGCAAAACAGAGTTATGCTCCAATACAGTTGTGATCACATGATCTCCTGGCTCAAGCAATCCTTTGATTGCTATATTGAGGCTCTCTGTAGAATTGGATGTAAACGCTACTCGAGACGGATCACTGCAATGGAATAAATCAGCAATATTGACTCTTGTATCATAAATTACTCTAGAAGCCTGAAGAGAAACGCTGGATGCTCCTCTTCCGCTATTTCCTAAATGTCGAATCGCTTCATAGACTGCCTCTGCTACTTCCTTTGGCTTTTGTAATGTTGTAGCTGCATTATCAAAATAAATCAAATAGTTCCCTCCAATCCCTTACTGAACAACTTAATTTTCACAAAGATAACGATATATAAAAGACTGCTGAAAAGATATTTTCCTTACAGCAGTCAACAATGATAGCATAAATTATAGTATATTATGTGTAGAAATATTTTTCCTTACATATTTTGCACTATAACAGTATTTGTTTTTACACGTTTTCGAGCTCCTTTGTTTCTTCTTGTACCTCTGATTCACTTTCACGAACCTTTGCAATGCTTGCCACAGCAACTCCGCTCTCTGTATCAATATTGATTAACTTTACACCCGATGTATTACGTCCTAATAACGAGATATCAGACACTTTCAATCGAATTACAATACCTTCTGTGGTAATAATCATAATTTCCTGACTCTCATTTACAGCCTTTACACCAACAATATTACCGCTTTTTTCATTAATACGATAACACTTTACACCTTTTCCACCTCGATACTGACAAGAGAACTCATCAATGGAAGTACGTTTTCCCAGGCCATATTCCGAAACAAATAATAAATCAGTTCCCTGTGTATTCAACTGCATGCCAATGACCTCATCGCCATCTTCTAAGTTCATACCAATTACACCCATGGAAGTTCTTCCCGTAGCTCTGACATCCGTTTCTTTAAATCGGATACATTGTCCATATTTTGAAACAAGGAAAATGTCTTTTTCATTGTCTGTTACTTTTACTTCAATTAACTCATCATTCTCTTTTAAATGGATTGCAGCCAGTCCAACTTTACGAATGTTTGCATATTCAACAAAATCGGTTTTCTTTACCATACCAGATTTCGTTGCCATAAAGAGATATTCCCCTTCGTTAAACTCTCTGCGTGCAATGATGGCAGTTACTTTTTCCTGTGGCTGAAGCTGAATCAAATTCACGATGGCAGTTCCCCTTGCGGTACGTCCAGCTTCTGGAATTTCATATGTTTTTAACCGATAGACACGCCCCAGATTTGTAAAGAACAAAAGATAGTGATGGGTTGTTGTAATGAGAAGATCTTCAATATAATCTTCGTCAATTGCCTGCATGCCTTTAATTCCTCTTCCACCTCTGTTTTGTGCTTTGAAGTTATCCATGGACATGCGCTTGATATAGCCAAGTTTTGTCATTGCAATGACTGTATTTTCATCTGGAATTAAGTCTTCAGCTGAGAAGTCTTCTTCATCAAATCCGATCGAAGTCCTTCTTTCATCCCCATATTTCGCAGCCACCGCAGTAATTTCTTCTTTAATTACTGCAAGAAGACGGTTTTCATCAGAAAGAATGGCTTTTAATTCTGCGATTTTTTTCATTAATTCTTCATATTCTGCTTCTAGCTTATGACGCTCTAAACCAGTCAATGCACGCAGACGCATATCTACAATAGCCTGAGACTGTGCATCACTTAAGCCATAGGTTTGAATTAACTTTGTTTTGGCCTCCGCAACATTCGCTGCTCCTCGAATGATTCGGATTACTTCGTCAATATGATCTAATGCAATCAGTAATCCTTCTAAAATATGTGCTCGTTCCTGTGCCCGATTTAGTTCATAACGCGTCCTGCGCGTTACGACATCTTCTTGATGCTGTAAATAATATTTCAACATATCCAAAAGATTCAAAATTTGGGGCTGATTTCCTACCAAAGCCAACATATTTACTCCAAATGTATCTTGAAGCTGTGTATGTTTCATCAGCTGATTTAATACGATATTTGGATTTACATCTCGTCTTAATTCAATACATACTCGAGTACCTTCTCGGTTGGATTCATCTCTTAATTCTGTAATTCCGTCAATACGTTTGTCCTTTACAAGTTCTGCGATCTTTTCAATTAAACGTGCCTTATTCACCATATACGGTAATTCGGTTGCAACAATACGATGCTTTCCGTTTGCCATCGGTTCGATCGAAGTTACTGCACGGACCTTAATTTTTCCCTTACCAGTACGATATGCTTGTTCAATTCCTCTCCTACCCAATACCATCGCACCAGTTGGAAAATCAGGTCCTTTTACGATATCTAAGATTTCTTCAATAGCGGTGTCTCTGCCTTCTTGAATTCGATTATCAATAATCTTTACAACTGCTGCAATCGTCTCTCTCAGATTGTGGGGAGGGATATTGGTCGCCATGCCAACCGCGATACCCGTTGTTCCATTTACAAGTAAGTTAGGAAAACGTGACGGAAGTACCACTGGTTCTTTTTCTGTCTCATCAAAGTTTGGCACAAATTCTACGGTATCCTTGTTAATATCTGCCAGCATTTCCATAGAGATCTTGGATAAACGAGCTTCTGTATAACGCATGGCCGCAGCGCCATCTCCATCCACAGAACCAAAGTTTCCATGCCCATCTACGAGTGGATATCTCGTTGACCAATCCTGCGCCAAGTTAACTAGTGCTCCATAGATGGAAGAATCTCCATGCGGATGATATTTACCCATCGTATCACCGACAATACGTGCACATTTACGATGCGGTTTGTCTGGACCATTATTTAATTCAATCATAGAATACAATACACGGCGCTGCACTGGCTTTAATCCATCTCTGACATCTGGTAAAGCACGAGATGCAATAACACTCATGGCATATGCAATATATGACTGTTCCATTGTTTTTTTCAAATCGACATCATGGACTTTGTCAAAAATTGTTTCATCCATTCTTTATTCCTCCATTAATTTATTAAATATCCAGATTGCTGGCATACTTTGCATTTGTTTCAATAAACTCTCTTCTTGGTTCCACTTTATCACCCATTAATGTAGTGAATGTTAAATCAATTTCTGAGCTATCCTCATCATCAATCATAACACGCTTTAAAATACGGCGTTCTGGGTCCATTGTCGTTTCCCACAGCTGTTCGGCATCCATTTCACCCAAACCTTTATAACGCTGTATTTTATTATTTTGGTCTCTGCCAACTTCTTTTAAAATACTGTCTAGTTCCTCATCACTATACGCATACCATATTTTCTTGTTCTTCTCTAACTTAAAAAGTGGTGGCTGCGCCAAATATACATAGCCCTGCCGAATTAATTCTGGCATAAAACGATATAAAAATGTCAACAATAACGTACTGATATGAGCACCATCCACATCGGCATCGGTCATTATAATAATTTTATGATACCGAAGTTTTGTAATATCAAAATCATCGTGAATTCCAGTACCAAATGCTGTAATCATCGCCTTAATTTCTGCATTCGCATAGATCTTATCCAAACGTGCTTTTTCCACATTTAAAATTTTACCTCTCAGTGGAAGAATTGCCTGTGTAGCACGAGAACGTGCTGTTTTTGCGGAACCTCCAGCAGAATCTCCCTCTACAATATAAATCTCGCAGTTTTCTGGATTTTTATCCGAACAATCTGCTAATTTACCTGGGAGTGCCATTCCGTCCAATGCCGATTTTCTTCTCGTTAAATCTCTGGCCTTTCTAGCAGCGGCTCTGGCACGCTGTGCCATAATTGATTTTTCACAAATAATCTTGGCAACGTTAGGATTTTGTTCCAGAAAATAAGTAAGCTGCTCTGCTACAATTCCATCTACAGCACCTCTTGCCTCACTATTACCGAGTTTTTGCTTTGTCTGCCCTTCAAACTGAGGATCTTCAATTTTAACACTGACAATTGCAGTTAATCCTTCTCGAATATCCTCTCCCGACAGTGCTGGTTCACTTTCCTTTAAAAGTTTATTCGCTCTGGCATATTTATTAAACGTGTTGGTTAAGGCATTTTTAAATCCAGAAAGATGAGTTCCTCCTTCTGGTGTATTAATATTATTTACAAAACTGTAGATATTTTCTGTATAGGAATCATTATGCTGAAGTGCTACTTCTACGGAAACATTATTTTTAACTCCTTCACAATAAATAACATCTGTGTATAATGCCTCTTTACTTTTATTTAAGTATTCTACAAATTCTTTAATACCGCCTTCATAATAAAATGTCTTTTCTTGCTTTTCTTCTCGTTTATCCTTTAAGATAATTTTTAGCCCTCGTGTTAAAAATGCCATTTCACGAAGTCTTACTTTTAAATAATCAAAGTCATATACTAATTCTTCAAAAATCTGAGGATCTGGTTTAAAGCTTACTTCTGTTCCATGCTTTTCTTTTGCACAATCTCCCACAATTTTCAGTGGATAACTTACCTTTCCTCGTTCATAACGCTGTTGATAAATATGACCCTCGTTATAAATCATTACTTCCAACCATTCGGAAAGTGCATTTACAACGGATGCACCAACTCCATGCAAACCACCAGATACTTTATATCCTCCACCACCGAATTTTCCGCCAGCATGTAAAATCGTAAATACGACTTCTACTGCTGGAATACCAGCTTTTGGATGTATTCCAATCGGAATTCCTCGACCATTATCTTTTACTGTTATAGAATTATCTTCATTAATTGTCACTTTTATTGTATCACATACACCAGCCAAGGCTTCATCCACTGCATTATCCACAATTTCATAGACAAGATGGTGGAGACCCTTGGCAGAGGTACTTCCAATGTACATACCAGGACGCTTGCGGACTGCTTCTAGTCCTTCCAAAATTTGAATTTGACCTGCGCCATAATCATTGCTCATAAGTGTCCTCCTTTATTTTCATTCCAAATTGCAGCTTAACATCATTCCATGTTTAACCGCTTTTATTTTCCTTTGTTACTGTCCCTTGGACTACATGGAATACATGATCCATGTGAAATCTATGGTTTACAAAATCATCCAGTCCTGTACAAGTAATTATCGTTTGAATTCCCTTCATACTGTCTAACAAATAATTTTGTCTGTTTGAATCTAACTCACTTAAAACATCATCTAAAAGCAAAATTGGAACATCTCTAATCTGCTGTTTTACTAGTTCAATTTCTGCCAATTTCAATGACAATGCTGCTGTACGCTGTTGTCCCTGTGAGCCAAATGTACGAATATCCACTCCATTTATAATAAAGCGGATATCGTCCCGATGAGGTCCTGATAATGTTGTTTTTTGTTTCAGTTCTCTGTCCCGATTTTTACAAAGAGCCAATTCTAGCTGTTCTAGCTCTGTATCTGGCTCATACATCATAATTAGTTCTTCTTTTCCCCCAGTTAATTTTCCATGAATGGATGTCAATACTGGATTTAATTGATTGATAAATGTCTCTCTCCTGCTAATAATCGGTTTTCCAAATTTTACAAGCTGCTCTTCCCAAATTTCTAGCATAGAAAGAAGATCTTTTCTATCTCCAGCTTCCTTCAATAATCGATTTCGCTGTTGCAAGGATCTGTTATAATTTACCAGATGATATATATATAGTCTATCCAATTGACACAACTCTAAATCAATAAATTTCCTTCTTTCAGAAGGACCATTCTTTATAATCTGTAAATCCTCTGGAGAAAAAAAGACGATGTTGACCATCCCAAACAATTCACTCACTTTATGAATCGGAACTCCATTAATGGCAATCCCTTTACTTTTTCCCTTTTTTAGATGCATATCAATTCGATTTTCAATATTATCCCGTTTTGTATACATCTTAATATGTGCCTCATCCTGTCCAAATGCAATTATCTCGCGATCTTTACTTCCTCTATGTGATTTATTCGTACCACATAAATAAACCGCTTCTAGAATATTTGTTTTCCCCTGTGCATTATCTCCATAAAAAATGTTAATGCCTGGATGAAACTCCACAACTAGCTGTGGATAATTCCTATAATTTTGTAACTCAATTGACTGAATGACCATGCTATTACACCACTACTTTACAATTGTCACGGTCGCTCCGTTATAGGTAATAATATCCTGATCATACAGCTTTTTTCCCCGCTGTGTCTCAACTTCACCATTTACCTTAACTTGACCATCTTGAATAACAAGTTTGGCTTCTACCCCAGAATCCACTAAATGAGCTGCTTTTAAAGCCTGTCCTAACTTGATGTAATCCTCTCGTAATACAATTTTAGACATATTTACCTCCTAATGTCGCAGTGAATGCGCCATAATTGTAGGGATAGGAAAACATATCGTTCTACTCTATCTCCTGATATTAAAATATAACAATTTAGAAACGATCCAGAATTAGCGTTTCTATACAATCCCCGCTTATTCAACATAAACGTGGGGAATTAATTGCACGATGAAAAACAGTTATCCACCGTTTTTCCACAAATCCCCGACTTATACACGGGGAAACTGTGGATATCTCACCATTTTATCTATCTTTTTGTGGATAACATGAAATTGTCTTTCATTAACATTATATAACAATACGGCTTTATCCGCAACGAAGATTTCTATTCAAGGACAAAATTATACTACAAAATTCACAGGGAGAATTAAGTACGTATAACTCTCATTGTCGTCCTTAATAAAGCATGGAGCTTTCGGATTAATCATATATAATGTCACTTCTTCATCGTCAATTACCCGAAGGGTATCTATCAAAAATCTTGGATTAAATCCAATCATAATATCTTTTCCTACCTTATGAATCGAAATTTCTTCATTCAGCGATCCAATACTGGATTTTAATTTCACTTCCATCTTATTATCTGAGATATTAATGATAATTGGTTTTTTATCACTTTCTTTTACAAGTAACGTGGAACGATCAATACAATTTAAAAATTCCTTTTTATTGATAACGAGTTTTGTATCATAGTCGCTATTAAGCATTTGATTAATTCTAAAATACTCTCCCTCAATTAAACGGGATACAACGATTGTCTGGTCAAATTCAAATATAATATGATTTGGAGTAAAAAATAATGATAATTCACTTTCTGTATCTCCAGTTAAAATTTTACTAACCTCATTTAATGTTTTGCCTGGAATAACCGCTTTAATTGGTTCATAATGATCTTTTAGCTTAACATTGCGAATTGAAATTCGATGCCCATCTAATGAGACAAGTTTCATCGTATTCTCATTAATTTCCATTAATTCACCAGACATCATTTTATTTGTTTCATTATCAGCAATTGAAAAAATTGTCTGCCGAATAATTTCCTTCAATGTAAATTGAGATAGTACAACAGGATTCGTACGCTCTACTTGAGGAAGATAGGCAAAGTCTTCTCCAGATTGACCAGCGATTGTAAACTTAGCCTTTTCACATATAATAGTTGTGGCAAAGTTTTCATCCACTTCAATCAAAACTTCATTATCTGGAAGACGTCTTACAATTTCAGCAAATAGTTTTGCTTCCAGAGCTACAATTCCTTCTTCTTCGATCGTACCATTGATAGTTGTCTCAATTCCAAGTTCCATATCATTTCCAGTAATTGTAATTTCTCCATCTTCTGCCGTTAATAATACACATTGTAAAATAGGCATTGTTGTTTTTGAAGATACAGCTTTTGAGACAATGGATACACCCTTTTGAAGGTGTTCTTTTTGACATATTAACTTCATAATTGTGGATAACTCCTTTCAGTAAAGAATTTGAATGGCAAACACTATAATAGATATATAGTATATAAATAGTAGTAGTAGTAGGGGCGGTGGATATTGTGGATAACTTCTCTAACCCTTGTAGTTGAAGGGAAAAAGTCATATTTTTATTGTGGATAACTATGTGGATAACCTGTGGACAATTTGTGGATAACTTCAAAAAAAATAATTTTACATTAATAATAAAAGACTTATCCACAAGTTATCCACCAACTTATCCACCGAAAAATGCCAGTTATCCACATAGTTATCCACAGGTTATGTGGGTACAATCTTCTTTTTTAGTATCTCAATTGTGGATAAGAGGGCTTCATTCGTTGGCAAATCGTTTGCTATTTTTTCTGCGCCATGTAAAACAGTTGTATGATCGCGACGTCCCAATGCTTTTCCTATTTGGTGAAGCGAAAGATCAGTCATCTCCCGGCATAAATACATTGCAATTTGGCGTGGATAGACAATGCCTTTGCTTCTTTTTTGTGAAATTAAATCAGCAGAAGTATATCCAAAGTGTTCTGCTACAACAGCTATAATATATTCAGGCTCAATATCATCCGATTCGTTTGGGGATATTAAGTCTCTTAAAGCATTTTCGGCTACCTCTAGTGTAATATCAGTTTTATAAAGTTTGGCATAAGCTGTAATCTTTGTCAGGGCGCCTTCTAGTTCACGGATATTCGATTTGATATTGGCTGCAATATATTGGATAATTTCTGTATCAATATTATAGCCTTCCATTTCTTCTTTTTTTCGTAAAATGGCCATTCTTGTTTCATAATCAGGAGAAGAAATATCCACTGGAAGTCCCATTTCAAAACGAGAACGAAGACGTTCTTCCAATGTTTCAAATGCTTTTGGTGGTTTATCGGAAGAAATTACGATCTGTTTGTTGTTTTCGTGTAAAAAGTTAAAGGTATGGAAAAATTCTTCCTGTGTACTTTCTTTGCCAATGATGAATTGGATATCATCGATAAGAAGGACATCAATATTACGGTATTTTTCACGAAATTCCGCGGCAGATACATTGTTTTTGTTACGTATGGCATCAATTAATTCTGTTGTAAACCGTTCACTTGTGACATACATAACTTTCATATTCGGATCATGTTTTAAAATAAAATGTGCAATGGAGTGCATCAGATGAGTTTTGCCCAATCCTACTCCACCGTAAATAAATAAAGGATTGTAGCGTTCAGCAGGGGATTCTGCAACTGCAAGAGATGCGGCATGTGCAAACTTATTATTTGCTCCAACAACAAATGTATCAAATGTGTATCTCGGATTTAAATTCAAGTTCATAGAAGCGACAGAGTAACTGTCTTGTCCGTATAAATCGGAAGAACTGGAACGACCGTTTAAATCATTTGGAAGGACAAATTCTACTTGGCAGTGAAAATCAATCGTTTCTTCAATCATAACTTGGAGCAGACGTTGGTATTTCTTTGTTAAATAGTCAATGACGAACTTATCGCTTCCATCTGTAACTACAACTTTAACAAGAGTGTCTTGTACAGAGGCTACTTCGAGTGGTTTTATCCACGTATTGAAGGAAACAATTGTAATGTCGTACTCTTCTTTTAGATTTTCTTTAATTTCTTCCCACTTTTCTTTTAATAAATCTATCATATTTTATTCTGACTCCATTCGTGAAAATCTATGAGGCATATATAAATAGGAAATAACTGTAAAAATAGAGTGTAAAAGGGCATAAAAATGCCCTTAGATATATGCCATATATTCTATCATAATACAAGTGGGTTGATTTTTCAATCATAATTTGAATATAGAGCAAAGTTTAGAGCAGTGTGAAAAAAGTTATCCACCAGATTATCCACAAATGGTGGATAATCTGGTGGATAACTTCATAAAATAGCAGTTGTCCACAATAGAGGATTGTGATAGAATGGTGGATATGGTGGATATAGTGGATAATATTTTAGTATACGAAAATTTATCCACAGAGATTGTGGATAATATAGTGGATAACTTAAAAAAATACAAGTATAAAAAAATTGAATAGTGGATATAGTGGATAACTTAAAAAAAATTATCCACTATATCCACTGAAAAAAAATCCTTTAAAATAAGGAAAAATGATAAAAATAAAAAAAGTTATCCACTGGTATTGTGGATAACTTGGGCAGTTATCCACATATAGACAGAAAAATAATAATATGGTGGATAACTTAGTGGTGAATATAGTGGATATAGTGGATAACTTAAACTTTAAATTAACTGTAGTGGATAACTTAGTGGATAACTTGTGGATAACTTTTTAATAACTGTGTTTTTAGGAAGAAATTTTTGAATAAAAAATAAAAATTGTGGATACTGTGGATAACTTAGATCTTAAAATTGTGGATAACTTTTTTTATCCACTAAAAAGGATTCAGTTGTGGATATTTTCGGTAAGTAAAAAATACTCCAGTTTTTCAAAAAAAAATTCGAATTTACTTGACGAATGGAGAAGAATTCAATATAATTGATATGATGTCCAAGTTTTCAATCTAGGATATGACTATTATTATATTAATATGTAAAGATAGCATTCAAGTATTCATCAATTATTGATAAGGAGGTGTATGCTTTATGAAGATGACATTTCAGCCTAAAAAGAGATCCAGAGCTAAAGTTCATGGTTTCCGTTCCAGAATGAGTACAGCTGGTGGAAGAAAGGTTTTAGCTGCAAGAAGAGCAAAGGGAAGAAAGGTTTTATCCGCATAGGTCGCAGTTATGTGACCTTTTCTTCTTTGTAACTATTCAGTTACTTTGATTTTGAACACAGGGGACTGAATAGTTGCTTTTAAAAGGCATATGGTAAAATGAGAAATATTAATTCTTTGAAGAAAAATGAACAGTTTCAGGCCGTATATGCTGGCAAGTGTTCGTATGCCAATCGATATTTGGTTATGTATATACTGCCAAACGGTCAAAAGGAAACTCGAATCGGAATTTCGGTTAGTAAAAGGGTAGGAAATAGTATTGTACGACATCGGATAACACGATTGATTCGAGAAAGTTATCGATTAAACAAAACGAGATTGAAAGAAGGATTGGACATTGTAGTTGTAGCCAGACCGTTGGCAAAGGGACAAGGATTTTTGGAAATCGAAAGTGCATTTCTGTATTTGGGAAGAATGCACCATATTTTTTTAAAGGAATCGAAGTGATCGAACTATTGAAGAAATTATTAATTTTATGTATTCGCGGATATCAAAAGTATTTATCTCCATTAAAATCGAATCACTGTAAGTATACACCAACCTGTTCCCAATATGCGATTGAAGCGCTGGAAAAGCACGGGTTAATAAAAGGGACAATGCTTGCCGTTTGGAGAATTCTTCGGTGTAATCCCTTTTCAAAAGGTGGGTATGACCCTGTTCCTGAAAAGAAGGAGGAAAGTAAGTGAGTTTTTTAACACTGACACAGAGTAATTGGTTTATTATTGGCCCAGTAGCACAAGTGCTTGGTTGGGTAATGAATGCAATTTATGAATTTTTGGACATGCTGTCAATTCCCAGCATTGGTTTAAGTATTATCTTATACACAATTATCGTAAAAGCATTGATGCTGCCGCTTTCCATTAAGCAGCAGAAGTTTTCTAAACTAAATATGGTAATGAATCCTGAGATTGTAAAGATTCAAAAGAAATACAAAAATAAAAAAGACAATGTATCTATGATGAAACAGCAAGAGGAATTAAAAGATGTTTACAATAAGTATGGTGTAAGCCCAGCTGCTGGCTGTCTTCCTATGCTGATTCAAATTCCGTTGATCTTTGCTTTATATCAGGTTATTTATAAGATTCCTGGATATATCCAAAGTGTAAAAAATATGTTCGTTCCGATTCAAACTGCTTTAATGAATATTGAAGGATGGGCAACGAATGAACAATTAATTGAACTTGGAACAAAACATGCGATTCGTGCGACTGATTTTACAGGTGCAGATGCTGCAAACCGCGTTATTGATTTGCTTTATGTATTAAATCAGGCAGAATGGAGTACATTCCAGGAAATTTTCCAAAATGATGCATTAACACAGGCAGTTAATACAGCATTACCTCAAATTAATGCAATCAATAACTTTTTTGGTATTAATCTTGCAAGTTCGCCGAGTGCTCAGATTACAACTGCATGGTGGGTGCTTTTAATTCCTATTTTAGCAGGTTTGACACAGTGGATTAGTACAAAGATGATTTCTGCAAGTACAGGTACTACTAGTGAAGATGCTCCAGGAGCTGGAATGATGAAGTCTATGAATACAGTTATGCCAATTATGTCTGTATTTTTCTGCTTTACATTCTCAGCAGGTATTGGTTTATACTGGGTTATTTCTGCATTGACACAAATGGTTAGTCAATATTGTGTAAACCGTTATATGGATCGCATTGATATTAATGCGATGGTTTCTAAAAACATGGAGAAAGTGAATGCAAAGAGAGCCAAGCAAGGACTTCCTCCAAAGAAAGTTAAGCCAGTGTTATCTGTGAAGAATTTAGAGGAAGAGGAAGAAATCGAAGAAAAGAAAGAAAAAGCGGCTACGGTTCGCCGTGAAGAACAGATTAAAGCTTCTACACAGTATTATAACAATACCAACAAAAAGAAGGGCAGTCTGGCGGCAAAGGCAGGCATGGTTCAGCAATATAATGAGAGAAATTCGAAGAAGAAATAGAGTTTTGTTTGGTAAGGGGGTTATAAAGTGGCTGATTTTAAGAACTATTCGGCAAAAACTGTGGAAGATGCAATTACACAAGCATCAGTGGCACTTGGTGTAACGAGTGATAAATTAGAATATGAAGTTTTAGAAAAAGGATCTTCAGGTCTTTTAGGAATTTTTGGTGTAAAACCAGCAGTAATTAAAGCACGTAAGAAAGTCACAGTTTTAGACGAAGGACGTGAATTTCTAGAGAAAGTATTTGATAAAATGAATATGGATGTCACCATCGATATGAATTATAATGAAGAAGAAAAATCAGTTTCTATTAATTTAATTGGCGGTGATATGGGTGTTTTAATTGGAAAAAGAGGACAGACCTTAGACTCTCTTCAGCATCTAGTGAGTTTAGTAATTAATAAACATAGTGAAGAGTATCTTCGTGTAAAACTGGATACAGAGAATTATAGAGAACGAAGAAAAGAAACACTGGAAAACTTGGCAAAGAATATTGCATACAAGGTAAAGAGAACCAGACGTCCTGTATCATTAGAACCAATGAATCCATATGAAAGAAGAATCATTCATGCTACATTGCAGGATGATCGTTATGTGGTGACGAAGAGTGAAGGAGAAGAACCATTTCGTCATGTAATTGTATTATTAAAAAAGGAAAGAAAGTATTACGACAAGAAGAAAGTGCAATAAAATAAACATTAGCGAAACGCTTTACTTTCTTCGCATATACTTAGGTACAAGAGGCGGATGCAGTTTTGCGCATCCGCCTATTATGCTATTAAAGAAAGGATAAAAGGTTGAACAAAAGTTCACTTATCCTTGAATTTATGTCGCAGTAAATGCGGCTAGGAGGTAATTATGAATACGAACACAATTGCTGCAATCGCCACAGCGGTAAGTCCTGCTGGACTTAGCGTAATAAGAATTAGTGGAGAAGACGCATTCTCAATTATTGATAAGATATATCGCTCAAAAAGTGGACATAAGAAGCTGTCAGAACAACCAAGTCATACCATTCATTATGGATATATTTATGATGGAGAAGAAATGATCGATGAAGTGCTTGTGTTGTTAATGAGAGCACCAAAAACATTTACAACAGAAGATACGGTAGAAATTGATTGTCATGGCGGTGTTCTAGTTACAAGAAAAATTTTAGACACAGTTGTGAAATATGGAGCTAGTCTGGCACAACCTGGTGAATTTACAAAAAGGGCTTTTCTAAATGGGCGTATGGATTTATCAGAGGCGGAAGCTGTATTAGATGTGATTCATGCAAAAAATGAATTTGCTTTGCAAGCTTCTGTAAAACAACTAAAAGGTTCTGTTGCAAAAAAAATCCGTGAGTTAAGAAATGATATTTTGGATAGTATTGCCTTTATTGAATCGGCATTGGATGATCCAGAACATATTTCTATTGATGGATATGATGAACAGTTAAAAGGAATTCTAATTGCAATGCAAAAAGAACTGAAACGTTTAGCAATGCAGTATCAGAATGGAAGAATGCTTTCAGAAGGAATTAAAACAGTTATTTTAGGAAAACCAAATGCTGGAAAATCATCGTTGATGAATCGTTTGACTGGTCAAGAACGAGCGATTGTAACTGAGATTGCAGGTACTACAAGAGATACTTTGGAAGAACAGGTACAGATTGGTGGAATTGGTTTTCAGATGATAGATACAGCAGGAATTCGGAATACTGCCGATGTTGTGGAAAAAATTGGAGTAGAACGGGCAAAGCAAGCAGCTGAAGAGGCAGATTTGATTTTATATGTTGTAGATGCCTCTCAGCCTTTGGATGAAAGTGATTTAGAAATTATTTCTATGATTGAACAAAAGAAAGCAATTATTTTATTAAATAAAACAGATTTAGAAGCAAAATTGACAGTAGAAGAACTTCAAAGTCAATGTCCTTCTCATCCGATTTTAATGATTTCTGCTAAGACAGAAGAAGGAATGGAAAAGTTAGAAGCAACATTACAGCAAATGTTTATTGAAGGTAAAATTTCATTTAATGATGAAGTTTATATTACGAATGCAAGGCATAAAGAATGTTTGGATAATTCTATTAAAAGTATAGAAAAAGTACTGGAAAGTATCGAAGCAGGTCTTCCAGAAGATTTTTATACAATTGATTTGATGGATGCCTATTCTTCACTTGGTTTAATTTTAGGAGAAGCAGTAGAAGAAGATCTAGTTAACCGAATTTTTTCTAAGTTTTGTATGGGTAAGTAGTAGGATAATATGAGCTACCCTATTAGTAAGAAAGAATTTTGAAATTTATATCGTGAATGCGGCGTTGGGAGGTAATTATGCCAGTTTTAGAAGAACAATATGATATCGTTGTTGTAGGAGCAGGTCATGCAGGTTGTGAGGCCGCATTGGCTGCTGCTCGTCTTGGATTAGAAACGATTTTATTTACTGTGAGTATTGACAGTATTGCATTGATGCCATGCAATCCTAATATTGGAGGAAGTTCGAAAGGACATTTGGTAAGAGAAATTGATGCACTGGGCGGTGAGATGGGAAAAAATATTGATAGAACATTTATTCAATCCAAAATGCTGAATAAATCCAAAGGGCCAGCAGTACATTCTTTACGTGCACAGGCAGATAAAAGGGATTATTCTAATTCCATGCGTCATGTATTAGAAATGACAGATCATCTAACGATTCGTCAGGCAGAAGTATGTAAAATATTGACACAAGAGGATCAAGTGACTGGAGTGGAGACATACTCTGGTGCAATTTATCATTGTAAAGCAGTTGTGCTAGCTACAGGCACATATTTAAAAGCAAGGTGCATTTATGGTGATGTAAGTAATGCTACAGGTCCAAATGGATTACAGGCAGCCAATCACTTAACGGATTCATTGAAGCAATTAGGAATTGAGATGTTCCGTTTTAAAACGGGAACACCAGCTCGAGTGGATAAAAGAAGCATTGATTTTTCCAAAATGGAAGAACAGTTTGGCGATGATGTAATTACACCGTTTTCTTTTACAACTGATCCAGATTCCATACAAAAAGAGCAAGTGTCTTGTTGGCTTACTTATACGAATGAAAAAACACATCAGATTATTCGGGATAATTTAGATCGTTCTCCACTCTTTTCAGGGATGATTGAAGGAACTGGTCCACGTTATTGCCCATCGATTGAAGATAAAGTTGTGAAGTTTGCAGACAAGAATAGGCATCAAGTATTTATTGAGCCAGAAGGTCTTTATACCAATGAAATGTATTTAGGCGGAATGTCTAGTTCTCTTCCAGAAGATGTCCAATATGCAATGTATCGGACGGTACCTGGTTTAGAAAATGTACGTATTGTGAGAAATGCGTATGCGATTGAATACGATTGTATTAATCCACGGCAGCTAAAACCAACATTGGAATTTAAAAAAATTTCTGGACTCTATAGTGGGGGACAATTTAATGGAAGTTCTGGATATGAAGAGGCAGCGGCTCAAGGATTAGTAGCTGGAATTAACGCAGCCATGCATGTGTTAAATCGAGAAGAGCTAGTATTAGATCGCTCCCAGGCATATATTGGAGTATTAATTGATGATTTAGTTACAAAAGAAAATCGTGAACCATATCGTATGATGACCTCTCGTGCAGAATATCGCTTGATTCTTCGACAGGATAATGCAGATTTAAGATTATCTGAAATTGGTTATAAAATTGGGTTAATTGATAAAGATCGTTATGAACATGTGTTAGAGAAGAAACGTCAAATTGAAGAAGAAATACAGCGATTAGAACATACAACAATAGGTGCAAATAGTCAGGTGCAGCAATTATTAGAGGCAAATGGAAGCACTCAATTAAAAAGTGGAAGTACATTAGCAGAATTAGTAAGAAGACCAGAATTAAGTTATGAAATACTTGCCCCAATTGATAAGAACCGTCCTCAGTTAGCGAAAGATGTTGTGGAACAAATCAACATAAATATGAAATACGAAGGCTATATTAAGAGGCAGATGAAACAAGTAGAACAATTTAAAAAATTGGAAAGTAAGAAATTAGCTGTTGATTTTGATTATTCCGTTGTTCCAAGTCTTAGAAAAGAAGCCATTCAAAAACTGAACTTATATCAGCCGTCTTCAATTGGACAGGCATCTCGTATTTCAGGTGTATCACCTGCGGATATTTCAGTATTATTAGTATATCTGGAACAACAAAGAAAATAATGTTCTACGTGGAACATTATGCAACTCAGAAGATGCTATGGAAAGAGAAAAAAGAAGGTTAAAATTTATGATATGTTCCACGTGGAACACACCAGACAGGGAGATAGGAAATTTATGGATCGAGAAAAGAGAATTCAATTATTGGAAGATGCATTTGCTCAAATTCATCTCAAATTGGAAGACCACCAATATGAGCAATTTATCCAATATTATGAAATGTTAATTGAAAAGAATAAAGTAATGAATTTGACTAGTATTACAGAATTTGAGGAAGTTATCCACAAGCACTTTGTGGATAGTGTGGTTAACTTTGAAAAAATGGTGGATAACTCAAAAAAAATAACCTTAATTGATGTAGGAACAGGAGCTGGTTTCCCTGGAATTCCAATCAAAATTGCGTATCCATCTGTAAAGATTGTACTTTTAGATTCCTTAAACAAAAGAATAAAATTTTTACAAGAAGTTATTGCAGAATTAAGACTAGAAGATATTGTTGCGATTCATTCTAGGGCAGAGGATGCAGGGAGAAATGTGCAATATAGGGAAAAATTTGATTACTGTGTGTCTCGTGCCGTAGCAAATTTGGCTACTCTTTCTGAGTATTGTCTGCCATTTGTAAAGGTAGGTGGATATTTTATTTCCTATAAAGCGGGGGAAATAGAAGATGAATTAGAACAATCTAAGAATGCAATACAATTATTAGGAGCCAAAGTAGAAGAACGAAAAAAGTTTATGCTTCCAGGTACTGATATTCATCGAACGATGATTTATATAAAAAAAATAAAATCTACTGCACAACGCTATCCAAGAAAGTCTGGAATGCCATCGAAGGAACCATTAAAATAATATAGTATGTTTGAACCCACAGCAAGTATTTAAGTGTGCAGAATACTAAGTGATAGATAGAAAATAAGAAGTAACTATGAAAAGAACTGTTGCAAGCCTTGTGTTATTATAGATTAATAATGCACAGCACGAAGATATCGACTTTTATATTGTAGTGGTGCTCCCAAAGCGAGCATAGAAGTTTTATAAGTAAAAACATTTTCAAATAACTACTTACGTTGTGCATAAACATTTATTATTACTTTGCAGCAGTTCTTTTTATAGTTGAAAATAAAGTTTTTAAAAGTAAGAAATCATATCTAAAATAGATTTTGGATTCTCTTGCGGAATATCATATTTGCAATCGGTTGCAATACAAACTTCAATTGCAGGATTGATTTCTTGATATTGTTTTGTGATGTTATGAATTTCAGGGACTAATTCTCCACCCAAAATACAAATATTGTTATCAATTTTTCTTAAAATGCCTTCAATCGAAATCCCCATGTATTTTCCACAAAGCGAAGAATATAAATATTTCGCATGATAACCACCCATATGAGCTATTTGATATAATCTATGAATATCTGCGGAGTGAATCGTATCTAATTGAGACCTCCTTTTTTGCAGTTTATTTTGAATCATTTTATGGCTTGAAATAATGTTATAGGCAAATGTTCCATAGATCGGAAGATTATAACAGAAAGAATATAGTCGTCTGACTTTGTCAGGCATTTTATTACATTCTGAAATTGGCTCTGGATTAATGAGCATGATCTTATTAAACAATTTTTTGTTATAAACGCATGAGGTAAGAACAAGGGATGAAGAATTTCCAGATGTCACTACATCGGTTCTTCCTCCTATAATATTTGTAATAAAATCATTAATTAATTGAACAAAAACAAAATTAGCATAAGTAAAGTTTGGTTTTTCGGAAAAGCCGCATCCGAGAAGATCTAAGGCATAGACAGTACGAGTCTTGGAAAGTTCGGTTATGACCTTATTCCATTCATAAGAGCTGGACGTATTATCTAATGAATGGATCAATAAAATAGGATGTCCTGTACCAGTGCATGTATAAGAAATATCGCCTAATCTCCAATGGTAGGTATGACTGAAAACAGGTGGTTTTATATTTTTCTGCGCATTGTGAAAGATTATTTTATTAATAATAGAGACTGCTGCTGTAACTGATGCAACAGAAGAAAAAATAGTAAATAACTTCTTTTTCAGATTCATTGGTTTAAACAAGGATTTTAATTTATCCTTGTATCCTCCTTTCCTAATTGTTGATAAGGGATTAGCTTGTTATGGGAGTAAAATCGTAAGAAAATCATGATAAATAGTCCCAGCATTACGTTCATTCTTCAATCTTCTAATATTGTTTTTATTATAACACACGCTCTTGAATAGTTCAAGAGAAGCATTATAGGAGAAAATAGGTACAAGAAACAGAAAATGTTCCACGTAGAACATTTTTTTATAGCTTTATTTCTGGAAAAGTGTTATACTCAAAGAAGAAATTGTTATTATAAACGAATTTTTGGAGGGAATAGTAAGTTCTCTTTAAATTTACAAACAAAAAGAGGAGAAATGATTTATATGGGAAGAATTATTGCAGTTGCAAATCAGAAAGGTGGAGTAGGTAAAACTACTACAGCAATTAATCTCTCAGCCTGTCTGGCAGAAAAGAAACAAAAGGTGCTGACGATTGATATGGATCCTCAGGGAAATACAACAAGTGGTCTGGGAGTGGACAGAAATATACAGGAGAATACAGTTTATGAATTATTAATTGGAGAATGTATGATTGATGAATGCATTGTTCATACTGATATTGAGGGATTAGATTTAATTCCTTCTAATATTAATTTATCAGGAGCAGAGATTGAATTAATTGGGATTGATCGAAAAGAATATATTTTAAAGGAAGCGATAAAAGAGGTGAAAGATGATTATGATAAGATTATTATTGATTGTCCGCCTTCTTTGAATATGTTGACTGTTAACGCAATGACAACTGCGGATACGATATTGATACCAATTCAGTGTGAGTATTATGCTTTGGAAGGATTGAGCCAGCTTATGCAGACAATTGAATTAGTGAAGAAACGCTTAAATCCAACTTTAGAAATGGAAGGTATTGTATTTACAATGTATGATGCCCGCACGAATCTTTCACTCCAAGTTGTGGAGAATGTAAAAGATTTTCTTAAAGAAAAAGTATATAAGACAATTATCCCAAGAAATGTTCGATTAGCAGAGGCACCAAGTCATGGATTACCGATTAACCTTTATGATTCAAAATGTTCTGGAGCAGAGGCATATCGGCTTTTGGCAGACGAAGTCATACATAGAGGGGAGGATGACTGATGGCGAAACGAAATGGATTAGGGAAGGGATTGGATTCCTTAATTGGAGGAAGTTTGAATCTGACAGTTCCAAATAAAGAAGAACAGAATGAAAAACAGCAGAAACCTAATGAAATGATAAAGGTAAGATTGATTGAGCCAAATCGTAATCAGCCAAGAAAGCAATTTGATGAAGATAGTTTAATGGAATTGGCTGAGTCGATTAAACTTTATGGAGTAATCCAACCAATTATTGTCTGCAAGAAAGATTCTCATTATGAAATTATTGCTGGAGAACGTCGTTGGCGTGCTGCTAAGATGGCTGGATTAAAAGAAGTTCCTGTTATTATAAAAGATTATACAGAAAAAGAAATTGCAGAGATCTCTTTAGTAGAAAATCTTCAAAGAGATGATTTAAATCCAATTGAAGAAGCAAAGGCATATGAACGTTTGATTAAAGAGTATCAACTGAAACAAGAAGATGTGGCGGAGAGAGTAGCAAAAAGTAGAACGGTTATTACAAATTCGTTGCGATTATTGAAATTAAGTGATAAGGTTCAGACAATGCTTATGGAAGGACTGATTACAGTTGGGCATGCGAAAGTACTTTTAGGAATTTCATCTAAAGAACAGCAAGAGGAAATCGCAGAGCATATTATTGATGAAAAACTAAGTGTACGTGAGTTAGAAAATTATGTGAAATCAATAGCCAATCCAAAGAAAAAACAATCTGCATCAAAGAAGCAATTGGGGAATATAGAGCTTTATCATACATTGGAAGAAAAGATGAAAGAATGTATTGGAACAAAAGTTCATATCAATCGAAAAGAAGAAAATAGGGGTAAGATAGAGATTGACTATTACTCAGCGGATGATTTAGAACGGATTATTGAGATACTAGGAGTTTATCAAGATAAGAAGTAACCATATTTTGAAGAAAGTTTGTCAAAAAGTTGAGGAATTTGCTTAATGACAGAAATGGAAAAATTATGTAAAATAAGATAAAATGATAATAGTTTTTGCAAGGAGGAAAAAATGG
Source organism: Clostridiales bacterium CHKCI001 (assembly GCA_900045905.1). Classification (GTDB taxonomy): domain Bacteria; phylum Bacillota; class Clostridia; order Lachnospirales; family Lachnospiraceae; genus Fimimorpha. The sequence continues at coordinate 14,913 of FCNS01000020.1, read as the reverse complement.
AAAATTCTTTTTTAAATGATTTAAGTTTTGATCCTGGTTATATTATTATGGGAATGATTGCATTGGTGGTAGTTTTAATTGCATTAGTAATTTTTTTATTAGTAAAGTATGATAGTTTGCAAAAGTCCTATGATAAGTTTATGAAAGGACGCAATGGAAATAGTCTAGAAGAAGTTTTAATTCGAGTAGTAGATGACAACAAAAAAGTAAAGCAACAATGTAAGAATAATATTGATGCGATTCTAGATATGAAGAAAGAAATTAAGCATTGTTACAAAAAAATGGGAATTGTACGTTATGACACATTTAATGAAAACTCGGGAAAACTGAGCTTTGTATTAGCTTTATTAGATGAGAATGATAATGGAATTTTACTTAATAGTATTCACTCTTCCAATGGTTCTTATCAGTATTTAAAGACAATTTCCAATGGAGTTTGTGAGCTTACTCTTTCCGAAGAAGAAGATGCTGCTTTAGAAAAAGCAATTGAATGGAAAGAAACGATATAACAATGTTCCACGTAGAACATCGTTTTGATATAATATAAAAAAGAATATTGAATGCAGAATAAGCAAATCCCCACTTAATGATTGGCACATTTTAAGTGGGGATTTGCTTGTTTCAGTGGAGATAAAAAAACACTACTGAAAATTGCGAAGCTGTCTGCAAATGTCTCATTTACTTAGTTTTAGCTATTTGTTACTATGAAAGTGTCGTCAATGTCGAGAGTGGACAGCACGAAGACATCGACTTTTATATTGTAGTGGTGCTCACAAAGCGAGCATAGAAGTTTTATAAGAAACGACTTAGATTAGAATTTGGTCGATGTAGATAAAGGTTTATACCCAACCAGTGCGATTGGTTGTTCTGCTGCGTTCTGCATTATTAAAATGAATTATCTCACCCATTCCCTCTTCTCTAAATTTACTTATGGATAAACGTTCTTCTTCCAGTTCTGGAATATTTGGAATGATATCATTGATATAACTGCTTAAAATAGTACGAGTAGTTTTAAGACGTTGGATTAATGCTCCAATTCGGTAATCAAGTACCTCAAAACCAAAACTTTTGTTAGTAATATACCATTCTCTGCGACGCATCTCATTCATAAATTCTAAACGTGGTATTAATGGAAGTAACTGATTTTCAATAATGGATTGTAATGCTATTTTATCTTGATTACGATAAGCTTTATAAATATTTAATCCAAGATTCCATTTCAGTGCCATAACTGATCCGAATGATCCGTAAAAGCTTAATGCAGCTCTCAATGATCGAATAGAACAGTCGCGAGCCTTAGAATAAAAGTAATCAGAAAGGTTTTGGTAATGCATCGTTAAATCTTCCTGAATGGATTCGGCTTGCAGTAAGAAAAGACTGCAAAGAGGATCCTCATACAAGAGATACTTAGATGGCGTAACGGTTACAGCGCGGTTAGAAAAAGAAGGGAAAATGTCAAACTCTTCTTGTTTCATAAATGTTTCGTAATCTAATCTAGTAATAAATTTTAGTCGATGCTGAAAGGAATCCATATCAATCGTTTCGTTGTACTGGTGTTCTGCAAATAAAACAGCTCCAAATAAACATGCAGAGATCGGACATTCACAGCCATCATCCGCCCATGAAGTTACCATAACTTGACGAATTCCTTGACGTTTGCATACGGATAATGCGGCATTAGCAGATGCAATCGTTTTACTATGATGAGGTGCATAACCTGTCCATTTCCAAGCTCCTCCTGCAAACATAAGATGAGAGGAAAGAGAGGCGCGCATCTGTAAATTTTTTTCGTAATGTTCTTCTGTATTATTATAATAATCCCAATACATTAGATCAATGTCTTCTGGGATGGAACGCTGACCAGTATCAAAACGTGTTTGATAGTGTATAAACATATCGTCCCATATAATAGGACGAAGTCCATATTCTTTGCAGACAGAAAGCATAAAATCCATATGCTCGGACATAATATCATGTTTGGAACGAAGTCCATTTTTATCTGCGTAACGACCTCTGCCAAGATGATAAGCTTCATCCATTCCGATATGAATACGGCGTGAACGAAAACAAGAAGACAGGGTATGAATCATTCGTCGTAATAAATCTTGGACATTTGGAGAACTCACGTCTAAAATATTATCTATATCGATATATTCATCACGGACTGTATCCATAGATAGGAACTGATCAAAGTGAGCAAGCGTTTGAATACAAGGTATTAGTTCGATACCAAATTGGAATGCATAATCATCCAGCATTTTTAGTTCTTCTTTCGAATAACGACCTCTCATATATCCGAAATAAGGTTCTCCGTCTACTTCATAGACATCTTCCATATAAAGCATTAACATTGTATGTCCCATAACAGCTAACTGTTCAATTAATTCTTTTATGTATGGGATAGATACAACACCATTTCTGGAACAATCGATCATTAATCCATTAAAGTCAAACCATGAATCCTCGTGGAGATGGAAACATAATGTTCCATTCTGTTCTTGTTCAATTAAAATACCAATTCCTCGGAAAAACCCTGATAGATGGTTCGAGACAATAATTATGTTTTCTTCGTCTGCTGTTATATCGATATATGGCTTATCTGTAGAAGTAAAAGAAAGATTACGTCCTTTTTCAGAAATAGAAAATCCATATCTGTGGGATAAAATAGTAAGTGGTTCCTTTAAATGATTAGGTAAATTTGAAATATTATACATTGAAAACTCCTTTCTGACTCCGTGAAATTCTTATATCAAATGATTCCTCATTTTTAGTATATTGTCTCAGAAAATAAAATTAAGAAAATTACTATTGTAATACATTAGTGTTGTATCATATTTTTCTTAATATAAAGTGGAATTACTTGATTCACTTGTTTCTATCATATATGAAATTTACTAAAAAATAAAGAAGAAATACAGTGATATTAGTAAAAATACTGGACGGTAAAGTTAGTTTGAGTTATGATTTTATTAAATAAATTAGGAAAGGAAAATTAAGATGATTAAAATTGCATTAAACAGTGAAAAAGCAGAAATTGAAATCTGTGGTATGTTTGAAAAAGAGAAAAATAAAATTGAGCCATTATTTTATGGAAAAGAAGGGGAGATTTGTATTATTCCTTTTGAGAATAAGTTAAGACTAGCTTTAGGATTGGGAGATGAGAAAACGCTTACAATTCACAAAATTCGGAATTGGTATGCAAAAGCAATAAAGGAAATTAAGAAGTATCCGATAAAAACAGTTATGGTGACTGCGATTGAAACAGAAAAAATAAATAAGAAATTAATGTTACAAGCAATGTTAGAAGGTCTCTATTTGGCTGACTATAATTATAAGGGATATCATACAAATTCAAAAGAAAAAATAAATAGAGAGATTATATTAAATGGATTTGATGATATAGAAGAAAAACAAACAATGATTAATCAAATAGAAAATCTTATAGAGAGTATAAATGAGGCGAGAGATATGATTCTCGAGCCAGCTAATTTTCTTTTTGCACAAACGTTGGCAGATCGTGTGAAACAGATTGCAAAAGAAAGTGGATTAGAATGTGAGGTATTGGAGGAGAAAGAGATACAAGAGTTGGGAATGAATGCCTTCTTGGCAGTAGCGAAAGGTTCCGCCCATCCACCAAAGTTAATTGTCCTACGTTATTTTAATAGTAATGGACCAATTTTAGGATTAGTTGGAAAAGGGATTACTTATGATACGGGTGGATATTGCTTAAAGCCAGGATCTTCTTTACAAAATGCAAAAGGAGATATGGCAGGTGCAGCTACAGCGATTGCGATTATGCGTGCATTGGCAAAAAATCACTGCACAGTCAATATAGTCGCAGTAATTGCGTGTTGTGATAATGTAATTGCTGGAAATGCATATTTACCAGGAGATGTTGTTACATCTATGTCTAAAAAAACAATTGAAATATTAAATACTGACGCAGAGGGAAGATTGACGTTAGCAGATGCTCTAACTTATATTATTGAAGTAGAAAAGATAGATCAAGTCATTGATATTGCGACCTTGACTGGAATGGCAGGACGGACATTTGGCAGTTTATATACACCAGCCTTTACAAATAATGATACATTTTTTATGCAGTTTATGCAGGCAGCGGAAAAAACAGGAGAAGATTATTGGAGAATGCCATGTGATCCGAGATATCATTCTTATATCGAGAGTAAAGTCGCAGATATTAAAAATACTGGAGAAGCAGGAACTATTACAGCTGCTATGTTCTTAAAAGATTTTGTAAAAGATACTCCATGGATTCATCTAGATATTGCAGCAACTGCCCAACAAAGACCAGCTGTTTTTGAATATGCAACAGATTGTCCATCTGGTGTAGCTATTCGAACGATTTATGAGATGGTGCAGCAAGAGCCAATACTGAAAGCGTAATTAGTATGATTTGTATTGTTTGTTAATTGAAATCTAAGTCATAATGAATTAAGTATAAATCGTTCACTTTTAGGAAAAATAACCTAGAATATGTCCATTGATTTTATGATTTTTGATATATATAATAAAAATATAATATAAATAGACCTATTATAAAGCTAATGTTATAAATATTTGGTATATTGACATGTTGATGACAAAATATCAAATATTTATAATGCTGGTAAAAAAGAAAGTGAGTAACTATGTCGAGAGGCCAGAAAAAAGAACCAAGAGCTTTCCAACCAGAAAGCGTATGGGAAAAGATAGATCTATCATATGTACTACAGGAATGTACAGAAGAAGAAGCTTTTTGTATGAAATATCTTTATGCTGGAATGCCATATTCGGATATGGCAGATTATAGTGCAGAACTATTTTTGAAATTTGTAAGACATGCTTTGATGGTGAGAAGCTGTACTCCATGGGGCGGCTCTATAGATGATGCCACTTTTTTAAATTATGTCTTGCAATATCGAGTGAATAATGAACATATTGAATTTTATGCACAAGAATTTTTTGAAGAGATTTATCCGAGAATTAAAGACCGTTCGATGTATGATGCGGCAGTAGAGGTGAATTTTTGGGCATATGAAAAAGCCACTTACCGTAGTACGGATAACAGAACGGCTTCTCCATTTACTGTAATTAAAAATGCTTATGGTAGATGTGGAGAAGAATCTACATTAGTAACAGCTGCGTTAAGAAGTGTCGGTATTCCAGCACGTCAAGTGTATGCACCTAGATGGAGCCATTGTGATGATAATCATGCATGGGTGGAAGTCTGGATAAATGGAAAATGGCATTTCTTAGGAGCGTGTGAGCCTGAGATAGAATTAGATCGGGGATGGTTTGTACTTGCAGCGTCCAGGGCACCGATGGTTCATACAAGAGTGTTTTCTAGAATGATTGAAGAAGATAATAATACGATGCTTATCTGCCATAATGATAAAATGACGAGATTGAACGTACTTGCTCATTATGCAGATGTAAAACAACTTGAAGTTACAGTGTTGGATCAGAGCGGAATACCAAAAGAAGGAGCCATTGTACAATTTCAAGTTATAAACTACTCTGAACTTTATACGATAGCACAATTAAAAACGAATCAATTTGGAAATGTAGCATTTAGCACATGTAAGGGAACGATTGTCGTATTTGTGTATGATGAAACGGGATATGCTATGAGAATTGTGGATCTTCGGTTACAAGATCGTATTACAATTTACCTTCCAGAAGTAGAGGAACAAGAATGCAGTTTTACATTTATACCAGCGGTTGGAGGAGAGAAAACAGAACGTCCATTGACTGTAGAAGAACAGGTACAGCAACAGCTTCGTATTGATAAGTCAAGAGCAGTACGGCAAAAAACGGAGCAATCGTTTTATACAGAAGAACAAGCCAATGAATATGCTCAGATATATATACAGCAATATGAGTCAGACTCACAAGTGGATAGTCAGTTTGATTATAAACAATCGATTTGTTTTATGCAAAAAGCAATTCAATCGGCTATGTATAATAGTCGAGGAAATAGGGAAGAAATACAAAAATTTTTGGAAGAAAAAAATTCAAATCTGTCTGTGTTTTATAAAGTTAAATTACTTTCATCTGTTAGAAAAAAAGATTTGACTGATACTACCTGTGAATGTTTCATCGAACATTTAAGAGAAGCATTGATTTGGAAAGATCGCTACGAGGAAAATCTTTTTGTGCCATATGTACTTTGTCCGCGTATATCAGATGAAAAAATTACTTCGTATCGGGCAGAGATAAGGCAATTATTTTCGAATGAAGAAATTTCGAATATACAATGTAATCCATGGTTGATTGGAGAATGGATTCAAGAAAATATTCAAATCTATTCGGATAGCACCTACTCCGATTTATATACATCTCCAATTGGGATGCTTCATATTGGAGCTGCCACAAAACGTTCTAGACAGATATTAGCTGTAGCAATGCTTAGAAGTTTGGGGATTGCTGGAAAGATAGAATCATCCAATTATGAGGCGATGTATTGGAGTGGAGAAAGTTGGAATTATGTTTTCTATGAAGCGGCTGAGAAAAAGTTTGGAGAGCTTTGGCTCACTGATAAGAATGGAGAAAATTTACAGTATTATAAAGACTTTACAGTTGCGATCAAGCAAAAGAATCATTATAAGACGCTAGATCTTTCAGAGATTAAATGGAACAAAGGCAGAGGAATGTATCGATTAGAACAGGGAATTTACCGAGTTACAACTACAGATCGTCAGCTAGGGGGAATTTGCCGAGTTAAGATTTTTTATGTGTCGGTAAAGGAAAACACTATAACAGACAAAAAAATTGACTGCTTTAGGGAAGCAGCAGTAAGAAAAGCAGTTCCAATGGAGGATACGATTCTAAAGCAAGAAAATGGTAAAAATATAAATTTAAAACAGTATTTCCATCATAAAGCTGGAATTGCTGCATGGATTGAAGTAGGAAAAGAACCGACCGAACATCTGCTAAATGAGATGATAGAGGCAAAGGAATATTACCGAAAAATACCAGTAGTTTTAATTGTTGCTTCAGAAGAGGCGTATTCTGATATAACCTTGATAAATGTAAAGAAGGCCATTCCGAATTTGATTCTATTAATTCAGGAATCAGTATCTAATAGGCAGATTTATGAGCAGTTTCAGCTTCCTGAAAAAGCATTGCCATTGGTAGTTATATTGGATGAAGCGGGAAATGTGATGAATGCATGTGCTGGATATAATGTAGGGACGGCTGAATTGGCTTTAAAGCAATTAAAAGAATAAGAAATCATAATGCAAGAGATTGCAGAGTGTGAAAGAATAAAGGAGGAAAAGTAATGACAAAGATTATTGGAAAAGCATTGCCAAATATGCCTTGGCAGGAGAAACCAGAGGGGTACACAATGCCTGTATGGAGATATACAGAAAATCCAATTATAGGAAGAAGAGCAATTCCAAGCTCAAATAGTATTTTTAATAGTGCAGTTGTCCCATTTGGGGATGGTTATGCAGGAGTATTTCGCTGTGACAGTAAATCAATCAGTATGGATATTTTTGCAGGATTTAGTAAAGATGGTATTCATTGGGAAATCAATCATGAACCAATTCAATTTGAAGGAGAAGACCCAGAAATCTTAAATAGAGAATATCGCTATGATCCAAGAGTATGCTTTATTGAAGACCGTTATTATATTACATGGTGTAATGGCTATCATGGTCCAACAATTGGTATTGCGTATACATTTGATTTTAAGAAATTTTACCAGCTGGAAAATGCATTTTTGCCATACAACCGGAATGGTGTACTTTTTCCAAGAAAAATTAATGGCTATTATGCAATGGTAAGCCGTCCAAGTGATACAGGACATACACCATTTGGAGATATCTTTTATAGTATTAGTCCAGACTTGACCTTCTGGGGTAAGCATCGTTATGTAATGGGAAATGTAAAAGGGGATATCAGTGCATGGCAATCAACCAAGATTGGTCCAGGACCAACACCAATTGAAACAGACGAAGGATGGCTTTTGATTTATCATGGTGTTATTACGACATGTAATGGATTTGTATATCGTATGGGATGTGCATTGTTAGATATTGATGAGCCTTGGAAAGTAAAACTTCGTTCCAAATATTATATTTTAGCACCTGAAGAATTATATGAATGTAATGGAGATGTTCCAAATGTTACATTCCCATGTGCAACTTTAACAGATGCTGATACAGGAAGAATCTGTATCTATTATGGATGTGCAGACACTGTAACAGGTATGGCATTTACAACAGTGGATGAATTGATGAATTATATGAAAGAAAATCCATTAAATTTATAAAATAAATTTTTTTAGTTATTCTTATATTTCATAAAAAGCTCTGCTGGAGATTTTAAGATATTGGGCAGAAATTCTCAATGACTTGTTTCTGAGTAGTTCACAGAAGGAGGAAAATAGGATGATTTATGCGAAAGAGCGTGCAGAAGTTATTGCAGCGGAACTGAAAAAACTCGCCATTGTTCAAAGTATAGAGTTAAATCAGTGGAAAGTAAAAGAAGGGACTTTTTTACGTCCAGAAGAGGCAGAGCAAGCACAGCCTGCGTGGCAAGAATTTGACAGCCATACCATGCATTGGTATGGAAAAGACCGACACTATTGGTTTAAAACCGTATTTGTAGTACCAGAATCTTGGAATAATAAGCCATTGTGGTTTCGGATTCATACAGGAATTGATGGATGGGATGATGCGAGAAATCCACAGTTTTTATTGTTTATCAATGGGCAAGTAACACAGGGAATGGATATTAATCATAGAGAGGTTCTGGTAGATCGAAGCGCAAAACCAGGTACGGTATATGAAATCGATCTTCAGGCATATACAGGAATTATTTATGATGAATTCCGTCTGCTTGCTACAGTGGAAGAGATTGATCCAGAAATCGGAGGATTATATTATGATATGCAGGTACCACTCTGGTCTTTGGCACGTATGGATAAGGAATCCAGAACAGCACAGTGCCTGGCTTATGAATTAAATCAAACCGTACAATGTCTGGATTTAAGAAATCCTTATTCCAAAGAATTTTATGAGTCAGTTGCAGAGGCAAGAAATTATATCCAAAAAGCAATCTATGAAAATATGGGTGGATATGAGGATGTAATTGCAACTTGTATTGGACATACCCATATTGATGTTGCATGGTGGTGGACGGTTGCACAGACACGAGAAAAAGTTTGCCGCAGTTTTTCCACTGTATTAAAGTTAATGGAAGAATATCCTGATTATAAGTTTATGTCCAGTCAGCCACAGTTATATGCATTTTTTAAAGAACGCTATCCAGAGATGTATGAAAAAATTAAGGAACGAGTAAAGGAAGGACGCTGGGAGCCAGAAGGCGGTATGTGGGTAGAAGCGGATTGTAACCTTACAAGCGGTGAATCTTTAGTGCGTCAGTTCCTGCATGGAAAGAAGTTCTTTAAAGATGAATTTGGAGTAGAAAATGAGGAACTTTGGCTGCCTGACGTGTTTGGATATTCTGCTGCATTGCCACAGATTATGAAAAAGTCAGGAATTAAATATTTCATGACAACAAAGCTGGCATGGAATCAGTTTAATAAAATTCCAAATGATACATTCTGGTGGGAAGGAATTGACGGTACAAAAATATTTACCCATTTGATTACGACACTTGGAATTGGACAGAGTACAGAAGATTTCTTTACTACGTATAATGGAATGCTTCATCCAGATGCATTAATGGGTGGATGGCTGCGTTATCAAAATAAAGAAATCAATAATGATATTTTAATTGCATTTGGATATGGCGATGGAGGCGGTGGTCCAACGAGAGAAATGATGGAGACATCCACTCGTATGGAAAAAGGAATTCAAGGCACTCCAAAAGTACGTCAAGCATTTTCAAAGCAGTATTTTGATGAGTTGACTGCACGTATCGGAAACGATGAACGACTGGCAACATGGGTTGGAGAGTTATATTTTGAATATCATCGTGGAACCTATACTTCTATGGCTAGAAATAAACGTTCTAACCGTAAAAGCGAGTTTATGATGATGGATTTGGAGTTGTTATCGGTATTGTTAGGCAAAAATTATCCAGCTGAGCAGATGGATCAAATGTGGAAAACGATTTTAATTAATCAATTCCATGATATTCTTCCAGGTTCTTCTATTAAAGAAGTTTATGATGTAACAAAAGAAGAGTATGATGCATTAGAAAAGCAAGGAAAAGAAATGGCAGAAGACTATTTGAAGCAATTAACATCAGCTTCGGATGAGTTGACCTTGTTCAATACAGTAGGATTTGAACGAAATAGTATCGTGTCTCTTCCAGAATATAAAGCAAGTGCATTAAAAGATGTAGATGGAAACTATTATCCAGTTCAAAAAACAGCAGAAGGTGCAGTTGCAGCAGTTGCAAAACTTCCGTCAAAAGGATATCGAGTATTCCAATGGACAGATCAGGATGCAGTATCTCCATTTGTAATTGATGGATGGAAGATTCAAACTCCATTTTATAATGTAGTTATGGATGAAAATGGATGTATTTTATCTTTATATGATAAAGAAAATGAACGCGAAGTGATTCAAGAAGGTAAAAAAGCGAATCAGTTTCGTGTATATGAAGATAAACCACAACATTATGATAATTGGGATGTGGATATTTACTATAGCCGCAAATTCTGGGATGTCACTGATGTGAAGGAGATTAAGTGGGTAGAAAATGGCCCTGTAAGAGCTGCACTCTATGTAAAAAAAGCAATTTCTAATTCTATAATTGAACAAACCATTTATTTCTATGCAAATGAGCCAAGAATTGACTTTGATACTCATGTTGATTGGAAAGATTCTCAGCAGTTGTTAAAAGTACATTTTCCAGTTGATATTCACACCGATGAGGCAACATTTGACATCCAGTTTGGTAACTTAACAAGAAAGACACATAAAAATACAAGCTGGGATATCGCTCGATTTGAAACATGTGGACATAAATGGATGGATGTTTCGGAAGGTGGATATGGAGTAAGTATTTTGAATGACTGTAAATATGGTCATTCTGTAGATCATTCAGATATTGGATTAACATTAATTAAATCTGGTATTGAACCAAATCCAACGACCGATCAGGAAGATCACTATTTTACTTATGCAATTTATCCACATGCAGGAACATGGAGAGAAGCCGATACATTACAAGAAGGTTATGACTTGAATCAACCTGTGTTGGCTGTAAATGGAACGGCTCAGAAGAGGGAATATTCATTTATTTCCTGTGATAAAAATAATATAATGTTAGAAACAGTGAAACCAGCTGAAGATGGAAATGGAATCATTATTCGTGTAATTGAGGAAAAGAATACGAAAACAAAAGCAAAACTGCATTTTGCTCAAGAAGTAAAAGCGGTTTGTGAGTGTGACTTAATGGAAAATAAAGTTGCAGATATGTGTGCAGATGGACAAGATGTATGCATTACAATTGCACCATATGAAATTAAAACATATCGTGTGAATTTTTAAAAATAATAATTCAAGTGTAATTGCTTTAGATTAACGATGTAAATGAAACAGGCTCTGCTTATAGGGAGAAAGCAGAGCCTGTTTTTGTAGTTAGGAAAGTAAATTTGTTCGTTTTCCCTTGATTCTTCTGGATAAATCGTATATAATAAGCCCAGATTCTAAGCCCGATTGGACTAAAAGAAAAAATAGATCTTCTGAAAAGGAACTATTCATATTAAAAAATTTGAAAAAACTTCTTATTTCAAATAGAACTGTTTGTGATAAAGGGAGAATGAAAATTAGGAGGAAAATTATGTTAGATATTAGATTTGTAAGAGAAAATCCAGAAGTTGTAAAACAGAATATTCGCAATAAATTTCAGGATGCAAAACTGCCATTGGTAGATGAAGTGTTGGAACTAGATAAGAGAAACCGCGAAATTAAGCAAGAGGTAGAAACACTGCGTGCAAACCGCAATAAAATGTCAAAACAAATTGGTGGATTAATGAAACAGGGTAAAAAGGAAGAAGCAGAAGAAGTAAAGAGACAAGTTACTTCCTTTGCAGATCGTACTGCGGAGTTAACAGAAGAAGAAAAAGCAGTGGAAGAGCGAATTAAGACGATTATGATGACAATTCCAAATATTATTGATCCATCTGTTCCAATTGGAAAAGATGATAGTGAAAATGTAGAGGTAGAGCGGTTTGGAGAGCCAGTTGTACCAGATTTTGAAGTTCCTTATCATACAGAGATTATGGAGAAGTTTGACGGAATTGATTTGGATAGTGCAAGAAGAGTCGCTGGTAACGGTTTTTATTATCTGATGGGAGATATTGCTCGTTTGCATTCGGCAGTGATTTCTTATGCAAGAGATTTTATGATTAATCGTGGCTTTACGTATTGCGTACCTCCATTTATGATTCGTAGTGATGTGGTGACTGGTGTAATGAGTTTTGCAGAGATGGATGCCATGATGTATAAAATTGAGGGAGAAGATTTATACTTGATTGGTACAAGTGAGCATTCGATGATTGGTAAGTTTATCGACACGATTATTTCAGAAGAGAAGCTTCCATATACATTAACAAGCTATTCTCCATGTTTCCGAAAGGAAAAAGGAGCACATGGTTTAGAAGAGCGTGGTGTTTATCGAATTCATCAGTTTGAGAAGCAAGAAATGATTGTAGTATGCAAGCCAGAAGAGAGTAAAATGTGGTTTGACAAGCTATGGAAGAATACGGTAGATTTATTCCGTTCTTTAGATATTCCAGTTCGTACGTTAGAATGTTGTTCAGGAGATTTGGCTGATTTAAAGGTAAAATCAATTGATGTAGAGGCATGGTCTCCAAGACAGAAAAAGTATTTTGAAGTAGGAAGCTGTTCCAATTTAGGAGATGCACAGGCACGCCGTTTAAAGATTCGTGTCGTTGGGGAAGGCGGTAAGTATTTTGCCCATACATTGAACAATACAGTCGTTGCTCCTCCTAGAATGTTAATTGCATTTTTGGAAAATAACTTAAATCAAGATGGTTCTGTAAGAATTCCAGCTGCATTGCAGCCATATATGGGCGGGCAGACGATAATTTCCGTAAAATAATACTTTTCTTTTTCTACAATTTGTGCTAGTATAAGGATAGCAAATAGCGTAGGAATTATAACCAAAACGATTGTAATAGCAGCACAATCGTTTCAATCATAACAAATAGGGAAGGGATTTTATGCATAGTTTTCTTAGGTCCATTGGATTTCGCAGTTATGTAAAAAAAAGAGACGTTGAGCAAGTATTAAAAAATATTATTGCAAATCCAGATGAAAAAGTTATTGTACCATTTGATGATGACAATAATATTACGGTACTGAGAAAAGCAACAGCACCTGATATGGGAATTATTCTGTATGGAGAGACGGATGAAGATGGACAGTTTCAGATGGAATATTACTATCCATATTTATATAGCGAACAAGTATCTACAACAGTTGAGTGTACATTAAAAAAACAAGGCGGCAGAGAATCATATGCAGGGCTTTGTGAAGATTATCATGTAGGAGTTTCTCTCATCTTTTATTTAACAAACGTCATTGAAATGCATAAAGAAAAACTAAGGCGCCGTGCCATACCAAAAGTGGAGGGAGTTCAGCTTGCAGCACTGGCAGAATCAGGAAAAATATTGCTTCCAGTTGCGAAAACAAAAAAACAAGCACAAGATTCCTGGAATCAATTCCAAGATCGTACGAGGCTGATTGAGCAGGCACGCAATGGAGATGATAAGGCAATTAATATTTTGACTATGCAGGAAGTAAAACTCTGTGAAAATATAAAAAAACAGATTGAAGTAAAAAAAGTAGATATTTATACATTGGTAGATTCCTTCTTTATGCCAACTGGAGTAGAGTGTGATAATTATTCCATTATGGGGGATATTGAAGATGTTCGCATTGTGAGAAATCAATTGACAGGAGAAAATGTATATAATCTGCTAATTAATTGCAATCATATTCGTTTTCATGTAGCAGTTCAGCAGGAGGATTTAATGGGAGTTCCAGCACCAGGACGCCGTTTTAAGGGAAAAGTCTGGATGCAGGGAAGAGCATTATTTGAGCGAATTGCACCTGAATTATTATAAGTTTTGTATAAAAAATTAAGCATAGTAGAATTAGGAAATTAATATTCTACTATGCTTATTTATTATCGTAATATTAGAAAGAGTCGTTTAAAAGCCCTAAAAAAATGAAAAGTCTGTAAGTAAAATTTTATGGTTGATTTTTTATTAAAAGTTGGTATAATAAAAAATAGGTTTTTGTACTAGATGAAGGTATTAAATACATAATTTGAAATCTAGGAACAAAAAGGATCATTTTAATAGAACTCCTCGTAGCTCAGCAGGATAGAGCACATGCCTTCTAAGGTGGCGTTATAACAGTCAACTCGCTTCAATAGGTGTTAGTCAAAAAGTAAATATTGTATAGATGTCTCTGTAGCTCAGTGGATAGAGCGGTGCCCTCCTAAGGCACGTCAGCGGAGGTTCGACTCCTCTCAGGGACGCGCTTGAAAGAGCGGGAATTGTTAGCAAAATGCTAAAACAGTTCCCGTTTTTTTCATTTTCTGAAAGAATTAATGCATACAAACGAATGATATTTCTGCTAACACAACATAGATTTTGTTAGCAGGCAGCTAACAGATTTACCCGTATTGCTAACAGCCGGATTGAAATGATCTCCTAACATCCGGGCAGAGATTATTGGTCCTATGTCAAGAAAAAGTACAAATTAAATGTAACCATTTTCCACCTTCAGCAACAAGGGTTAACTTGTTATCTTTGATGCATTCTCTTTTATATCTTGTAGATATTGTTTCTCGTACTGATCTGGAGACCAATATCCGCAATGGCTGTGAATGCGCACGGTATTGTAAAAAGTTTCTATGTATTCAAAGATCAATTGATACGCATGCGTATCATTA
>FCNS01000019.1 GCA_900045905.1 Clostridiales bacterium CHKCI001 | reverse complement strand
CTCCTTTGTTTTTAATCATGTGGCTGCCAATCCACTTTCATTATAACATTGGAGGTTTTTTTGTCACGCTAAACCTGCTTCTTCTCCCTGCATAGCAGGGAGTTTTTTCATGCTAAAGCTACAAAAAAATGCTGATAACTCCTGCTTTTATAGCAGAAGTCATCAGCATTAAGCGGTTCTAGTGTTTGGTTATTTTATGTTCCAATATCATTCACTAAGGGAGAACTTCATTCCCTTGCATCATTTTATCATATTTTAATTATCCCAGCAACTACTTAGAAAAAGTTTATTAAATAACATGATATTCTCTCAATAATTTTTCCAGTTCAGTGCCACGCAGTTTTTTGATTGCTTCTTTCAATATAAATTTTTCTTTTAAATTCAAATCTAATTCTGTCAATTTCTTTCCATCCATTAATTGTACGGTTGCATTCAGCAAATCTCGTATATCATAGACACTTCCCCATACTTCTGGTACACCACGATCAATATTTAATAGTGTATACACCGCTTCCATTCCTGTACGAATGGAATATTCTGTTGTAAAAATCGTATCACGCTTTGTTTCTGCAAATTGACCAATGAATGCAAAGTTTACGCTTCCTTTTGGAACAACATCTGGACGATCTCCAGCGGTACGAGGCATAAAAAATGCCGTAATATATGGCATCATACAAGGCACGGCATTTGCACTGCTTTCTGCCATATCTTCAATCTGATCTTCTGGCACTCCAATATGATACAACCATTCCATACAAATTTCTTTTCCTGTACATTCCCGCATTGATTTCTTTACAAAATTACCAGGCTTGTCACTAAACAATCCATAAATCCATCCTACCAATTGACCTTTTGGCTGACTACGAAACTGTGGCTGACGATTGAACGTCCAGCTTAACAGCCAGTTGGAATCTTTCACAGTAACAATACCTCCCGTAACGATATTTCCACTAAATGGATCTCTTTTACAGATTTTCTGCACATATGGAGGAATTCGATCATCTAGGGTTGTTACTGTTGCAGACATCCAATTACTCTGTTCTGGATTACCGCAAAACTTATCTGGACGTCCAAAGGAAGGATCTTGCGCTGCGATTTTTTTCCACATATCCCATCCTCCCCCTGGCTTTAATTCTGGATTAAATTGTGCTGGATGATTTTGGTCTCCCAAAGAAGAATTTTCCACACATCCACCATTTGTAATAAACACAAGATCATTTTCTGATAAATCAATCGTTTCCTGTTCTCCATTACATATGCATAAAATTTGCGTTGCCATTTTTTTCTTTTCTTTTACAGAAAAGCTTATATTCTCTACTTTTGTACCATAATGAAATTGTACATTATGATCTTCCAAAAACTTAACCATTGGAAGAATTAATGATTCATATTGATTATATTTTGTAAAACGTAGGGCTGTAAAATCTGGTAAACCTCCAACATGATGAATGTAACGCTGAAGATAACGCTTCATTTCCAATGCACTATGCCAATTTTCAAATGCAAACATTGTACGCCAATATAGCCAGAAGTTGGAATCTAATACTTCTTTGTCAAATAGTTCATCAATTCTCTTATTATAAAGTGCTTCATCCGATGTAAAAAATAATTTCATGATTTCTATCCCTGCTTTTGTAGAAAGATTAAATTTTCCATCCGTATGTGCATCTTCTCCGCAGTTGACGGTTGCTCTCATCAAAGAATAATTAGGATCTTTCTTATTTAACCAATAATACTCATCCAATACACTAATTCCCTCTGTTTCAATGGACGGAATCGAACGCATCAAGTCCCACATACATTCAAAATGATTGTCCATTTCTCGTCCACCACGCATCACATACCCAATATTTTCCAAATGGTATCCATCACATGCACCACCAGCCAATGCCTCTTTTTCTAGAATATGAATTCTATCCCCTTTCATTTGTCCATCTCTTACAAGAAAACAGGCTGCTGACAATGCCGCCAAACCAGAACCTATAATATATGCCGATTTACACTCTACACCTTCTGGCTTTATAGGATGAGCAAATGCCTCATAATTTCCACTACTATAATACATAAAAATTGCTCCTTTCTAATTATCTCTATCATTATTGATTTATTTCTTTGTTCTAGTTCAACTATACCTAATTGATTCTTTACATACAACCAACAAAAAGGCATCCATGTCTGAAAATCAGACACAGACGCCTTTTTGTCTAATAAATCGAATCTATCTACCACAATCCATCCAATGTTTCACTCCTATGCAGAGAACAAGCAATATTTCCATTAAACAATTGTCCAATTCTGCGTATAATCTTATCGGGATCTGCCTTCATATCTGATGCAATCCATTTCAAGAGCATCTCAGTTAATGCGCTCTGATAGAAACAAACAATCAATTCTTTATCCGCTTTGGAAGCATGGATTTCCCTGCTTTCATGTTCCACATAATAAGTCATAACTCTGCCTGCCACACGATAAAGATACTCTTCTACTCTCTCCCTCTGTACCGAATGATAGATATGATAAATGGCCTTTTTGTTTTTTATTGCAAAATTAATTGCAACTAAAAAACTTTCTTCCCAAGAAAGCGTATCATTATATTCTTCCTTCACCGTTTGAAGTTCCATCTGAAAAATTTCTTCGATAATTGCATAGATATCTGCATAATAATAATAAAACGTATTTCGGTTAATTTGACATTTAGTCACAATATCTTTTACTGTAATTTTACTTAATGGACGCTCATTCAACATCTGAATAAATGTATCTCTTATTACTTCTCTTGTGTACTGTCGTGCCATAACGGTTTACTCAGGAAATCCTCCTTCCACGTCTCTTTTACTACACTTATTTTAACGCATTTTTTTATCTTTGTAAAGTATTCAATTTCATTCTCTTAACTTAACTATTTTATACATTACAACGTAATAAAAGAAACCTACACTGGATATTTTTTTATATCATAATAAAAAGAACCTACATTACAATCCTCTTAATGCAGGTTCTTTTCGCTTAATTTTTCTAATATTTAAATAATGACTTAATTACCATTCTTCATTTTCTTCTTCTTCACTAATATCACTTTTTGGCTTCTGAAGTCCTTCAATTTTAATATGATGCTTTTCTGCATAGTCCCAAAGTGCTGCATGAATTGCTTCCTCTGCAAGAAGAGAACAGTGTACTTTTACTGGAGGAAGCCCATCCAAAGCCTCCATTACTGCCTTATTCGTAACTTTTAATGCCTCTTCTACTGTTTTTCCCTTAACTAATTCTGTTGCCATACTACTCGTTGCAACAGCGGCACCACAACCAAATGTTTTAAACTTTGCTTCACGGATAATTTGTGTTTCTTCATCAATATCTAAATACATACGCATAATATCGCCGCACTTTGCATTACCAACTGTGCCAACTCCGCTTGCTTCTTCAATTTCTCCTACATTACGTGGATTCTGAAAATGATCCATTACTTTTTCGCTATACATGTTTATTCCTCTCTTCTATTATTCTGTACTGTTTTATTATCTATGTTTTTTTACAAAATCTTCATATAATGGGGACATGTCCCGCAGCCTGCTTACAATTCTTTTTAACTGTTCAATTACAAAGTCAATATCTTCTTTTGTATTTTCTTCACCAAGAGTAAGTCGAAGAGAACCATGTGCAATTTCATGAGGAAGACCAATTGCAAGCAATACATGAGAAGGATCTAGCGATCCTGACGTACATGCAGAACCAGAAGATGCACAAATTCCTTCCATATCCAGCATAATCAATAAGGATTCTCCTTCAATAAACTGAAAACTAAAGTTTACATTCGCTGGCAAACGCTTTGTTCTGCTTCCATTTACTCTTGTATATGGAATTTCTTTCATAATACGATCTATTAAATAATCTCTCAGCTCTTTCTCTTTTGCAGTACGCTCTTCCATTGTTTCAATGGCTATTTCCACTGCCTTTCCAAGTCCTACAATTGCTGGAACATTTTCTGTACCAGCACGCCTTCTGCGTTCTTGTGCTCCTCCATGAATGAATGGACCGATCTTTAATCCTTTTCGAATATATAAAAATCCAATTCCCTTTGGTCCGTTCAGTTTATGTCCACTAGCACTTAACATATCAATGTTCATTTCATCTGCATTAATCGGAATTTGCCCAAATGCCTGCACTGCATCAGTGTGGAATAAAACCCCATGTTTATGTGCAATTGCTCCCAGCTCTTTAATTGGCTCAATCGTTCCAATTTCATTATTCGCAAACATGATGGTAACTAAAATCGTATCTGGACGAATAGCTGCCTCTAAATCTTCTGGTTTTATAAGTCCATCTTCATCTACATCCAGATATGTCACTTCATATCCTTTTTTCTCCAAATATTGACATGTATGCAACACTGCATGATGTTCAATTTTGGATGTAATAATATGATTTCCTTTTGAACGGTACGCTTCTGCTGTCGATTTAATTGCCCAATTATCTGCCTCTGAGCCGCCCGCAGTAAAATAAATGTCCTGTTCTGGAACTCCCAATGCATCCCCAATAATTTTTCTTGTATGCTGAATTGCATTTTTACTCTTGGATGCAAAATCATATACAGAAGATGCATTTCCATAGGATTCTGAAAAATATGGAAGCATCGCTTCTATTACTTCTGGACGTGTCGCAGTTGTTGCTGCATGATCCAGATAAATTAACTTTTTCATAACAATTAAATTCCTTTCCTAATTTGCTATTTTTACTTTCTATTTTGTGAATGAATCAGTTCTTTATTCTCTATTTTAGTATATTCTCTTTTGTCATACTGGAAACGAAAAATCATTATTTTTCATCACAACTAGATATTCCCCTTGGCTTGTCTCCATGCTCTTCTAAAAGCTCCCTACTTTTAGCTGCCAACTCATCCAACATGATATGGTTAACCGTGTCCTGTATACCAGCATTAATTTTCTGCCATACATACTTTGTAACACAAAGCTGTGATGCTTCACACTTTGTCTCATTAATTTCAGGGCAGTTGACAATTGATAGATCTCCCTCCAGACATCGAAGAACATCGCCCACTGAAATTTCTGAAGCATCTCTGGCCAAATGATATCCTCCAGCAGCTCCACGAACACTTTCTACTATTCCAGCTTTTTTCATTTTACCAATAATCTGTTCTAAATAACGCTCTGAAATTCCTTGCCTTATTGAAATACTTTTTATAGAAACAGGCTCCTTTTCACTGTATATGGCCAGATCAACAATGGCTCGAAGCCCATATCTTCCTTTACTTGTTAACTTCATCTGTTCCTCCTAAGCCAAATTTTTTATTCTGCTTATTCTCTGGCATTAAAATAGAAAACTTTCTTGATGAGGTTCATCAATTCCCACTAAACAAGTAGGATTTTTACAATATATAAAATACCATGTCTTAATTACAATGTCAAGCAAAAAAAACAAAAGAAACCTCCACTGGATATCTTTTGCATATCATAATAACAAAAGTCCTTTGGCTCTTTTAAGATTCAAAGGACTTTCCTATCACTATTAACTTTTATTATTTACTTTTGAACATTATTTTTTATCATTTTTTAAATTATTCGATACTGGAACTACATGATTCATGCGCCCTCTGCTCTGATAGCTTGGAATGGAAACCAAAGTAATCCAAACACTCACTATGTTCACAGACGGTTTCATCGTATACCTACCTTGCGGTATAACGACCTAGGCTCGTTCCTCAACCCGATGATTTTTTACTTGTTTCTATTTTTTGCTTCCAAATACCATATGATTTTTGTTAAATAACTTGTCTTTCTTGTTTTTCTATTTATTTTAACTTATTTTTAATATATGCAGTGTTTCATCTAAATTACTTTGATATTCCTGACAAAGCTGTATAAATACAGGAAAACTATTTTGATATTCTGACAGATTTACTGTTTCATCATATTCATTTACATGACTAAGCACATACGCATTATAAACATCTTGACGAATACGATAGCCGTATACAGATTGCCAAAGATTATTGCTTTCTTGGCTTTCTTTACCTGTCTGTCCCATCTCTTCTATCCAAAGATTTGCCATATTCAGACGGTGTATATCTCCGCCCGCATTTTTCATTTTGTATTGTAATATCTGTGCAAATGTTCCTGGTGCAAATGATGGAATCCTACCACTGTAAAAATGATTTTCTTTCTTTTTTCCAGTAGATTGTGCTCGTTTCTTAAGCAGATGCGAGAACGAAAGATCTTTTGTCATAATTAGATCACCCATCTGAATAATTTGACGAGCCAATACACAGTAATCTTGTTTTCTTATCGCTGTTAATTTTCGGTAAAGCTCTTTTCGCTTTTCCTGAGCTCTGCGATATTTTTTGGAATAATACCATTTCAAATTTCCACGGCGAACATTTCCGTTTTCATCGAAATTATTTGGATTATTCTGGTAAGCACTTCTATGCATATATTCTTTTAGCTGGTTCATTTGGTTTTGATATCGTGCATAGGAAACAGGTAAGTCAAATACCTTAACTTTATCGGATGTAACAAGAGCAAGTTGTTTCATTCCAATATCCAAACCAATTTTCCCATGCTTTTTTACTTTGCTGTCTTGCTTTACTGGACTATAACCAGAAAATACCAGATCTACATAATAATGCCATTGACCACGTATCTTTTGGCGTTTTAAGCGACAGAGACGAATTTGATTTTTCATAGCCGCCTTTTCATACTCTGAATTTTTATGAAAACGAACTGGTATGACAAGACCTTTCCATATAATATTACCATTCTTATAACGAATGGATGTATTATTAGTTTTTCCACTTAATGCCAATAGTTCACCTGGCTTCTTATAAAAAACCTTTCGTCCCCTTCCTATCATAACAGTATGAATTGCTTTCCATACGTTTGCAGCCAAGTTTTGACTTACTGGACTATCTATATTCTCTTTGAAATACTGCCGATACGGTGTTGCGTCTCTGGAAAGTTCAAACTTGCCCAAACTATACTGTTTCGCAAGCTTATCCAAAGACTGATAGATTTCTTTTCGTGCTTTTGCATCTGATGTTGCACTCAAACGTTGTCTTAGTTCCCGATAGAGTCGGGTTTGACACATTTGATTATAACGAGTATATGCCTTTCTCAACATCGCATTATAGATATTCTCTGCCACAGCGTAACGTTTTGCAAGAATATCTTCTTGCCATCGTTGCGTCTTAAGAGGTAATGTTAAGATGTAATACGAACTATCTTTTCCCATAAATCTACCTCAAATCCTTAAATATGATATTTA
>FCNS01000018.1:2952-4267 GCA_900045905.1 Clostridiales bacterium CHKCI001 | reverse complement strand
TGCAAAAGACTATTTATATGATGCAGAAGAGATTCGCACACTGCCTGGAAAGCGTTTCCATAAGAAGAAAAATCTTGTCAATAAGTTTAAAAGAGAGTATGAGGGACGATGGGAATATCGGAGAATGCTTTGCGAGGACAAAACAATTTTATGGAAGTTTTTAGACGAATGGTATGCTCATAAAGCAGAAGCAGGTGTGGATGAAGCAGAATCATTGGAAGCGGAAGTCAAAGGAATTCATGGAATTATTCAAAACTGTTGTCAGATGGAATTTCGATTAGGCGGTATTTTTATTGATGGCAAGCTAGAAGCTTTTTCAATTGGAAATTATAATCCAAGAGAAGAAATGGCAATTATTGATATTGAAAAAGCAAATGCAGCTATTCCAGGGATTTATCAAATGATCAATCAGCAATTCTTGATTCATGAATTTCCACAGGCAAAACTTGTAAATCGAGAAGATGATGTAGGAATTGAAGGACTTAGAAAGGCAAAGCAGAGCTATAATCCAATCGGATACGCCAGAAAATATTGGGTTGAACAGAAAACGAAAGAAACAATCACCTGAAATTTATGACTGGCGTTATAAGGTAAAATATGCATACAATGGAGATAGATATGGAGCAGAAAACAGAAATTCAGATTTTGAAAACATTGGAACAAAAAAAGGAAACCATTCCACTCTACCAGCAGGCGTTTGCAGATCCTGAGTTATTTGTATCGTATTATTATAAAGAAAAGTGTAAAGACAATTGGATTTTTGTAAAAAAGAAGGTAGATAAAATAATTGCAATGTTGCATTTGAATCCGTATACAATTCTAGTAAATGGAAAGGAATACCCTAGTTTTTATATTGTAGCAGTCGCAACAGAAAAACAGTATCGGCATCAGGGACATATGAAGGATTTGCTGTATGAAGCGTTTGCATGGATGAAGGAGAAAAAGGTTCCATTCTGTTTTTTAATGCCAGTAGACCCAAAAATCTACGAACCATTTGGCTTTGAAAAAATTTGTGACTTTGATCGTAACGCACAGCGAAGTGTGGAAGAAATTCAAAAGAACTTTAATATTTATTGTAAACGAGATGAAACCTATCAAAACCGTTTCAAACAAGAAAAAGAATTGGCTGCCATGCTTGGAGGCGAAGAAGATGGACTTCCAGATCAGCCAATCATTATGGGGAAAATAATAAATCGGGATATATTTGCAAGCCTAAGTGGATTGAAACAAACAGAAAGAGAAACCGTTTTGCTAGAATGGCTGAGAAACCAGCGTATTTATATTTGTGAAGAAGTGTGAAAAACTCCATTAGAAA
>FCNS01000018.1:0-2915 GCA_900045905.1 Clostridiales bacterium CHKCI001 | reverse complement strand
ACTTGTTTAAGGTTATGCAAGAAAGAGCGCAGGGTGGATGCCTTGGCACTAAGAGCCGATGAAAGACGTGATAAGCTGCGAAAAGCTTCGGGGAGGAGCAAATATCCCGTGATCCGGAGATGTCTGAATGGGGAAACCTACTGGAGAAATCCTCCAGTATCCATACGCCAATCCATAACGTATGGAAGGGAACCTGGGGAACTGAAACATCTAAGTACCCAGAGGAAGAGAAAGAAACATCGATTTCCTAAGTAGCGGCGAGCGAAAGGGAAAGAGCCTAAACCAGAGTGCGAGCATTCTGGGGTTACGGACCGCAAGAAGTGAGAGGAATTTGTAGTAGAATGGTTTTGGGAAAGCCAGCCAGAGAGGGTGAAAGCCCCGTATACGAAACAAATACTTAGCGAGCGGGATCCAGAGTACCACGAGACACGAGAAACCTTGTGGGAAGTAAGGGGGACCACCCCCTAAGGCTAAATACTACTTAGTGACCGATAGCGCATAGTACTGTGAAGGAAAGGTGAAAAGAACCCCGGGAGGGGAGTGAAAGAGAACCTGAAACCCTGTGTTTACAAGCTGTGGAAGTGCAAAAGCACAACCGCGTACTTTTTGTAGAACGGTCCGGCGAGTTACGTCTACTGGCAAGGTTAACTTCTTAGAGGAAGGAAGCCGAAGGGATACCAAGTGTGAAGAGCGCGTAAAGTCAGTAGGAGTAGACCCGAAACCGGGTGATCTATCCATGTCCAGGTTGAAGTTTCCGTAAAAGGGAATGGAGGACCGAACTCACATCCGTTGAAAAGGGTGGGGATGAGGTGTGGATAGGGGAGAAATTCCAATCGAACCCGGAGATAGCTGGTTCTCCTCGAAATAGCTTTAGGGCTAGCCTCGATGGAGTCTGGTGGAGGTAGAGCACTGAATTTCCTAGGGGGCGTCAAAGCTTACCGAAGAATATCAAACTCCGAATGCCATACAGATGCTCATCGGGAGTCAGACGGCACGAGATAAGTTGGGTCGTCGAAAGGGAAAGAGCCCAGACCTACAGCTAAGGTCCCAAAGTGCGTGTTAAGTGGAAAAGGATGTGGGAGTTCGAAGACAACTAGGATGTTGGCTCAGAAGCAGCCATACATTCAAAGAGTGCGTAATAGCTCACTAGTCGAGAGGTCCTGCGCCGAAAATGTCCGGGGCTAAAACACGACACCGAAGCTTAGGAATGTACGAAAGTATATTGGTAGAGGAGCATTCTTAAAGAGGCGAAGCAGTACTGGAAAGAGCTGTGGATTTTTAAGAAGAGAGAATGCCGGAATGAGTAGCGAGATGGAGGTGAGAATCCTCCAGACCGAATATCCAAGGTTTCCAGGGTAAAGCTGATCTGCCCTGGGTAAGTCGGGACCTAAGGCGAGGCTGAGAAGCGTAGTCGATGGAGAACAGGTGGAAATTCCTGTACTTTCAATAAACAGAACTGTGGGGACGCAGAGAGAGAGTCAGAGCTGGGAATGAGAAGACCAGTACAAGCGAGGTACCAGTATAGTAGGAAAAACCGCTATGCAATGGGAAGACGTGAAGTGGACCGAAAAATAGTAGGGAAGCTGATGAGCTAGCTGCCAAGAAAAGCCGCTATTGATTTATTGAAACCCGTACCGTAAACCGACACAGGTGGATGAGGAGAGAATCCTAAGGTCGACGGGAGAAGCATTGTTAAGGAACTCGGCAAAATGACCCCGTAACTTCGGGAGAAGGGGTGCCAGAGAGATCTGGCCGCAGAGAATTGGCCCAAGCAACTGTTTAGCAAAAACACAGGTCTATGCAAAACCGAAAGGTGAGGTATATGGGCTGACGCCTGCCCGGTGCTGGAAGGTTAAGGGGAGATGTCAGGAAACGAAGCATTGAACTTAAGCCCCAGTAAACGGCGGCCGTAACTATAACGGTCCTAAGGTAGCGAAATTCCTTGTCGGGTAAGTTCCGACCCGCACGAAAGGCGTAATGATTTGGGCACTGTCTCGACAATGCACCCGGTGAAATTGAAGTACCAGTGAAGATGCTGGTTACCCGCGCCAGGACGGAAAGACCCCATGGAGCTTTACTCTAGTTTGATACTGGGATTCGGTATTGCATGTACAGGATAGGTGGGAGGCGAAGAAGGTATGACGCCAGTTGTACTGGAGCCGACGTTGGGATACCACCCTTGCAGTACTGGGTTTCTAACCAGCTACCGTTATCCGGTAGTGGGACAATGTCAGGCGGGGAGTTTGACTGGGGCGGTCGCCTCCGAAAGGGTATCGGAGGCGCTCAAGGGTTCCCTCAGAATGGTTGGAAACCATTCGAAGAGTGCAAAGGCAGAAGGGAGCTTGACTGTGACACCGACGGGTGGAGCAGGTACGAAAGTAGGACTTAGTGATCCGGTGGTATTAAGTGGGAATGCCATCGCTCAACGGATAAAAGCTACCCTGGGGATAACAGGCTTATCACTCCCAAGAGTTCACATCGACGGAGTGGTTTGGCACCTCGATGTCGGCTCATCGCATCCTGGGGCTGGAGTAGGTCCCAAGGGTTGGGCTGTTCGCCCATTAAAGCGGTACGCGAGCTGGGTTCAGAACGTCGTGAGACAGTTCGGTCCCTATCCGGCGCGGGCGTAGGATATTTGAGAGGAGCTGTCCTTAGTACGAGAGGACCGGGATGGACTAGCCGCTGGTGGATCGGTTGTAGATCAAATGCATGGCCGAGTAGCCAAGCTGGGAAGGGATAAACGCTGAAGGCATCTAAGCGTGAAGCCCCCCTCAAGAAGAGATATCCCATTTGAAAGAAGTAAGACCCCTTGAAGACGACGAGGTAGATAGGGCAGAGGTGGAAGTACAGTAATGTATGGAGCTGACTGTTACTAATCGGTCGAGGGCATAACCTGAGGAAGAGTTTGGGAGCGA
>FCNS01000017.1 GCA_900045905.1 Clostridiales bacterium CHKCI001 | reverse complement strand
TTAACATCCCCCTAAAAGGGCTTTTTACCTGCCCTGTCTAAAGACATACAGAAGAATTGACAGCCGCACTTCCTCCTCTGGCTTGTCCTAAAGGACCTTTCTATATGCCTTCTTCCTCTTGCTTTCCCCCTTTCAAGGGGCTAACTTTTGCTTCTGTTTCTGGCTTCCTCTTAAGAGGATTCCCTTTTGCCTCTCTTTCCGGCTTCCCTTAAGGGCTTATTTCCCGCCTTTCTTACTTGGCTCCCCCGTAAACGGGTCTATATACTCACTTATACTCATTTGATCATATAGCATATCCTCTTGTATTTGATTTTGTATATATCTCTTTATCGCCTCTGTATTTTTTCCCACTGTATCCACATAATATCCTCTACACCAAAATTTTCTATTTCCATATCGATATTTCATATGTGCATGCCTCTCAAATATCATTAGCGAACTCTTCCTTTTTAGATACCCCATAATCTCTGCTACACTATATTTTGGTGGGATCCTTACCAATAAATGCACGTGATCTTTCATTAATTTCCCTTCTATTAATTCGATCCCCTTTCTTCTACATAACATACTCAATATTTCCCCTACATCCTTTTGTATTTGTCCATAAATCACTTGTCTTCTATATTTTGGTGCAAATACAATATGGTACTTGCATTCCCAGCTTGTATGGTTTAAACTATTCTTATCCATTTATGGATAACCTCCTTTGTTTTTAATCATGTGGCTGCCAATCCACTTTCATTATAACATTGGAGGTTTTTTTGTCACGCTAAACCTGCTTCTTCTCCCTGCATAGCAGGGAGTTTTTTCATGCTAAAGCTACAA
>FCNS01000016.1 GCA_900045905.1 Clostridiales bacterium CHKCI001 | reverse complement strand
AAAAGTCGGGATATATTTGCAAGCCTAAGTGGATTGAAACAAACAGAAAGAGAAACCGTTTTGCTAGAATGGCTGAGAAACCAGCGTATTTATATTTGTGAAGAAGTGTGAAAAACTCCATTAGAAATTTCTTTTGTATATCACGATAAAAAAACAGGATTAAAATTCACGCTAGTATAAAAATGTGAGTTCTAATCCTGTTTTTCGTATGGAAGTATTTATTGCAAAGTAGCCTTGCAAAGCTGTTGAATGGTTGGAATCTGCTTACAGTTGGATGGCAAGTTCCCAGTAATTGGGGAGGATTGCTTCGTATGGATATAGATACTGTCAATTCCATAATTCGCAGCTCCCCATGCATCGGCCTCCCAATCATTTCCTACCATAACGGTTTGATCAGGGATTAGATTATGCTTGTCCATTAAAGCGTGATAAAAGTATTGGGATGAATATAGGGAACTCAAAAATCGTTTGGAACTCGAAGTTTTTCATGGAATAAGGTCAATTTGCATTCGTCAGGAATTTTTCACCGCTATGTTTTTACCAAATTTAGCATCCATTCTAAAACTAATGCCCAGATTTTTGTACCAGAAAAGAAACAGAAGTATCAAGCGAATCGTAGTTATCAGTTGAATAGAATAAAAGCAAAAATAATTCCTATGTTGCAGGATTCCAGTTCTCTTTGTAAAAAATGATCATTCAACTGGTAGAAGAAGAAGCCAAAGTATGTTTGATCTTACGACCCGATCGAAAATATATGCGTAGAAGATATTACAATATATGAATAATTAGGTATAGAAAGTAGAAGTGATTGCTTTTTTAATGATATTTAAGTCATGATTCGCATAATACGCGAAATAAGGACTTAAATCGTCGAATTTGGGTCATTTAATAAATTATGTTAAATTATTAAGAAAATTAGTCTGGGGGAAAATATGAAATGATACAAAAAATAGTAGATACTATAATCCATAAGCAAATGGATGAGCAAGTTATGTCGGTGGAAAATGAAAAGGTATATAGATATGGTTATACTTTGCTGTGTGAGGTGGTTTTAAATTTAATCATTGCTTTGATAATAGGCTTTATATTTGGCCAACTAAAAATAACTTTATTTTTTCTTTTTATGTACATACCATTGCGAAGTTTTTGCGGGGGATGGCATGCAAAAGAAATATGGCAGTGTACAGTGATATCAAATAGTATTTTATTATTACAAATATATAGTAAACGGTACATGTTACCAGATATATCAAATGTTTTATTAATAATTTTTGTGATATGTTTACTTAGTATATTATATATATCTCCAGTGGAAACATTGACAAAGAAGATTAGTGAGAGCGAGCAACGTTTATATAAAAAAAAGATATATTGTATAACTGTTATTCAGATGGTTGTTTTGGCTATATTGGTTTTGATTGGTGCTAGTGAATATATATTTTCTTTGGTGTATGTATATGTGATACAAAATGTAATGTTGGTATTAGAATTAATAAAGAATAAATTGCATAAATTCATTAATGGAAATAAAAAGGTATAAAAAAATAAAGTTCGAAAAAATATGTAAATATAGTAAACAGTCGAGAAAACAAAAACATATAGGAATAGAGTAACTTTATCTAAGGGATTTTGAAAAATAAAAAATAAGACAGCATCCTTTTATAGTATAATGTAATCAGCACAAACAATATACGAAAGAAGGTACCGTCTTATGAAAACTAGTATACAATATTTTGTGGAAAATGGAATCCCTCAATTAAAAAAAGTGAAAAAAATTTTATGTAAGATCCGTACTGCTTTGAAGAATATGTGATGCAAGTCAAGTAAATGATGCTGGATTTGGGATGTTGATATTGTCAAGATTAGTTGACACATTTTCCTCAAAGATTTTGTATCCTATGCTGTTTCTTTCATGGAATCATAGTATTGCTGTCATTTGGTCATCGGAGGAAGCCCTCCATTGGCAGAGCAGATGCTCCGATTATTCCAGTAACTGATAAAATATCTCCAGACGACTGTCTTAAGTTCGTCGGTAGTCATTGCCTCCGTGTCATAACGGTCATACAGCAGTTCTGATTTCATCCTGGCTCACATGCTTTCGCAGTGGGCGTTGTCATGGCATCTCCTCCAGCACTGTTCATGCTTTGCTGTATGTCATATTTGCTGATCGCATCTCGGTAAATTTGGCTAGTATACTGGCTTCCCCTGTCACTGTGGATTGAGATGGTCAAGCTTTTTTGTAACACTTACAGGGAAAAAATAATTACGATTATGTTTGCGTTCTTTTTTCAAATGGTGTCATGTAACCATTTGATGAATGTGGACGAACATGGTTATCGTATACATATACATAATCCAAAGTCCCATTATTTAATTCTTCCTTTGATGAGAAGCGGTGCCTGTTAATAAATTCCGCTTTGAAGGTTCCGTAAAAACTTTCCATCGGTGAATTATCATATGGGCATCCCCCCATAAGCGCGAACTTAACTAAGCAGTCCTGGTAAAACTGCTGAATAAAACTCATCCTTTTGGTTTCTTCTCCACCGCTGTTTCTTTGATAAATACCGAGTATATTTTTTGTTTGTCAAATCTACAAAAAGGCTCCATGACAGACACAAACTACTGATTACTTGTATAAATGAAATTTTGCATTCCTCATAAGTTGTATAGGATACCTGCCTCTTTTCTGTAAGAAAACATTCTGATTGAAATGCCTGACACTCCACGATCGTCCATAGGATAAGCCATAACAGGGTTTCCGTCTCCGCATAGGCCTTTCCACCTGCCTTTATCGTATAGATGGAGAAGTTCTGTTTAAAGCGTTTAAACAACAGTTCCACCTGCCAGCGGCTTGTGTACAGGTGCAGGATTTCCTCTCCACTGTATCTTGCGTCAAGGGATGTGATAACCACAACCCAATCTGCGCAAAGCAGTGTTTGAGTTCCGATTCTGTATTGGTGTTTGCTGGCTTTTTTGGTTTTCCGTTTCCTGGCCTGTGCTGCTTTGTCAGCCGGGAGTTTATGGGCAATTACCCGCACAAAACCGTTTTCCTTCTTATAGTTGCAAAAACCAAACAGATCGATCCATTCCATCCGTTTTTCTTCCGCTTCTTCCAGCTTTGCCGTCAGGGAAATTTTTGTCCCGTCCGCATCATACAAAAGGAAATTTTTCGGTGTGATGCGTAGGATCACGTCTGCTCCCTGTCTCTGGGCATAAATATAATTCTGTGCTGTCCCATATCCAGCATCCGCCAGAATAAGATCGCCTGGTCTCATGGAAAAATGTGTCAGGTATTCTGCGGTATGCTGGTGGGAAACCTTCACTTGTTTCATCCGATTTTCGTTCAGAGAATAGCACAGATGGATCCGTTGTTGCTCCTGCTGTTGCCCCTGTTGGCGGATTACAGATGCATCGACCAGGAGCACCTGTTTCACTCCTGCAAAAGAAGAAGTATCCGCCGCAGGAAGCAGGGAAGAAAGTAACTCATGCAGTATTTTATGAAGAAATGGAGCAGCTTTGGAAAACTGTTTGCGCCAGGCAGTGTCAGAAATTGTGGAAATTCCAAGTGCGCAGGCGGCAACTGCCAGAATACGGAAAGAAACGTTTGAGCTGGCGTAGAGAAAAAGCATCCTTAGCAGGTCCACTGCACAACGGATTCCACGTTTTCTTTGCAGAACGCCTGTGTTTTTCGCCATTTCATCCAAATTTGATGGCAGGTGGGAAAGAATTTTATTATCCCAGTTTTTAAAAACAGCTTGTATCGAATCATTTTGTTTTGTGCACGTTTCTCTTAAGTTCGCGCTTATGGGGGCTGTTCCCACCCGCGGTTCCGGTAATTATGCCAGTGATGAGGCAAAAGAAATTGCCAGATTGCAACGTGAATTGCGAGACACAAAAGATGCTCTTGAAGTATTAAAAAAAGCAATCAGTATCCTGGGAAAATGACAAAAGCCCTCTACACAGCTGTATCAGA
>FCNS01000015.1 GCA_900045905.1 Clostridiales bacterium CHKCI001 | reverse complement strand
TCAGACATCTCCGGATCACGGGATATTTGCTCCTCCCCGAAGCTTTTCGCAGCTTATCACGTCTTTCATCGGCTCTTAGTGCCAAGGCATCCACCCTGCGCTCTTTCTTGCATAACCTTAAACAAGTCTCCTTGCCTGTGCCTAGCGTGACACATTTTGGTTTCTGATAGTTGTTTACTCAGCTCTTTCTAAGAATTCCTTCTTACAAAGATACTTGAATTGGTTCAATTGAATGAATCTTTGTACTTACTTTCGTAAATACGCCTCGGATGTCTTGTCTCATTAAGTCTTCTTTGATTTCTCAAACAAAGCCTTAATTCATTAAGATTTTTTGATGTTCTATGTGTAGTTTTCAAGGTACATCTTCTTTATTCAGATTCCTTTTATTAGAAATCTGAGTGGAGATAAGGGGATTCGAACCCCTGACCCCCTGCTTGCAAGGCAGGTGCTCTCCCAACTGAGCTATACCCCCATAGGGATCTGGCAGCCACCTGCTCTCCCATACCGTCTCCAGTATAGTACCATCGGCCGCTTAAGTCTTAACCATCGTGTTCGGGATGAGAACGGGTGTTTCCCCTAAGCGCATCGCCACCAGAAATTTTTGAACACTATTAAATTGTT
>FCNS01000014.1 GCA_900045905.1 Clostridiales bacterium CHKCI001 | reverse complement strand
ATCCATAAATGAGTCGTCGGCAGCGTCAGATTGTATAAGAGACAGCCATTATTGTGTTAAATGGAATCAACTGTACCATTTGATTTATACTTACATTACTCATATATGGAACCTGTATCCATATTGGTAATATCACTACTTTTATTAATAAAAGTAGATATAAGATTAGCATACACTTAAGAATTTCTCTTTCAAATTTTATTTTTTTTCTCAAAGTGTCTACAATCAAATTTATCACTGCTATAATCACAAAAGCTATCACTAACATTTCTAAGTGCAGATCTATAATCAAATCCTATTTCCTCCAGCTTTCATATCAAAGTTTTTTCTAATTCTTACAATATCCTTAATTCTCTTCTCTCATTACTTCCATAATACTACTTTTCTTTAAATATCTTAAAGATGGAATGGAGGTAACAATACTAACCACAAAAATACTAATCAATGAAATTGCAATTAACCATCCATTCAAATGGTTTGTCCAGTAAAGTATATCAGAATAGGAATAGATAATCACAAATAAACCAAGTGGAATAGTGATAAAAAGTGCAATGAGACTAATCATAATATCCTGTATAAAAATATATTTCTTTATCCCATTTGTATCCATCCCATTTATTTTTAATAATGCAAAATATTTTTTCTGTTCTGCGGTATTCATTTTATTTTGAATGAAAAGCATTCCAATTAATAGGGATGCCAATGTACAAATAATAACATAATACATTAGCTTCATAATTAGGCGATAAGTTCGAAACTCCTGCATTTCCAACATATTGTCTAAAAATAGGAATTCAGGAAGCAGGTTTAAATATCCACGAATCGTTGATTCTGCCTGTTCAATTGAGACGGAAGGATTGACATATAATTGTAATCGTGAGTGCGTAGGGATCAAGTTCAAGTTTTTAAAAGTATCCTGATGCCACAATAAAACATATGCCGTTGGCATAGTTGTAGCATTATCAAACCATCCAACACGTTGATGAATAATAGCACCAATCTTAACTGTCTGATTGACCCGATGCATTTGAGTTTGAGCCTGTGCCTTTGTGATATATCCAGATAGTTCAAGATCATTTGGCTGTACTTGAGAAATCTCAATTGTTTGTCCAGCATGTAATGCATCATCTCTGTATTGATTCGATTTTCCAGTATAACGATCTTCCGATATATGAGAAAATACAGTTCCTCCAGTTTCAAGTTCATCAATCTCATAAGTAGGAGCCATAAGAATCACTTCTTTCCCCTCTATAATTTTGTCGATATTGATTTCCCCTTCTATTACATACTTAGCAAAACTTTTTAATGTCTCTGAATCATATCCTATTGCTTGAAGTGACATAGCACGGTCAGAATATCCAAAAGCTTGTTGAATATCTTGATTAATTGTATAAAACGGCATATAGTTTAAGACATATTCCGTGCGTTCTTGATTTTCTAAAATTAAGTTATTACATTCTAAAAATAACTTTTCCTTCTCAAACATTGGTTCGTTTTTGATTAATTCCAATATATCATCAGGCAAAGATGCAGTATAATTAGGAATTGCAATGGTATTGTCACCAGTTGGCAGACTTACCGTTTCTACGTGGTTTCCCTCCTCATCTACATAGTTCATTCCCTTCATCGTCGCATCGGACAAAAACTCATAGTCAAAATCAAACGTCATTCTCCCCTCTACTTCTGCTTTTCGCTGAGTTATAATATCCAATTGAATAGCAAAATAGTTAAATAACGTAACACTAAATGCAAACAGCAAAATGGCAACAAAATAAGATTTATAATGAGACAAAAAGTGAATAAATACCAGTTTAAAAATACTTATCTTTTTAAATGGCTTTCTCCGTATTTTTTTCCCCGTGTAATAAGAAAATTCAAACAAATAGTCAATTGGATGAATCCGATAAAGTTTAATCAACTGAATTATAGAGTGAAATATAATTGCTGCTATACAACATAGAACAGAAATCGTAATACAACTTTTGGAAATAATAAGACCAGAATTAATCTCCACAATCTGCTTCAAGCCACATAATAGAAAAAATGACAGGACAATTCCAAGCCAAATTCCTACTGCCAGCGATATCAGAATTAAAAAAAGCAGTTTAATAGACATATAACAAATGGTCTTCCATTTTGTTAGGCAAATACATCGCAATATTGCGATTTCTTCCATTTGCTTATTAAAATAAAAAGAAATCACATAATAAAACAACAAAAAACTGCATAAAAATAATAAAAACAAAACCCGATAATCCATTTGATATTGGCTATTACTGCTTTCTAAAATAAGATTCACATTTTGAATAAGATCTGGAATTGTATAATAAAGATCAGAAGGAGGAAAATAGGAATTTTCCAATAATAAATCTACATAGAGACTGCCGTTATATTTTTTAGCAGCAGAATATGAAACCAGCATATTGGGAAACAAATGTTGTGAATCATTTTCAGGCTTTGACCAAACCGCAGAATAATCCGATACAATTCCAGATAATCGGTATTGAATATTGTCTATTGTAACAGAATCACCAATTTGATACAATCCAAGCCGATAATTAGCCGAGAAAGTAAGAGCAATCTCGTTTTCCTTCTCTGGCATAGTACCTTCTTTTATCTTAACATGTGCAAGATTTTGAGCCGTATCATCCATATAGCCAATCACCATTGTTTCATCATTTTGTTTCGTTTGTTTTAAAGTTGTAATTGTACCTGCATGAATACCGTTGGATTCATCAAAACAAGTTACGATATTATCATTTAAATCTAAATTTTCTTGATATTTTTCAGCAGAATATAAGATATTTCCAAATTCTCCATAAATTTCCTTGGACTGTTGGACGGAATGGTTCATTAATGTTTCTGATATACTTATTGTAATAAATGGCATAATAAGAGAAAATATCATCCCTGAAATAACAAGAAAAGAATATTTAGAGCGGATCGTTTCTTTAAAAGCAAATTGGAATATTGATTTCATGTTCACACCACCTTATCATCAATCACCTTACCATCCTGTAAGGAAAGAATACGATTGGATTTTAGAGCCAAGTCTGGATTATGTGTTACAATTACGAAAGTAAGATTTAATTTCTTATTAGCATCCAGCATAATTTCAATAAAACGTTCCCCCGATTTTGTATCCAAATTTCCAGTTGGTTCATCGGCAAAAATAATTTTCGGTTTTTTAATTAACGCTCTCGCAATTGCCACTCGTTGCTGTTGCCCTCCCGATAACTGCCGTGGAAAAAAATCGAGCCTTTCATCTAGTCCTAATGTTTCAATAATATAGTTTAAATACTCTCGATCATATTTTATATTGGATAAATCTGCTGGAAGAGTAATATTTTCTATTACAGTCAAATCAGGAAGCAAGTTAAATTTTTGAAAAATAAAACCAATTACTTCACTTCTTAACTTCGTTAACATCCGATCATTAAGACTATAAATATCTTCCCCATCGAGCAAAACCTTTCCCGATGTCGGTCTATCCATACCACTCAATAAATGGAGTAAGGTAGACTTTCCACATCCACTCGGACCAACTACTGCGGTTATTTCATTTGCATAAATTTCAATATTTACTTGATCTAAGGCAGTTACTTTCACATCACCCTGCATATACACTTTCGATAAACCAATTGTTTCTAGTATGATATTTTTCATAGCTTATAGAATCCATTCGTATATGGATATCCCCCTCTCGTTACTATTTTTATAGAAAAAATCAGACTCATAAATAAATATTTTCTTCTTGAATATATAATTTATTAATCTGTCGAGCTAAGTAGATTATGCTCATAATTTAATCTACAAATATATATTTTTTTGCACGACAGCCTATTTTTTCGATTATATTAGAAGTTAAAAGTCATTCTTTTAGTTGATTCATGAGACGGTGTTTCTGGATTATTATAATAATAATATCCATAAGACCATCCAGATTTTCCTCTCAAAGCTGGAGTTCTACTTTCGGCACGAAGCAAAAAACCATATTGTTTTGGTTGGTTAATAATGTTAGTTGTTCCAGAAACCTGATATGTAATCATTGCTCCAATATTTGCTGGGGAATCTGCTTCAGTAATAGCATATGCTTGTCTTGCATTACCATCATTACCATGCCGATAAACAATCTTTGCTGAACCCTGAATATTAGAAATCAACAACATTGTCATAGATAACATTAATGCTACCATACGTTTTCTTTTACTTCTCATAACTATACCCTCCTTATTCAATAAGGTAATATTATATCCAGTATTCCATTTTGATTTTAAAATTTATATTGTACTTATAAACCCATAAAATTAATTTTTCTTTTTTCTTAAAATACTAGTAAATAAAGATTATTTCGCTACAATTTTAAATCTTATAATCAATCCTCTTTTTATAAGATCTGGATTCTCATAAACCATATAATACTACCAAATAAAAATATTTCAAGTTCCTAAACTCCCCGGTTCGTTTGTTATTTTATACTCTATCATATTTAACTCTCATTCACAACGCAGTTCATTCACCAATTTTTTTCTTTTTTTGGTAGATGAACTGCGTTTTCTTTCTCAAATTTTTATGTTATACTAGTTTTTATGAGACTTTTACAATCATTTTCATATGGAGGTACGATTGATGCGAAAATCAAAATTATTGTTATCCATTGCAATTCCAAAAAACTCTATCCCACTTAATATGGAAGCAGAAGAATCTTCCACTACTCAAGAGGAGACTGTAGATTGCGTTCCTTTGGATAATCGCCCAAATGATAATTAGTTATATTCTTCACAGTGTTTTTCCAAGAACTCAACTAAAAAAGTATGCCGAACCATTTTAGCCAGTATGATTGCCTGTTTTAGTTTTTGCTGACAGGCAGTTTCTTTTCTCACCTTTCCATATTCTATTTTCATCTCTTCCATCTGGTTCCATGCCATTCCATAACAAGCATCAGCTAAGTAATTTATAGTTCCTAATTCTAAAAAATGTTTTATATTTTCATATCCTAATTTCGCTGAATGGAAATAGTCTCCTGCGGATCCAATACAACTCACATAATTTGATAATATTTTATTATAACCTTTATATTCTGCCAATCCATACAATTTACTTGTCTGATAGCTTTTTTGAACTCCTTCCCAAATCTCCATCGCTTTTTTATAGTTTTTTTCTGGATCCTTATAATCTCCTTCTTCTCGATAGCTAATTGCGATGTTATCTAGTATATATGCTTCTTGTGTTAACAAAACTTTTTTGGAGAAATCCAATTTTGGATACTCTGGCATTGTCAGTCGTATTGCCTCTTCCAGGTTTTTACGTTTCTCTTCGTTGGATGCTTCATATAATTCTCTATCTAACACAGCATGAATTCGAAGGAAAAACTGTTTGTTTCGTGGATAATTATCTATGAGTTTTTTTCTCTTTAGAGCATATTCCAATTTTTCCAAACGCTTTTCTGCTTCTTTATAGCGATATCGGGTAATTAATTCATCGATTTGAACTTTCTGATCTATATATGATTTTGTTACGCCATGTAATGGTGCAATCATATAGGTAGTAGGAAGTCCCATTCGCTCCATTAACATAGTAAATTTTTTCCTTGGAATTGAAACTCCTTTTTCAATTGCATTATAGGCGTTTTCTGTACAAATCCCTTCACAAAAAGAACTTTTTGACTGCTTTACGTATTCTCGATAGCGCCGCAATACTTCTGAGAAAACATATGTATTGTGATAGGTTTGCTTCGGTTCAATTGTTTTCCAATCTACT
Source organism: Clostridiales bacterium CHKCI001 (assembly GCA_900045905.1). Taxonomy (GTDB): domain Bacteria; phylum Bacillota; class Clostridia; order Lachnospirales; family Lachnospiraceae; genus Fimimorpha. Next base: position 185,568 of record FCNS01000014.1, on the reverse strand, counting down.
CCCACCTCTTCACATAGTTCTAAAATACAATTCCTCTCTTTTAAAATACGTCTTCGATTTCGTCTCTGTGTTTTCGTTAATTCTTTTTTCTGCTCCAACACTTGCATTAAATTCAAATAATAATTTTGCAATGGAATCAGATAAAATAAAGAAGCTGCCTGATAACAAAGAAGGATACCTGTCTTTATATACTTCAATGCCATCTCTTCTTTTCGCAGTTTTGCCTTTTCCAAATAAACCAATGGAAGAAAGCGTTTCCATACTTCTTTTTCCATAACGTGTTTTCTGGAATATTCTATTACCCAGGAAATCATACTTTCTGCTTTATCCCAAAAATTTTTCTTTCTATAACAATCTGCCATCAAGAGAATGATTTCCAACTCATCGGGTGCAAGACAAATCTTATCGGGGGATTGCAGTTCCCACTCTGTTACTGTATATCCCAGGGCATCTTTTAACATAGCTAGAACCTTACCTGGATGATCGTTTTGTTTTATCATAATTTTTGTATATAGCACTGCTGTAAATTGCTGATGAATGGGATGTTCGCCCTTCACCCATTCTTTATACTCCATTAATTGTTTCTCTGCCTCTTCATAATCTCCGTTTCCGTACAGTTTATAAATCTGACATCTAGCTTGATATCTCTCATAATCCTTCTCTGTAATCAGCATCTCTATATTTCCTGGAGTAATTCCAACGCGATACAAAAGGCGATCGATTATAATTCGATCTACAGGAATTATTCCAGATATGATTTGTTTAAAATCATTTAATGTTATTACACCTTGAATTACCGTTTGAAAACTATAACTGCCCTCACCCTTTCGATTTTTTTCTCTCCCATAATCAAGCATCACTTTTAAGTCATCTTTATAATTGTATTTTTTGTTTTGCACCATATTTTCCCATCCTTAGCTTTTTCTAAATAATTTTTTTAGTCTCTTATTAGAACACAAAATCCATCTCATAGAATTCTATATCTATACTACTATTTTTTTCTTAATTCTTCAACATTTTATATCTTACATTTTTCTTAATGTTTGTATTATTTCAAAATTATCACTTATCTTTCTTAAAGTGAACCTCTTCCACCTAAAGAGGCATATGCGTACACTTAAGAATATGATATAATAAAAGAATGGAAGACAAAATGAACCTCATATATAAAATGATGCCGACAGGCTGGAAAGAAGCTGCCAAAGAAACATGAAGGAACGGTTCCCACCCTTAGTAATTTTCTTCTATTGCATTACTTTTTAATTCATACAATTCCCTGTATAAACTACATGAATTCATCAAATCCTCATGTGTTCCAATCTTTTCTATCTTTCCATTTTCCATAAAAATAATCTTATCAAATTTATCAACTAATCCTAATCTATGATCAATTGCAATTACCGTTTGGCATTCTTGAACAATCTTTTCCATTATTTTGTTACAAATATTATTATCTAAAGAATTGCTCAATTCATCCAAACATACAATTCCAGCTTTTTTTGATAATACGCTTAATAGACGTAATCTTTTTTCTTCACCTCCAGATATATTTTCTAATGGACTATTCATATAATCATCATTAATATTTAATATATTATGCAATTCAAAATATTGTATATATTCTCTAATTTTATCTTCATCCCATTCATCCGTATATAAACACAAATTATCTTTAAGATTAGAAGTATATACCCTAGACTGTTGCAATAGCACGGAAAAATCACTGCTAAAGTCTTTCATACTTTCACAATTTTCTCCATCAACAATCAACTCCCCATTTGTTTTTTCTAGCAATCCACATAGCAAATATAGTAATGTTGTCTTGCCTGCTCCACTCTCGCCAACAATTGCAACTTTCTCTCCTTTTTCTATATATAAATCTATATTATTTAGAATTAGTTTATCATCATTTTCATATGATATATTTTTCATTTCAATATATTTTTTAATAGTATTATTCTTTCTTACATTGTTTTCTTCTTCGCATATAGAAATATATTTATTTATTCTCTCAATAGATACCTTAGTCTTCGAATACTGCTTCACCATTTCTGATAATTCCTGCAGTGGATCAATTAAGATTGAATTATACATCATAATTGCAACTAATCCACCCATTGTCATTTTATCAAAACATACTAATATAGTTGTTATAATATACAACAAAGCTATAGTTCCCATAAAAATTATTGTTTGAACAGCATACATTTTTTTATTATGTACATCTTCCCTGCACTCTTTTAACAATAAATCACTATTTGATTTTTGGGATTTATTATAATAAAATGTCTCTCTATTATTAAGTTTTATTGCTAAGAAAAATTCATATATTTCACTTAATATATTCCATACTTTATCAGAGGCTTCTCTCGTTTCATTTATCTGTTCTTGATATCGTTTACTCATTTGTTTATTAATAAACGTTGCAATTAACCCTATAGCAATTAATACAATTGTTATAATCGGACTTATGGATGTAACTAATATCAATCCCCCTATAAATGATACTGCTGATTTTAATAATAAACAAATTGGTTTAACAGAACTCTCAGATACAATTTTTGTATCTTCTATTAATGAACCAAATGAATTACCGTTTGTTATATCATTAAACTGGTTTTTATCAAGCATAAGTATTTTTTTGAAAACAAAATTTCTAACTTTATTACTTGTTTCAAATGAAAAAGAATCAATATAATAGTCTGTATATGCTCCAACAATTGATGATAATAAATATGTTAAAATAAGCAGCGCACCAATTATCAATATTTTTATGATATTTTTGCCAGCAACATCAATCATCAGTTCAATTAATTTAAGTGGTGTTAAATAAAAAAACGATGATACAACTACCAAAATAATAACTTTTAACCATTTGATTTTATTCTTTTTTAAATCTACTAAATCACTATACTTCATATGACACCTCTCACATCATTAGTCTTTACAAGATATTCATCAACTATTAAATTTTTATCTCCTTTTGTAAAATAATAATATTCTCCGTTTTTTAACATATTAACTTTTATTATTCTATGTATAACATATCTTTTTTTGTTTCATTATAGAGTAGTATTATATTTCCACTTTTAAGTTTAGTTTTATCGTCAATTATTCTAAATCCGAATGGAGTAATGGCTCATCACCCGAAACAATGAGTTGTTTTACATTAGATCGTTTGAGATTATCAAGAATCTTAAAACATTGTTTTGTATCTAAATCATACTTTTTATTTCTATCAATTTCATCTAAATAGCAACCTACACATTTGAGATTACATCTAGATGTTATATGAAAATACTCTAGCTTTTGTATTTTTTTCATGTTTATACTTTACCATAATCTTTTTCACTCTACAACTTAGTTTATTCACCAGTTTTTATTTTTTTAGTAAGTTAACTTTATTTTATAAAATAATTTATGATATAAATACTTTAAAAATTAGAAATAAAAATAAGAAAGTCTCCTCTTCTTCTTTTTAATATTGAAGTGTAAGACTTTCTTATATAAACTTAAATTATTTTGTGTTTAATATGAATAATTACGATAATTTTAATCAATCTATCAATAGCCTTTTTCTTGATGCTCCTAATGTATATTTTATAAATAAAATTCTTTCTTTTTTAATACATAGTTTGAAATTCCAATACATACTACTGCACTAACAATCAAAACGCCCATTACAATCCATCCATTCGGAGTGTGTTCTGTCTTGAAAAGTTCGCCAATATTTCCTATGTAGAATGGTTCATACATAAATACAGAATTCTCTGCTATTTTCATAACAGAAAATCCTCCCTCTACTGCAACGATTCCAATGATTGTTGCTACCATACTATTCAAACATATCGTAGAAACCAAAAAAGCAACTGATACATAAAAAAAGATACTGCATAACCAAAGTGGAATGGATTGCAGAAAGTAATCTTTTAATGATAAAATTTCCTGATCCGATCCGAATATAGGATTAATATCCAACGGATAACGCAAATCTCCAACCCCGCCTAATATACTGCCAGCAATAAATGTAACTATTACTATTATAACAATAAAACTAATTGTATGAGCCAATCCTGCCATCAATTTTCGCCTTAGAATCGTCCTTCTTGAAATTGGCTGTAACAGCAATAATTTCATTGTTTTTTGTTCCTGTTCTACCGACATCATATCAATACAGAAAAGGATAAATATTAGCGGTAAAAAATTTGGCAAAATTGTTCCCTGAAATAACATGTACACAAGGTTCCATCCAGTGACTGTTTCATTCACATCTTGAGGTTGAATTTCATTTTCATAGAGGAATGTATATTGCTGTTGTTGTTTCATCAATTCTTCTTCTGTTATTCCAACTAAATTCCCATTATGATACGCTACAATATCTTCTTCTATTTGCTCAATATTTAATTTTAATTCTTGTTTCCAATCACCATTTTTTAACGCATCTAACATTGCCTCATATAAATACAGCTTTTTTTGATCCTCTTCCAATGCTTGTTCAATTTCTTTATTACTTCCCTTTTCCTCTAGAATTGATTCCTTATCTTTTATAAATTCCTGCAACAATTCTATGTTATGTGTATAATTATACTCTTTAATTTTTTCATTATGTGTTTCCTGTATATGAATCACAATTCCAATTCCTAGACATAGAACAATGACAACTCCTAGAATAATCCAATTTTTCTTTCTTAATAGTTCCTTTTTCCATTCTAAAATCATTTATGAAATCCTCCCAACCATTTGTCTTACTACAGTGATTTTTCTCTATTTTTATAGATCTCATTATAAACATCCTCTATATTCGCATCATTTTCACAGACTTTGACAACTTCTCCTTCTTTCAAAAAGATAAATTCATCTGCTAATTCTTGTAGTTCTAACAACAAATGCGAGGAAATTAATATTGTTACTCCATCCTCTTTTTTCTTCTTTAATAATTCTTTCAATGTAAAAATTCCATCTGGATCTAACCCATTCATTGGTTCATCTAAAATAAGAAATTCTGGTTCACCCATAAAACAAATCCCAAGTGCTAGCCGCATTTTCATTCCTAGTGAATACCTTTTTACCTGCTTATCCCATGCTTTTTTTAACCCTGTAAGTAACCTAGTCTCCTCTAAAACAGATTTTGGAAGTTTTCTTAACTTTCTTATATATTCTACATTTTGACGCCCTGTCATGTATGGATAAAATGCAGGTTCTTCTATTAATGCACCAACTCTGGCATAGATATAATTATCATCTTTTTTATATTCTTTATTAAAAATTTGTATTGTTCCAGAATTAATTGAAATCATATTCATCATAGCTCTCATAAGAGTAGTTTTCCCTGCTCCATTAGGACCAATTAATCCAAATATCTTTCCCTTATCGAAACTTAAGTTAATATTTTTTAAAACATCTCGTTCATGTATTTGTTTTGATACATTTTCTAATATAACGGTCTTCATAAGTTTCTAAGTCCTTTCTCAAATGACTTCATTCTCTCTACTGAAATTTAAAACTATAATTATAAATTTTTTATTTAGTTTATCATTTTATTTTTGCAATCTTTTATAAAGACAAAAATCATAGCATGGCTCAATGTTGTGAAAAGAACACTACTTTTTCAGTGAAATCATCTGATTATCAAACTCATAAATATATTCACAACAGATCTGAATATCTTCCGCATTATGGCTCGTCATCAAAAGAGTACCACCATTATTTACAAATTCAGTAAGTATGGAACGAACTACAAGTACAGATGTTTTATCTAGTCCATTCATTGGCTCATCCAAAATTAATATTTCAGGTTTTTCCATAAATGCCTGTGCCAAACGTAACTTTTGTTTCATTCCTAGAGAATATTTTCTTACTTTTTTATCTTTATCGTTAGAAAGTCCTACCATTTCCAATGTTTCTAATATTTCTTTATCTCCAATTTTATTTTGAATTTGTGCTAACAACTTTAAATTCTTAAATCCAGAATAATCATTAATAAACTCTGGTGTCTCAATTACAACACCTGCATCCTGTATAAAATCCGTATCTTTTCCAATTACTTTACCATTACAAATTATTTCTCCTTCTGTCAATCTGGAGAATCCACAAATTGTCTTAAAAAATACTGATTTTCCACAACCATTATATCCAATAAACCCATAGCTTTTTCCCTTTTCAAAATTCAAACTAATATTTTCAAAAACCGTTTTATCTTTAAATCGTTTTGTTGCATTTCTTATTTCAATTATTGTATTCATATTCCCTCCATTTACCATTCTACTAGCTTTAATAAATTATAAGTTAATATCCCAATTATTGTATAGCAAACTAATTGAATTATTATATTGATAAATTCCACATTTAATGATTTTCCATATACTAAAATACTGGTAACAGGTAAAAACATATCCACTATTAATATAAAACCAATAAAACTTCCACTAAAAAGTAACGTTTTCCCACCATCAAAGAAAATATATCCAATAAATGTTATTAATATCATAATGTTAAAAAATAAAAACAAATTTCCAATTCGGAGTACAAAATGTACTAATTCTAAGCTTGAACCTATTAGCTTTTCTCTATATGGATAGATTGAACCACATATGGAACTTCCAAATATAATAGATAGAATTAATGTTTTTATTAGCCCATTTATTATAAATTTTCTAAAAAGCAATCCTTTTTTCTGAAAACGAATTAGTAACATTCTTCTATACTTTCTAGAAGCACAAAAAAAGTCCTGCATTAGGAAAAGATACCCAAATATTAGACTTCCAAAGTAACATATTATATTCACTGTATTTAGCATAGAATATTTAATCTCTGATTTAGAATAATAGACAAAATTTATTTTTAAAATATCATCGAATCTATATTCATCTAATTGTATCCTAAAAACATCCTGTGTTATTGTAAAAATTGATAATACAATCATACTTAAGAATAAAATGCTTCCTATCCACTTTCTCATAGTTTTCGATCTCCCCTTTTCACATTCTGATATAAAGCTCCTCCTATGATCCAAACTATTATATATGCCACCCCAAGACAAAATAAATTAAAAAATTCTCCTTTGAACGCTGGAGATATAATGGAAAAATCAATTTCTATTGCAGGTATAGAAATATAGGAAAAAAGAGCTGATATCCCAACATACAAGCAATATACAATCGTAGCTATATGAGAAGAATACATTAATTGTATCCAAAGCATAATGAGCCGCAGTACCACAATTCCAATGATATTCAATATTGTAAATAATACAATCCATTTCAAGGAAGTTTTATCCAATGTAATTGGAATCCAACATAAGATACGTGATACTACTATATTCACTGCAACCGTAATGATATCTAAAAGTACAATATAACTTGTTGCTAATTGAAGTTCTTTCTTTATGTAAAACCAATATAAGCTTTTCAATGATGGAAACCTTTGTACAAACATGGAATTAGAAATAAAATACCGATTAGAGAATAGTATTAGATACCCCCAGTAAACAATAAGTATTCCCATAAAGTAGTCAGTAAAAATACTTGCATATATAATATCTGCCGGTGCAATCATAACAATACCGAGTGTTAACATAACTACCCTATATTTAAAACTCAACTCGTTCACTCCTTTTCGTATAATATCCAATTCCGATACAGATAAATATCAAAATAGGCATGAATGGAAGTAATGGTTTTAATGCAGTTAAAATATTCGGATTATCGTATACCATTCCATTGAATCCCAATGTATAGGCAGGTTGAAATGGAAGTAATATAGATCCCAATATTGCATTATTTCCTATAACAATGTTAACCCCAAAGTAATAACAAATCGGAACTACCATGCAAAGATACTGCCTTCTTACAAGCAGTGCAACACAGCATACAAATAAACTATATATAAATGAAAAAACAAAGTACTTGTAAAATCCTTCCAATAGATAATAACTATAAATATGCTGAAAAGAAAAACCTGTTCCAAATATTCCATCAAACAAATTTCTTGGCACATCTCCCGTTACTGGACCAATATACCAATACCCTATTGTCATAAAAACAATATATGCCAAATAAAAACTAACTGCGGAAAACAATGAATGGAAAAACATTGCTTTTCCTACTTCTCTTATTTGAGATTTTTTTCTTAAAAATAAATAAGGAAATACCCCTACTTTCTCTCTATAAAAAAACAAACCAGTACTAAATACTAAAATAGGAAAAACCGTTGTTGTAAACATATTGATATCTGTATAACGATCCATCCTTTTTACCTGTTCTAATAATGTTTGCTGCACCTCATAAGGATTGTTTGCAATATCTGATGCATTAAAATCAAATCCCAACGTTACTTCATACAATCCGCTTAAAAAGAAACACGATAAAAATGCCCCTACCAAAAACAAGCTTACTATAATCAGCCTCTTGAGATTTAATACTCTATATTTCGTTAAAATACTCATAATATTCCTTCCATTTAATTACATACATATTTTTATTTAATTTTACAATCAACTCAGTATACCTTATTCTCCTTCTTTACCATTTTATATAAGTTTAAATTATAAGGATGAGCACTCTGATTTTATTGACTACTATGCATATTCTTCTATCGTCTTTAAGTTTAGTAATACAAACTCAATCAGAGTACTTATCCAAATTCATTATTAAGCTTTTTAACTATATTACAGATGTACTATGTAGAATTATTCCTTTAGCTTTCATCTGCTGCCCAGCTACCTGATGTATATGCAGATCCATCCCATGTATATTGTCTAATGCAATACAACTTATAACTATGTCCTGCTACACCTGTATTAGCACCTGTGTTACGTGTTCCTTCGTATACATCACAATTTCCTCTATATGCATTTTCACTATTATACATAGTAGTCTTTATAACGTACCTTGGTCGATTTGATGGCATTGATGCATTTACTGCATATGGTCGATTTGTTACCGATTTGAGCGAATTAGGTGCATATGCTCCTTTAGTACCTGAAATTGTAAAAGAATAGTTCTTAATTTGTTTTGCTTGAGTACCAAGAGAAACTGTACTAATGATAAGCATTAATAAAATCCCAACAACCTTCATTCTTCTTTTAATATTTGATTTGTACTTCATAAACCTTTCCTTTCTTACATGAGCCTAATAATTTGCAAATTATTATATTTTTATATTTCTCAATAGAAAATATTTGTAATTGACATCACTTTTAGTTTAACTTACATTTTTCTATTCCTATAGAAACCATCTAGATTGTTTCTAATTTACATTTTACTATAACTACTTTTTTTTACAACTTAGTTTATCCACCAATTTTTTATTATTTTTTGGTGAATAAACTTTAATATAGTAAACGAATATGATTCGCCCAACGGTCGAATCACCACTATAAATGAAAATCAATTGCTCCGCACTTTGCTGCTCCCGCAATCGCAGGCAAATGCCTTACTTGCTCATACAGGTCAGGTCGTGGAATGACAAGCCCATACAGGGTATAAATCCCCTGCCTGTCTGGTCATTGACAACACTTTTATAGTAAAAAATACGGAATACAGTCTTTTTATAAGAACTACATTCCGTATTTTCTAACTTTTTTATGATTCTGTTTTATTTGCGCTCACTCCTACCATCTGCTCTAAAATTTCTAATGAATGAAATATTTTATCCTGATATTGTTTTTTGCATTGTTCGATGACTTTTGCAGCGGTTTGCATTGTTTTTTCGGAAAGAGTGAATGTATATAGTTTATTAATTGGTGCTGCTATAATATATTGTAATGTATAAGTGGTTGCAGCATCCAGTGGGATTCCGTTTTTGGACAACATTTTACATTCTGGACAATAGGTTCCGTGATCTCGAATCGAAAAGATTCCTTCCTGAATTTCCTGTCCACAATTGACACAATGAAACAGTTCTGGATAGCTGCCACTTATTACAATCGCACGCAGTTCAAAAATTAACTTTACTAATTGATTGCTTAGATTTGAGTTCATCAATGCTTTAATTGTTACATAGAGAAGGTTAATCATTGGGGTTTCATCGATTCCCTCCCTTGTATAATAATCTGCAATTTCCAGGAAATAATATCCATATGTTACTGCTTCCATATCACTGCTAAGCCCTTCAAAGTATTCATTTACTTCCACAGACTGTATGATATAGGCATCTCTGCCTGGATATAAAGAAAATATTCCCAATGTAAAAGGTCTTGTACTTGCTAAAAGAGAACTGTTGGATCTTCTAGCCCCTCTTGCAAATGCGGCTACTTTCCCCAGTTCTTTTGTCAGCAACACCACTCTCTTGTCGTAATCTCCCACCGCCATTGCTGAAATCACGATTCCATGTGTCACAATCACATCTCGCATCCCCTTACCTCCTTATCCAACAAAAGAAATCTCCACTGGAACTTCCTTTTGCATATCACGATAACCAAAGACCTCCCACTGGATGTCTTTCGCATATCACGATAACGAAAGGAACTCCCAGCAGAGCCTCCTTTTACATATCATGACCGCCCGAGGAAATGTAGAACGAGTTTCTTTGATTCATCTGTGGCAGAGATTTATTTTTTTTCTTCTACATATCCATAGTTTTTCATTAAAATATCATTATCTCTCCAGTCTTTTCGTACTTTTACCCAAACTTTCAGATTGATCTGCTGTTCCATCATCCGTTCGATTTCAAATCGTGCAGCACTGGCGATCTTTTTTAACATAGCACCATTTTTTCCAATAATGATTCCTTTATGAGATTCTCGTTCGCATATGATGGATGCCTCAATATCTACCAATCCATTTTTTCGTTCCTGCATTTTTTCGACTGTTACGGCAATTCCATGCGGAATTTCTTCTTGCAGACAGCGAAGTGCTTTTTCACGAATCATCTCTGCTACAATCTGACGCATTGGCTGGTCTGTAATCGTATCCTCATCATAATACTGAGGACCATATGGTAAATAGCGAAAGATCTGATCAATGACCGTTTCTGTATTTATTTTTCTAAGTGCGGACACTGGAATGATTTCTGCAAACGGACAAATATCTTTATATGCCTGGATATAAGTCGGAATTTCTTCTTTTTTTACTGTGTCCACCTTGTTAATAATCAAGATTACAGGAGTTTTCGTCTGATTCAGTTTTTTAGCAATTTCCTGTTCTCCCGTTCCAATATAAGTGGTTGGTTCCACTAGCCAAAGAATGACATCCACTTCAGTAAGCGTACGCGTTGCTACATTTACCATATAGGTTCCAAGCTTATTTTTTGCTTTATGAATACCTGGAGTATCTAAAAATATAATCTGTCCTCTCTCGTCCGTATATACAGTCTGAATACGATTTCTCGTTGTTTGAGGCTTATTGGATGTGATTGCAATCTTTTGTCCAATAAGATGATTCATTAACGTGGATTTTCCTACATTTGGACGCCCAATTAAAGTAACAAATCCTGACTTTTTTTCCATTTTCCTCTCCTTTTTTGTTCTCTTAATGAAACAATGGCTTTACTTCTTTGAAAAGACTTTGATTTGCTGCAATTTTTTCTTGATTTCCAATCACACAAAATGCATTTTCTTCTAATACAGCCTGAACTGGACCAGCCAAGTTTCGAATATCTTCTTGTGTAGAATCAATTACTTCATCTCGCTCTTTTTGCAGCATTTCTTCTGTAACACCAGTCATATAGGCATTTAATCCTCGAAGTCCTTTTGCAGACGGGTTCATTGGAGTATCCATATCACTAATTGTTCCAATAATATATTTTGTCATATCCCTATCATCAATCTGAATATTTCTGAGATATTCTGGTATCTTATTATAAATTTCATTGGTTTCTGCTAAATTTGGATCGCGATAAGAAACAAAATACCCCTGTCCATCTCGTGTCAATGCACTCATACATCCATATGCTCCACCCTTTACACGAAGATTCGTCCAAAGATAGTCATAGTTCAAAATAACCTGCAAGATACGCATAGAACCATGGAACTGATACCCCTTCTTCTTAAACTCACCACAACGAGCTACATATTGTACCTGTGAAGAAGTTTGGAATCCTTCATTTTTCTTTTCTAAATGATAAGTTCTCTTCACTGGACAAATTTCTCTTTCTGGAAGTGTTTCTAGATAAGAAACCAACTCTTTCTCTAATATCTTGTAACCTTCTTTATCACTCGTATAGCTGATAAACAATCCTTTCTTATTAAAGATTAGATGACTTAATTTTTTCAATTTTTGAACAATTATTGCTTTTTTTTCTTCAAAATGCTCATCTAAATCTTCCAAAAACTGATAATAAGAAATTCCAGCTGTTACTTCGCCTAAATACCCTGTCTCACAATAATAAGATCCCGCACGCATCAATGCAATGGAATGGCTATAAGACATTAAATAACTTTGCCCTCTAGAACGCTGCTCAGAAACAATTTCTTTTAATCTCTTTTCATCATCTAATTTCGAATATTGAATAATTTCATGAATTAGCTCAAAAGCTTTTCCAAGTTCTCCATACATTGCCTTTGTGCGAATTCCAAACCGGAGAAACGGCTCTTGCAAACATTCTCGATGAGTAAAACAAGTAATTCCTGGCATAATTCCGCCTGTGTGAATGTTAATTTCATCTGCCAATTCCTGATACGTATAATGTTCTGTATCAATATATCCCAACACAGATTTTAATAATGCTAAATATTGCAAGTCTTCGGTCTCTACTTCATCTGCTGAGAAAAGTAAGTCCAAATATCCAATTCCATTACTGAAAATATCATGGAATAAAACTTTTGTATCTCCTATTTGACAAATCTTATTATGCAGAGGCTGGATCTTTCGCTCAATATCAGATACTTCTAACATCGGGATACATTTTAATTCTTCACTGCTAGATGGCTCATCCTGATACTGTTTTAATTCTTTTGTCTTCTGTACCAATTCTTCTAATTGTACTTCCGTTAGGCTTTCTTTATAAGCTGCCAGACGTTTTGCTACTTTGGCATCTATTTTTGCAGTATAACCACGTTCTGGAACAAGTGTAAGAACCGCTCCATGTGTACCTTGAATTAAATATTTTTCTATTAATTTTTCATAATAATCGGTATCCACTTCCTCGCGTAAGAACATAAATGTATTATCATAGGCCAAATGCATCATTGGATCTGTTTCATCATAAAGCCAAGAATCAAAACATTGAAGTCCATACATTAAACCTTTTGGAAATCTTCCATAATCTGCTTCCCTAAGTTTAAACTCTAAAATATTAATTCCTGCCAAAAGTGACTTTTTATTCAATCCCTTCCCAACTACTTCTTTTAATGTATCTTCAATACATTGAACAAATTCTGCCTTTTTTCCTGCTTTGGCATCTTTTGCTACAACAGAGAAATAAGTTTGGCGCAATTCACACTCATATCCTCCATATACATCTTTTCCAATTCCTGATTTCACAAGTGCCTGTTTTAATGGTGCTCCTGGTGCATTTAGCAACGCATATTCTAAAACTTGAAATGCTAAATACTGCTTTGGATCCAATGTAGATCCTGTTACTTTATTCCAAGAATAATACGTAGCATTTTCTTCTGATTCTTCATCTGTAATTCCATAAGTGACTTCTGTCTCTGCCATCTGATCAAATGGAGGTTCTTCTTGAATTTCAGAATTGACAGCAATCGGATCATAATGACTTAAGTATTCCTGATCAATCCAGTTTAGTTTTTCCTCCATATTCATATCTCCATACAGGTAAATATAACTGTTCGACGGATGATAATATTTTCTGTGGAAATCCAAAAATGCCTCATAAGTTAAATCAGGAATACAGATCGGATCTCCACCTGATTCATTTGCATAAGCAGTATGTGGAAATAATACTCTTTGCGTATAACGTTCTAATACACTATCTGGTGAAGAAAATGCTCCTTTCATTTCATTATAGACAACACCATTATAGATCAAATTTCCATCTTTTGATTCTAATTCATAATGCCATCCTTCCTGTAGGAAAATTTTTTCGTTCTTATAGATATTCGGGCAAAACACTGCATCTAAGTAAACAGACATCAGATTTTGAAAATCTTTATCATTACAGCTTGCTACTGGATACATTGTTTTATCTGGATAGGTCATTGCATTTAAAAATGTGTTCAATGATCCCTTGACTAATTCTACAAATGGATCTTTTACTGGATATTTATTCGAACCACATAAAACAGAATGCTCCAATATATGCGGTACCCCTGTGCTATCGGACGGAGGAGTACGAAACGCAATATTAAACACTTTATTATTATCATCATTTTCTAAAACAAATACTCTAGCTCCAGTCTTTTTATGACGCATCACATAACCAGTGGAGCCAATTTCTTTTAATTCTCTTTTTTCAATTAATTCATACTGGGATATATTATTTAACTGCATTCTCATTCCTCTTCTCTTCTTCTCAAAATATCATATTGATCTAACTGCATTCCTAAATCAATATGTAACAATTGTTTTGGATGAGGTGCACTTTCCATTGGATTATAATCTTCATCATAAATTCCCTGTACTACAGCTTCTATATTTTCACCATTTGGCTTCATAACTTCAATTCGCTCTCCGACACAGAATTTATTGCGTTGTTCCAATGAATAGTACCCATTTTCATCCTGCTGTCCAACAATACCAAGATACGTATAATTTTTAATATACGTATTATTATCATAAATCTGCGTAGTTTCATCTGGTTTTCCATAAAAGAATCCCGTTGTAAATTCTCTATAGGTACATTTTCCAATTTCCTCTCTATACCACTCCATATTTGCTTCATAACGCTTTGGGTCGAGTTGATAATCATCAATGGCCTTACGATACGTACGGGCAACCGTGGCAACATAGAGTGCAGTCTTCATTCTTCCTTCTATTTTTAAACTGTCAATCCCAGCCTCTAATAAATCTGGTACATGTTCAATCATACAAAGATCTTTGGAATTAAAAATATAGGTTCCTCGTTCATTTTCATAAACAGGCATGTATTCTCCTGGTCTTGTTTCTTCCACAATCGAATACTTCCAACGGCACGGATGCGTACATGCTCCCTGATTGGCATCTCTGCCAGTAAAATAGTTACTTAACAAACAGCGTCCCGAATAAGAAATGCACATCGCCCCATGAATAAAACTTTCAATTTCCAAATCATCTGGAATATGAGCACGAATTTCTTTTATTTCCTGTAAAGATAATTCTCTGGCAGATACGACACGCTTTGCTCCCTGAGCTTTCCAAAACAGATAGGTTCCATAATTCGTATTATTGGCTTGTGTACTAATATGAAGTTCCATCTCTGGCAATACTTCTTTTGCAATCATAAATACTCCTGGATCAGAAATAATTAATGCATCTGGATTTACTCCTTTTAATTCTTCAAAATACTTCCTTACCCCATCTAAATCACTGTTATGTGCTAAAATATTGGCTGTTACATATACTTTTACATTATGAGCATGTGCAAACGCTACTCCCTCTTTCATATCTTCCAGTGAAAAATTTTTTGCCTTTGCCCGAAGTCCAAACGCCTCTCCTCCAATATAAACTGCATCAGCTCCAAATATAACTGCAATTTTTAATACTTCTAAACTGCTTGCAGGAATTAATAACTCTGGATGTCTCATTTTCCTAATCTTCTCCATTTCTCAATTTAACTATATCTTTGTAAAATATTCTATTGCTTTGTACTTACTGCTACGCCGTCTCCAATTGGAATAATTGCAGTCTGCAATTCTGGCGTATGTTTTAATGTATATAAATACTCTCTCATTCGACTATGGATCGTACGGTTTCTCCTTGTAACAGCAAATCGAGACTCAATAATGTCCCCATCTTGCAATATATTATCTGAAATCAATAATCCTCCCGATGCTAACAGTCTCATTACATCTGGAAAGAAATGGATGTATTGTCCCTTTGCAGCATCCATAAAAATCAAGTCATAACTTTCTTCCAATGAGCGTAAAATTTCTGCTGCATCTCCCTCTAGCAATGTAATAGCGTTCTCTTTTCCTGCTCTATGGAAATTTTCCTTGGCAATCGGAATTCTAGGCTCATATTTTTCAATCGTAGTAATATGAGCTTCTTCTGGCATATATTCACTCATTAAAATAGCAGAATATCCAACTGCTGTTCCCACTTCTAAAATATGCATCGGTTTTGTCAAACGGATAAAAAACTTCAGCAGGCTGGCTGTCTCATTACGAATGATCGGCACCATCTCTGCTAAAGCTTCTTTTCTAATCATTTCACATATGGGACTCTCTGGAGATTCCAGAGAATTAATATAAGCAATCATTCTTTCATTTGTTATCATTCCGACGACTTCTCCTGTTTTCCTAGATCCAGCATTGTTAAAATCTCTCTAGAAGACATATCACTGCTGACTTGATATACTCCAGGCCGAATATTCAGTTCATATATATAAGATTGTGCCCAGAATACAAGTGCACTGGATAGGATATTTTCCTGTTCTAATAATTTTCCAATTTCAAATGCTGAATCATGTTCTGTCACTTCCAATTCAATACTTACCTCTGCCTTTTTTGTCAATGGCTCAGAATGGAACAGTTCATATCCAAATGCATATCCTTTTGTAACTCCCTGATATAAAAAGGCGATGACGATAATTCCCATCACCGCCTTTGCTGTATATTCTAATACTTTCCAGGTCCACTTTTGATAATCAACTTCTCGTTTCTGTTCTTCCATCTTCCTGATTGTATTATTCTACCTCCATAATAATCGGTAAGATCATTGGACTCCTCTTCATCTTTTTCCAAAGGTATTCAGAAAGAGTATCCCGAATTACATTTTTAATCTTCGTCCAATCACTGATTCGATGCATTAAACAGCTCTCTACTGCATCTGTTACAATTTGATGTGCTTCTTCCATAAGATTTTCTGATTCTCGCACATACACAAATCCCCTCGATACAATATCTGGTCCTGCCAGCAGGCGATTTGTATACTTTTCCAATGTGAGCACAACAATAATAATACCATCTTGAGATAAATTCTGGCGATCCCTTAATACGATATTTCCAACATCTCCAACTCCTAAACCGTCTACCAAAACTCCGCCATGCTGAACCTGGTCTACAATCTCTGCGTAATCCTGATCCATTTCTAATACATCACCAGACTGCATTAAAAAGATCTGTTCCTTTGGCACTCCGAGTGCCACTGCAATTTCTGCATTTGCAATACGATGACGATATTCTCCATGAATTGGAATCGCATATTTTGGTCGTACCAATGCATAGATTAATTTAATCTCTTCCTGGCAGGCATGTCCTGATACATGGGTATCTTGGAAAATAACTTCTGCTCCTTTCATAGAAAGTTCATTAATCACTTTGTCCACTGCCTTTTCATTACCTGGAATCGGCGAGGAACTAAAAATAATGGTGTCCTGTGGATTGATTGAAACTTTTCGATGAATGGAAGATGCCATACGAGACAAGGCCGCCATAGATTCTCCCTGACTTCCTGTTGTGATAATAACCGTCTTCTCATCTGGATAATTTTTCAATTGTTCTATATCAATAATTGTTCCATCTGGAACATTAATATAACCAAGTTCTGTCGCAGTTCCAATAATATTAACCATACTGCGTCCTTCAATTACAACTTTACGATCATATTTACAAGCAGTATTAATAATTTGTTGTACTCGATCCACGTTTGAAGCAAATGTTGCTACAATCAATCGATTATTCCGATGCTCTGCAAAAATAGAATCAAATGTCTTTCCTACGGTACGTTCTGACATAGTAAACCCTGGCCGAAGCGCATTCGTACTTTCACATAATAACGCAAGAACACCTTTTTTTCCAAGTTCTCCAAACCGTTGTAAATCTGCGCTATCTCCAAATACTGGCGTATAATCAATTTTAAAATCTCCTGTATGAATAATCGTTCCTATTGGAGTAAAAATAGCCAAAGCCGCTGCATCTACAATACTATGATTCATACGGATAAATTCAACTCGAAAACTTCCAAGATTTACAGATTGTCCATATTTTACAATTTTTCTTTTTACCAATTTTGTTAAGTTATGTTCCTTTAACTTTCCATCAATAATCCCAATCGTCAGTTTGGTTGCATAAATCGGAGCATTGACCTCTTTCAAAATATATGGTAATGCACCAATATGATCTTCATGTCCGTGTGTAATTACATATCCTTTCACTTTATCTGCATTTTGTTTTAAATACGTAACATCTGGAATAACTAAATCAATTCCAAGCATATCTTCTGTAGGAAATGATAATCCACAGTCGACCACTATAATACTGTCACCATATTCAATTACAGTCATATTCATTCCGATCTGCTCCAATCCTCCGAGAGGGATTATCTTAACACTTGTTCCTTCTGTATTCACGTTCTACACCTCCATTAATATTTCTATGATACAATTCATCTTCCCAATATGAAATGCAACGACTGGGATGAAAAATCTTATTTCTCGCTCTTTTCTTATCGTGATATGCAAAAGAAAACTCCAGTGGAGGTTTCTTTTATTCAAATCAAAGCATCCATCATCACTTATATTACGGTACTTCTGTCAAATCATTAGATAAATTCTACATCATCTAATAATTGTTCGAAAATTGTTAAAAGGCTGTCTAACTCCGTTTCATCTTCTACAGGTTCATAGACAGCATTCTCATTTCCTTCCTCAGAAATTTCTTTAAAAATGTAACATTCCGCCTCTTCTTCTTCTGAGTCCGTAACTAATAAATAGTTTACTCCATTTAATTTCGTTTCCTCTAATACAAACAGTTCTTCATATGCTCCATCTTCTGTTTGAAACCGGATTTTTTCTGCCTGTTTCTGATTTATCTGCTGTTTTGTTTCTTCCATGTTATCCATTCCTCCGGCATTCATTCCTTGAATCTAAATATCCTTGTAAGATAAAAACCGCTGCAATCTGATCAATCACATCTTTCCGATGTTCTCTACGGATGCCCGTTTCCATCAAAACACGCTCTGCTGATATTGTTGTCATTCTTTCATCCCAATATACCACTTTAAGACCGGTACGCCGTTCTACCATGGCTCCAAATGTCATGGTTTTTTCTGCCCGATCTCCAATCGTATTATTCATATTCTTTGGTAATCCAAGTACAATCTCACTAACCTCATATTCTTTCGCCAAAACCTCTAGACGTGCCAGCGTACGGCGCAATTTATTTTCTTCCTTACGAGTAATCGTCTCTACGGCTTGAGCAGTAAGCATTAACGGATCACTCACCGCAACACCTACTGTTCTAGAACCATAATCCAGCCCTAATATACGCATAAAATCTCCCACTACTTACATCTTATCCACATAATGCTTAATTAATTCTTCTAAAATTTCATCTCTCTCTACTTTCATAATTAAGTTTCTCGCATTATTGTAACTTGTAATATAAGTTGGATCTCCTGACATTAAATATCCAACAAGCTGACTCACTGGGTTATATCCTTTTTGCTTCAAAGCTTTATAAACCTGTTCTAACACATCACTAATCTCAACACGGTTTGGCTGAGATACACGAATAAACTGAGTATTTGATAAATCTGCCATAGTTACCTCCTAATACCACATTTTTAAATCTACAACTTCCACACTCTTACCTTTGTCATCTCAATGATTCTATTGTAATACATTTTTTATTATTCAGCAAGTAGATTTACAATTTCATTATTTAAAAATCCATTTATTTTTCCCGTCACAAAAGTATTGGAAGAAAATTCTCCTTTTACAGCTGCTTTTACATACTCTTTTGTGTGTCCAACCATATAAAACTTCCCATCCAACACTATTTTTTCTTCCAACAGTACCGTTACTTCTTTTCCAATCCAAAAACTGCGATATTCCTCTGAACGTTTCCGAGCTAATTCCAACAGTATATTACTTCTTTTTGTTTTCGTCTGTTCTGGAACTTGATTTTCCATCTCAGCAGCTCTTGTACCTTTTCGTTTGGAATACTTAAATACATGCATCTCATAAAAATTTACTTTTTCTAAGAATTTACGTGTTTCTTCAAATTCCTCTTCTGTCTCTCCAGGAAATCCTACGATTACATCTGTTGTAATCGCAGGATGATCAAATACTTCACGAAGTATTTGACATTTTTCATAGTATTCCTCTGGTGTATAATGCCGATTCATTCGTTTCAGTGTTGCCTCGCATCCACTCTGTAAAGATAAATGAAAATGGGGACAAAACTTATCCAATTTTCTCAATTCCTGAGCAAATTCCAACGTAATAATACGGGGTTCTAATGAACCAAGACGAATTCTTTGGATTCCATTCACTTCCTGAACCGCTTTTATTAAATCCAATAAGTCTGTCTCATCTTTAAAATCTTTTCCATAAGAGCTCAGATGAATTCCAGTCAGAACAACTTCCTTTGTTCCATTTTTTGCAATCCGCTTAATTTCTGAGATTACATCCTGTTTTGCACGGCTCCGAATTCGTCCCCGCGTATATGGAATAATACAATAACTGCAAAACTGATTGCAGCCATCCTGTACTTTAATATAAGCCCTTGTATGATCCGATACAAAGTCCAATTCTAATTCTTCATACTCTTGTTCTTTATTAATATCAATGACTGCTTCCTCTCTATGCTCCTTAAAATAATCTTCTAAAATTTGTACTAAATCTTGCTTTCGATTATTTCCAATTACAAGATCAACTCCTGCATCTGCTAAAACCTCTTTTGGTGCCGCCTGAACGTAACAACCTGCTGCTACTACTACAGCATTCGGATTTTTCTTTTTGGCTTTATGCAGCATCTGACGCGATTTGCGATCTGCCATATTCGTAACGGAACATGTATTAATAATATAAATATCGGCCTGATCTTCAAATGAAACAATTTCATATCCATGCGATAAAAGCATCTGCTCCATTGCATCTGTTTCATAAGTATTTACTTTACAGCCTAATGTATGAAATGCAACTTTTTTACTCATTTTTGCACGATTTATTCGTATCTATAAAATTCTCCAAGCTCGTCTTATAAATGAAATTTTCTCTTTTTCATTTTCTAAATAGAATAAAAAATAGATTAATTTTATAAGTAAAATTTCCTTTGTTCGCCTAGACAAATCAATAGTTACGCTTGCCTATCCTTTCTTATATTTTTGTCGATTTGTATCTTGACTTTTCCCCAGTTTCTATGTAGTATATACATAGATATGCAATGCATTCATGAATTCATATGAAATAGGAGGGTGTTTCCAATGACTACAGTTAAAATTTCTTTAAATTCAATCGACAAAGTAAAATCCTTTGTCAATGAGTTAACAAAGTTTGATTATGATTTCGATCTTGTATCTGGCAGATACGTAATCGATGCTAAGTCAATTATGGGTATTTTCTCTTTGGATTTATCGAAACCAATCGATTTAAACATCCATGTAGAAGATGATATTGATACAGTATTAAAAGCATTGGATCCATATATCATTAAATAATTTTATTGCTATTTGATAGAGTGGAGGTGTGTATACACACCTCCATTTTGTTATCATAATATGCAAAAAGAAGCTCCAATGAAGGTTCTTTTTGTTTACTCACAAAGAATTATTTCTGTTGTATCCAATGCCTCTTGAACCATTGCATCAATTTTTTCTTCCAGTTTCTTTTCGGAAGAACGAATGACATTAATATTAGGCTTTGTAACTGGGTGTTTTGCTACAAAAATCGTGCAGCAGTCTTCAAACGGTTGAATTGACGTTTCATAAGTACCAATCTTTACTGCTAATTCTACAATTTCCTGTTTATCAAATCCAATTACTGGACGAAATACTGGCATAGTACATACTTCATTCGTAGCAGCCAAACTTTGCATTGTTTGAGAAGCCACTTGTCCAATACTCTCTCCTGTAACAAGTCCCATTGCACCAGAACGTTTCGCTAATTCTTCCGCAATCCGCATCATATAACGTCTCATAATAATTGTTAATTCTTCATGTGGACATTTATCATAAATATAAAGCTGAATATCTGTAAAGTTTACAATATGGAGACGAATCGGTCCTGAGTATTTTGCAACCTCTTTTGCCAAATCCACTACTTTCTGCTTTGCTCTTTCGCTTGTGTATGGCGGCGCATGGAAATAAGTTGCATCCAAAAATACCCCTCGTTTTGCAATCATATATCCAGCAACTGGACTATCAATTCCTCCTGACAATAAAAGCATTGCCTTTCCATTTGTTCCAATTGGCATTCCTCCTGGACCTGGAATCTCTTTGGAATAGATATTAATAAACTTTTCTCTCACCTCGATATGAAGCATCATTTCTGGTTTATGAACATCAACTCTCATATCTGGGAAAGCATCCAAAATAATTCCTCCCAATTCTCGGTTCATTTCCTGGGAATTTAACGGATAATTTTTACGGGAACGGCGTGAATCAACCTTAAATGTCTTTGGTTTTTCTGGATAAACCTGCTCAATATATTCTACTACCCTTTTACTCAAATCTTCGAATCCATGATCGGGTATCTGAACAACTGGACAAATCCATACAATACCAAAAATACACTGAAGTGCCTCCATTACTTCATCATAATCGTAATTTGATTCCACATTCACATAGATACGTCCCATTGCTTTGGAAACATTAAAGTTTCCCTCTACTCGTTTTAATGCACGACGAATATGTTTCACTAACGCATCTTCAAATATATAACGGTTCTTTCCTTTAATACCGATCTCTGCATATTTAATTAAAAATGCCTGAAATGTCATAAATTACACCAAGCCTTTCTTTTTTATTTTTCTATTACTGATCTTTAACGATTTATTTTTTTCTCCAATATCTGCGAAGCATTGGAAGCAATGTTTTAATTGCATTTTGTGCTGCACGAATATCTTCCATCGTTGTATATGCTCCAAAGCTAAAACGAATCGTAGATTCCAATAATTCTTTTTTTATTCCAATGCTTTTCAATGTAGCACTAATCGCTGGTTTATTGGAAGAACATGCGGAACCTGCGGAAACATAAATTTCCTGCTCTTCTAATGCGTGCAGTAACACCTCACTTCTTACTCCCTCAAAACTTACACTGACAATATGTGGTGCACTCGTTTCTGGACTGCCACCGTTTACGGTCACACCTTCTAATTCCTGCATTCCTTTAATAAATGCTTGTCTCAGTTCATACAGACGACTTCTTTCTGTTTCTAAGTGAGCATATACCATTTCTGCCGCTAGCCCCATTCCTGCAATTCCAGGTACGTTATCCGTTCCTGAACGCATTCCGCTCTGCTGTCCTCCTCCAAGCAAGATTGGTTTTATTTTCACTTTTTCATTTGCATATAAAAATCCAATCCCTTTTGGACCATGAATTTTATGGCCACTGACGGAAAGTAAATCGATTCCCTGTTTTTTTGGACGAATGGTCATTTTTCCAAACGCCTGAATCGCATCTACATGGAATATAATTGCAGGATTTTTCTTTTTTATCTTTGCAGCTGCTTCCTCGATTGGCTGAATGGTTCCAATTTCATTATTTACATACATAAGAGAAACTAAAATCGTTTCTTCATCCAGTGCTTCCTCTAAAGCCTCCATACAAATCATACCATCACTATGTACTGGTAAGTATGTTACTCGAAACCCTAATTCCTCTAAATATTTCATTGGCTGTATTACACTTGGATGTTCAATTGAGGACGTAATAATGTGCATACCAGCTCTCCGATTTGCCATTGCAGTTCCAATAATAGCCATATTATTGGACTCGGTTCCTCCTGATGTAAAAATAATTTCTTTTTCCTGTACCTTTAAGCATTTTGCAATCTGTGTTTTTGCTTTTTTTATATAACCTTCTGCTTCTACACCTTTGTGATGCAAGGAAGATGGGTTTCCATACGCTACATCCATCGTCTCCTTTATTAACTCTTGTACTTCTGGAAATACCCTTGTAGTTGCAGAATTATCCAAATAGACTTCCATACCTTTCCTCCTGTGTCAATCACTGTTCTAAATGATACATTAAAATTGACAACATTGTCAAGCCCGCAGTTTCCGTACGCAAAATTCGTTTGCCAAGCGTAATTGGATGAAATCCAAGTGCAACTGCTTCCTCTACTTCAGAAATATCAAATCCTCCTTCTGGACCAATAAAAACTCCAATATCCATTCCTGGAGTTAACCCATCAATCAAAGCTCTTGTTTCTTCCATTCCCTGTGCTAACTCATATGGAATAAAGTTGATATTACAGTTTGTAGCATAGGAAAGTGCCTCTTTCCAACTCATTACATCTTTCACTTCTGGAATGATACTTCGATTGGATTGTTTTGCCGCACTTTCTGCAATTGCATTCCACCGCTTTTTCTTTGTTTCTGTTTTCTTTTTATCCAACTTTACAACACAACGTCTTGTTTCTACTGGAATAATTTGGTATACTCCTAACTCTACCGTTTTTTGTATAATTAATTCCATTTTGTCAGACTTTGGAAGTCCTTGAAACAAGAAAATACGGGAAGGTAACTCCTTATTGGACTCCTCTACTTCTAAAATTTCAGCCAGAATTTCTTCTTTTGTGATTGTTTTTAAAACACATCGATAATCCCGACTTCTTCCATCGCTAATCCGAGCTTCCTCTCCTTCTTTCATACGCAGTACATTACGGATATGATTTACATCCGTACCAGTAATCCGAATTTCCGTTCCGTTCACCTGATCCGAACCTACGAAAAAATGATGCATAATTCCCTCCTAATGCAACGGATTGTTTTATTTCTTTGTTGCAATAATCGAAACCCACTCTCCTTGATAAGCCGTTTCAATCACTTCCAAATCCTCATTCAATGCAAA
The DNA here is from genome assembly GCA_900045905.1 of Clostridiales bacterium CHKCI001. GTDB lineage: Bacteria > Bacillota > Clostridia > Lachnospirales > Lachnospiraceae > Fimimorpha. Next base: position 160,734 of record FCNS01000014.1, on the reverse strand, counting down.
CGCATCTTTTACTGCTTGTTCTTTTGTATTAATAATGCCTGATGTAATGAAAATTCCTCCCTTTTTTAAATGAGGGGCTACTTCTGCCTGAAGAGGAATAATAACATCTGCTAAAATATTTGCTACTACAATATCATATGTTTCATATCCAACCGATTCTTTTATAGCAGGATCATCAATTAAATTTCCTGTATAAACTTCAAACAAGGCAGGATCAATTTGGTTTGCCTCTGTATTCTCTCTTGCCGCTATAATTGCATTTTCATCTAAATCTGTACCAACTGCCTTCTTTGCTCCAAGCAGTAGCGCAGCAATCGCTAAAATACCACTTCCTGTTCCAACATCTAGGATGACATCACCTGGTTTTAAATAGTTACGAATTGCCCGAATACATAATTGAGTTGTCTCATGCTGTCCTGTTCCGAATGCAGTGCCAGGATCAATTTGAATTAACAACTTATCCTTATGTTCTTCTGGGATTTCTTCCCAAGTTGGCTTAATTAAAATATCGTCTACAGTAAATGGTTTGAAATATTGCTTCCAATTATTAATCCAATCTTTGTCCTCTGTCTCTGAGGCAATCATCTTACAGGAACCAAGCTCCACAAATTGTCCGATTTCTTTTAATCCCTCTTCTACTGCCTTTAATGTGGATGGTATATCATACGTATCATCTAAATAAAAGCTGACTTTTGCAGTTCCATCATCTGGAGGAAGTTCTGGAAGAATATCAATAAACATTCCTTTTGTTTCTGCTTCGGTTAAAGGAATATTATCTTCAATTTCAATTCCTTCAATTCCAATTTCATCAAATAGCTCGCTGATAAAGTCAACGGCTTCGGTAGTAGTTTCCAGTGTGAATTTTTTCCATTTCATATTGAATCTCCTTTAAATTGTTTGCATCTAATAGTTCGTTATTTAATGCCCCATCTTGTCCAAAATAATAAATCATTCCATCAATTTCAATGACTCCATAAGCCATATCACCACTTGCCTGGAAATAATAAGTCTTTCCATTCACTTCTTTCCAGCCTGTCTGCAATTTTCCATTTTCATCAAGGTAATATCCAACATCTCCAATTTGCTGTAATCCATAGCAAAGATAGGACTGTTCTGGCGAAGCATAATAACATCCATCTTCTGTTTCAATCCATCCAGTACCTAAACCACCATTCTCCTTTATATAATATGTCTGCCCATTATAATTATATAGACCTGGAGCTTGCTTTTCTCCTATCATCAATACCTTTATTGTGGAAATTGTAGGCTGATTATCACTTCCATAAACATAGGCTTGTACTGTGTATACACCATATTCTTTATTATGATCAGAAATATTAACTCGATAACTAAGTTCTCCAGGAGTAATCTCTCTTGATACCTTTGTCATATCTTCATTTCCATTTTTATCCGTCCATACTGGGAATTCTGCTCTTACTGCATCATTTCCTACTTTCCATGTTACAGTAAACCCAGTTCCGTCCACTTCCGTCACGGTTGGGCGATATACGGTTGGTTTTGCAATAGGATTCGTATTATCTAATAACCCAAAACCATAGTCCAATAATAATTTGGCATCTTCATAATTACGCCCTTCGTCCGATTTCATAGAAATTAAAATTAGATTATGTCCATTGCGTTCTGCTGCTGTTGCCAATGTCCATTTTGCATTTACCGTGTATCCTGTTTTTCCCGCATAAACACCATCACATTGTTGTACTCCTGTTACAAACTGATGTCCTGCCTGTAACGTTCGTTTTTGACTTACATTTGTAGCAGGGATGGTATAGGATTTGGCAGAAAATAGCTCTCTAACAGTCGGATTGCTTAATGCTTCTTTAAAAATTAATGCCATATCATAGGCAGTTGTATAATGCTTTTCATCATCCAAACCACTTGGAGTGACAAAATGTGTATGCTTTGTTCCAATTTCTTTTAAACGTTCATTCATCTTGTCTGCAAATGCTTCGATACTTCCAGCTACATGCTCTGCCAATCCATTGGCACATTCATTCGCAGATTTTAATACCATTCCATATAACGCATCTTTTACTCGCATCGTCTCCCCAGGCTTCGTCACAGGTGCCAGCGTAGAACTTAAAATTGGAATACTCGTTACAGCATTCTCAGAAAACGTCATTTCCTCTTCCAAATTTTCCACATTTTCCACTACAATCAATGCTGTTAAGATTTTCGTAATACTCGCTGGACGCATTTGCGTATCCATATTTTTTTGTAAGATCACTTCTCCACTATCCGCATCCATCAGACAATAAGTCTCCACACTGACTTCTGGACTGTTGCCTGTCTGTGTCAGAGAAGCGGTACTATTCATATATTGAAAACATCCTACTAGGATTCCTATAACCAAAAGAAAAACAGGAATAATTTGTTTGATTCTTCTTTTCCTCTTCATGTATTTAGCAAGACTCTTCGCGTTAGGAAGCGAAAGTGATTCTTGCCTCCTCCTCTCTCTGTTTCTTTCTCTTTTTTCATTACTGTTCTGATTTTTTATTATAAGCGATTCTTTTCAGATACACAATAGAAACCGAAGAATTTTTTAAGACGAAGGATTTTTTTCGCAATTTGTACGCACAAATAGCTCAGAAATCTTGCTTCACTACAGTTCTATTTTCTTAAGATTTCTGAGCTATTTATCTATATCTTTTTTATAACATTTTTATATCATTTATTTCACAAGATGACATGCCACAAAATGTCCTGGCTTTACTTCTTTTAATGCTGGTTTTTGTTTATGGCAAATATCACAGGCTTTTGGACAACGTGGTGCAAAATTACATCCTGGCGGTGGATTGATTGGGCTTGGAATTTCTCCTTCAATAATCTGACGAGATTTCTGCGCCTCTTTATCTGGATCTGGGATTGGCACAGCTGATAATAATGCTGTGGAATATGGATGCAATGTATTCTGATATAATTCATCACTGCTCGCCAACTCTACAATATTTCCAAGATACATAACCGCGATACGGTCACTAATATATTTTACAATATTTAAATCATGTGCAATAAACAGATATGTCAGATTCAATTTTTTCTGAAGATCGGAAAGTAGGTTAATTACTTGCGATTGGATGGAAACATCCAAAGCGGAAATTGGCTCATCACAGACAATAAATTCTGGTTCAATTGCCAATGCTCTTGCAATACCGATGCGCTGACGCTGACCTCCTGAAAATTCATGCGGGAAACGATTCGCATGTTCTTTATTTAATCCTACTACTTCCAGCAGCTCATAAACTCGTTCCTGACGCTTTTGTTTATCGTACATATTATGGATAATCATACCCTCTTCAATAATAGAACCAACGGTCATACGAGGATCCAGCGATGCATATGGATCTTGAAAAATCATCTGTGCCAGCTTTGAATAACGGAACAAATTTTTCTTATTCACTTCTAGTGATTCTCTTCCCGTATAACGAAATGATCCTGATGTTGGTGTATAAACCCCCATTAACGTACGTCCCAGCGTAGATTTTCCACAGCCAGATTCTCCAACTAGACCAAATGTCTCATTTTGATAAATATCAAATGTTAAATTATCTACGGCTTTTAATGTACCTTTGTCTACCTTAAAATATTTAGAAAGGTTTTTTACTTCAATTAATTTTTTCTTATTTTCAGCCATTATTTTGCACCTCCCCGTAATTCTGGCGGACAATCTTTATGGAGAAGCCAACAGGATGCAACATGATTTTCTCCTACCGCAAATTGTTCTGGCTGTTCTTCGTTACAAATTTTCATACAGTTTTCGCATCGGCTTCCAAATCCACATCCAACAGGAGGATTTAACAGATCAGGTGGTGTACCTGCAATTGAGATTAAACGTTCTTTTCTCTCTGTTTCTGTAGTTGGAAGACTTCGAAGAAGTGCCCTTGTATATGGATGCTGTGGTCGATAGAATATCTCTTTCACTGGGCCTTCTTCTACAATCTTACCAGCATACATAACTGCTACTTTATCTGCTACACTTGCAACAACTCCCAGATCATGGGTAATTAAAATAATTCCTGTTCCTGTCTTTTCTCTGATTTCTAATAACAGATCCATAATCTGAGCCTGAATCGTTACGTCTAAAGCTGTTGTTGGCTCATCCGCAATTAGTACCTTTGGTGCACAGCTAAGTGCCATTGCAATCATAACTCTCTGGCGCATACCACCTGAAAACTCATGCGGATACTGCTTTACACGCTGCTCTGGGTTTGGAATACGAACCAATTCCAGCAAGCGAATCGCTTCTTTTCTAGCCTCTTCTTTTGTAAGATTTTTATGCTCACGAATTGCTTCCGTTAATTGTTTTCCAACCTGCATCGTTGGATTCAAGCATGTCATAGGATCTTGAAAAATCATGCTGACTGCATTTCCTCGAATTTTCTGCATTTCTTTCTCAGAAGCATTTACAATATCATTTCCATCCAATGTAATCTTACTTCCTGGCAAAATACGTGCTGGAGGCATTGGATTTAATTTCATTAACGTTTGACTTGTAACAGATTTTCCACATCCAGATTCTCCCACGATTGCAAGAATTTCTCCCGCTTCCAAATCAAAGGATACACCACGGACTGCTTTTACTTCTCCAGCATAGGTATCAAATGAAACTTGGAGATTTTCTACGGTTAACACTTTTTCCATTTTCTTTTCCTCCTACTACCGTCTCAGTCTTGGATCAAACGCATCTCTAAGCCCATCTCCAAGTAAGTTAAATGCAAGCATCGTAATACAGATAAAGAATGCTGGAACAAACATCTCATGAGGGTAAATACGGAATTGCTGTACACCTTCGTTTGCCAATGTACCCCAGCTTGCGATTGGCGGAGACACACCAAGACCAATAAAACTTAAATATGCCTCTGTAAAAATAGCACTTGGAATCGCTAATGTAATATTGACAATAACAACACTAAGTGTATTTGGAAGTAAATGTTTTAAAATAATACGCATAGGTTTCGCACCCATTAATTTGGCGGCAGTAATAAATTCCTGTTCTTTTAATTGGATTACCTGACCACGTACGAGACGCGCCATTCCTGTCCATCCAGTTGCTGCATATGCAATAATTAAGCTTGCAACACCTCTTGTAGACATAATCGATGTTAATAAAATTACTACCATCAGATAAGGAATACCATTGATAACCTCTACGATACGCATCATAATATTATCTGCCATACCGCCAACATAACCTGCGATACCACCATAAATCATACCCACAATTAAATTGACAAACACTGCTACAAATGCAATTGTCAAAGAAATTCGAGCACCGCTCCAAATTCGCACAAACAAATCACGTCCCAACTGATCTGTTCCAAACAAATGCATATGACCATCTTCTGCTACATAAAACATTCCCTTATTTTGATGTGCCATATGCTGTTCACTAATTGTATATGGAGAAAAAATTGGTACAAAAATTGCCATTAGTAAAATAAATACAATAATTCCCATACAGACAACTGCAGCTTTATTTTTCTTTAATCTTATAAATGCATCTTGCCAAAAATTAATAGAAGGACGACTAATTCCTTCACTTTTCTCTTTATTTGGTCCGACCCATTCAAAGCGATCTTTTCCAATCGAAGTCATTGTATTTTCCTTTTTTTCGATTACAGCCATATCATTACTCCTTTCCGCCCGTTAGTTTTACTCTTGGATCAATTAAACCATATAATAAATCTACGATTAGACAGGCAAAAATCAAGAATGCTCCATAGAATAACGTTGTTCCTGAAATTAACGTATAATCTTGCTGCTGAACACCTAAAACAAACATTTTTCCAAGTCCTGGAATTGCAAATATATTTTCAATTACGAATGTACCAGTCAATACACCCGCAGCAATTGGACCTAGTACCGTAATAACTGGCATAATCGCATTACGAACTGCATGTTTCCATATGATTTTAGACTGTGAGAGTCCTTTGGATTTTGCAGTTTTTATATAGTCTTGTCCCAATACATCCAGCATACTGGTACGCATGAGACGAGAAATTGTCGCAATCGAACTGAAGCTTAATGCAAATGATGGTAATAATGTATGTTGAAATGATTTCCATCCTGTGATTGGAAGCCATTTTAATTTTACTCCTAAAATATACTGTAATAATGCTCCAATTAAAAAGCTAGGAATGGATACACCAATAATCGCAATCAACATTGATATCGTATCCCATGCAGTTCCTCTTTTTACAGCAGCTAATGTACCTAATAAAATTCCCATAACAGTTGCAAAAATTAAAGCACGAATACCAAGATCAAAAGAATATGGGAAAGCTTCCCCAATAATCTCAGAAATTTCTCTTCCTTCAAAGCTCATGGAAATACCAAAATCTCCATGCAATGCATTTCCAATGTACAAAAAGAATTGTTCCCATGTTGATTTATCCAATCCATACTTAGCACGCAAAGCTTCCATTGTTGCATCTGGAAGTGCACGTTCTCCGATAAATGGATCTCCTGGCAATGCTCGCATCATAAAAAATGTAAGCAAACTTAACACAAACAATGTAATAATGGCATATCCAATACGTTTTGCTATATATTTTGCCAAATCTTTCTCCTCCTTAATCATTTTCTTCCCATATGTTAATGGGGTCTGGAATAATTCCCGACCCCATTATCAATTTTTTATCGTGATATGCAAAAGACATCCAGTGGAGGTTTCTTTTGTTCATACCGAAACTAAAATGACTATCTCAACTTCACATATTTTAAGTTCACATTCTGGAATGCTGTACGTATTACACCTGATTCGATCTTATCACTAACTGCATAAGCTCTGGATCTCCAGTAGATTGGAGAAATTGGCTGTTCTTCCATTACGATCTTTTCTGCCTCATACAAGTATCCCATACGGGTTTCTGCATTTACTTCCGTCCGAACTTTACTCAATAATTCATCATACTCTGCATTGCTCCAGCCTGTATGATTATTACCTCCGTTTGATTCCCATAAATCTAAGAATGTCATTGGATCATTATAATCTGGACTCCAAAGAGCCATTACAATATCAAAATCCTTTGCTGTCATTCGAGCCAAACGATTCTTAAATGTCATCTGCTCAATTTCTACTTGAAGACCTAAATTCTTATTCAGCTCTTCCTGAACAAAAGTACAAACCTTGCTTGCGGTATCATTATCATCTGTAATAATTGTTAATGTAGGTGTTTCTCCAAGCTCTTCCACTGCTTTTTCGTATAATTCTTTTGCTTTCTCTGGATTATATCCAATAATTGTCTGTCCTACCTCTTCTGGGAATGACTTTTCTAAACCAGTAACTGCGTCTGGAGTAAATCCAGTTGGAGCCTTAGAACCATTCTTAATAACGTTCTCTGCCAATACAGTCGAATCAATTGCTGCTCCAATTGCAAGACGTAAATTCTGATTGGATAAATATTTATTATTTGTATTATATTCTAAATATGCGGTTGCACCATCTGTATAAGTAAATACATCAAAACCTTCACTTCTCAGTAAATCACTCTGATCACCATTTAAATCGACGATATCTGCTTCTCCTGTCTGGAATGCATTTAACTTTGTACCAGTATCGGTAAGCATAACCATATAAATTTTCTGTACATCTACTTGATCTGCATTATAGAAATCTGGGTTCTTTTCCAAAACGATCTCATTTTGATGTTTCCATTCTGTCATGGTAAATGCACCATTTGTTACAATTTTATCTGCATCTGTAGCATATTTATCACCATACTGTTCATATGCCTTTTGGTTAACTGGATAGAATGAATAAAATGACAAACTCTTGAGGAAGTAGTCGGTTGGATTTTCCAATGTAACAATTAATTCATAATCACCGTTCGCCTGTACTCCAACTTCATCTGCGCTGCATTCTCCATTATTGTATGCCTCACCATTTTTCAATACATAGCCAAAATAAGCATATTCAGCTGCTGTCTCAGGATTCAATAGTGTTTTCCATCCAAATTCAAAATCATGAGCAGTAACTGGCTCTCCATTTGTCCATTTCATTCCTTCACGAAGTGTAAACGTATAAGTTAAACCATCTTCGCTGACTGTCCAGTTGGTAGCCACTCCTTCTGCAGCTTCATTATTTTCATCTAATGTTACAAGTGGTTCCATAATTTGACGAAGTACATTTCCTGATGTAGCATCTGTTGTAGTTAAGGAACACATATCTGGCGGCTCTGATCCCAAATCAAAGGTAATTGCTCCTTCCTCTGATGTTCCTGGATACATACTTCTATCACCAGTATTTTCGGTGTTTGTATTACCACCTGACTGATTGCCTCCTCCACATGCAACCGTAGAAAATACCATTGCAGAAGCTAAAAGAAAAGCCACGACTTTCTTTCTCATAAATACAGTCCTCCTTCTTAGGGCATATTATTTCATAAATAACTTTTTATCTTATAGGAGCTCCAAAGATCTCCTATCAAGTAAGGTAAAAACTCTAACAGTGGGATTATATCATAATTGCTTAATCCTGTCAAAATGATTTTCCCTATTTTTCAGCTTATTTTCATCTTTATTGTTAAAATCCGATTTTTGTTCCTAATTTCATTATATACTTTGTATATTTTTTCAACAAAAAAATATTTTTTTTGCGTGATATATACAGATATGATTCCATTTTTACTCAAAATCATCTATTTTATGTCTCCTGTATACATGTATACAGGAGATTTTTTTTCCGTATTATACAAAATGTAGTTTGATATTTTTAATAGTCAAAAAAAAGCAAGGGCTACTGCAGCTTTTTTCTCTTCCTATGTAAATGAATCTTACACAGAATAAGAATCTTACACACTACTATTTATAACTATTTGCAACAGCCCTTCTTAAATGAGTTAAAATCTTATCTTGCTCGAAGTAATTTTTGTTTTAGTTCATCTTCCATACGTCTTAACTCTTTTTCTGCCTCTCTTCGTTTTTGACGACCCTCTTCTTGAATTTTAAATACTTCATCAATCGTCTGAATTAGAGACTCATTTGTCTTTTTCAATGTTTCCAAATCTACAATTCCTCGTTCGGATTCTTTTGCAGTAGCGATTGTAGACATTTTTAATGTTTCTGCATTTTTCTGCAATAACTGATTCGTTAAATCTGTAACTTCGCGCTGCGCTTTCGCTGCCTGTGCAGAATGATGTACACCAAGTGCCAAAACCATTTGGCTTTTCCAAAGTGGTATTGTATTTACAATTGTTGATTGAATCTTTTCTGTCATCAATGTATCATTATTTTGCAGCATACGAATCTGTGGGGCAGTCTGTAAAGAAATCATTCGAGTTAACTCCAAATCATGAATTTTCTTCTCAAAACGATCGCACATTGCCTGCAAATCATTGACTTCCTGTCCGTCTTCTGGACGTCCAGATTTCGTTGCTTTATCCATTAGCTTTGGAAGATCTACTGTCTGAACCTCTTCTAATTTTTTCTTACCTGCCATAATGTACATAGACAATTCTTTAAAATAGACTTTATTTAGTTCGTAAAGTTGATCCATAACTGCAATATCTTTCATTAATTGCACTTGATGAGATTCCAGCATTTTTACAACTTTATCTACATTTTGTTCTGCACTTTGATACTTAATTTTCATATCTTCCAGTTTATCTGCTGGTTTTTTAAATAAATTTTTGAAAAATCCCTTCTCTTCTTCCTCTTCTCCAAAGTTTTTTAAACTTTTGGTCAGATCCGTCAGCATATCTCCTACCTCACCCAGATCCTTTGTCTTTACTTTATTTAAAGTAGTCTCAGAAAAAGCGGAAATTTTTTTTTGTGCCCCTACTCCATATTGAAGAATCATTTGAGAATTATTCAATTGAATCTGCTTGGCAAATTGATCCACCATTCGTTTTTCTTCATCTGTCAATTGTACTTCTTCTAATTCTGATTTTTTCTCTTTCTGTTCTGACAAACTATCTTTCTCTTCCTCAACTGGCACATCAAATGTCAGTGTTGGACCCGTTTTTAAATCACTTAATATATCATCCATTTGTTCTCCCATATCTCTTTTCCTTTCTTTTTTCTATGCTTTATTGTTTGTGTTCAAAATCATTTCCTGTTAGTCCTTCCTGAGCCAACATTGTTTTCAATACAGAAATATCTGCTGAGATATCCATTGCCATATCATCATAGAGGCTATCCATAAGATTTTCAAATGCCTCGTTAATTGTATCCACGATCTGACGAATTTCATGTTTGGACGAAATAATATTTTCTGTCTGAATTGGTTCATTTTCGAAATTTTTATATGCCTGAACCAGTTTTAATGTAGTAGGCATATAATAATCTAAAAATTTCGTAATCTCTGAAAGCTTTTCAGGATGTAATTCCACGCAGGTAAAAATCTGAGAGATTACTTTTTCCATTCGATCTAGTTTTTCTGAGATTTCCACTTCTGGGAGTTCATCATTTACTTTTTGTATTTGATTTACATAATTCTTTCCAGTCTCTATAACAAGGCGAAGTTCTTTTTGATTTGGATCATTTTGTTCTCTTTGCTCTGTCTCTTCTTCCTCTCTCAAACGTTGCTCTAATTGCTGTTTCGTCTCCAAATAATATTCATATGTTTTATGATCTAAAATGAAACATTTTTCTTCTTGATCCATATGTCCCTCTGGAAACATTCCAATATTAATCATTCTTTTTAGATCTCTAACTACATAGCTGTCCGACTTTTCAATCGTATTTGCTAATTCTTCAATACTGCAAACTGTCTTATTTCCAATTCTTCTCATATATTTTCTAAAACGAGAAGATCTCAAGTCCAAGTAAAGTCCTCTTCCAAATAATATTACTGATGTAATAAGAAATGGGGTTAATGCAGCTACTGTTATTGCAAAATCTCCCCCTTCAAATTCAGAAACCATCCACATAACCGAACAGATCAAAAGTGGTAATCCAAACGAGGCCATACCAATGGAGCCAAACACAGTCATTAAAATTCCTGGAATTCTTCCTATATTTCTAGCTGGAACATTATATGGTTTATCTAGATAATTTTTTTCCGTTTCATACTCTTGATCTTTCCTAACTGAATAAGAAAAACCACTTGCTCCTGTTTGTGATTGATTCTGGGCAGAGCTATCTACTTCTCTATAATCCTTATACTCGTATTGTGTCGGTTCTTCTTCATCTATTTGCCCTTTCCCTTTCAAGCTCTTTTTTACTTCACTAATTACAGTTCCTATTGTTCCAGAAATATCTTCATTTAGTTTTTTATAATCAACCGACTCAATTGCCTTTTGGACTTGTTCCATCAAATTATTCAAGTCCAAATCATACTTACCCATTCAAATTCCTCCATATTAATTTACCAAAACAGATATCTGTTTTATTATAATACAGAATTGAATCCGATACAATAAGTTTCTTTTATTTTCACACAGAAAGCCAGAAAATAAGCTATCACAATGTAACTATAAATGAGCGGCATAAGAAGAAAACCTCCTATCTAAGAACGCCTTCCCTTATACCGCTCGTTTATAATAAAAACTTATCCTAATTATTACGGTTCAGAACAAATAATACTTAAATTTCCTTTAAATTCACAAGTTCCATATTGATTTGGAATAATAAAATGTTGTCCTTTTTCCAAAGGAATTCCATTTACACTTCCTTCTCCTTCCAAGACACTTACATTTGTAAAGTATCCCTTAAATTCATTACTCCATGTTCCATGAATATCATATTTATCTACAGAATAGTATGGGCATGTTACAAAATGAGTTTTTGTTACTTGCTCTGATTCTGTGACTTGAATATCACTGCTATTTGCTTCAAATGGAGCTTTAATTGTATCAATACTTTGTTGCACATGCAATTCACGAGGTTTTCCGTTTGACAGACGGTCATAGTCATAAACTCGATAAGTAATATCGCTATTTTGCTGTGTTTCTAAAATTAACGTACCGCCCTTAATTGCATGGAGACATCCTGGATTAATTTGGAAAAAGTCTCCCTTTTTAATTGGTATTTCTCTTATAAATTCTTTCCAACGTTTTCCTCGAATCATTTCCTCCATTTCTTCATGACTTTTCGCGTTATGGCCAATTACAATCGTAGCATCCTCATCACAATCTAAAATGTACCAACATTCCGTCTTTCCAAGAGAACCATTTTCATGTACCTTTGCATATTCGTCGTCAGGATGAACCTGAATACTTAAATCTGCTTTTGCATCAATAATCTTAATTAAAAGTGGATATCTGTCACTATCATAATTGCCAAATAATTGCTTTTGCTCTGTCCAAAGTTCACTTAACTTCTTTCCTGCATAAGTTCCATTTTCTATTACACAGTCTCCATTTGGATGTGCGCTAATTGCCCAACACTCGCCAGTATCATCTCCTGGAATATCATATCCGTATTCACTGCGCATACGATTTCCTCCCCAAATCATTTGTTTAAATACTGGTTTTAAAAATAATAACTCACTCATTGGTTTTTTCCTTTCTTTTCTTGATATTTTATACCCTTATACTAGAAATTCTTACAACTGCCTTTATTATACTACAAAAAATTTTGAATGGAAACAAAAAGAACCTCCACTGAAGCTTCTTTTTGCATATCACCATAATAAATTTCGCAGGGAATAATCCCTGCGAAATTTATTTCAAAGGATAATACTGCAATAGTATATTTTTTATTCGTCCTTTGTTTCCTTTTCTGTCTCTTTCTCTGTTTCCTTTTCTTCGTTATCTTTTGTATCTTCTGTTTCTTTCTTATCGCTATCTTCGTCTCTTGTTTCTTTCCACTCGTCGATCTGCTTCTGCATTTCTTCGATAACTTTATCAATACCAGCAGCTTCTAACTTAGTATTTAAGTTTTCAAGTGTTTCTTCTGGATCTACACTACCTGTAAATAAGCTTGCTGCAAACTCACTCTTTACATTACCGAAACCAGAAACTTCTGTAGAAACATTTGTAGGGTCAAAGTCAAATCCCCAGCTTGGTGCATCAACTGCTTCTGCATTAAATTCTTTAAATACTTCCCACTTATCTACAGGGTCAGTAGACATTACATAAGTATTAAATAATCCACCAATACCCCAATAAGTTACAGAATAGTTTTCTCTCTGATCTGTAAATTCAACCTTGAAGTCAGCATCATAAATGCCTTCTGCTTGTTCTTTTTCTTCATCAGTAAGTTCTAATTTTTCCCAATGTGTTCCTTCAATACCGTAGTTTAACAAGTTTCTTAAATATTCATCTGTATTAACTAAGTTTAATAATTCTACGCATTTTTCTGGATGCTCTGTTCTTGCGTTAATTGCTGTTAATGCACCACGAGCAGATGTATTTGTTACCTGTGCATCCATAATTTCAGATGTTACTACTTCATAGCCTAAGTCTTTGGACCATGTTGTCTCAGCATAAGGCTGTCCATCACCCTTTGTTACAAAACGTTTTACGCTCTTATCATCGGATGCTGTAGCAGCGTCCATATTAATGTATCCAGCTTCATAATACTTACGCATTGTTTGTACAGTTTCTTTTAATTTTTCTGTTTCAAATAAGTTCTTAACAGTTAATGTATCATCTCCAAATTCAATACCAACTGGATCAGCAATTAAGTCCATATAAATCGGCACGGAGAAGTCTTTTGTTAAATACAATGGTACATAATCTGGCTCTTTTTCCTTGATCAGTTTTAAGTAAGGTTCCAGATCTTCCAGATCATGAATATCTTCGTATGGAATATCATACTTGTCTACTAATTCCTTTGTAAATACCCACATTGGCATAGATGCGATTTCTTTTTCACTTGGTACACCATAAGTAGTGCCATTTACTTTAGCAGCTTCCCAAAATCTCTCATCAATGCTTTCATACATTTCTTTTCCATATTCTGGTAATAAATCATCTAATGCAAGGAAAGATTCCTTTCTTGCGTTCTGCAAATAATCATTTGCCCAAGCACAAGTGAAACATAAATCGTAATCATCACCTGAATTAATTGTAACCTGCAATTTCTGAGAATAATCACCAAATCCAACAAAAACTGGATTAATCGTAACACCAATCTTTTCTGCAGTGTACTCATTTACTTTGTCAAATACTAAGTCCTTATCTTTTGGTTCGTCACCAATTAAATACCACTTTAATTCTACAACTTCTTCGCTGTTGCCATCTCCTCCTGCATTATTATCTGCAGAATCATCGCCTCCGCCGCATCCAGCTAATGTGGATACCCCAAGTGCAGCTGCCATTGAGAAAACAGCCATTTTCTTCAATACATGAAACTTCATAATAATCCTCCTTTTAATTAGCCTTATACCAATCTAATATTATAACGGTAAAGCCGCAAAATGCGGCACCGTATATAATCAAAATAGTTTTGCTGCTGGAGTAAATATCAACCCTTTACAGCACCAACTGTTAAACCATTTACAAAGTATCTCTGGAAGAATGGATAAGCAACTAAGATAGGCAGTGTAGAAATAACAACAATTGCCATTCTCAAACTTTCTTCTGGCATATTCTCTACAGAAAGGCCAAGTTTAAGACCTTCACTCTTCAAGAACTGCATATTACTTTCAATTGACATCAACAAACTCTGTAATGGTTTCAAAGAACTTTCTTCAATATAGAGCAATGCATTAAACCAGTCATTCCAATAACCTAATGTTAAGAACAATGCGATTGTTGCAAAACCTGGCAGAGACATTGGAATAACAATCTGGAAAAATAGTCTCCATTCCGAAGCACCATCAATCTTCGCAGATTCTACTACTGCATCTGGAATACTTGTATTAAAGAACGTTCGAAGTACAATAATATTAAATGAGTTCATTGCCATAGGCAAGATCAATGCCCATAATGTATTTGTTAAATGTAACAAACGAGCAATGATCATGTAAGTAGCAACCATACCACCACCAAACATCATTGGGATGGTTATTACAATCGTAAAGAACTTACGATATGCATAAGTCTTTCTGGATAATGCATAAGCATATGTACCAATCAATAAAACTCCAAGAATTGTACCAACTACTGTTATTGTAATTGTGACTCCATAGCTTCGAATAATATCACTTCCGGCTTTGATAATATAACTATAAGAAGATACACTAAACTCTTTTGGAATAAAACTATATCCATAGGTTCTTAATGCTTGTTCATCTGTTAAGGAAATTGCAATTACAAAGACAAATGGAACAACTGCTAAAAATGCTAAAAATGCTAAAATAATATTAAATATCACATTCGTAGCAGGTTTTATCTTATTATACTTACACTGTTCCGCCTCAATCTTATCAATTTTCTTTTGTCTGGATTTTTCTTTCATCTTTTCAAACATTTTCCATTCCTCCTCAATTAGAACAATGTATTTTCATTGTCAATCTTAGCCGCAACTTTGTTTGCAATCATAATCAAGGCGAATCCAACTACTGACTGGAAGAATGCCGCAGCGGAACTCATACCGATCTCACTACTTTGCATCAATGCACGGTAAATATAAGTATCCAATACATTTGTTACAGGATATAATGGACCTGAGTCTCTTGGTAACTGGAAGAACAAACCAAAGTCAGAACGAATAATACCACCAACAGACATAATAAATAAGATTGTAATAACTGGTCGAAGCAATGGCACTGTAATATATTTTATCTGCTGCCATTTGGTTGCACCGTCCAACATTGCTGCTTCATAGAATGTCTTATCAATGCCACAGATAGAAGCCAAATAAACAACGGTATTATAACCTACACCCTTCCACTGGCTCATAAAAATGATAATAAATGGCCAATAATCTTTTTCTGTGTACCAAGAAATATTCTTTCCAAGAATATTGTTTACCAAACCTTTAGATGGGTCTAAGAATGCATATAAACAATAACTTACAACAACCCAAGAAAGGAAGTATGGTAAGAACATCATACTTTGATAAACCTTAACTGCTCCATGATTTCTTAATTCATTTAATAGCATTGCTACAGTAATTGGAAGAACAATACCTAAAACAATGAATACGAGATTATATCCGATTGTATTACGGAAGATAATCCACATATCACCACTCTTAAATAGGAATTCAAAGTTTTTAAAACCTACAAACTTACTGTGCAATACACTTAGTAAAAAGTTTTTCTCTGGACGGTACTGTTGGAATGCAATCAATATACCAAACATTGGTAAATATGCAAAAATCAGAAACCAGATTCCTCCTGGAAGACTCAACAGCAGCAGTTCCTTGTTTGCCTTGAACCGACTCCATGCTGTGGCTCTTTTTTGTGGAAGTGTACTATTATTACTCTCCTTCACTTTCTCCTAACCTCCTTCTCGGTGTTTTTTCGAAATTTTCCGACAACCTTTGAGACGATTCCATCTTTTTTAGATATAATGTCCTATATCTTTTTTTGATTTTTATCTTCATCGTGCATAAAGCCTATTGGAAAATTTCAAAATCACCTCTTATTTGTGACTTTATTATATCACATCAAAAATACGAAGGATAGTTGAAGAATTTTAGTTTTAATGTACATATTTCAGTTTTGTTCAAAAATTTTTCCTATCTATTTTGCCCACTATTTACTTATTCTTCATTTTAAAACAGTACCTCAATCATGCAATATGCATAAATTCTAAAAAAAGTGAACTTTTTCCATTTAGTACTTTTTCATATCTCTTAAAGATGCAGGGGAAACTCCATAACACTGTTTAAACTTCCGGTAAAAGTAACTTGTATCAGGATATCCAACCTCACGTGCAATGTCATTAATTCTCATATTTGTATTCAAAATCAATTCTCTTGCTTTTCCATTTTTTACATTACTCAAATGTTGAGAAAATGAACATCCTACTTCTCTTTGGAATAATTGTCCTAAATAAGAAGTATTAATACGGTACTTATGTGCAAGTGTTTTCAAACTCATCTCTTCTTTATAATTATGACTCACTTCACTTAAAACTTGACGAATTACTGGAGTATATTGTTTATTTCTATCTTCATGAATCAGATCAATAATCTCTATAATTTCTGCTGTAAACATCGCCTTAATCCCCGAAATATCTTCCGCTTTATACAGTTCATCCATTACTTCGGACACACTTTTCAATGACTTGCCATTTTCTTTTCTTGTCAATTTGTATTCATCAATAATTTCTTGGAAAATTAACGAAATTTTAAATGAGATTCGATAAATATCATTAATAGAGATTTCTCCCTTATTCGCATTATTAATAAAAAGATCTTCCAGATAGTCAGAAGCCCCTTCTTTATCTTTGCCCAGAATCATCTTATGGAATTTTTCTGCATCTACTACAATGTCTTTTGATTGTCTTTTTGTAACAAAATCCTCATCCACACATGCACCATACCCTAAAATAATCCGGTATTTTTCTAAACGACGAATTGTTCGAAACACATCAGGCATTTGCATATAATCAGTAAATGTCTCCCCAATTGACACAAAGGTTAAAATATTAAAGTAACTCTCTACCTCGTTCTGTATCTTCTGAAATGTCTCACGCAGACTTTTTCCTTCTGGTACATCTATGAACAACAGTAAATCTTCTAAGTCACTGCAAAATGCCTGTAATCGTTCTTCTAAAAATTTCTTTTCAATATAAGAAATGATATCATCCATCATTACATCCATATTGGCGGAAAATCGGATCTGCATCTTAGCTGCTGCACGTCTTTCATGAATTTCTTTAAATTTCATTTCTTCAATCAATTCTTTTTGCTCTTCATCTGTCATTTTTCCAGTGAGAAAGAATTCTAATTTTGTACCTCGGCTAACATTACTCTTAGATTTTGCATCAATTTCTCCCAATCGCTCTAAAGCCCGCTGTAAAACTTTCATAAGTTCTTCATCATCAATTGGCTTTAATATATAATCATCTACATCCATACTAATTGCACGTCTTGCATATTCAAACTCATCGTAACCACTTATAATAATAATCCGAACTCGTTCATCTTTTTTACGAATATTTTGAATCAACTCCAACCCATCCATAACTGGCATTGTAATATCTGTAATAATAATGTCTACCGCTTCTTCTTCCCATTTTTTTAGAGCTTCTTGTCCATTTATAGCTAAATGGGTTACTTGCATTCCAAATGATTCCCAGTCAATAAGATTTGCAATCCCTTCCAAAATAAATTCTTCATCTTCTGCAATCATTACCTTATACATTTTTATTCTCCTCTCCTGGAAAACGTAGCATAACACAAATGCCTCCTGGTTCATTTCTCTTTAGACTAACTCCATATGCATCTCCATATGCAGCTCTCATTCGAATATGAACATTTTGTATTCCAATTGATCCTGTTTCCCGCTTTCCACTTTTTAATTGTTCATTTTTTTGTTGAACTTCTTCCTCTGTCATTCCCTTCCCATTGTCACAAACATAAATTATAATATCTTTTCCCTGCTGATAAACACTTATCATAAGCAGATTGTCATTCGACTCCAATCGAATACCATGCACAAAATAATTTTCTATGATTGGCTGAACTACAAACTTAATAACTGGTTTCTCCATTAATGCTTCTGGACAGTTTATTTCAAAAGAAAATTTGTTATGGTAACGATATTCAAATAATTCTAAATATTTTTTACAATAATGCAATTCTTTTGCAATCGTAATAATATCTGCTTCCTTAATCTGACTTCGGAAAATAACTGCCAAACTATATAACATTCGCCCAACTTCTCTATCCCCATTACAAATTGCCTTCATTCGGATTACTTCCAATGTATTATATAAAAAATGAGGATTGATCTGGCTCTGCAATGCGCATAGCTCTGCATTTCTTTGTTCAATTTCTGCTAAATAACTCTTTTGAATATAAGTGTCCATGTCCTGACACATTTGATTGAAATTTTCTGCAATAATGTCCAATTCATCCAATGGCTTATTATTTGGAGTATCAACATGTACATCTAGCTTTCCCTCTGAAGCTTGCCTCATTGCCTCTAGAATTACATATAGACGATCCGTTAGTTTTTTCAAATACAAATGAACAAACAATTCGCCCATCGCAAATAACGCTATTCCTATTAAAACTAATGTGACCCACCAAAGACCTTGTATACTTGCAGCCATATTCCTTGGAATATATGATATAACCCAACAATCGGAAACTGGATTTAATTCAATATAACTTTTTAGATAATTTTCCCAGTAAGTTGTTTCTGTCACATCCTCGTTTCTATTTAAAAGTTCTCTTAATTGTTTTTCATCTCCTGTGGCAAATAATAATCTTCTATCTGAATTAAAAACGGCTATTTCAATATTTTCATATTTCTCAGCAATACTATTTAATTGATTTAGATTATAATTCATAATAATATTACCAATACTACTTCTGTTCCCATTTTGATCATAGAAATTCTTTGAGATCACAAGTTGTCCCATTTTAAATAATTTATTTGGTATTGTATGAAACTCCCAAGTTTCAAAGTAGCTTGTCTTGACTTTTCCATCTTTCATATAGGAAGAAAGTCTTTGGTTCGCATTACTGAGAAATGAAATACTTTCTAGTCTACTCTCGGATTCTAAAAGATTACTTACAAAATTATCAATTCCATAATACCTTATAGACATTGATTTTGTATAATTATTAATTTTCTTTTCCAAATATACTTCCAAAGAATCTTCTAAAAACCATTGAATATCTTCTACCTGATACGCAGAATACTCAATATTACCAGCATTACTGTAAAGCTGCTGAATATAATTAGAGGCTTCCATTTCTGCAATACGAACATTTGATGTATTTTGTTCCACTTGTTCGCCTCGAATACTTGAGAAAAAATAACCTTCCAAGCAAATTACAATCATAAACAAAATAGCTGTATATAAAACGAACATTTTCCAATAAATTCTATTAACATGATTTCTATTTTGCTTATGAGTTTCTTTTCCCTTAATAATAAGAATTCCCCCTCTACGTCTATTCATTCTTTGTTATTTAGTATAACATATTTCTTGTTCGCTTTCCAGTATCTTGTACAAATGCTACTTGATTGCTTACACTCAATTTTTAACCTATCAACATATTTATATCTCTATATTAAAACAAAAGAAACCTCCACTAGATGTCTTTTGCATATCACGATAACAAAAGGACTCCTCCTAATTCTTTTCTGAATTTCTGAGAAGTCCTCTTTTATTATTTTTCTTTATTGCTAGAATCTTGTTCCATATAAATATGAGTTTCTTTTGGTTCTTTTGTTGTTTCTTGTTCTTTCTTGTCTTCTCCTGCCAATTCTAATAGCATCCGATGATTCATAAATACTACTAAAAACGCATAAACAGATGCAACAAACAAAATCGTCGTTCCAGGAGAAATTCCAAATACAATTAATAAAACAAGAAAGGCTGCTGCATTTCCAATTGTACAAGCTGGTTTAGCAAATGTAATCGTTATTGTTGCCTTTAAAAGCTGATAAGCGCTCATATTAAATTTCATAATTAGAAGATAAGCTACTGGCATTGATAAAATTACAAGTAATAACAAGATTATAAAAACATACACAAGTGCTGGCATTACTGCTGCGAAAAATCGAATATTTGTTATAAGCATAAACACAAGTATAGCCTGTACAATCGCAGTTAGAAACGATGCTATAAAGTTCTGCTTGTATCCAATCCAAAAATCTTTTATCCATCGAATTTCCTTATCTCGAATCAAACGATTCATACAATGAAACAATGCACAGAGTGCCGGTCCCATCGGGATTAAACACACAATCATGATTGGATAATATTGCTGCATTACTTCCCATCCCATTCCAAACGCTGCTGTAAATGCAATAATTGGAAAATCAAACAGCCAGAACAAGATATTTAATATCAAAAATGTAAAGATATAGTTAAAAAACTCATTGATTTTTTCCAAATTAAATACTCCCATAGCCCGACACTTCCTTTCTTAAAATTTCACGGGTCAAAACTACTCTAATGATGAAAAATAATAACATTCTCAGATCTGTATGCGGCGCTAAATGGAAATGGAATCATTCCCGTCTGGCTTATATTTTCCCACAAATATTTATAGCATATCGTGTAGGTTTAGCATTAAGAATAGAGCTAACTTTTTCATGTTTTTGCGGGTCCCAAAGTCATGCATTTCATACAATCATGAAACGCATGACCTTTTGACCCTTGTATCATATTATGCAAGTTTTACCAATATTGTCTTAATTTCAAATGGTTTTATTTCTAACTGAATTTCTTTTTCTGTATGCAGTGATTCAATTGGACGCTCTCTTAAGTCAGACTCCATCCATCCATCATATGCAAAATTCAATGTTACTCCCACATTTCTTTTAGAACCTGTATATTCATGGAAACGAATAACAAGATACTCTTTATCTTCTGACCGTTTCACTGCATCTAATTCTACATATGGATTGTCTAATTCAATAAAGCTTCCTTGTAAGGATGCTTTTCCATCCATTACAGTCAATGGCTGATTCAATGCATATGCTTCTTTTACTGTATTTCCAATTACATAGTCACCATTATGAGGTAACAGTGAATACGTAAATTCATGAACTCCTAAATCTTGTAAATGGTCTGGATTTGTTGCAGTCTTAATCAGAGTAAGACGAATTACATTTCCTTTTATATCGTGTCCGTATTTACAATCATTCAAAAGACTCACACCATAGTTATGTTCGGACAGATCAACCCATTTATGTGCGACCGTTTCAAATCTTGCCTGATCCCAGCTCGTATTCCAGTGATTTGGACGCTTCACGTTACCATACTGTACATCATAGGTAGCATAGGTAGCACGGATGTCTACAGGGAACGCTACTTTTAATAACTGCTTTACTTCATAATAATCTACCCAGGTCTTAAAATCAATTCTTCTGTCATCTGCATAGAAAATCATATCTTGCTTAATCACACTTGCATCAAATTTCCATTCCATATGAAGTACCGCACGCAAATTTCCGCATTCTGCCACTTCGATCTTCTCCAAATCTGTTACTTCCTGCATTTTCTGCTGATAGAAGATATCAATATCCCATGCTTCATTATCTAAAGGCTTGTCTTCAAAAATCTGCAATACATTTGCTCGTTCTCCTTCACGAATCACTTCACGTTCGTTCTCTTTATCATAAAGACGAGTAATTTGTCCATATTCATTGAGATCTATTACATAAAATGGTGTCTCTATGTGGTTTGCAGACATCGTAAACACAGCAGCTTCCTGCTCTGTTGGTTCTGCTTCAAAATGAATAACTTCAAATCCCATAGCTGGTACATTTTTAACTTCCACATAAGTAATGTTTTCTTCTTTTTGTGTCTTTAATTTTGTACCATCAGAAGCTACAAAACTTCCTTCTTCTGTAACTGGAACTGCTACAATTTCGTCACGTACCCATCCAGAATTATTCATTACACTGTACGTATTTTCACTTAACTGAATAAAACCTTTTTTTGCATCTTCTTCTACTTCTAATGCAATTTTTTCTGTTTTATTATAGTCTACAATACAATCATCATATACATCATGAATAGACGAACCTGGAATGATATCATGGAACTGATTTGTTAAAATAATCTTCCATCCTTCTGTCAGCTCATCCTGCTTAGCCATTTCTAAATTACCATTTTGTACCGCATTCATTGCAGTTAACCATTCTGCTTCACGATACAGTAATTCCATCTTACGATTCATTTTCTTATTATAGGCATGGCTCGTGTAAGTTCCTCTATGATATTCCAAATATAACTCTCCATCCCAAGATGGTACATATTCTTCTGTATTAGCAACGGTTTCTTTTAACTTGCGGAAATAATCTCCAGCACGTCCTGTTTTTAAGGTCGGAAGGCCTGGAATCTTATCAATTCTTCTTCTATTCTCTAACAAATCACGGTTAACACCACCGCCGCCATCTCCATAGCCAAAACTAATTAATAGATCTTTATTTATGGCTTTTTCGCTATAAGCATCCCAAATTCCCTTTACGGTTTTCGCTGTAAGCAAACCGTTATACGTATAGAACCAAGAACCTGGTTCACTCCATGGTTCAGGAGTTGTAATAAAGTGAGTTAATACTTCACTTCCATCAATACCAATCCACTTAAATGTATCATGTGGCATACGATTGTATTGATTCCAGCTGATCTTTGTTGTCATAAACATATTAATTCCAGATTTCTTTAAGATCTGAGGAAGTGCCCAAGAATATCCAAATACATCTGGAAGCCATAAGTATTCACAGTCTTTTCCAAACTCATCCTTTATAAATTTGCATCCGAGCAAAATCTGTCTTGTTAAAGACTCTCCGCTTGTCAGGTTACAATCTGCTTCTACCCACATTGCACCATCTGCTTCCCATCTGCCTTCTGCAACTCTTTCTTTAATCTTTTCAAAGATTTCTGGAAAATCTTCTTTAATATATTGATAAATTTGAGGCTGTGTCTGAAGGAAAATATATTCTGGATATTGTTCCATCATACGCAATACTGTTGAGAAAGAACGAGAAGCTTTTTCTCTTGTATGTTTCAATCTCCAAAGCCATGCCATATCAATATGTGTATGACCAACACAAGTTACATGCACTTCTGATGTTTTATTCATCTGATCTACTGCATCATTTAATGTCTTATCTGCAAGTGCTACTGACTCATAGAATCCCTCATCTCCAGCACAATGCCAATCAATTAAATTAAATGCACGATTCATTGCAGATAATAAATCATATTTAAATGGATTTCCTTCTTCCAGATTCAAAACTGTTTCATGGATTAATGTACCCATATAATACAAATCGTCGGTTGCTTCATCCAGATATGCCAAGTCTGCACGTCTTAATTGATGCTCTTGAGGTTTTGGAATACCGCCTCCTTCTAATCCTGACCAAAGACGGAATGTTGCATTTATTGTCTTTCCAACCATTTCCTCCGGGAAGAAAACTTCTTGATGGTTAATATCAACGCCTTGATATGGCTTTCCGTCAATATAAAGCATTGCTTCAAATCCAGAGTTATTTCCAGCTCCTGTTTTACCAAAATCAAAGATACCTACAACACGTTTTCCAGAAAACTCTTCTGGAATGGTAAATTCTGTGTGCAACCATAAATACAAATCTCTGCCTTTCCAACGATCTCCACCCTCTTTTTCCAATGTCCCAGCTTTCATCGATGTCCAGCCTTCAAAGTCAGTTGGAACTTCTGGATTTGTCTTTTTTTCTGTATCCTCTTTAGCTAAAAATATCCCAATATGTCTTAATTCTCTATAACGAAATTTCTTTAACTCTTGAACTCTTCTTTCTAATTTTCTTTCTGTTAGAAACATAATAATCCTCCCTACTTTTCTATTTTATAACCAAGACAATCCAACAATAATTCACAAAACATTGCATTTGCCCAAGAAAACCATTCTCTTGTATATTTCGTTGGATCATCTGGATCAAATCCTTCATGCATTAATCCAGTATTGCCATCTGTTTGTTTCATTAGCTCTAAAATGTCCCATTTTTCTTTCTCTGACTTACTTGTCAGTCCTTGTAAGGCTAATCCGATATGCCATATATATCCTGGGGGAGTATGCGGGCTTCCCATTCCTTTTGCATAATTTCCCTCATAATAATATGGATTTTTTTTACTTAAAATCATTTTTCTTGTATTTACAGCCACTTCTGGATTTTTAGGCTGATATCCAATATAATCCATTGCAAGCAGGCTTGGTACATTAGAATCGTCCATTAGATTGTACATTCCATACCCATCAGTTTCATAGGCATATACGTTCCCAATCGACTCAACTTTTGTAATCGCATAAGTTTCGATCCCTTCATAGATCTCATCTTTTAACTCGGATGCTTCTTTTTTTAATTGTACATCATCTAATACCTTTTCTGCAATTTCCTCTAAATAATTCAGTACAACAACTGCAAACATATTAGATGGGACTAAATATCCATATGTACACGCATCATCACTTGGACGAAAACCAGACCATGTCATTCCAATTCCAGATCGAACAAGTGCACCTTTTCCATCTCTGGAAAGAGTATCTTGGAAAAAACTATTTCTCCGAATAAAACGATAGGATGATTTTTCTTCATGATACTGTTCTGTTTTCCACACATCTAATATTTTTCTTACTCCATTGCAAAATGTCTGATTAAAATGCTCTATCCTTCCTGTATTTTTCCAAATCAGATATGCAAATTGGAGAGGGAAACAAAGCGAGTCAATTTCATATTTACGCTCCCAAAGCCATGGACCCATGTCCGTTTCATCTTTTTCCCAACAATTTCCATTAGGCGCTTCATTAAATGCATTGGCATATGGATCAATACAAATAAACTGAAACTGACGTTCCACCAATCCCTGCATCAAGTCAATCATCTCTGGATCATCTTTCGCAAGTACCAAATATGGACGAAGTTGGCAAACAGAATCCCTTAGCCACATTGCTGGAATATCTCCAGTAATTACATAGGTTGTTCCGTCTTGCATTCTTTTTACCGTTGTATCCAAAGTGTTTGTATAGCAGTTTTCAAAGATCTGAAACATTTTTTCATCTCCTGATAACTTTTCTTTCACTTCCGCTAACAATTTTGTCATGGATACTGGCAGTTTCTTGACTTCTTTCACTCCCATAAAACCTCCTATATATTTTTATTTTGCTTTTCAATATAGAATAAAAAAATATTCTTGAAAAACAACAATTCGGTTTCTAAATTTCTATTTTAACATCCGTTATTGCATCTTTTTTGTTAGCCTAGTTTTATTATACGACCACTTGATCAGTACTTCAATTCGTAATATTCTACTTTTTGTGGAAAATTTACATAAACTTTTCTATTTTCCATATTTATATCAACTTTAATCTAGTAAAATCGTCTATTTTTTCACAATGATAAGAAATACATTTTAAGTATTTTATATTCCAATCTGTTTTACTATTCTATTTTCGTGTCTTCTTTTGCATAATAAAATTTGTGAACCATTCACCTCTGCGCATAACTGTTTGTTCTTTTACAACTTCAAATTCTTTTGCAATAAAAAAAGGTCTTGCAGTAATTGAAACATGAGTAATAATATATTCCATTCCAATCATAAAAGCATAAGATTCTAACGTATTCAATAACGCTGTTCCAATCCCCTGCCCCTGATAATCTTTATGCACAAAGAGATGATCTAGATATCCTGTATCATCCATATCCGAAAATCCAACAATCTGGTTATCCAGTTCTGCTACAATTGAATAGTGTTCCCTAAGTACCTTTTCCCAATGTTCTTCATCTGGCTTCTCTGGTGCCCAAGCATTCAACTGAGCCTTTGTATAATCTTTTTTGTTTATTACATGTACTGTATCATAAAATAGCTTCATGATTTCCTTACAATCATATAAAATATAGGGCCTAATCCGCACCATATTAATAGCCTCCCCATGTTTTTAATATCTCTTATCATAACAAAGCTACAATCACTAGTAAATGGACATTTGTATTCAAAGCTTTCTCTTTTGCCTCATACGTGCAAACGCCATTGTTTATCTTAACCGAAATCGATTTTTTTCAAATTGTATTAATCCCTCTTCCTGCATCTTTTTTAATTCTACAGTCATAGCACTTCTATCTACTCCAAGATAATCCGCCAGTTGCTGACGGCTCAATGGAATTATAAACTTGGAACAATGATTCTGTTCTGCTTGTTTGGAAAGGTATGTCATCAATTTACTCCGTGTCGTTCTTTTCGTTACAATATCAATCTTATTTGTCATCTGCAAATTTTTCTCGGCAAGTACAACTAGCATATTCTGAATCAAACGGTTATGAAATTGACATGCCGAAGAACAAGTTGTTAAAATTTTTTTCACTTTTAAGAATAAAATTTCCGTTTTCTGTGCTGCAATTACATAGATTGGGATAACTGCTGCTGGAATACATGCATATGTTTCTCCAAAAATTTCATACTCTTCAATTCGTGCCATTAAATCTCGATTTCCCCAATAATCTTCTCGTATTATATGCACACTACCACTTATAACTATGCCTAGCTCAGAAATTGCATCTCCAGCACCAAAAATTGTACTCCCTTTTTCATATTCTTTTACCTGCTTACTTAAACATCCCAAAATTGCTCTAATTTCTTCTTCTTTCATACCAGAAAACAAAATGGAATTTTTTAAATTTTTATAATCAATCAAATTTTTCTCCTTTTTGTTGGAAATCCAACATACTTCTTATTTTCATTGTAATATAATCCCAATATAAATACAAGAGGATGTTATATAAAACTGATGACAATTTGCTTAAATCATTGAACCTTTCAAGTATATAACACCTTAATAGTAACTATCTTTTCCAATTTGGTTAGGAGGTAATTATGATTCGAAATATTATTCAAATCAATACAGAAAAATGTATCGGCTGTGGTCTTTGTGCAGAAGCTTGCCATGAGGGAGCTATTATTATGGTCAATGGAAAAGCACAATTACTGAGAGAAGATTATTGTGATGGCTTGGGAGATTGCCTTCCTGCCTGTCCAGTCGATGCAATTAAAATAGAAAAACGAGAAGCCCCAGCCTATGATGAGGCAGCCGTACAAGCTCACTTAAATCATACAACATCTAAGCCACTTGCATGCGGATGTCCTGGAACAGCAGCCAAACAGTTCCATCGAGAAACAGAGATTTCTAATTCCAGTAAACAAGAAATAACAAGTCAGCTTTCCCAATGGCCTGTACAAATTCAACTCGTAGCTCCAACTGCGCCTTATTTTCATAAAGCAAACCTTTTGATTGCCGCAGACTGTACTGCCTATGCCTATGGAGATTTTCATAATCATTTTATGAAGAATCGAGTTACTTTAATTGGATGTCCAAAGTTAGACCCTGTGGATTATACTGAAAAACTCTCTAGCATTATAAAGCTTAATCAGATACAATCCATTACTATGGTACGCATGGAAGTTCCTTGCTGCGGAGGTTTGGAACAAGCAGTACGCATTGCTATTTCCAGAAGCACAAAGAGTATTCCATTAAAGGTGATTACAATTTCCACACAGGGAAATATTATTTAAAGATCTATTTACTATAATTTTATTATTTTATTTAGGAGGAATTTTATGAATCATATGTTTTGTTTTCAATGTCAACAAACAGCTGGATGCAGCGGATGTATCGGAAATACAGGTGTCTGTGGAAAGAAATCTAATACTGCTCAACTACAAGATAAATTAACTGGTGCGCTGATTGGTCTCGCATGTACTTTTGATCAGGTACCACCAACTCCAGAAACAACAAAGCTTATTTTAGAAGGCATTTTTGCCACTATTACTAATGTGAATTTCGATGATGATAGTATTTTAGTTTTGATTGATCGAATTCATAAACAAAAAGATATGCTTTTATCCAATTGTCAAGATTGTACCTCTCCTTGCGGACGCTTTGAAGACTATGATATGAATCAAATTTGGGAAGCAGATGAAGATATTCGAAGTTTAAAATCACTTATTTTATTTGGTTTAAGAGGAATGGGAGCATATGCCTACCATGCACTTGTACTTGGATATCAAGATGATGAAGTGGATAATTTCTTTTATAAAGGTCTATTTGTACTTTCCCAAGATTGGGGAATGGAAGAATTACTTCCAGTTGTTATGGAATTAGGAGCTGTTAATTTAAAATGTATGGCTCTTTTGGATCAAGCCAATACAGAAACTTATGGAACCCCAGTACCAACTACGGTTCCATTAACCATAGAGAAAGGGCCTTTCATTGTAATTACTGGTCACGACCTTTTGGATCTGGAAGCTTTATTGAAACAAACAGAAGGAAAGGGCATTTCTATTTATACTCATGGCGAGATGCTTCCAGCTCATGCCTATCCAGAGTTAAAGAGATATCCTCATTTAAAAGGTCATTTTGGAACAGCATGGCAGAATCAGCAGAAAGAATTCGCCAACCTTCCAGCCCCAATTTTATTTACAACCAACTGTCTCATGCCAGTAAAAGATAGCTATGCTGACCGTGTCTTTACCTCCGATGCAGTCCGTTATCCAAACATTCCTCATATTGATAACCGAGACTTTTCCTCCGTCATCCAAAAGGCATTAGAACTTGGAGGATTTTCAGAAGATACTTTAGTTCCAGGAATGAATGGCGGCCATACTGTGACAACTGGATTTGGACATGGTACCGTTTTAGGAGTTGCTGATAAAGTGATTGATGCAGTCAAATCAGGTGCAATTAAACAATTTTTCCTTGTAGGCGGATGCGATGGTGCTCATAAAGGACGCAGTTACTATACCGACTTTGTAAAGCAAACTCCAAAGGATTCGATTATTCTCACACTTGCATGTGGTAAATTCCGATTCAATGATTTAGATCTAGGGACAATTGGAGGCCTTCCACGTATTATGGATATGGGACAATGTAATGATGCCTATAGTGCAATTAAAGTTGCCTGTGCGCTGGCAGATGCATTTGAATGTGGAGTAAATGATCTTCCTCTTACCCTCGTATTATCTTGGTATGAACAAAAAGCGGTATGTATTTTACTTACGTTGCTTCATCTTGGCATAAAGAACATTTACCTTGGTCCAACACTCCCAGCATTCTTATCTCCAAACGTATTAAATTACCTTGTAGAGAACTTCCAAATTCATCCAACCACAACACCAGAACAAGATCTGGCACAAATTCAGCAGAGATTATTTAATAACTAATTACATGAAAAATCCCTTCATCTATGTGCTTTGCAACAAGATGGAGGGATTTTTGGAATTACATAAGTGCCATTTTTGCTTGTTCTAATCGATTATTAAATTGTTTATAAAATTCTTCCTCTGCATTATATGGAGTCACATAGAAATGATTTAACAAAAACAGATTTATTGATCTAATATCCAAAGTGTTTGAATTTTCTTGAATCTTTTGCTGTATATCGTTTAGAAAATAATGCCAATTAATAATAAATAATTCGTTCTCTTTTATGTTTGGAATATCAATCCATTTTTTTACTTTTACTTTACTGCGATTTTCTTTTTTACACTCCTTTACTTGCAAAAAGTAGCGAAAAGAATGATTCTCATAATATCGGCCAAGTGGAAATAAACGACAAATCCCAGGACGAAAGGAATGAATGCTGCACCGATGTTGTGCATTTAAAAATCCACACTGCTCTTGCACCCCAGTCATTTTTAAATTAGGAAGAATGATACCATCTACAACATTAAGTTCTATTTTATCTCCAATTAATTGTTCAAACTTCAAATTAAGATTTGATGTAATCTGAAACATATCAAATGGATCTAATACAATAGATTGTCCCATTCCTTTACAACACGAAAAGCATCCTTTGCAGCCATTACAATCTGCCTTCACCATATCATTTAATTCATACAATTTTCCATCCGATATTTCTTCTAAACTCACTTGTCGTTTCATCCTTACCTCCCAAATTTTAAAACAGTACGAACCGCATTTTTTATATCCTTGCAAGAATCATTTCTCGCATTGCTTCGATTGCAACTCTTACTGGCACATCCGTATCATGCACAATCGGATTATCAAGTCCAGCTTTTTCTCTCTCTTGATTTCCCATTACAAGAAAATCAGCCCCACATCGAACTCCTAAGTAATTCGCTACTATAAATAACGCAGCTGACTCCATCTCAGATGCTTTGCATCCCATACGCAGCCACGCCTCCCATTTATTTATTAGTTCATAACTAACTGGCTTCGTTTCTGGATCATGCTGTCCATAGAAAGAATCTTTCGATTGAACAACTCCAACGTGATACATATGCCCCAATTGTTTCGCTGCATTTACCAATGCATTTGTTACATCTAGATTTGCAACTGCTGGAAATTCAATTGGTGCATATTCTCGACTTGTTCCCTCCATGCGAATGGAGCCTGTCGCAATTACAACATCTCCTCCTTTTACATTTTTATCCATTCCTCCACACGTTCCAACTCGTATAAATGTATCAGCTCCACATTGAGCAAGTTCTTCCATTGCAATCGCTGCAGACGCACCTCCAATTCCCGTTGACGTTATTGTTACCATTTCCCCCTCTAAATAGCCTGTATAAGTTACAAACTCTCGATTATCTGCAATCATTCTTGGATTATCTAGATATCGGGCAATTTTCTGACAACGTTTTGGATCACCTGGTAAAATTACATAACGTCCAATCTCTCCTTTTCGTATCTGTAAATGATATTGTAACCCAACTTCTCCTGAGTAATTTTGCATGATTTTACCTCCTTTACTTATATATTTTTTATAAGTATCCCCTATAAAAAAACTAGTTATATAGTCTGATCAAGTCAAAACATACTAGTTTTTTATAGGGGCAATCATCCATCAACTTTTTTAATTGTCTTTTCCATAGTATCGTTCATATTTACTGTATCGATACTTACTATAACGAGAGCCATAATAACCATAACCATAGTGGTTAAGACCCGCTTCTGCATAATTCATAACACATCCAAGAGAAAGAATTCCACTTTCATTTAATAGAGCTAAACCTTCTTGGGCATATTGAATCTTTGTATAATCCTGACGAATTACAAATAATACTGCATCCATAATTCCTGCTATCGCAGTGGTATCCGATAACATAGCCGCTGGAGAGGAATCAAAGATTATATAATCATATGACTTTTTCACTTCCTCTAACAGCAGATGAAGCTGCTCCCCTGCCAAAATTTCACTTGGATCCTCAATCCTTTCTCCACCTAGAATTACATCTAAGTTTTGAATCGATGGAGAGAACACAGCATCCTTTATACTTCCATTATTTAAAAGTATGTCTGATAATCCTTTTTTCTTCTTCATCTGTTCTTTTGTAAAATACTTGTACACAGATGGAGCGCGCAAATCTCCATCTATTAACAATACTTTTTTGCCTCTGCTAGCAATGGAAAGAGCTAAATTCACTGCTATTGTAGACTTTCCTTCGTTTGGTAAAGAACTCGTTACAAGAATAACTTTCTTTTCTTCTTTTTCCATTACCCTTTCTATTCGAATTCGTAACGTATGAATCGCTTCTTTATAAGATTGTTGCACCCTATCATTTGTAATTACTAATAACGGATCTGCATTCTTTTTTCTCTTTTTAAAACTCGTAATTGGCACAGTTCCAATACATGATGCGTTAAGATGTCTCTTAATATCTCCTGCACTGTGGATTGTCTTTTTATTAGACACATAAATATACAAAATAACTACAATCACTACAAGTCCAGCTAAACTACCCTGCAATATAATAGTAATCCAACTAAATGGATTTGTTGGTTCAGTTAAAATACCCGTTGCATCAATCGAAGTCAACGTAATATTTCCAACAATCTGTTTTGCAATATCTGGATAATTTTCTTCAATTAATTCTAGTATTGTTTGTGCTATAATCCCATCATCTGAATTCACCGTAATTGTAATAAAATTTGTATCTTCCAATGTAGTTGCCGAGACATCAACCTTAAAATCATCTTCCCAATCCATTCTTAGTTCATCTACAATTTTATCCCTTAACCCAGAGTCTGTAAATGCATGTTCAAATGAATTCGCAAGGCGAGCTGCAAGAGCAATGTCTGCTTCAGTTGTCTGGTTACTAGACACTACAAATGTACTATATGCTTCATACATCGGCTCATAACCAAACCATGAGTAAGAACAAACTAGTATAACAACTAAAAAAAACAAAATCGTAATACTGCCTAAGTGTCGAAGAAATTCTGTCCAAATTTCATCCAATACTTTTACAATATCAATATATTCTTGTGTATCATTTGTTTTTGTCTCATTATCGTATATCTGCATTGTTTGCCCTACCTGCCTTTTCTCGATTCTTCTTTGACTCATCGTAACTCTTATAATAACTTCCATAATAGCCATTAGAATATCCATACTGTCCATTCCATGGAATAATTTTAGATTTTACAGCATTGAAGATAGAGCCTATAATTACTTGGTTATCACCTATTAAATTATCTGTCATATCATTAATTTCTCCAGCGCCAGAAACTCCCTGACGGACAACTAGG
Source organism: Clostridiales bacterium CHKCI001 (assembly GCA_900045905.1). Classification (GTDB taxonomy): domain Bacteria; phylum Bacillota; class Clostridia; order Lachnospirales; family Lachnospiraceae; genus Fimimorpha. The sequence goes on along the minus strand of FCNS01000014.1, from coordinate 127,722 downwards.
AGAATTAAATCCGATTGTTCTGCTAACAGCTCGGCATCTGATGCCACCATACCTGGCGGTGAATCTAATATAATATAATCCATAGATTCTTTTGCTTTTTGAATCAGTTGTCGCATTTCCTGAGAGTTGATCAAACGATCAGAATTTCCATATTTTTTGGTTCCAAACAGACAATATAAGCCTGTATTTGGCTCTCTTAACATATCTTCTTTTTTCCATACTTTCACTTGACCTTTTTTATCACTTGAAGATTTTTTTGGAGCTAAATAATTACCAATTTCCTGCTCTTTGGTAACTTCCATTTCGAATACTTTATACATAGCAGGTCTCCGTAAGTCAGTATCTACAAGCAGTACATCCTTTTGTTTCTTTGCTAATGCTAATGCTAAATTAGAAGCAATCGTTGATTTTCCTTCGTTTTCTGAAACACTTGCGATTAAAACTACTTTTCTGTCCTCTTTTTTTGCCTGATAATCCAGCTTTGTAGCAAGCTTACTTATCGTTTCTTTATAAGAAAAACTGACATTTGAATTTGTAATCAAAATACTATTTTTTTTCTTTCTTATTTTTTTTGTAAAAGGATTTCGTTTCTCTTCAAAATAAACTGTTGCAAATAATGGAATATCCAGTGCATTTTTGGCTTGTTTTTCATTTTTTATATCATCTTTCTGCAAGAATACAAATGCAATTAATGCTGTAGTTGCAAGAAATGCGACTGCAAATACTCTCACTACCATAGTCTTCGCAAATGATACATCTGCACTTTGCATTGGTACCTCAGGCTCTTTCATTGTTTCTAATATAAAGTCAGTAATGACATAATCAGAAACTAGCATATAGTTTTCCAATGCAGTATCTACAATACGGTATGCATCCATTGGATCAGAAGAAGTTCCTGTTACAAGCAGTAAGTTCGTTGCCTCTTGGATTTCTGCATTCAATGTACCTGGCAAGCTGTTCTTTCCTAATTTCTTTATAATTGTATTTTCCAACGCATCACTTGTAAAAATTCTCTGAAACTGATTTGCTGCTTTTTCAATTACTGTGTCTCTATATATATTATTTTGATTTTTGCTTGCTATAATTAATGTAGCAGTTGACTTATACTGTGGTGTTTTTAACATAGAAATTCCCATGTAAACCCACATACTAATCATACAAGCTGTTAGTAAAATAATCCACCAGTTTTTCAAAACTGCTCTGATTAAAAAAACAATATCTATGGAAGTTTCCTGATTTGTATTCCGAATACTCGTTTGGTTGGTTTCCATCTTTACCTCCTAATGCCACACTTGCTGCAGCATAAATTTAGGGATGGTGAACATCTCAATTCACCTTTGTTCCTTATTCTACTACCACAATTAATTGTGTAGTACCCAATCTTTCGTTTTCTCCTTGATAAGAATATTCTACCGTATAAACTCCCTTTTTGGATGTATCCACATCCGATTTATACTCAATATCTTTCACTGGAATTTCCTTACCTTTTTTCTTTTTCTTTAACTCGGTTCCTTCTCCGTCTTCCTTTTCTACTTCTTCCATTTCATAGAATTTCTTATCATCTTTATCATACTCATAAATTGTTGCCCCAATTTGTATTTCCTTCAGTAGATTTCGTGCACTAAATTTTTCGTCCTTTTTAATATAATAAATATAATCGGTTAAATAAATATTAGGATAATATAAACGATTCTCATATGTATCTGTGTAAAACTCTACTGATATTGGAAGTGTAGCTGCATCTCCTAAACTATTGGTCACTGATAATTCATATGTTTGTATTCCCTCTCCATTTGAACTTCCACTTGTTCTTTCTAGTTTAATTCGATTGGTAATATCTCCTTCCACACAATCTTCTGCCTTAAAATTGTTAAGCAGAGAGCCTTCATCTCCAATTACAAATCGCAGTGGTTGTTCTGCTTGAAAATGAGGAGAATGATAATCCTCATAGGTGATGGTACGCTCATATTTGGAGACATTATTACTAGAATCCATAGCTACACACGTAAGAATAAAATCTTTTGTATCAGGAATAATTTCTTTTTTCTCAATCAAAAGCGAATCGGTCACATCTCCATCTTCTTCGTCCCAAGCTTCTACTCCATCTAATAATTTTTTCTCTGTGGCATCAATTGAAACAGAATAATCCTCTTCTTCACAAGTGATGACTGGTCCCGTGGTATCTTGTTTTTTAACCCAAAATTCCCAAAATACTATAAACAACGCTGTTGTTCCAATTGCTGCAACAAAAACGAGCCAACGTACTAGTTTCATTCCTTCTTCCTTTCTCTCCTCTGTATGTTTTATTTTAAAATAATCTCGGCGGGAATGTATAGACCTCTTCTCCCTGAATAATTCGTCTAGGGTTTTCATTTAGAAACATATTTGCATATAATGGTGAAAATTCATTTTTTAATAATGCCTGTATTCCATTCATGCGAGGCGTTCTCCTTCGTATTCCATGTGCATCACTTGCTACAACCTGAATTAAATTATGATTCAAAAATTCGATCGCTAATCTCTGACAGTTGCTTCCAAATCTTCCTAATATACTATCTTTATTTGCCTGTAGTACATAATCCTGCTGTACCCAATAATAGGCCAGTGACGGATCTCTTTGCATAAAATGATACCGTTCCGGATGGGCAATAATTGGATGATATCCCGCTTCTTTCAATATTTGCAGATAATACTCTGCCACCCACGCCTCTTCCTCAAAGTCAAATTCTACCAGAAGATATTTTGTATTATTGATGGATAATAAACTCTTATTCTCAATCGCCTCTAATGCATCTTCTGTCAGAAAAATCTCCATTCCACATATTAATTTTAATGGAATATGACGCTTTTCCAGTGCATCTTTTAATTGCTGATAAGCATCCCAGTATCTTTGTGTATTTACATTATTACTACAAGCATGAGATGTAGCAACAATTGTATCTACTCCGCTATTCACTGCCATATCAGCCATTGCCAATGATTCCTCTAATGAAGGGGAGCCATCGTCAATGCCAGGAAGAATATGAGTATGTAAGTCAATCATATAGCCGTTTTCTCCTCTTTCAATACATCTTCACAGAATTACTCTTTTCTAATTATAAGCATATATTATCACTTTTTCAAGCATTTTTTTAATGTAAATAAAGGCAATTTCCTATTAGTTTCTAACAAATCATTATATATAAAAAAACAAAATTCTTAGATATTTCAAAGAAGTAATCACACTACTTTTTATACATAAGAATTTTGTTTTATTAATTACCAAAAGCTTTCCTTCACTTAACCGCTATTTTTCTTTATAATTCAATAAAATTAATATCCCCATCATATATCCTATTATAATTGTGAATGTACAACTTACTGTCAACATTACTACCAATGCTTCGACATAATTTACATGGAATAACAACACTGGTATATATTGAAGAATAAAGCTACTAGTAAACCAAATAGCCATATGTAATATTAAAAATATTTTCGGGTGTTTTCCAATTTGATTATACAGTTTAGATGGCATCCGTTTCATATAAGTATCCCTTTCTTTTTTCACATCTTATATTACTATTATATTTTTCACCATCGTTTTGGTGTTATATCTTTGCAATATTTATGTAAAATCAGAAAATACCACTTATTCGCCACCTACTCCGTACCCAATTTATTGCTTACATCCTAAAAGAATTTCATTCATTGTTCTCTGGTTGAATTGGCAGCCATTTCAATATATTTTGAATTTGTTCATCCCAGCATTCCCATTGGTGACCTCCAGATCCTTTTGTATATGTTACATCAAATCCCATTTCTTTAAAATATTGATACATCATCTCATTTTCTTCAAACAGGAAATCTTCTGTCCCACACCACATAAATAATTTTGGCAATGGTTTTCCTGACTGCTTCAACTGCTCTGCAAGGGTCATTAAATCATTGGAACTTCCCTTTATTTGATCCAGTGGACCAAAAACCCCCTCCCAAAAGGTACGATTTGTTCTAGCATGAGAATCTGTTTCTCTTCTTCTTGCATTTAATGCACCAGACAATGATGCAGCTGCTCCAAACGTATCAGACGCCCCAAGTGCCAACTTAAATGCTCCGTATCCTCCCATAGACAGCCCTGCTACAAAAGTATCCTCTCTGCGTTCCGACAAATTAGCAAAGAAAGAACGACAAATCATTGGAAGTTCTTTGGAAATGAATGTCCAATAATTCAATCCATATGCAGTATTTGTATACCATCCCAAATGCGTCGTTGGCATAATAACAGCAATTCCCATTTCACTTACATATCTCTCAATGGAAGTACGTCTCTGCCAAATCGTATGATCATCGCTCATTCCATGCAGTAAATAAAGTGTTGGAATTTTTCCATTTTTACGAGTTCCTTTCATTCCAATCTGGTTTTTTGTTTGTTGTGGTAAAATTACATCCATATTCATACACATCCCCAGCACATCTGAGAAAAAGTTTACATGAAGTAATGCCATTTATTTTACTCCTCTCTTAAAACATATGTTTCAATTGCTTTTGCAACTCCATCATTTATATTGGTATCAGCTATGTATTTTGCACATTTTTTGACTTCCTCAGAAGCATTTCCCATTGCAAATGAGTATCCTGCCCATTGGAGCATTGCACAATCATTATCTGCATCTCCAAATGCCATAACCTCATTTGCCTGAATTTTTAATATATCACAGAGTCGTTTTAAACCTGTTCCTTTATTCACTCCTCCCATATTTAATTCCATATTTCCAGGTACAGATGTAGTAATTTCCATATCTTGATATTGTAGAATTTCTTTTTCCAATGAATCACAAAATTCTTCTGGTGTATAAATGGAACTAATTTTTTCTATTGTACATCCTTTTAGATCTTCTTTAAAATTATCACAGGCGGTAATTCCTGATTTCAAATCTTCCAAAAATTCTTTCGTTAAATAGGGATTCTTATATTGGCTCAACATGTCCTTTTCCATATAACTTTTGGTATTATAGAATATCTCATAAATTGAATAATTTTTTTGCATAATATTACAGATTTTTACCCATTTTTCATATGGAATACCATCCACAAACATTGGCTTGTCCACGCCAATCTCTAAAGCAGATGCGCCATTAGAAATAACCGCATATTGAATAAACGGCACTTGTTTTATAACATTTCTCATAATTGACAATGTACGTCCACTCGCAATTACTGGAATGACTCCCTTTTCTGCAGCCAACTTTATTGCTTGAATATTACGCTGCGATACTGTGATATGATCCTCTCTTAAAAAGGTTCCATCTAAATCCACTGCTATTAATCGAATACTCATCCTTGCTCTCTCCTTATATCTTTTTACTCGCCTCGCTTTGCAGATTCAATTTCAATTGTAAATGTTAATTGTTCTCCTTCCTGCCGAAATACCATAACGAGAGTCTGGGTAATCCGATTCTTATCCAGATTTGTTAAATCTCTTTCTGCATCTGAACGAATTAATGGATACTGAATTTCGAGTCGTCCCATTTCTGGCTGCATATTTACACATTCTTCATATTTAACTCCATAATTTTCACAATATCTTTTATAGAATAATCGAAATTGTTCCATTGAATAAGCTACTTTATATTGTTTTCCAACTTCTACTGTATCAAGTGGACTTTCTAAATTCTCATCTTCCATTAAATGAAACGGCAGAATCACATGTGTAACATCTTTTACTTTACTATTAATTTTAGTCTCAAAACCTGAAAATAAATAGGCATGTTCATATGTTTCTGCTTCTTTACCAGAACCATTTTTTAACTCAGGTTGTTCTGTCAAATACATAAGAGATTTTTTTCCATCTTCCATTGGAACTTCCACAACTATTTTATTTTCATCTACTACCTCAATTTGATTTGTTTCATTTTCCTGCGCATAAATCGTCAAATATTCTTTTATACCATCCAAACCGATATCAGAAAATACTGTAGTATATCCGTCCCTTGTTCCACCTGCCATACGAGGAAATTCTAAATAAACTGCTTCATTATACATTGTATCTTGAGCTTGTAATTCAGGAATTTCCTGCATTTTTCCACATCCCGATAAAAGAAATACTACCACTAATGTTGCTACTAATATTTTTTTCATTGAGTTCCTCTTCTCCTAGATAAAGTTACTTATTGTTTCTCCTTTATTGCAAAAGCTACTGCCACACAATTTGGACCTACATGCGTTCCAATTACGCCTCCTACTGGATATAGTTTTGTATTTTTTAGTTGGAATTTTTGCTCCATTTCTGCTTGAAATTGCTTTGTTGGCTTTGGATCCAATGTATATCCAAAATATACTGGAAAGCTCAAATCAATCTCTGCATGTTCCATTTGTGCACAAAGCATCTTCAGCCCATCTTTACGCCCCCTTGCTTTCCCAAGTTGCTCCAGCACACTATTCTTTAATATAATAACTGGTTTTATGCGAAGTAAATTACCGAGCAATGCCATGCTTGCAGGTATTCTTCCTCCTTTTTTTAAATAAGTAAGAGTATCCAGCATACCAAAAACCGTTAGTTTCTCTCTTTGTTTCAATACTAATTCCGTAATTTCATCTAACGTTCTTCCCTGATCTCTTAATCGAACTGCATATTCTACCAGCATACGTTGTGTTAAAATAGCCTGTTTTGAGTCAATAATTTCAATTCTTTCATATTCAGCCAAATCTTTTGCCAATCTTGCTGACTGCACCGTCCCGCTTAATCCCCCCGATAAAGTAATGACAAGCACCTCATCTCCAACTGCCTTTGCTAAGCGGAAGATTTCCAAATATTTATTTGGAGTTGGCTGGCTTGTTTTAGGCAACCCATTTTCTTTCATAAGACGTTCATAAAAGATTTGAAAGTCTTCATCCGTCTCCTGTGGACATACTCCATCTTCAAATAGAATTGTTAACGGTACAATTTGTACATTCATTTCTTCAGCTTGCTTCAGTGTAATATCTGAAGCAGAATCTGTAACAATTTGAATCATCCTCTTCTTCCCTTTCTTCTATACCAAGCTAAGCATTTTATTTATTTTTTCATGGCAATTCCTTTCCAAAGATATAGCCAATTCCAAATACAGTGACGATATAAACAGGATTTTTAGGGTCTTTTTCTAATTTTTGGCGAAGCCTTCTGACATGGACACTCAATGTATTTTCATCAATAAAATTGCTGTCCACATCCCAGACCTGTTCCAGTAGAACTCGTCTTGTCAATACTTTCCCCTGTCGAAGGGCTAAGTATTCCAATAAACTATATTCTTTTCCTGTAAGATGAACTTCCTCTCCTGATTTTCTGACAATCATCTGTTCTCTGTCAATCTCTAAATCTCCAAATTGTAAAATACTTTTTTTCTTATGTTCTGAATTTATTCGTTTCAGTAATACTTGAATCTTCTTTCGAAGTACCGCAATTGAAAATGGCTTCGCAATATAATCATCACAACCTGCCTCATATCCCTCTAACATTTCTTCTTCTGTATCATTTGCTGTTAAAAATAAAACTGGACTGCTTGATTTTTCTCGAAGCTTTTTACAAAAAGCAATTCCATTTCCATCTGGTAAATTAATATCTAATAGAAATAAATCAAATTGCATCTTTACCAGAAATTCTACTCCTTCAAAAAAGCTGTATGCTCCTACCACTTCATGTCCATCCTTTTTTAATGCAATCTGTATTCCTCTATTTAATATATAATCATCTTCCACGATTAAAATATTAGCCATACTCTCTCCATTCTATTCTTGGATTTCCAATAATATATTTATGGGTTACCCGACAAATAGTATTCCGCCCCATGATACCTATTATTTTGAAATGACTGATTTGTTTTAGTATACCAAAAAATCATAAATGTCACAAGGGCAGAATTTCCTATTCAAAACTGACTTAATCACATGGAAGAAAAATTGAAAATTTACTTCCATTTTGATCCGATTTTACTTCCACATATCCATTCTGATCCATAATTACTTTTCTACATAGATACAACCCAATTCCAGTCCCTTCCTCTTCTTTAATATTACTTCCCCGATAGAACATCTGGAAAATTTTTGCTTGCTCTTCTTCTGGAACTCCCTTCCCCTGATCCTGAATATCAATCCTTGCAAACCGCTTATAAACATTTAGTGACACAATAATTTGACTCCCCTGTGGAGAATACTTAATCGCATTATCTAAAATATCTCCTATTGCTTCTACGGTCCAATATGGATCATGAATTGCATTTATTTCTTTTACTGGCTCATTCCATATAATTTCAATATGACGCATCTTTGCTGGATAATGCATTTTCATAACTGCGTCTATAATTGTCTCCTTTAAATCTGTGAGCTTTGGATGAAGTCGAATCAGACCAGTTTCCAGTCGTGACATTTTGATCATACTCTCTGCTGAAAATGTAAACTTGTGAATCGTCTTCTCCATAATCTCCATGTACTCTTCTCTTTCTTCTTCCAGCAGATCAGGTTCTTGAAGAAAATCACTGTACATTTGTAACTCTCCAGCAGCAGTTTTCAATTGTTCTGATAAATTAGCAAGTATCGCCGTCGTTTCATTTCCATTTCGATATCGCTTCTGTGTTCGTAATATACCTGCAAGCTTTCGTATCTGACTTTGCAATTTTTCCATCAAGGTATCTTTTGAACTTATAGACAAAACAGCATCTTTTTGCGAAGTTATCTGTGCGATTAAGTTAGATAATTCCTGCATTGTTTCTGTCAAATAATCCTCATTTACTCGATTTTGGTATAATGCTAAACCAATTACGACTAATCCACCAACTAACATAATCCGAAATACTGTCATATTTTTTGTTAAAATTAGTACAAGAAATAAAATAATTACTTCTACAAAAGCTATTGCAATCAACATCCATCTTCTCTTATTTAATAATCGCTTCAAAACGTTTCCTCCTCTATTTCTATCAGAAGCTTCTCAGCACTGTAAATTTGATTATTTTTTATTATACCTTTTTTACATAAATATTGTCCATATCTAGTTTTGTCTATTTCACTTTTCTTTTTCTTTATTTATACAAATTCTTAATTGATTCCTCCTAAAAAAAGCACTATACTATGTTTAAATACTTCCACAGACTTTGAAAGGAAATCCTAATTATGGTTAAATTAATTATCAGTGATTTAGACGGTACCATCTTAAAAAATGGAGCTCAGCAGCTTCCAGATGGATTTATTGAACTTGTAAAAGAATTGCGTTCAAAAAATATTGCATTTGCGGTTGCAAGTGGACGTCAATACCAAAACATTCAGCGAATGTTTGTTCCAATTCAAAATGAAATTTCCTATATCGCCGAAAATGGTTCTCTCTGCGTTTATAACAATAAAGTAATCTATCGTGGATTAATTCAACATGAACTTGGATTGGAAATTATGAAAGAAATGCAAAAAAGACCCGAGTTAAATATTTTGCTTTCATGTGAAAAAACACATTATATTGAAAATAAAAATCCTGAATTTATCAATCGAATTCAAAATATTGTTCGAAACGACGTCACAATTGTAGATAATATTCTTTCTGTTCAAGAACCATTTTTGAAACTCGCTGGATATGATCCAAGAGGAAATTCCTATTATGCTTCTACTTTTCAACAACTATTCGATCAAAAAATTAAAGTAGTTACTTCTGGAACCTGTTGGTTTGATTTTATTGCTCCAAATACTAACAAGGGAATTGGACTTAGCACTCTAATGAACTGTATGCATATATCAAAAGAAGAATGTATCGCATTTGGGGATGAATATAATGATATCGAAATGCTTCAGGCAGCGGGAACTAGTTATGCAATGATTCCATGTGCAATGGGAGTTGAACAATATGCTACAAATCGAACCGATTCCGTGGAAAAAATTCTTTGCGATATTCTGAATAGCGATTATTAAAATATTATTACATAAAAACACGGCTCTAGTAGCTGTTATAGCTGCTAAAACCGTGTTTAATTATCGTGATATGCAAAAGAAGCTCCAGTGGAGGTTCTTTTTGTTTCTAATTAACAAAGTTTACTTCCATTCGCAATTAATTTAAATCTACATCCTAACACTTCCGCTGCACGTCTACACATAATCATTCTTTTTAAGAAAATCTCAAAATAATCCATAACCGTACAAATAGAATCATCTAATTCTAAACTCATTTGTATTAATCTTTTCTCACTCTTTACTTCTAATGTTTGAGAAAGTGCTGCATAGTTTACTCTATCATGAATATCGAAGTTAGCTGGAATTGGATTCTGTACTCGATTTCTTCGTACATCTGTTTTATCAGCTAAGATTAGTGCTGCGGATACAACATCAATTGCCATGCCCGTTGCTTCATCGTGATTACCAATTGCTGTTGTAATTGTAATCACATCTTCTAGCGCCATACCTAAATCTTTTAAAATTTGATATGCCAGAATAGCTCCTGTATGTGCATGATCGTTTCGGTTAATACTATTTCCAATATCGTGCATATAACCTGCGATCTTACTTAATTCAATTTTATGTTCCTCATATCCAAGCGCACGTAAAATGCTTCCCGCTGTCTCTGCAACTTTAGCTGCATGTTTTCTAGAATGTTCGGTATACCCCAGCTCATTTAATACTCGATTTCCGTTTTCAATTAATAAGTTAATTTCTTTATTTTTTCTAATTTGTTTATATCCAACTATATTTGCCATTTATATTTTCATCCCTTATAATCGTTTTATTGCATCCATTGCTAAAATGGAACGTTCGCATTCTTCCGCTGTAAAACTTATTTGCCAACAAAGTGGGCTGCCTTTCATATGTTCCGAAGCATAGCTCAAACCATTTGTCCGCTCATCCAAGAAAGAACGATCAATTTGTTTTGGATCTCCCAATAAGATTATTTTCGTATCTTTCCCAGCACGAGTAATAATCCCTTTTACTTGGTTTGGGGTCATATTTTGCGCTTCATCAATAATTAAATATGTTTTTACAATCGAACGTCCTCGGATAAAATTCAATGCTTCCATTTGAATTAAATTTCGTCCAAAAATTTCCTCAATTTTCCCCTGAAGTTCTACCTCATCTTTATAGCGCTCCTCTTCATTGGAATCAATCAACTGCTCCAAATTATCAATAATCGGACGCATTAACGGAGAAATTTTCTCTTGTTCATCTCCTGGTAAAAATCCAATATCCGAATCAAACTGTGCATTTGGACGGCATATCAAAATTCTTCTGTATTCTCCAGATGGATTATTCAAGAGTTTTTCTAATCCTACTGCCAGAGAATAAAAAGTCTTACTCGTCCCAGCCATCCCTTTTACAATTACTAATGGTGCCTTATCCGCTGGCTGCATCAGAGCTTCCTGTAAAAAATACTGTCCTGCATTTCGTGGTTTCACTCCATAAGGGCTGCTTTTTTTATAATCCAGTTTTTTAATCACTCCATTTTCAACCCGTCCAAGCTGAGTCTTTTTCGTGGACTGATCTGCTTTTATAATGACAAATTCGTTTTCAACTAACTCAGGAGTATAATGTTCTCCATGCTCATCCGATTCATATACCGCTTCGATTGGAATTCCCTCTTTTCCCAAATTCTGAAATAACTCTTCTGGAACATAAACTTCAATTCGTCCTGTATACTGTTCCTCTTCCACCTGTTCCGTCGTAAAATCTTCTGCTCGTATTCCAATCATCTGTGCCTTAATCCGTAATAAAATATCTTTTGTCACAAGCACCACTTGTTCTGGATTTTGATCTTCCAGTCCCCTGCATACTTTTAAAATACGATTATCCATTTTATCATCTGGCAAATCATGTGGGAGTTCTATATTTACAAAGTTTTTTTCAACCCGAAGCGTTCCCCTATTTTTCAACCCTACTCCATCTAAAAGATCTCCTTTTTGCCGAAGCTGCTCTAAAATCCGAATTGTCTTTCTGGCATTGATTCCTTTCTCTCCTTCACTTTTCTTTAAATTATCCAATTCTTCAATTACAACAAGCGGAAGAACCACTTGATTATCATCAAAACAATAAATGGCATAAGGTGCTTGGATTAAAACATTTGTGTCAATTACATAAATTTTTACCATAGATTAAGCCTTTCTTAAAATTTTTAACTGTTCAGTTAATAGAATCTACTGTCTTTTTTTAAAATCGAAACAATCTATTTTTTCAAAACACAGTTACTCTTAAAAATACTGAATCATTATCTTTTTTTATATTATAATATTCCATTTTCCTTCCTGTTATCCGTATTAAGCTAAATCTTTGTAAAATTTAATATAATTTTTTTAATATTAAGAAAATATTATACAGCTGATTCATCCAAATTAGCAAGTCCTAATTCACGCACTACAATTGCTGCAACCTTTTCAGCACAAAGGCCTGTATAGCGGATACACTGCTCCTTATGTTCTCCTTTTCCCATATCAAATTCCTTTGTCAAAACTCGACAACAGACAGAATGCTTACCATTTGCCTCCTTAAACCAGTTATGCAGTTCATTTGTCAACTGCATACATCTTATTACCTTTGGATCATTTGGTCCACTCTGTTCGGTACGTCCAAAGAACATTCCAAGTGCCAAAATTCCACCATTCACGGCTCCGCACATACAACCAGAACGTCCAGCTCCAACCGCCATACCAGAAGCCATCGCAATTACTTCCTTTGGAACATCTAATTCAAAATTATCTCGGATGGAGGCCATTACCGCTTCACAACAAAAATATCCCCTTCTAAAATATTCCTCTGCATCCTTCTTTACCTTTTGTACACTTACTTTCTTTTTAATATTCATACTTTTCCTCCTAATGTTATAAAGTTTTATTTTTCAACGCTTCCCACGAGATTGTCGTAAAATCATTATATCACAGGTTTTATCCTTTGTACTGTTTCATTATGCTTTATCTAAAGTAGAAATAAATCCCTCTCCAAACACTTCGCTTGTCTCTGTAAACATGACAAACGCTTTTGGATCCACATCAAAAACCGCCTTTTTTACAATATACGCCTGCGACTTGGAACAGGCACAAAGAAGCACATCTCGTTTTAGTTTTGTATAGCTTCCCTTTGCATTTATCATAGTAGAACCTCTTCGAATTTTACTGTTAATTTCATCTGCGACTTTTTGTCCATCTAATGTAATAATCACTGCCATTTTTCCTACATCTGCACCATACATAATTTTATTAATTACAAGTGATGCTACACCAGTTCCTGCTAAACCATATAATGCTGAATCTACATTTCCAAACACAATCCAACCAAGCGAAATAATAAATAAATCAATTGTCAATGTAACCGCACCAAGCGATAAATGAGGACGAAACTTTTTAACTGTCATTGTCAAAAGATCCGTTCCTCCAGAAGATGAACCTCTCATATAAAAAATCGTTAAACTTGTTCCTAGGAAAATCCCATAATATAATGCTGCTAACAATGGATTGCCTGTATAGGCAGGCGTATACGGAAAGATAATATCTAGAAAAAAAGTACAGACAAGCATTGTTCGTGCTGTTTTAAATAGAAATCTCTTTCCAACTACTTTATAACTGATAAGGACGAGTGGAATATTTAAAATTAATATCGTCAATCCAATTGGAGTACCCCATAGATGATTCAGAATCAATGCCAATCCTGAAATTCCTCCTGGAGCAAAGTTTGCCATTTTTGCAAATGTATAAACACCAATGGAGTAAAGGATCCCCCCTATAATGTCAAATATCCAATCCACCAAAATATCCTTTATTTTCTTTTTATCCATAGAACACCATTCGCCTCCAGTCAATGCACAGCATTTTATTAAATGCCATAAACTTTCTCAAAAATAAATCTGATTAACTCGATTGCTATCATTATCTTCAATATTTTGAGAATTATGCCAGCTATTTTCTACCTATTTCCATTTATAAGTCAGACCAATACTTACTAGCATTATGCAAAGTTGAGAGACAGGAACCGATATCCAAGTTCCAGTAATCGTTAAGATATTTGGTAAAAATAATAAAAGAAGCAGTAAACATATGGACTCTCCATAAATTAATAGATATGCTCCTGCATTTTTTTCTGTAGCATAGAAATAAGAAGTTGTAGTTCTAGAAAAACTAACAAAAAGATATCCCACAAGAAAAATCGGCAAAATAGCAGCTACACTTTTGGCTACTTCTGGAGATGCTCCAAATAATTTAGCAATAGTAGCTCTGAAAAGGAATAATACTATGATACAAATCATTGATACTACGGCTGCAAAATAATAAGAAAAGTTGCGGATTTGTTTTGCTTTCTTGAATTCTCCTTTTCCATAAAATAAACTGATCAGTGGTTGACTGCCATCACTAATTCCTTGAAGTAAAAGCATTACTACACAAGAAATATAACTAACTGTTGCATAACAAGTTACTGCAAAGTCCCCGCCAAATATTACCGCACTTTTATTAATAAGAATTAGTGTAATATTTGGGGAAAATGTAAGCCCAAATGGGGAAAGCCCTGTCAATATAATTCTTTTCATTGTATTTATATTTTCTCTTTTAATATGAAAGACGGGCTTTTGTTTTTTTCTTAAGAAAAATAAAATACAAACGAAAAGGGTAACCGCTTGACCAATAACGGTAGCAATCGCTGCTCCCATCATACCATACAGTAATACCCAAACAAATAAATAATCCAATAAAATATTTGTAATAAATCCTACAATCATAGCAATCATAGCCGTGACTGCACCACCCATATTACGAATAAACGGAATCATACCAGTCCCCATTACTTGAAATATAGCACCATAAGCAATAAATCGAATATACTCCTCTCCCAATTCTAATATTGTACCAGATGCACCTAATAATCCTAAAATAAACGGGGATAAAACTAACAATACTCCCATTAGTACGAAACTAAAACCAATCAAAAGCAAAATTGACCCCCCAAAATATCGCTTCTTAGCCTCAGTATCCTTAGCTCCTATACAGATCGCATATTGAATGGCACCTCCCATACCAATTCCACTTCCTATTGATTGCAGAAATGCAGTTAGAGGATAGGCAATATTAATCGCCGCAAGTGCCTGATCTCCTAATGCATTTCCTACAAAAAAACCATCTGCAATTGCATAAACACCTGACAATGCAAACGCAAACATGGACGGAATCACATACTGAAAAAATTCTTTATAAAGATTCACGTTCCTCTACCTCCATAAAATACTGATTATACAATGCTGTATTTTCCAGCAACGCTTTGGAACGTTCTCTGCCAAGCTTATTCCAGACTCGTTCTTCCTGCTCCTGTAGCTCAATTACTATCTTTTGCATAACCTGTTTTCCCTTTTCTGTTAATATAATTGCCTTATTTCTTCTGTCATCTTCCAGAGGAGCAAAAACAATCCATTCCTTCTTCAGAAAATTTTGCAATATACTATGAGTCGTTTGCTTAGGAAACTTCCATTGTTCACAGATTAACTTCTGTGTGCAGGGTTTATTCGCCTCCAGTATTGATAAAATGACAAGCAAATCATAATAAGATATTCCTCGTTTCCTTGCCCATTGTTCATAAATTACAGTCGTTTCTCTCCAAAGTTCATTATATTGTTCACTTAAGTTAGTAACATTATGATCCATTGACTTCCCTCCTATATTAGTCTGATTTCAGACTAATATAACATATTCTAGCTTAGCTGTCAATTCTTAATACATTTAATAATAAAATTAACTTGTAGTTTTTTTATTTATTATATTTCTAACAGCTTCAACGAAGATAAATCCTGATTACTAGAAGCATACTTAAACACAAAATTTACATACAAAAAAGCATAGATTTTCCACAATTTAAAACCTATGCCTTTTCTTATATCCGACTCAATTCGTTAATGTCACTTGGTTAATTGTTCTTTTATCATTTTACTGATGATTCCTGGATTTCCTTTTCCTTTTGTCTTTTTCATTGCCTGACCAATTAAAAATCCCACTACTTTTTCTTTTCCTGCCTTATACTGTTCTACTGTGGATGGGTTTTCTTCTAATACCATTTTTACAATTGCTTCTAATTCTGAGCTATCACTCACTGCTCCAAGTCCATGTTGTTTTACATACTGTTCTGGCTCGATATCTTCTTCAAAAATATGGAAAAATACGTTTTTTGCAACTGTCTGTGTAATACTTCCTGCCTCGGTCATTTCAATTAATTTGGCTAAATGTTCTGGAGAATAGGAAATTTGCTCAGGTTCCATTTTCTTTTCTTTTGCTAGACGGAACGTCTCTCCAATAATCCAGTTCGCTGCTTTTTTTGGCTGTTTACACAGGTTAGCTGTTTCTTCAAATAGATCCGCAATTTTCTTTGTCCCAGTAATTAAATCTGCATCATATTCAGAAAGTTGATATTCGGTTTGATAGCGAAGCTTCTTCTCTGGCTGTAATTCTGGCTGTTTTTTGCGAATTTCGGCTATCCATTCATCACTAATTACAACTGGAGGAAGATCTGGATCTGGGAAGTAACGATAATCCTTTGCATCTTCTTTAGAACGCATTGGATAAGAGGATTCTTTATTGTCATCCCAACGTCTTGTCTCTTGCAGCACTGTCTTGCCCTCTTCCAGTAATTCAATCTGGCGTTCCCGTTCACCTTCGATGGCACGGGCAATGGCTTTAAATGAGTTCAAATTTTTCATTTCGGTACGTGTTCCAAAATTTGGATTTCCCACTTCCCGTACGGAAAGATTCACGTCTGCACGCATAGAACCTTCTTGTAATTTGCAATCCGATGCTCCTAAATATTGCACAATCATACGAAGTTTTTCCAGATAAGCAATCACCTCATCTGCGTTTCTCATATCTGGCTCTGATACAATCTCAATCAGCGGTACACCGCTTCGATTATAGTCTACATAAGAACAGTCGTCCCACTCATCATGAACCAGTTTTCCCGCATCTTCCTCCATATGAATCTCATGAATTCTGATAGATTTCTTTCCAATGGGTGTATCAATCTCAATTTTTCCATCATGACAAATTGGAAGATAGAGCTGTGAAATCTGGTAGTTTTGTGGATTATCTGGATAGAAATAGTTTTTACGGTCAAATTTACAATATTGATTAATTTCACAATTAGCAGCCAATCCTACCTCTAATGCTAACTCTACGACTTGCTTATTTAATACTGGAAGAGAACCTGGCATTCCCGTACAAACAGGACAAGTGTGAGTATTCGGTGCCCCACCAAATTCTGTAGAACATCCACAGAAAATTTTTGTTTTTGTTGCAAGTTCCACATGAACTTCTAAACCAATTACTGTTTCATACTGCTTTGCCATTATTCCTCCTCCTTTCGGCTCTGTTCATACGTATAAGCTGCCTGAATCATTTTCTTTTCTTGGAAACAATCTCCAATGAATTGAACTCCAATTGGAAGTCCTTTCCTGTCCATTCCGCATGGAACAGACATACCACAAAGTCCTGCTAAATTAACTGCAATTGTATTAATATCTCCAAGATACATCTGAATTGGATCAGAAAGACTTTCTCCGATTTTCATTGCAGTTGTCGGTGCAGCTGGCCCTAAAATCAAATCATACTTTGCAAATGCCTGGTCAAATGCTTGCTTGATTAATGCCTTTGTACGCAGTGCCTTTAAATAGTAAGCATCATAGTAACCAGAACTTAATACAAAGGACCCCAACATAATCCTTCTTTTTACTTCCGCTCCAAATCCTTCCGAACGACTCTTTTTATACATTTGATGCAGTCCGTCAAACGCACTGGCACGGTATCCATATTTTACTCCATCAAATCGAGCTAAGTTCGAACTTGCTTCCGCACAGGCAATTACATAATAAGCTGGAATTGCGTAATCGACTAAGTCCAAATGGAAGTATTCCACTTCTGCTCCCTGTTCTTTTAATACATCGGCTGCTTTTAAAATTGCTGTCCGAACTTCTGGATCTAATCCTTCTCCAATATATTCCTCTGGAATTCCGATTTTCATTCCCTTTACATCTTTTTTTAATGCAGAAGTAAAATCATACATCTCTCTTGCTACTGATGTACTGTCCTTTTTATCATGTCCTGCAATTACTTCTAAAATCGCTGCACAATCGGCTGTATCTTTGGCGATTGGTCCAATTTGATCCAATGAAGAACCATATGCAATTAATCCATAACGGGAAACGGTACCATAAGTTGGCTTCATGCCTGTCACTCCGCAAAAGGAGCTTGGTTGACGAATGGAACCACCCGTATCTGATCCAAGTGCATAAAAACATTCCTTTGCAGCTACTGCTGCACAAGAACCGCCAGAAGAACCACCTGGCACATGTTCCGTATTCCAAGGATTTCTTGTAATTCCAAATGCAGAGGTTTCCGTTGTACTTCCCATTGCGAACTCATCCATATTTGTCTTACCAACAATAACCGCCCCTGCCCGTTCCAATTTTTGAACCGCTTCTGCCGTATAAGGTGGTATAAAATTTCCTAATATTTTGGAACTACACGTCGTCAAAAGTCCCTTTGTACACATATTATCTTTAATTGCGACTGGCACACCTGCTAATGGGCCTGTTAATATTCCATTTTCAATTTCTTTTTGAACCTTTTGTGCCTGCTTATAAGCATTCTCTCTATCAATGGTCACATAGGCGTGAATCTCTTTTTCTTTTTTATCGATCTGCTGGAAAACAGCATCCAAAGCTTCCATCGCAGTTACTTCCTGTGCCTGAATCTTTTTTCCCAATTCTAAGGCTGTCAAATCCAATAACCCACTCATCATTATTCCTCCTGCCTTTTTACACCGTTTTTGCTACTTGGTACTGACCATTCTTCTGCTTTGGTGCATTTGCCAACATCGCTTCCCTATCCTCTCCATTTGTTACAACATCTTCTCGAAATACGTTCGTAATTGGAAAAATATGAGACATTGGCTCTACTTTTGATGTATCCAATTTATTTAACTGGTCAATATAATTTAACATTTTTTGCATATCCGCTTTGGCCTGTTCTTTTTCTTCTTTAGAAAGTTCCAGTTTTGCCAATATTCCAATATATTCCATCATTTCATCATCAATCATCGGAAATCTCCTTTCTAGTTTCTCGTTATTTAAGGTTCTAATCGATTTAAGTCACGTGGAAATAATGATGTTTCTCTTACATTTTCTTCCCCAAGCAACTGCATCGTTAATCGTTCCAATCCAATTCCAAGTCCCCCATGTGGTGGCATTCCATGACGGAATGTATCCAAATACAATTCCATCCCTTCTGAAGTCATACCTCTTTTTTCCATCTTTTCTTCCAATACGGCACAGTTATGAATTCTCTGTCCTCCCGTTGTGATTTCTAACCCATGGAACAATAAGTCAAAACTTAACGTAAAACGACTGTCCTTTGGATCGTCCATTGCATAAAATGGACGTTTTTTCGATGGATAATGTGTTACAAATACAAAATCTGATCCACACTCTTCCTTAAAATACTGACCAATCAACTGTTCTTCTTCTGGTTCCAAATCAAATGGATTGCGAATGGAACGATTGTATTTTTCCGATACGAGTTCCTTTGCCCGATCAAAACGAACGACTGGAATTTTTTCTGTATTTGGCAACACTACCTTTAATGTATCCAATTCTTTCATATAGTCTCGTTTCAATAAATCCATCGTATACTGTAAAAATCCTGTTTCCATTTCCATTAAATCATAGAAGCTATCAATATATCCCATTTCCATGTCCATACTAATATATTCATTCAAATGACGCTTCGTATTGTGCTTCTCTGCACGAAATACCGGTGCAATCTCAAATACTCGATCAAATACTCCAACCATCATCTGCTTATAAAACTGAGGACTTTGTGCAAGAACTGCTGGTTTATGGAAGTAACTTAATTTAAATACATTAGAACCACCTTCCGCACTTTTCGCACCGATTTTCGGTGTATGAATTTCAGTAAACTCCTGACCTTGCAAAAATTCACGGAACCCTCTTCCAATACCCTCTTGAATACGAAACTTTGCTCGCTCCCGAATATTTCTAAGAGAAAGCGGTCTTGTATTTAGCTTTGCTTCCAGCGATGTATTTAACTTCCACTTCGAAACAGGCAACGGCATCACTTCCTCTGGCATTGATAAAATTGTAATTTCCTCCAGACAGATTTCTCTTCCCCAAGGAGCACGTTCTTCTTTTCGAATTATCCCCTTCACACGAACCGCAGCTTCCTCCTTCAATTCATGCAAATCAAATTTACAAACTTCAGGCTCAAATACCGTTTGAACTAATCCCTCCCTTCTCCTCAAAATAACAAAAGCAACTTCCCCCATCTTACGGATACTGTGAACCATACCCTCCGTCATAACCTCAGTATCCAAAATCTCATCTTTCAATAACTCCCTCAAAGTCAAACTCTTACTTTCTCTCAAACCAGTCAAAAACTCCATAACAATCTCCTCATTTCTTAAAATAAAATTCTCAGCTTCTATATTTACATTGGACACTTCTAAACATACTTCTATAACACTCTCTTTTTGATTTACTTTCGCTTTCCTAGAAACAGCTGGATGGGGCAGAGGTATCTCTATGAGGACTCTTCAAGATCGTTTACGATCTTGCGTGTCCGAATGGGATATCTCTGCCCCATCCAGCGTCCTCCCCTAGAATATAAAAAAATCCCCAAATATCAGAATTGATATTTCGGGACGGAAGTTTCCGCGGTACCACCCGCATTGCATGAAATGCCACTCAAATACGTAACGTGTATCTACGTATCAGCCTACTCTGTTCGACTGATCGGCTCCAGAGTGTTCCCTATTGTTTACTTTCCCTTACAGATACTCTCAGTCGGTGATATCTGTTTCCTGTCAGGTTCCATAAAGCAGAGTCTCTTTCTTTGCTTTTCCTTTTATTTATTTTAATCACTCATCAACGTTGTAATCATTTCAGCAGTTTCTACCAGATTTCTACCAGTATCCATGCTACATTTTTGAATATAGCGATGTGCTTCTTCTTCTGTCATATGATTGCGTTCTATTAACAGTGCTTTTGCATCATTAATAATCTTTTGCTCTTTTTCAGAGCGTTTTTTTGGTTTTGCTCTTTGTTTTTTCGTTTTATAACGTTTGCTCAACATCATATGAAGCGTATTTACAAGCTCAAATACACTTAATGGCATTGTCAAAGTCATAATTCCTTCTTCTTTGTAACTTTGCACTGCTCTCTTTGGAAGTAATAACAAAATATCAAAATTAGAGGGCAGACACTCCACAATCTCAGTATAAAACATATCCGATAATCGATATGCACTAATTAGGATGCCACCGTCTAGAATACTCATTTCATTCAATGCCTGAGCTCCTGTTGTACAAACTGTAGCAACATCATAGCCATTTCTTATCAGGGCATCTCTTATTTTCTTTCCTTCTTCCATTTTAGGGAAAAGAATAATGATGCGATCCATGTCCGTTCCCCCTTTTTTGATTTTTATTTTCTTTAAATTTTATATAAATACTGGTCAATTTCCCAGCTCGTTACTTGTATGGTATAATCTTGCCATTCTGCTTTTTTTGCACGAATATATTTTTCTGCAAAGTCTTCTCCAAGTACATGATAAATAAATTCGTCTTGCTCTAAATTATAGAGCGCTTCTCTCAGTGTACCTGGAAGAGAATGAATACTCATTTCCTTCTTTTCTTCTTTGCTCATCTCAAATATATTTCTGTCAATTGGTTTCGGAGGCATGATTTTATGCTCGATTCCCTCCAACCCTGCTGCCAAACAAGCTGCTAATACTAAATATGGATTGGAAGATGGATCAGGAGATCTTAGCTCTACTCTTGTACTTTCTCCCCTTGCTGCTGGAATACGGATGAGCGGACTGCGGTTTTTAGCAGACCATGCGATATATACAGGGGCTTCATATCCTGGAACAAGACGTTTATAAGAATTGACAAGTGGATTTGTAATCGCCGTCATTCCCTTCATATGCTTTAAAATACCACCAATAAAATAATAGGCTTCTTGGCTTAACCCCAATGGATCATTTGCATCCACAAAGCAATTCTTACCATTTTTAGACAATGACATATTTACATGCATACCAGAACCGTTAATTCCAATTTTTGGCTTTGGCATAAATGTCGCATGAAGTCCATGCCGTTTTGCAATCGTACGCACTGCAAATTTAAATGTCATAATTCGATCCGCCGTTGTTAATGCATCTGCGTACTTAAAGTCAATCTCATGCTGTGCAGGTGCAACTTCATGGTGAGACGCTTCAATTTCGAATCCCATATCTTCTAGCGTGAGTACCATATCTCTTCTAGCATTTTCTCCCAAATCAACTGGTCCTAAATCAAAATATCCCGCCTTCTCATGAGTTAATGTAGTAGGCATCCCATTTTCATCGGTATGAAATAGGAAAAACTCACATTCTGGTCCGACATTAAATTGATACCCCATATCGGCGGCTCTTTTTAATACTCTCTGTAAAATATATCTTGGACTTCCTTCAAATGGCCTTCCATCTGGACGATAAATATCACAGATCAGACGTGCAACCTTTCCCTGCTGTGGTCTCCAAGGAAGAATTGCAAAAGAATCCAAATCTGGATACAAATACATATCCGATTCCTCAATTCTTACAAATCCTTCAATCGAAGAACCATCAAACATACATTGATTATTTAACGCTTTTTCCAGTTGGCTAGAAGTGATCGCTACATTCTTTAATGTTCCAAACATATCCGTAAATTGAAGACGAATAAATTCTACATCTTCTTCCTCTACCATCTGTAAAATCATTTCCTTGGTGTACTTCGCCATCTCTATCTCTCCTTTAATTTCCTTTTTCGCTATTTTAAATAGAGCAGCCCCATTCTTTCTTAAATAGAATTCTTATAAAAACAGAAAGGCGCTCTTATCCCTATAAGAATAAGAACGCCTTTGTTCTGTTAGGAATTATATCATTCTGTTGTTTTTCTGTCAATTGGTTTTTTGTGGGAAATACAGGAATTTTTTGTAATATACATAATCCAAATTTCACAAATAAATTTCCTCATTTCCATACAAGCTGCTCAACCATATTTCATAAGTTAAATTGTATTTTCTTCTTATACAAGAATTTCAGTTCTGCTTATCATATTTTTTATGACCAATATAATATCGATTATTTCATTGTATTTATTATAAAAAATTGTATACCGTAAATCAAGTAAAATTATAACACAACCACGCATTCCAGTTCTATTATTAGTAATCTCTATGTAAAATGGGCATTTCCCGCTAATGCTGTTTGCTCATAAATGCAGGCTATTCCTCAGCTTTCAGTGGAGGCTTTTATTCCTCCCTCAAATGTCTATTTCAGTAATTCCATCTCTGGTACAATTCCCAATTTCTTCAAGTTTTTATAGGAACGTTTGACGCTTTCATCCCATACTTGATTCGGTTCATGACAATCAGAACCAACGATTACCCGAACTCCAGATAAAGCAGCTACCCTCCAAAATGATTTATGTGGATATGGATAACGTTTTCCATCTGGGAAATCCCAAATTCCACGACGGATCCCATTCGCATTATATTCCAACGGAATATTGCAGGCAACTGCTGCATCTAATATGATATCTGTCGCTTTATCACAGTTTTTATCCCAACTCCAAGGATTAATCATAAAAATATCGGGATGCGCAACTGCCTGAAACAATTGTGTACGGATTCCCTGTGCAACCGTCTTAGCATAATCGACATAGAGATCTGTGGAATCTGCCTCATAAATATTTTTTGTCTCTTTCCTCCTGCTTTTATAATAATGCTCCCCTAACAAAAGGTAGTCCACCTCACACTCCACCAGCAGTTTTTCATAATAATTACAAAACTCTGGCAAATACTCTATTTCCAGTCCTTTCCACAAATAAATTTTTTCCTTATAACGTATTTTTAGCTCATCCAGTTCATCAAAATATTCGCTCAATTCTCTATATGGCATACGCATACCAAAGCAATCCCCAGGAAACGGCGCATGATCAGAAAAACCCAACTGCTCCATTCCAGACTGAAGAGCAGACTGAATATAATCCTCTGCGATTCCGCTGGCATGTCTACAGCGTTGCACATGTGTATGAAAATTAGTTCTCATAGTCCTCCTTCCCTAAAACCCTCTTAATCATATATCCTATCTTTCTTTATTACTAAGTTAAAGTATACCATAAATCATTTTTTAATCCTACCATATTACAAAATTTATGTCTCATACCAAATTAATACAACGCCAAAATAGAGTCATTTTTACTTTTGATTTCAAAAATAAAAATGGCTCTATTGGGCCTCTGGGTAGAAAGTAATAAAAATTAGGTTTTTCCGTACAAATAATGAATAGAATAAATTAATTAATCTAATAGAATAAAATATGTATACATTTATTGATGATGACCATTTTCACACTTTGGTATCATATAGCCACAATAGCATTTGTATACATATACACTTGTACCACATTCATCACAACTTCCTAAATACGTACCAGGTACTTTAACAAGTGTGTGAGCATGTGCCCTATATTCCTGATTTCCTTCCGCAAATACAGGCAATGACATGGTACAGAACAACATAGCAACAAGGGCTAATATTGGTAACAGTCGTTTTCTTTGCGATTTCATAGTTTCCTCCTTCACATATTGTTTGTTCTTATACATAATTATACAATAAATTAATCATACCTTCAATTTATATTATAAAAACACTTCGACAGTATCTCCCATTATTCTACATTCACTTTTTTATATTATCCATTTCAGGCCACTTTATTCATTCCATATATATTTGAAAATGGACGCTACACAATTCAGTTCGATCTTTATTCTAAAAAAAGAGGTGTTTGTTCAACACCCCTTTCAATATTAAATAAGTAAAGCGTTCAAAAATGATCTATAGATTTGTATATCCCATTAATGATTCGTCGACCGCTTTTGCAGCTTCTTTTCCTTCTTGGATTGCCCATACAACGAGGGACTGTCCTCGATGCATATCTCCTGCTGTAAATACATTTGGTACGGAGGTCTGATATGGCACTTGTTTGGAGGCAACGTTTGTACGAGCATCTAGCTCTACTTTAAATGCATCGGTTACGTATTTTTGAGATCCTAAAAATCCTGCTGCAATTAATACTAAGTCTGCTTTAATAACTTCTTCACTTCCCTTTACTGGAATCATTTGCATTCTGCCTGTTTTTTTATCCTTCTTTGGTTCCAGACGTACAATTTTCGCTTGTTTTACATTGCCTTTTTCGTCTGCCATAAATTCAGTTACTGTCGTTTGATAAATTCTTGGATCGTGTCCAAATACAGCAATTGCCTCTTCCTGACCATAGTCAGTTTTGCAGACTCTTGGCCACTCTGGCCACGGATTGTTTTCTGTTCTCTGATCTGGAAGTTTTGGCATCATTTCTAATTGAACGACTGATTTTGCCCCAAGACGAATGGATGTACCAACGCAATCATTTCCAGTATCACCACCACCGATAACAAGTACATGTTTTCCTTTGGCGGATGGAAATTCTCCATTTGTTAAGTTCGAATCCAACAAACTCTTTGTTACTGCGGATAAGAAATCAACGGCAAAATAAATTCCGTTCGCTTCTCTTCCTGGCACTTTAATATCCCTTGGATTGGATGCGCCACATGCCAGAATCACACGGTCATACTGTTTTAACAAATCTTCCGCTTTAATCGTTTTTCCAACATCTGCATTTGTAACAAACTGAATTCCTTCTTCTTCCATTAATTGAATCCGACGATCTAAAATTTCTTTTTCTAATTTCATATTTGGGATTCCATAGCGAAGCAATCCGCCGATTCTATCATGACGTTCCAATACGGTTACAAGATGTCCTCTTTTATTTAACTGCATCGCTGCTGCTAATCCTGCTGGACCACTTCCAACAATTGCCACTGTTTTTCCAGTACGTACTTTTGGCGGGTTTGCTTTCACAAGTCCATGCGAAAATGCATACTCAATAATCGCACGTTCATTTTCTTTTGTCGCTACTGGTTCTCCATTTAATCCACAAGTACATGCAGCTTCACAAAGTGCGGGACAAACACGAGAGGTAAATTCTGGAAAACAATTTGTTTTTGCAAGACGATAATAAGCCTGTTCCCAGTTTCCTGTATAGACCAAATCATTCCATTCTGGAACTAGGTTATGGAGCGGACAGCCTGAGGCCATCCCTCCAATCATCATACCAGATTGGCAAAATGGAACGCCACATGCCATACATCTGGCTCCTTGTAACTGCTGTTTTTCCTTTGAGAGCGGCGTATGAAACTCATGAAAGTGAGAAATACGTTCCTTTGGTTCCACAGCAATACTATTTTCTCTATCATATTCTAAAAATCCTGTTGGTTTTCCCATGATCGTTCCTCCTTATTCTTTCTTCACGCTTTCATAAAATGCTTCAATCTGTGCCTGTTCACTGCTCAATCCTTTTTCTTCAAACTTGGTACTAAGCATCATCATTCTCTTATAATCTTCTGGAATAATTTTCTTAAACTTCGGCAAATATTCTTTCCAATTTGCCAAAATTTCCTTACCCTTCTGAGAACCTGTATTTTCCACATGTTCTTCAATCATCTGCTTTAATTCCATTTCATCATATTTATTGGAGATCTCTTCTACAGAAACCATTGCTTTATTCATATTTCGATATAAGCCATTGTGTTCATCCAATACATAGGCAATACCACCGCTCATACCAGCTGCAAAGTTCTTTCCAGTCTTTCCAAGTACAACGACACGACCACCCGTCATGTACTCACATCCATGTTCTCCAACGCCCTCTACCACTGCAATTGCACCAGAATTTCTGACACAGAAACGTTCTCCTGCTACACCGTTAATAAATGCTTTTCCGCTTGTTGCTCCATACAAAGCAACATTACCAATAATAATATTTTCTTCAGCTTTATAAGTTACTCCCTTTGGAGGGAACACAACCAGTTTACCGCCCGATAATCCTTTACCGAAATAGTCATTGCTGTCACCAGATAAACGCAATGTCAAACCTTTTGGAATAAACGCTCCAAAGCTCTGACCTCCGCCTCCTTCACATTCAATCACATACGTATCCTCTTCCAAAGAATCTCCGCATTGTCTTGTAATTTCAGAACCAAAAATAGTACCAAAGGTACGGTCGGTATTTCGAAGGCTTACTTTTAACGTCTTCTTTTCACCAGTACGAAGAGATGGTCCAAGTTTTTTCATTAAAACTCTCTCATCCAATGTTTTTTCTAACTCAAAATCATAAACTTTCTTTGGATCAAATGTTACTTTTGCACCTGGCTGTGCAAATGGATTTTCTAAAATCGCACTTAAATCTAATTCCGCAGCACGTTGATTTCCTTTTAATTCTTTTCTAACAAGTAAATCGGTACGTCCAACCATTTCATCCACGGTACGAACACCTAATTTTGCCATATATTCTCTTAACTCTTGCGCAATAAACTTCATAAAGTTTACGACATATTCTGGTTTTCCTTTAAAACGCTTTCTCAATTCTGGATTCTGTGTTGCAACACCAACTGGACAAGTATCTAAGTTACAAACCCTCATCATAACACAGCCCATCGTTACAAGCGGAGCAGTTGCAAAACCAAACTCTTCTGCTCCCAACAATGCTGCAACTGCAACATCCCGTCCGCTCATCAACTTACCATCTGTCTCTAAGATTACACGGTTACGCAGTCCATTTTTTAGTAACGTCTGATGGGTTTCTGCCAAACCTAATTCCCAAGGAAGTCCTGCATGATGGATGGAACTTCTAGGAGCTGCACCAGTACCACCATCGTAACCAGAAATTAAAACAACTTGGGCTCCTGCCTTTGCAACACCTGCTGCAACGGTACCAACACCTGCTTCCGATACTAATTTTACAGAAATTCTGGCTCTTGTATTGGCATTTTTACAGTCATAAATCAACTGAGCCAAATCTTCAATCGAATAAATATCGTGATGTGGCGGTGGAGAAATTAAACTTACACCTGGCGTAGAATGTCTTGTCTTTGCAATCCAAGGATATACTTTCATTGCTGGTAAATGTCCGCCTTCTCCTGGTTTTGCTCCCTGCGCCATTTTAATTTGAATTTCCTGTGCGCTATTTAAATATTTACTTGTTACACCAAAACGTCCCGAAGCAACTTGCTTAATTGCAGAGCAGCGATTGATTCCTGTCTTTCCAGCATCTTTCAAACGTTCATCGCTTTCTCCACCCTCTCCACTATTCGATTTTCCATGCAGCTGATTCATTGCAATTGCCAATGTCTCATGCGCTTCCTGAGAAATAGAGCCGTAGGACATCGCACCTGTTTTAAATCGTTTTACAATGGATTCTACGCTTTCCACTTCGTCCAATGGAATTGGCTGATCGGCATACTTCAAATCCATTAAATTTCTTAAATATCCCGATTGTTCTCTATCTACTAATTCCGTATACTGTTTAAACATATCATAGCTTCCTGTTTTGGTAGACTGCTGTAAGAGATGAATGGTCTGAGGATTATAACGATGCTGCTCTCCACTGCTTCTCATTTTATGTCTTCCAATACTATCTAACGTTAAATCCGTTCCCAGTCCCAATGGATCAAATGCTTCGGAATGCAGACGATCTACATCGTTTGCAATGTCTTCTAATGTAATTCCACCAATTCTACTAATTGTTCCAGTAAAATACTTTTCAATTACTTCCTGAGAGATACCAATTGCCTCAAAAATCTGAGAACCATGATAAGATTGAATCGTAGAAATACCCATCTTAGAAGCAATTTTAACGATACCATGTAAAATTGCATGGTTATAATCATCGACTGCCGCATAATAATCTTTATTTAACATTCTGCTGTCAATTAATTCCCGAATGGTTTCCTGTGCTAAATATGGATTAATTGCACATGCACCATATCCAAGCAATGTTGCAAAATGATGGACATCTCTTGGTTCTCCTGATTCCAAAATAATTGCTAACGAAGTACGTTTCTTTGTCTTCACTAAATGCTGATGTACCGCAGAAACTGCTAATAAGGATGGAATCGGGACATGATTTTCGTCCACACCACGGTCGGATAAAATCAAGATATTT
Organism: Clostridiales bacterium CHKCI001; assembly: GCA_900045905.1. Classification (GTDB taxonomy): domain Bacteria; phylum Bacillota; class Clostridia; order Lachnospirales; family Lachnospiraceae; genus Fimimorpha. The sequence continues at coordinate 98,644 of FCNS01000014.1, read as the reverse complement.
GCACCATCTCGATGTGCCTTATCCACTTCCACAAACAATCGCTCGATTGCACGCTCCAATGGAGCACTCTTATAATATGTGATCGGAACCTCTGCAATATGGAATCCATCGACTTTCATATTTTTAATCTTGAGCATATCGGTGTTTGTTAAAATCGGATTATTTACTTTTAATACTTGACAGTTTTTCGCCTGTTCTTTTAATAGATTTCCATCTTCTCCAATATAAATCGTAGTAGAAGTTACGATTTCTTCTCGAATTGCATCAATTGGAGGATTGGTTACTTGAGCAAACAATTGCTTAAAATAGTGGAATAACGGCTGATGTTCTTTGGAAAGTACCGATAACGGCGTATCCACACCCATCGCTCCAATTCCCTCTGCACCATTTAATGCCATATTTCGGATGGAAGTACGATATTCTTCATAGGTATATCCAAATGCCTTTTGCAGACGGATTAATTCTTCTTTGGAATATTCTTTTACACGAGTATTTGGAATTTTCAAATCTTTTAGCTCTACTAAATAGCGATCCAACCATTCTCCATACGGCTGTCTCTGTGCATATTCTTCTTTTATTCGATTATCTTCAATAATTTCTCCTTTTACGGTATCAATTAGAAGCATTTTTCCAGGGCGAAGCCGTTCTTTGCTGACAATCTTTTCTGCTGGAATATCCAATACGCCCACTTCCGAAGATAAAATGACTTGATCGTCACTTGTGACATAGTAACGAGATGGACGTAAACCATTTCGATCCAGTACCGCTCCCATAACATCTCCATCACTAAATAAAATAGAAGCTGGTCCATCCCATGGTTCCATCATTGTAGCATAATACTGATAAAAGTCTCGTTTATCCTGAGAAATTGTCTGGTTATTCGCCCATGGTTCTGGAATCGTAATCATAACTGCCAGTGGAAGCTCCATTCCACTCATAACTAAAAATTCCAACGTATTGTCTAACATTGCGGAATCGGAACCTTTTACATTAACAACTGGTAATACTTTATGCAGTTCATCTTTTAAGTATGGAGAAGACATCGTCTCTTCTCTTGCCAGCATTTTATCGGCATTGCCTCGAATTGTATTAATCTCACCATTGTGTACGATAAAACGGTTTGGATGTGCACGTTCCCAGCTCGGGTTTGTATTCGTACTAAAACGAGAATGTACAATCGCAATCGCAGATTCATAATCGACATCCTGTAAATCTGCAAAGAACGTACGAAGCTGTCCAACTAAGAACATACCTTTGTATACAATGGTACGACTGGATAATGACACTACATAGGTATTGTCATTACTCTGCTCAAACACACGACGTACAATATAGAGCTTTCGATCAAAATCCAGTCCCTTTTCTACTTCTGCTGGTTTCTCAATAAATGCCTGCATAATATAAGGCATACAATCTCTCGCTTTTTGTCCTAATACTTCTGGGATAACTGGAACAACTCTCCATCCAAGCAGTTTTAATCCTTCTTTTTCCACAATAATTTCAAACATTTTCTTTGCTTGATTGCGCTTTAATTCTTCTTGTGGGAAAAAGAACATACCAATACCATATTCTCGTTCTTTTCCTAAAGAAAAGCCGAGAGAAGCGCAGGCTTTCGTAAAGAATTTATGAGAGATTTGTAATAAAATTCCTACACCATCACCTGTTTTTCCCTCGGCGTCTTTGCCAGCTCTATGTTCCAAATTTTCTACGATTTTTAATGCATTTTGTACTGTTTCATGCGATTTTCTTCCCTTTACATTTACAACAGCACCGATACCACAATTATCATGCTCCATCTGCGGACAATACATTCCGCTGCCCTGCGGGCTTACTTGTTTTTTCTTCATAGTTTCACCCTCTTTTTCTTATTCCTAACCTGAATTCTTTCTTTCCTGCTTCTATATGAGAAACACTTCCAGAGTTTCTCATTCTTTCCATTACTTGTTTCTATTTTCTTTATAATCCACTGCTGCCATAATCAATCCACGGAATAATGGATGTGGACGATTTGGACGGGATTTAAACTCTGGATGTGCCTGTGTTCCAATGAAAAATTCGTGATCTGGAAGCTCCATCATTTCTACAATTCTACCATCTGGAGAAATGCCCGACAAGCTCATACCATATTCTTCTAATATATTCCTGTAATCATTATTCACTTCATAGCGATGTCTATGGCGCTCTTTTATTTCTTTCTTTCCATAAAGAGCATATGCCTTACTATCTTCTTTTAATACACATGGATATGCACCGAGACGAAGCGTTCCTCCTAGATCTTCTACTCCATCCTGTTCTGGCATCAATGCAATGACTGGATGATCGGTTTGAGGATTTAATTCTGAGCTATGAGCCGTCTTATATCCAACGACATTACGTGCAAATTCTACGACCGCAAGCTGCATTCCAAGGCAAATTCCCAAAAACGGTACATGATGTATTCTCGCATAAGAAATCGCTAAAATTTTCCCTTCCGTTCCTCTATCTCCAAATCCGCCTGGAACTAATATTCCATCTGCCTCTTTTAGTACTTCTTCTACATTTTGTTCTGTTAACGTTTCTGCATCAACCCAATCAATTACAACAGTAGATTCTGCTGCAATTCCTCCATGTTTTAATGCTTCAACGACACTTAAATATGCATCATGAAGCTGAATATATTTTCCTACTAATGCAATGCGAACTTCTTTTTTCGGATTACGAAGTGCATTTACCATCTGTTTCCATTCACTCAAATCAGGTTTATTGTTTTCCAATTTCAAACATCCACATACTACATCTGCCAAATGTTCTTCTTCCATTACAAGTGGAACTTCATACAGGTATTCTACATCTAGATTTTGAAGCACATGGCTGCTTGGAACATTACAAAACAGTGCAATCTTATCTTTAATTTCCTGAGTTAATGGTATTTCAGAACGACACACTAACACATCTGGCCAAATTCCCATGCCTTGCAGTTCTTTTACACTGGCTTGCGTTGGTTTTGTCTTCATTTCTCCAGAAGCTTTCAAATATGGAATTAATGTTACATGAATTAAAATTGCATTTTCATGTCCCACTTCATGCTGGAACTGACGAATGGATTCTAAAAATGGCTGGCTTTCAATGTCACCTACCGTACCACCTACTTCAATGATTGCAATTCGGTCTTCTCTCTCTTCTTTCTGACGATAAAAACGACTTTTAATCTCATTTGTAATATGAGGAATTACTTGAACCGTTCCTCCGCCAAAATCACCATGACGTTCTTTTTGTAAAACCGTCCAATAAACTTTTCCAGTTGTTACATTGGAGTTCTTATCTAGACTTTCATCAATAAAACGTTCATAATGACCAAGATCCAAATCTGTTTCCGTTCCATCATCCGTAACAAAAACTTCTCCATGTTGAATTGGATTCATCGTTCCAGGATCAATGTTAATATACGGATCAAACTTCTGCATCGTAACTTGATACCCTCTTGCTTTTAAAAGACGCCCCAGTGATGCAGCGGTAATTCCCTTTCCAAGACCAGATACAACACCGCCTGTTACAAATACATACTTTACTGCCATACTGTTCCTCCTTCTGATTACCAAGTTCCAAATGAATGGTAATTATGTATTTGGAAAATGGAAATGCTTTCGCATTGTATCATTGTATACACGTATAACAGTCTTATTATAACCACAGCTTATGACAAATTTCAAGTCTTTTTTATATTTCTCCATAATTCACGAAAACAACTTTCTTTTTTATCCTTATTTTCATCATAGCTTCCAAAAATCATTAAAAACTTAATTTTTTTTAAATTTCGCTTGACAGAAACTTAGAACCGTGTATACTAATTCACGTAGGCAACGGTGCTTTTGTATACATGTATTCATGTATATAGAAGCACCTTTTTTAATATAATTAAGAATCTGAAAATCCCGAAAGGAGAGTTTAATATGAACAAAAATATACCAGAGTTATATGGAAGCCTTGTATTTAATGATCAGATTATGAAAAATAAACTTCCAAAAGATGTTTATAAGGCACTTCGCAAAACAATTGAAAATGGAACTCACTTGGAACTGGAAGTTGCAAATTCGGTTGCAGTTGCTATGAAGGAATGGGCCGTGGAAAATGGTGCAACTCATTTTACCCATTGGTTCCAGCCAATGACTGGCATTACAGCGGAGAAGCACGATAGTTTCATCACACCAATCGGTGATGGTCAGATTATTATGGAATTCTCTGGAAAGGAATTAGTAAAAGGAGAACCTGATGCATCTAGTTTCCCATCGGGTGGTTTACGTGCAACATTTGAGGCAAGAGGTTATACCGCATGGGACCCTACCTCTCCAGCTTTCATTAAAGAACATACCCTCTGTATTCCTACTGCATTCTGTTCTTATAGCGGAGAAGCTTTGGACAAAAAAACTCCTTTGCTTCGTTCTATGGAAGCAATTAGTAAAGAAGCAGTTAAAGTATTAAAATTGCTTGGATATGATGATGTGACAAGAGTTATCACTACGGTAGGTCCAGAACAAGAATATTTCTTAGTAGATAAGGATTTATATAAAAAGAGAAAAGATTTAATTTTCTGCGGAAGAACATTATTTGGTGCTATGGCTCCAAAAGGCCAAGAAATGGAAGATCACTACTTCGGTGCGCTTCGTCCACGTGTTTCCGCCTATATGCAGGACTTAGATGAAGAACTTTGGAAACTTGGTATTCCTGCTAAAACAAAACATAATGAAGTAGCTCCTGCTCAGCATGAACTAGCTCCAGTATTTTCTACAACGAATATTGCCGTCGATCATAACCAATTAACAATGGAAGTTATGAAAAAGGTTGCAGAAAAGCACGGATTAGCATGCCTGCTACATGAAAAACCATTTGAAGGCATTAACGGCAGTGGTAAGCATAATAACTGGTCTCTTACTACGAATACAGGAGAAAACTTATTAGATATTGGAAAAACTAAAGCAAAAACAACTCGTTTTCTTGTATTTTTAGCAGCTATTATCGAAGCAATTGATAATTATGCTGATTTAATGCGTATGTCGGCTGCAAGTGCTGGCAATGATCATCGTCTTGGAGCAAATGAAGCCCCTCCAGCCATTGTTTCTATGTTTCTTGGAGACGAAATCAGCGGAATCGTAAATGCAGTATTACATGATGAATATTTCAATAAACCAGCTTCTGTTCAGATGGAAACTGGCGCACATGTACTCCCTCATTTTATGAAGGATACTACTGATCGTAACCGTACTTCACCATTCGCATTTACTGGCAATAAGTTTGAATTCCGTATGCTTGGTTCTTCTGCATCCGTTGCAGGTCCAAATGTTATTTTAAATACTGCAGTTGCAGAATCACTATCCCATTTTGCAGAAAAACTTTCAGACGTACCAGCAGAAGAAATGGATAATGCTGTTCATGCATTAATTAAAGAGACCATTTCTGCTCATCAGAGAATTATTTTTAATGGAAACAACTATTCCGAAGAATGGGTAAAAGAGGCTGAAAAAAGAGGCTTATTCAATCTTCGCTCCACACCAGAAGCATTAAGAGAATTTGTTTCTGATAAAAACGTTGCATTATTTACAAAGCATCATATTCTTACAAAAGAAGAATTATTTTCTCGTTATGAAATTCATTTGGAAAACTACGGCAAGACAATACATATCGAAGCAAAGACAATGTTACAGATTATGTCCAGAGATTTCCTGCCATCGCTAATGAAATATATGAGTGCAGTGTCGGAGGAAATCTGTCGGAAGAAATCTGCTTGTGTAGACATTTCAACTGCTTGTGAAGAAAAATTATTAAAAGATTTGACAGGATACTATGAAACAATCACACAGTACAATGCGAAGCTAGAAGAAGCAACTAAAACAGCTGAGACTATGACGGATATGCTAAAGCAAAGTTTCTATTACCATGATACGGTTCTTTTCATCATGGATAAGATGCGTGAGTCTGTAGATGCTGCCGAAGCACTCATTCCAGATGACTATTTATCTTACCCAACTTATGACAAGTTATTATTTTCTGTTTAAGTTTATCAAGTAATTTTACTTGTTTGATATATAGAGAGGGAGTTCTAGATCAGAACCCCTCTTTGTTCGTGGAAATACATGTTTCTATCAAATACATTTAAGAGAGGACTTTTTTATGAGAGAATTAACTGGAGTACATGAAGAATGCGGTGTTTTTGGAATTTATGACATGGATGGAGAAAATGTAGCCTCCTCTATTTATTATGGACTGTCTGCTTTACAGCATCGTGGTCAAGAAGCCTGCGGAATTGCTGTTTCCGATACCCAAGGCCCAAGAGAAGTCATTTATCGCAAAGGTCCTGGCCTTGTGAGTGAAGTATTTAAAGAAGAAAATTTAAAGAAATTACATGGAAATATTGGTGTTGGACATGTACGTTATTCTACAACTGGTGCTTCCACTCCAGAAAATGCACAGCCTCTTGTATTAAATTATGCAAAAGGAACATTAACATTGGCTCATAATGGAAATCTTGTTAATACAACGACTTTACGAGAAAGATTTGAGAATGAGGGAGCGATTTTTCAAACTACCACCGACTCTGAAATTATCGCTCATTGTATTGCAAAAGAACGAATTCGTACTTCAACAGTAGAAGAGGCCATTTTACGTACTGCCCGACTCATTGAAGGTGCTTATGGCCTTGTTATTATGAGTCCTCGAAAATTAATTGCTGTTCGTGATCCATATGGTTTAAAACCACTTTGTCTTGGTAAACGTGGCAATTCTTTCATTGTGGCATCGGAAAGCTGTGCATTGTCTGCAATCGATGCAGAATTTATCCGTGATATTATTCCAGGAGAAATTCTTACCATTACTACAAGTGGACTTCACTCCGAATATCTCACACCTGTAAAACAACGTGCTCATTGTATTTTTGAATATATTTATTTTGCCCGTCTGGACAGCAAGATGGATGGAATTGATATTTATGAATCCCGCATTCGTGCTGGAAAGGCACTTGCAAAATCTTATCCTGTGAGTGCAGACCTTGTTGTTGGTGTACCTGATTCTGGTCTTGCCGCTGCAAAGGGATATTCGGAACAGTCCAATATTCCATTCGCTCTTGCATTCCATAAAAATAGTTATATTGGACGCACTTTTATCAAACCAAGTCAAAAAGAACGGGAATCCAGTGTAAAGCAAAAACTTTCTGTTCTTTCATCCGTTGTGAATGGAAAACGAATTGTACTCGTTGATGATTCTATCGTTCGTGGTACTACAATTAAAAACTTAATTAATATGATGAAAGCCGCTGGAGCAGTGAGTGTTCATGTTCGTATTAGCTCTCCTCCATTTTTATATCCATGTTACTTCGGAACCGATGTTCCTTCTAATAAACAATTAATTGCTCATTCTCATCATGTCAGCGAAATCTGCAAAATGATTGGGGCGGATTCCCTTGGCTATATGAAAATTGAACAACTTTCTGAAATGGTGGAAAATCTCCCAATTTGCACTGCCTGCTTTAGTGGGAATTATCCAATGCATGTGCCAAATATTTAATAAACAAAAATATCCTACACTGGATGGCATATTATGCTAACGTAAAAAAGCTGCAAAACAGAGTCAGATGATATATCTGTTGTTTTGCAGCTTTTTTCTATGTAGATTAATATGAAGGAATGAACATATATTACAAATTATTAAATTAATTTTATTATAACATATTTCATATCAACTTGCAACATCTCTAACTCTTCCAAATGAGAATTAATTATTTATTATATTTCGGAGAATTATTCATATTTTTTCACAATTTCCATCATTTGATCCCACTTCTTTTCCATATCCTCTACTAACGCAAACTGAGTACGGCAGCGATCCAAATTATGTCCTTCTCTATGAATCTTAAAATAAGTATCTCCTTGCAAATAGTCTGTTAAGAAACGCATTCCACATTCAAAGGTCATTGTTTTAGCTCCAAGCGGCAATGTTTGGATTTCCTTTTTTGTAAGACTTCCACGGCATCCTTCTGTAAATCCCTTTGTATATAATTCAAACAGATTTAAATCACAGGACACTTTCGACAAGTCTTTTTCATCTTCTGCTGCCGTATTCGCTCCAAAGCGAATCGAATCTCCAAAATCATTGCCAGCTAATCCAGGCATTACTGTGTCTAAATCAATAACACAAATGCCCTTTCCTGTTTGATTATCAATCATAATGTTATTTAACTTGGTATCATTATGTGTCACACGAAGTGGTAATTCATTATTCCTTAACATTGTACACATCGTATAGGCAAGGTCTTCTCTATCCAAAACAAATTGGATTTCCTTTTGCACACTGGATGCTCTTTGATAAATATCTTCTTCGACGGCCCTTTTAAACTTTGCAAAACGATCAATTGTATTATGGAAATCTGGAATTGTTTCATGTAAGACTTCCGCTGAAAACTCAGACAGTAAATATTGAAAATTTCCAAATGCAACTGCAGTCTGATAAAAATCATCTGGCTTTTCTACTTGATCGTAGCTTGTAGCATCTTCAATAAATTTATACATTCTCCAGCATCCGCCATCACTGTCTCTATAATAACTTTCTCCATTTTTTGTTAAGATAACATTTAATGTTTCTCTTTCAGGATCTCCTCCATTTTCAATGATTTTTTTGCGGAGAAAAGAAGTTACGTTTATAATATTTTCCATTAACTCATCTGGATTTTGAAAAATATCCGTATTCATTTTCTGAAGAATATAATGCTTCTGTTTACCTTTTTCTTCACAGGTCATCAAAAATGTATCATTAATATGTCCGCTTCCATAAGGCTTTATATCGGTTACTGTTCCGCAAAAATCAAAATTGTTAATTGCTTCTTCTCTACTCATCCTTATTCCTCCCACAGTTTTTCAGGATACAAACCGTTGTCCTTTAACTTTTGAATTGCAGCTACCACAACTTGTTTATCTTCTTTATAAGTAACACCATACCATTTATCTAAGGATTTTAATACTTCTACTGTAGCTTTCTCTTCCGCTAATAATTCTCCAACAACAGAAGGAAGAAAATATTCACATTTTAACGGATTTTTACTAATATTTTCCTCTAAAAATTTAGGAAAACGTTGCTTTAATTCTCCTAAAATACTATTGGAAAATCCCCACATATTCATTGAAACCGTACTTCCTTGTGGAATTACCGTCCAAGTTGCTCCATCATCTTCTGTATATGCAGCGCCCCCATCTCTTTTTTCGATATGAGTACGCTCATTAATTCCTACCAAATATCCATTTTCATCTGTTACACAAACTCCACGTGCTACATGACCATTATCCGTTAATGTATTTTCCAATACATATCCAACCATTGTATAGCGATATTTATCATCATCTTCATGTGTTGTCAGATAATCATAAATCATCTGAAATGCATGACTTCCATAATAATCATCTGCATTGATAACTGCAAATGGACCATCCACTTCGTCAATACAGCTTAAAATCGCATGTCCTGTTCCCCATGGTTTTACACGGCCTTCTGGTACTTCAAACCCATCAGGAAGATTGGTTAAGTCCTGATATACATAAGCAACATCTACAATTTGGCTCATGCGATCACCAATACATTGTTTAAAATCTTTTTCATTTTCCTTTTTAATAATAAATACTACTTTTTCAAATCCAGCTTTCACTGCATCATAAATGGAAAAGTCCATAATAATATGTCCTTGTTCATCGACTGGATCAATTTGCTTTAATCCACCATAACGGCTTCCCATTCCAGCCGCCATAATCACTAATACTGGTTTTTTCATATTCGATCTTACCTCCTAACAAGATTTGCTTAAAAAGCTGCCAATGACAAATATTTTCGCCTTCGATTTATAAAATATACCAAAGTTTAACCTTTGATACCGCCTCCAGTAACACCAGCAATAATCTTCTCTGATAAGAAAATATACAATATGAATGTTGGTAAGAATACAATGATAACAGCTGCAAACAATGCACCATACTGTCCATTTTGCTGCAATCCATTTACTAACGTAAATAATCCTACACCAACAGAACGTTCCGAATCGGAACTTGCAAAAATTAATGACATAAAATATTCGTTCCAAACTGCTAAGAAATTAAAAATAGATACTGTAACAATACCTGGCTGAGCCAATGGAAGCATAATTACCCAGAATGTTTTCATAGGAGGACAACCATCTACTGCCGCTGCTTCTTCATATGTCTTAGATAATGTTCCAAAGAAATTCAATAAAAATGTTGTTGTAAATGGTACATTCATACAAATGTATAATACAAGCAAAATAAGTCTGCCAGGAACTCCACCTAATAAGGAAGCTTTCAAACTAAATAACGGAAGTACCACCATAATAGCTGGAACACTCATTGCTACAATAAATCCAGTTTTAATTGTCTTATTTCCAAGAAATGTATAACGAGACAGTACATATGCCGCTGGAGCAGAAATTAAAACAATACATACACAAGAAATCGATGCATAGAATAATGAATTTAGGAAAAATACGGATACATTTTGTGCCTGCCATGCAGTTACATAGTTTTCAAAGTGAAAACCTGTAGCAAATTGGAAAATTTCACCTTTGTTGATTTCCCTTGTTGTAGAGAAACTAGCTGCAAAAATCCATCCAATCATAACTACAGTAAGGACTACCCAGAGGATCAGAATAATATATCCTGGAAGAAGTTTTAACTCTTTACTCCAATTCCAAGGCTCCTTTATTTTATACTCGTTCTTCTTTTTTGCCATGTTTTCTCCTCCCTTCTAATATTCTACTTCTTCTTCTTTAATTAACTTATTAAATAGGAAGAACACCAAAACAACCATTAAAGCCAAGGTTACACCAATCGCAGCTCCCTTTCCTGCATCTCTTTCACTTCCTGATTTGGAGCCAAATACAATATTCATCATATACTGTACTGGTACAATTGTAGATGCTTCTGTGTCAACTGGCGAGAACATTTGTGACCATACATAAAAGCTGATTGTATGTACACTCCAGAATGTTAAATTCGTTTTAAATACCCCTTTTAATAGCGGTAATGTAATTAATGTAAACTGTTTCGGTTTTGTAGCTCCGTCCAATGTTGCAGCTTCATAAATATCAGATGGAATACGTTCAATACCACTCAAGAAAATCAACATATAGTATCCAACTGCACCAAAGCAGAATGCAATTAACATAGCCCAGAATTTATTATCACTTGATAACATATTTAAACGTTCTAATGAACGAATTCCCAATGATTCTCCAATACTATGAATCAATCCAAAACGATTATTAAAAATAAATTGAATCCACATACTTGCCAAAGCAACTGCACTGATAACGTTTGGTAAGTAAATAACTGCACGGAAGAAGTTCTTTCCACGTACACCACTTGTTAAAATTACTGCAAAAAGTAATGATAACGATAATACAACAACTCCGCCGACAATCCAGATTTTCAAAAGATTGGACATGGATATTAAAAATGCTTCGGTAGAAAATAGGGAAATATAATTATCTAATCCATTAAATGACCATTCAGAAAGGCCTGCTGTTACTTTTTCTACCTTAAAAAAGCTCATAAGAACGGTTCGAATCACTGGATACAGATACATCAGAACGAACGTGACAATCGCTGGAGTGATGAAACATATGATCATTGTTTTGTTTTTTTTCATCACATTTCCTCCTTTCCGTCAATAGAGTTCAGAAAATATATGTTTTATATTTATATTGTGCATCAATTTTTGTTAAAAATGTAGTGGCAGCATAGTCCTGCCACTACAATCAGTAATCTTACTTACTAAAGGAAGCATCTGCTTCGGAAATAAATTCTTCCGCACTTAAACTACCTTCAAATAACTTCAGAACTAAATCTTTTAATACTGTCTGGAAATCTGAATTTGCATTTAATCCCATGTTCCACTCATAAGTACCTGTTAAGGATTCAAATTCATCTTTACATGGAAGTATTTCTGGCCATTCTTCATTGGTTGGATCAGCTGGAATCGAATTTGTAGCTAAAGAGATCTTTTGATCATATTCACCTGTTGTAATCATCATAATTAAATCAAAAGCTGCTTCTGCATTTTTAGAATCTTTTGAAATTGCTAACGCCTGACCACCAATATTAGCAACTGTCTGTTCGTCTTTTCCACCTTCAACTGTAGGATAATTAAACATACCCCACTCAATTTCTGCTTCTGTGTTTTGCTGAACTTCATTAGGTGTCCAAGAAGCCATAACAATCATAGCTGACTCATCATATCCCATTGTATTTTCACTTGCTGGATAAATACCTGGTGCACCACTTTCAAAATATTCATTTTCAATTAGATAAACCATATCTTCTGCTGCTTTTAAAGCCTCTTCAGAATCTGCCCATCCACCTTCTGTACACAATTCCTTTACGCCATCCTGTCCGATATATCTAGCTAAATGGTAACCATAATTATAAAGTACATATGCATCATCCAATGCTAATGGTGAATAACCAGCTTCCTTAATCTTTTCGCATACATCTAAGAATTCTTCCCATGTCTCTGGCTCTTCTTCAATTCCTGCTTCTTCAAAGATTGCTTTATTATAGAAAATACCAGATGTATATGGCTGATATGGAATTCCCTTCAAACTTCCTGCTTCTTCTACAAAAGCATCTACAATTACTTCACGAGACTTGGATTCATAATCTGCTGCTTCTGCCATGTCAGTCAAATCTAAACAGCTGTCTGCATAAGATTGAGCAATACGATAATAATCTTCATCGAATAAGTCAATATCTTCTCCAGCATCTAACTGAGCTTGAATAATTTTTTGAATATCACGACCCTTCCATTCTACCTTTACAGTATTGCCTGAAGCTTCTTCATAAGCATCAATTGCTTCTTGAATTGCTTCTGCCTGTGGATCAGTAGAATTCCACATAGACCAATAAATAATATCCCCATCCGCTTTTGCATATTCTTTATCTTCGTTATCAGAATCTGCATCGGTTTCTTTATCGGTCTCTTCTTCCGTTTCTTTTTCGTCTTCTGTTTCCGGTGCTTCTGTCGTTCCTTTTGTTGTCTCGTTGGCATCACTTCCACCACCACAGCCAGTAAACATTGTCGCTACCATAGCAGCTGACATCATTACACATAATAATTTTTTTCTCATTTTATTCCTCCTTTTTAGTTTGTAAGAAATTAGCAGTTAGACTCCATCCATTATCTGCCACTAGAAGATTTGACTTAACCTTCCAAGATTTACTTGATATGTTAATCATAATACATATTACCCCAAAAATATTTGCACGAATATATAACATTTTTGTACTATCGTCTTTTTTTAATATAAAAATAACAAATGCCTTTGTTTGAAGTCTATTTTTTATGTCTAATATGCATACATTTATATTTTTTTATATTATATCTTTTTGCTCTTTTTTTTAAGTTTTTTATCATTGTTCTCGATTTTTTTATTGTTTTGACTATACCCATTTCAAGATAATTGTACAAATCTTCCTTTTTTTTGCACTATTGTCTCCTTTTTATTGACTCTTTTTGCATTATAATGTATCTTAGAGATAAGAAGAAAGGAGATGTAATGTTATGAATTATCAAAGTATTTTATTACATCAAGATTTTATAATAGAAAGACTCGTAACGGTTCATTATTTTGAATATACAAATGATTTTCATTTTCCAGGTGAACGTCATGATTTTTGGGAATTTCTATGTGTAGACAAAGGAGAAGTTGAAGTAACTGCTGACGATAGGCATTATACCTTAAAAAAAGGAATGATTATTTTCCATAAGCCAAATGAATTTCATAGTTTAAAGTCTAATGGTGTCACTGCTCCCAATCTTGTCGTTGTTTCCTTTGAATGCAAATCCCCTTATATGGATTTCTTTAAAGACAAAGTTATGACAATCGGAGAATTAGAACGAGAATTACTTGCGTCTATCATTGCTGAAAGCTACAGTGCTTTTCAATCCCGACTTGATGACCCTTACCTGGAAGTTCTAGAAAGGCGTCTTCCCCCTCGAATCGGTTCCGAACAAATGATTCGTATTCAATTAGAACAAATGCTAATTCAACTATTTCGACGTTATACCAAGACCCACATCGCTCCCACTATCACAAAATCATTAAAATTAAAAAACGATGCAGAAGTTTACCAATCGATTCTAGTATATCTAGAAAACAATATTCATTCCCAGCTCTCCATTACACAGATCTGCGAAGATAATTTAATTGGACGTTCCCAGCTTCAGAAGCTATTCCGTAAAAACAGTCAGCATGGTGTTATTGATTATTTTTCCCGTATGAAAATTAATACAGCAAAGCAAATGATTCGTGAAAAACAGCTAAACTTTACTCAAATCTCTGACTCGTTAGGATACACTTCCATTCACTATTTTTCCCGCCAGTTTAAAAAAATAGTTGGAATGACTCCTTCTGAATATGCATCTTCCATTAAAGTATTTTCCGATACTCCACCAACACCATTTTCATAAGCTATTCATTCATTTAATAGTGCCATAATATGTAACTTAGAAATTTACATTAAGATTACGTACAAGGAGGTTTTTCCTATGAAACAACCGAATATTATTCTTATTATGACCGATCAGCTTCGTGGCGACTGTCTCGGAATTGCTGGTCACCCAGACGTCAAAACTCCCTATTTAGACACACTTGCTAGCCATGGAGTTTCCTTTGATCATGCTTACAGTGCTTGCCCAAGCTGTATCGCAGCCCGAGCCGCGCTTCATACTGGTATGACACCAGAACACCATCACCGTGTCGGATATGAAGACAACATCCCTTGGGATTATGAACATACATTGGCGGGAGAACTGAGCAAGGCTGGCTATTATACCCAATGTGTTGGTAAAATGCATGTTCATCCATTACGCAACTACCTTGGATTTCATAATGTAGAACTACATGACGGATATTTACATGCTGCCAGATATGGTTCTGTCTCTTACCGTGAATCCCAAAAAGTTGCTGATGATTACTTTTATTGGTTAAAACATGAAAAGGGAATTGACGCTGATGTTACTGATACTGGACTGGAATGCAATAGTTGGATGGCACGTCCATGGATTTATGAAGAAAAGTATCATCCAACGAATTGGGTCACAGATCGCAGCATTGACTTTTTACGTAGAAGAGATCCAAGAAAACCATTTTTTTTAATGGCATCTTATTTGCGTCCACATCCACCACTGGATGCTCCGCAATACTACTTCGATCTCTATAAAAATAAAAAATTAACTCCTCCTTCTATTGGAGATTGGGAAGATGAAGAAATGTGGAAACAAGATGGACGGATTTTTGATTCCAAGACAGGACCAATTGACCCTAACTTAATTCATGAGGCCCAAGTTGGTTACTATGCTTGTATTACTCATCTGGATCATCAAATTGGTCGGTTAATCCAAGCCCTTGTGGAAGAAGAGCTTTATGATGATAGTATTATCCTCTTTACTTCTGATCACGGAGAAGAACTTTGCGATCATCATATGTTCCGAAAATCTCGGCCATACGAAGGAAGCTGTCGTATTCCTCTTATTATTTCTGGTAACAAAGAAATATTACAGGCCATTCCTCATTCTACCTGCCACTCAGTTGTTGAGTTGCGAGATGTTATGCCAACCATTTTATCCGCAGCCAACGTACCAATTCCAGACAGTGTAGATGGAAAAAATTTGCTTCCTTTACTTCCAAACCCAAATCAAAAAGTACGCGATTGGCTGCATGGAGAACACTCCTACGGACCATTCTCCAATCACTGGATTGTGACAGAGAAAGATAAATATATATGGTATTCGGAAACAGGAGAAGAACAGTATTTTGTTTTAGAAACCGATCGAAAAGAACAGCATAATGAGATCAACAATCCCCACTATCAAGAACGTATCTCACAGTTACGAAATCATTTAATTCAAACTTTAAAGAATCGCCCTGAAGGTTTCAGTGATGGGACAAATTTAATTCCTGGAAAATCCTATCCACCATATTTAAAAGAATCACACTCATGCAGCAAATAATACGGCATTTAGGAGAAAATCATGTATATTATATTCTTTATTGTAAGTTTTTTAGCCTCTGTCATTGGCGTAATCTGTGGCATTGGAGGAGGCGTCATTATCAAACCTGTGTTAGATGCCAGTGGTCAAATGAGCGTCAGTGCGATTAGTTTTCTATCTGGCTGTACGGTACTCTCGATGAGTTTTTATTCCGTCTTAAAGTCCAAGTTAAATCACGACTCCGTCATTGACATGGGAATTACTACTTATCTTGGCATCGGTGCAGCAGTTGGAGGAATCGCTGGAAAACAGGTATTTCAATATGTACAGAACTTATTTCCAGATGCGAATACGGTAGGAGCTGTACAAGCCATTATTCTTATGCTTGTTACAATTGGTACTTTAATTTATACAATTAATAAAAAGAAGATTAAAACACTTCAATTAACAAGTAGACTTGTTTGTATTATCATCGGACTTCTGCTGGGCATCATGTCCTCGTTTCTTGGTATTGGAGGCGGTCCAATTAATTTAGTTGTCCTTTATTACTTCTTCTCTATGGAAACGAAAGTAGCTGCTCAAAATTCCATTTATATTATCTTTTTATCACAAATAGCTAGTTTAATTATGTCCATCGTAACGAATACGATTCCAAACGTGTCAATCATTATACTAATCGGAATGATATTATGTGGACTTACAGGAAGTGCTATTGGAAGAATGATTAACGCTAAAATTGCCAGTGACGTAGTAGACAAGTTATTTATGGGGCTTATGTGTGTTATCATCTTAATTTGCTGCTACAATATGTATCAATTTATTGGATAATACTTAGAATAAAAGAAACCTCCACTGGATGACATATCACGATAATAAGAGCTATCACATATATCATTTTCAATGTGATAGCTCTTATCGATTATCTTCTGGCTAAATATTCCAATCGTTCTATTACATAAGAGAAAATTTCTTGATATGCTTCACAGTAATAGTTGTGTTGCTGTTGTTTCTCTACACTGCAATCTCGTCTGCAACCTCCTCTACAAATCGGATACCATCGGCAGTCTGGACAACGGATATCTCGTTTATCCGCATCTTGAAAGAAGGAATTCTCTTCTAATTTCTCATATAACTGCTGGAAGCTTTGCTCTTTTATATTTCCTACTTTATATTTATCCAATACATAAAAGTCACATGGAAACACATCTCCGTTTGCTTCAATTACATTTTGCATCGTACATCTTCCATACATGGTACATGCCTCTGGAGGATATCCCTTCAAAATACCTACCCAATTTTCAAATTGACGAATATATACATAATCATTTCTCATCAAGTCTGAAAACCATAAATCAAAAAGACGTTTATGAGCTTGTGCAAACAACTTTGGAGTCAGAGAATAGAATTCTTTTCCTTGCGGTTGCCCCAATGGGTCCAAACATGGAATATACTGCTGATATCGAACCCCCAACTTTTTCAAAAAAGAATAAATCTTTTCCACATGGCGAGCAGATTGTCGTGTCAAAACCGTTAATACATTGACTTCTACCTGACTTCTTAGCAATCCTTGAATCACTCTCGTTACTCGATTAAATGTACTTTTTCCATTCTGATCCAATCGGTTTGCATCCTGGATTTCTTTTGGTCCGTCTAAAGAGATACCAATTAAAAACTTTTTGTCTGCAAAGAATGTAATCCATTCGTTATCAATCAAAATCCCATTTGTCTGCAAGCTATAGGAGACTGCAAGATGGTTTTTATTGTATTTCTCTACTAGATCTGTAAATTTTTGAAAAAATTCTAATCCTGCTAGCGTCGGTTCTCCTCCTTGGAACCCAAATGT
Organism: Clostridiales bacterium CHKCI001; assembly: GCA_900045905.1. Taxonomy (GTDB): domain Bacteria; phylum Bacillota; class Clostridia; order Lachnospirales; family Lachnospiraceae; genus Fimimorpha. The sequence goes on along the minus strand of FCNS01000014.1, from coordinate 80,790 downwards.
ACAGGTTTCCTGTGCATATTCCAATGCCTTTTTTATAATATTCTCCATTACCTCTTCCGACATCATTCCATAGCAAGCAGTCTCTCGTTTTTCGGCTTCATCTTTATAAAAACAGTAACGACAAACCATATTGCAGGCAGACGAGGCTGGTTTTATTAAAATATTTAAATTTTTCATCTTTTATAAATGATTAGAAATTAAATTTCCTTCCAAATAATTGCACATGGATCTAATACATATTCCACTGCATTGCCTTGTCCATCATATACAAGCGTCTTTTGTACTTCATTTGTATTATTTAAGATTGCATACTTTCCTGTTTCCGGATATGCATGAACTTCACAATACAAATTATCTGCATACCAAATCTTCATCTGATCTTCCTTTGCAGCTGCATAATACATAGCACGAATCAATAATCTTGTATTTTCATAGCTGTATGGAAGTCCTGCGATATAAACGCCACGCCCCTTTCCATATGCATTTGCGGAAATATGAACTTCTCCATTGGAGTATTCTACAATCTCTGTTTTATCTGTCAACGCATATACATTTTTCATACTTTCGCCAAAATCAAATGCCGTTGTGCGATCTTCTGTAATAAAATGATGATCCAATGCACTTGTAAAATATTTGTCTGTCGATAAGGTAAATCCTAACTCTTTATCCACTCCAAGCACATCACAAAGCTGGAAGAAATGTCCATTTTTATGGAATGCAGACGGTTCACCAACTCCTACAAATCCACCACCATTATAAACCCATTTACGAATCATTGTAATCAATTCTGGATCATCCCACATCTCACCTCCAGAAAATGCAGTTCCTGCATCCCCTGCATTAATAATCACATCAATCTCTTCTGGAATACCATCTTTTTTAATCTCATCAAAACTGATAAACTGCACATCTACGCTTGCTCCGCTTAACGACTCTAAGATTCCAAGATAAGAGTAAATTTGCTTATACCACAATGCATGTGCCACCATATAAGTCTGCCAAGAACGAATCTTACCCCAACAATTTAAAATTGCTACATGCAGACCATTGTATGGCTTCATATCTTTTACATTATCATAAATCAAACGGAACTCATCCGTTACTTGTTCAATATAATCGACAAATTTCGGGAACTTATATGCCAAGCTTAAATATCCACCATATCCAATACGGTCCACTGGTTTTCTCATAATGGCACGTCTTGCACTTAACCAGTTATCAATTGCTTCAATACATGGGTCATTTCCCTCATAGAATGTATCTGGGAAGAAATATGGTAAGAAACGTCCTTCTGTATATTTTACATGAGGAATTTCTGAAATTAAACGCAATGTAGCACCGCCGCCGACACTTCCTACTACTGCATCCAGTCCAATCTCTTTAAAATATTTTCCATAAGGTTCGGTTCCAATCCAGTTATCTCCCAAGAACATCATGGCTTCTCTTCCAGCCTCATGCACTAACTCAACCAGTTCTTTTGCCTTTTTCGCCACAAATCTCTGGATGAAATCCATATAGTCCAAATAATGCTTTGTTGGTACACGGAACGTTGAATTATAATAGCCGTTATCCACAATATCCTCTGGGCGCAGTGCATAACCATACTCTGCCTCAAACTCTTCCAAAGCCTTTACTGATACGGTAGCTCCATATCCAAACCAGTCTACAAATTTTTCTTTCGCATGATTATTAAATACTAATGTAAAATGATAGAAAAATGTTGTAAAACGGACAACATCCGTATCTGGATTATCAATCAGCCATTGCTTTAAATAGTCTTTTGCAAACTGTCCTGAATTTGTCTGACGAACATCAAATGGAATTTCATGTGGTTTATCTCCCCATTGATTTGTAATATGATTATACATCTGCGTTGGATCCCAAATTGCATATACAAGGAAGGATACCGTATATTCCTGGAAAGGAACCACATCTTCAATGATTACAACATTCTTTTCCTGATCCACTGTCCACTTCTCCACTGGAACTACTTCTCCAGTTGTACGATTCATAACTTCCCACCACTTCTTTGGATCATGTATATAATCTGGTACAACCTGTTCCTCATAATATCCGTCCATAAAATCAATCGTAATCGTTGTATCCGTTGCTGTATTATGTTTTGACATTAAATAAAGCTGTTGGCATTCATCCATATGTTCTTTTGCAAATTCATTATGTCCTCTAGCCACAAAATAAGTCGTATAAATTTTTGCATCCAACGCTTTAATCTCATCGTCTAGCTTTGTACCATCACTGTCACGAAGAGCATCTGCACCCCAGCGCTCTAACATCTCCTGCGTTTCCTTTAAAAAATTTGATTCACTTGGAAGTGTAACTCTTCCCTTTGTCTTTGACATCCAAATTCCTCCTTTCAAATCGTACGAACATCGTGCTCTATTGTCAAATTGACACAAAATACAGTTTCATATTTTCTATTATAAAGCATTTTACACAATTTTTGTTTGCACAATCGCATCTTTTTTTGTTAACATTGATTAATTATGCAACAAAAACAACCTCCACTGGAGCTTATTTTTGCATATCACGATAACAAAAAGAACTGTTACACGAATAAGTTTTAATTACTAGTGCAACAGTTCTCATCTATCTTTTATTACTTCTTAAATTATTTATTGCTTTCTTTGTAGAAGTTAATTAAACAGCCATCTAAAATAATCTGACGCTCATCATCAGTCATTTCTTTAATCTGAAGTTCAAATTCTTCTAATGTATCTCTTACAACATAAGCTTTTACTTTTGTTGCTTTATTGATAATCGCAGTACGAATTCCTGGAATAAAGATAAAGTCTAAATTGTGGAATGGAAGTTCCTCTTCCTCAAAAATAAATGGAATCATACCCCAGTTAATCAAGTTAGAGCGATAACGTTTGGTTGCATATTCTTTCGCAATGTTAGCCAGACCACCCAGAACTCTCTGACAAGATGCAGCTTGTTCACGAGCGGAACCATCTCCTGGTTTTACTGCATAAATCGTACTTCCAATTTCAGTGGCTCTTGCTTTTAAATCTGGATATGCTGCTTTTACAACACGGAATGCTGCTGAGATTTCCTCATCTTCCTTCATCGGACATGCACCTGTACGACGGATTTCTTCCGCAGCCCGAACTTGTTTTGCACGACCTACGTAGGCTGGATCTTTTCTGGAAAGCGTAAATTCTGCTAATCCAAGAGGATTGGAACGATAAGAACTTGTCTCACCAGATGGAATTAACTCATCGGTTGTGGTAACTGGATCATGAATCTCGGAAACAACACGAAGCATAATATCCTCTGTCAAAGGAACCATAGATGGCCAATCGACAATACCAGGTCCAAACTTAATCTCAACGGAAGGATCCGCCTTTCCAACTCCATTATAAACACGGTTATCATAGATTGTCTTATCAAAGAAATATTTTGGTTTTGTAAAGTTTACATCAATATCAGTTGCAGCAGTTAAATAACCCTTATTTACTGCGGTTGCAGCAATGGAACGAGCATCCATTAATGCTACCGATGCAATCTGACCGTTTGTAATCTTAGAACCTTCACGGTTCGGGAAGTTTCTAGTTGAATGACGGATACTTAATCCCTTATTGGCTGGAACATCACCTGCACCAAAACATGGACCACAGAATGCAGTACGAATTGTAGCACCTGTTTCCATTAACTTCGCAACACTTCCATTCTTCACTAATTCCATAAAAATTGGCTGAGAAGCTGGATATACACTCAGAGAGAATTCATCTGCACCAATACTATGTCCTGCTAAAATATCCGTTGCATCACAAATATTCTCAAATCCACCGCCTGCACAGCCTGCGATAATACCCTGTTCTACATATAATCTTCCATTATGAATCTTATCTCTTAATGTAAATGGAATCTTACCATCTAAGCTAATCTGAGCTTTCTTCTCTACATCAGCTAAAATATCTTCCAGATTTGCATTTAACTCTTCAATTGTATAAGTGTTACTTGGATGGAATGGCATCGCAATCATTGGCTTGATTGTGCTCAAATCTACATAGACAACTCCGTCATAATAAGCTACCTTTCCAGGTTTTAACTCTGCAAATTCTTCTGGTCTGTAGTGCATTTCATAGAAATCTTTTACCTGAGAATCGGTTGTCCAGATCGAAGACAGACAGGTTGTCTCCGTTGTCATAACATCTATGCCAATACGATAATCCACACTTAAGTTCTGTACGCCATCTCCAACAAATTCCATTACTTTATTATTTACATAACCATTAGCAAATACTTCACCAATAATAGCAAGTGCAATATCTTGAGGACCTACTCCTTTTTGTGGCTTTCCTGTCAGATAAATTGCTACAACGCCTGGCATATTAATATCATAAGTTTTATTTAATAACTGTTTTACAATTTCTGGTCCACCTTCTCCACATGCCATGGTACCAAGTGCACCATAACGGGTATGGCTGTCAGAACCTAAAATCATCTTACCGCATCCTGCCAGCATTTCTCTTGCAAATTGATGAATAACCGCTTGATGTGGTGGTACATAAATGCCGCCATACTTCTTTGCACAAGATAATCCAAACATATGGTCATCTTCATTAATCGTTCCACCAACCGCACATAAGCTGTTATGGCAGTTTGTCAATACATAAGGTACTGGGAATTTTTCTAATCCACTTGCTCTTGCAGTCTGAATAATTCCAACAAATGTAATATCATGAGAAGTTAAACGATCAAACTTAATCTTTAACTTGTCCATATTATCGGATGTATTATGTGCCTTTAAAATACCATATGCCATTGTATTTTGTGCAGCTTCTTCTTTCGTCGGAACAGTTCCAAGCTTACTCTGCAAAATCGCAGCAGCTTCTGGTGTATCTTCTACCAATTCTGTCCCATTTAACAAATAAGCACCCTGCTTATATAACTGAATCATAATTATGGCCTCCTCTTTTCTAGAATTCATCTCAACAATATTGAATTGCTACCAAGATATCTCATGCAGTCATTTCATTATTTGGATATACTACATTATAGCGTCAATATAACGAATAGGCAAGTTTTTTCTTCAAAATCAGCTCTTCTTCCACCCTCGTTTCTACTAATTTGTATGCGTCTTCCACTAAAATGATAGCTTTCCTCCTGTTTCATAAAAGCAAATCTTGTAACTATAATAATTCCTAATTGTCCTCTACTTCCCCTGCTTTGCTCAAAAATCCATTTTTTTCCTTTATTTTTTCTATAATTCTTTTCCATTCTCTATTTTTCTTATATTTTTTACTTTACAAGTTTTATCCATTATCAAGGTATTTGTATATTCCAGCAAATCTACTATACAGTTGGATTTTAAAGAAACATTTTTTGCTTTGATATGATTAGCAATTAAACAATCTGCTGAAATCATATGATGATAATAAAAAAGACAGTTGATAATACACCAATTGTCTTTTTTATTAAAGCTCATATTGATAAATTCTATTTTTTCATTTCTTCTGCTACTACAAATAAAACCGTTAAAAATACTCCAACGAAAAACCAAACCCATGTCTGCACTTGATAAATCATATCAGAGGAAATAATTGCATCAAACCAAAAATAAACCGCTTTTTGGCCACTTTCAATCATCCCATCTACAATCTGAAGTAACTGCTGTGCCTGTGTTTGATTTTCTGTTTCTGGATTGTCTTGTTGAATGGATGGAACTTCTATTACATTTTCTTGTTGTACAGCAGGTTCTGTCACAATTGGCTCTGCATCTGGGTCATAAGCTTCTGCATTTAAAGGGGGATATTCAAATATTTTATACCCGCTACCTGAAAAATCTCCCGACGGGATATGACTTTGTGCAAATGTCATTCCTCCAAAATAAGAATCTTTTGTTTCTGATCCTACTAAAAAATATTCATCCAACACTTCTATTTGATCGTCCCATGTTGCATCAATGGCATACCAAGCTCCATTCTCCATCTGGACATAATTCCACATATGTCCTCCAGTATTTCCATTCGTATCAATGGCATCTCCAATTACTAACACACATGGAATTCCTTCTCTGTCACAAAGCCACTTAAGACTTCTGGCATATCCCTCACATACTGCTCTGCCTTCTATTAAAGCTCCATATGGTTCATGTGCATAGGCAGCTGTCGCATCATATTCAATCAATTCACAGAGATAACGATGCATAACATCTAATTTTTGTTGGCGTGTTTCGCCTGGAATATCAATTCCTTCTACTCGTTGATTCAACTCTTGTACTTGCTCAGGAGTATAATCTGTTCCAATTGATATCTCTACAGGCTTCATTGTCCATACAATATTTCCAATGATTCCAGAGCCTTGAAAGGACCACTTTTCTGTTGTTGTACCAATATCCATCCAGAAAAACTGAGGTTCATCCTGTATTAATGCATCCAATACATTTTGAATTCTCTGTTTTACTTCTTCACTGCTTTGCTGCTTTTTTTCCTCTAATTCTGGATCTTGCCTTGTTACTGTCTCAAACTCAATCTTCTCAGGCCATTCAATTGTAATTTCTCGGTTTTGTATATCTACCTGTTCAAGAATTTTGTCATAAATTTGTTTCTCTGTTTCATTTAGCTGCTCATAGTAATATCGATAGCTCTTAGCATTTACATTTGCAAATATTCCTATCCAGAATACACATAGCAACAGAATAAAATATATTTTTTTATGTTTGATCGTCATGTTTCCCTTCCTATTTCTCATACCTGAAACATCCACTTTCTGTATTAGGCAAGATTTTTATAAGGTCACTCACTTGGCCCTTTTTGACCTTTTTCAATTAACACAATTTGGATTGCCTGCATTTCTTTTTCTAAGCCTTCACTACCAGATGGCTCTCCATTCTTTGCCCATCCAAGCCATCCTTCTTCTTCCACATGACTGCGGTAATAAATATCATACTTTGACGCAATCGCTCCAGTTAGTTTAATTTTAATTGCTTCTATTCTTTGGTCTTTTCCAATTGTTCCTGCCATCACTCCATTTGCAACATACCCTTGCCATCCAATATCTTGCACATAGGAAGAATAGCGGATTCCACCACCAATTTTATTTTCCTCTAAACGAATTCGAACTGCTTTCATCGAAAAAGCCTCTGTTCCAGCAGTTTCTCCTTCTCCTACTGCATCTAACCACCCGTTTTCAGAATCATAAATTTCATATTGAAGTTTTACATCATCTACAGGCTTCTTTTGTACTACAACATCACAATAGGCTTGTTTTCCTTCTACTTCTGCTGTAACAACTGCCTCGCCAATTCCCACAGCCTTCACAATCCCATCTTTCACCGATACTACGGATTCATCACTGCTTGTCCATATTACAGTCTTTTCTACTGTAGTATCTTCTGGTTCATAAATAACCTTTAACGTTGCTTCTTCTCCTTCCTTTAAATTTAATTCTTCCTCTTCAAATGAAATTGCTTCTAATCCAATTCCCTCTTCTTTTACAGTTACTTCACAAGTAGCTTCTTTTCCAGATACCTTCGCAGTAATCACTGCTTGTCCTAATGCAATTGCCTCGATCTCTCCATCCCGAACAACCGCCACCTCTTCATTACTACTCGTCCATGTTACTTCTTTATTATCTGTTGTATCTTCTGGTTGATACGTAACTGTCAAGGTATTTTTTTCTCCTTTTTTTAATTCTATTTTACTTTCACTCAATTGAACCGATTCCAATGGGATTTGTTCTTCTTCCACTGTAACTTCACAAGTATCTTTTTTTCCATCTACTTCTGCTGTAATAACCGCTGTTCCAATCTTTAATGCCGTAATTTCTCCACGATTGTTGACCGATACGATTTCCGCATCACTACTTGTCCACGCTACATCTTTTTGTATCGTTGTATTTTCTGGATCATAAGTCAACTCCAATTCCATACTTTCCCCTTGGAGCAAAACAACCTTAGAATCAGTCAACTGAATTGCATTCAATGGGATTTCTTCCCCTTTTACTGTGATTTCACTCATCTTTGTAAATGATCCAACTTGAACGGTAATCGTCGCCTTTCCTTGTTTTTTGGCAGTTAGATTTCCTCTGTCATCCACTTCTACCACATCTTCATTGTCGCTTGACCATATAATTTCTGGAATATAGGCAATATCTGAAGGAGTACAAACCACACTAAGCGCAGCATTTTCCCCTTCTTCTAATTCCAACTCTGTTGGCATAAGTCGAATCCCCTCTAATCCTGTTTTAACCGTTACCTCACAAACCGCTGTGTTTCCACCTACTCTTGCAGTAATAATGGCCGTTCCTTCCTCTTTGGCAGTTACTACACCATTGCTATCCACAACTGCTATATCAGAATCATTACTATCCCATTCAATTGACACATTTTTCACTGCTCCTCCTGAGCGATACTGAACTTGCAGTTGTGCTTCTTTTCCAGATTCTAATTCTAGCGAGGTTTGACTCATTACAATTGCTTCCGTCTCATTTTGTGCTAATTGAAACGCACTCATCCATCTATTTCCATGCTGTGCAGCCAAAGGAGCAATACTTTGTATTCCAATCATCACACTGCACACTGCTGCTATTATGCCTATTTTTTTCATTTCCTGCCGCCTCCTTTTACCTATATATCCTACCACACCTCATTTATTTATACAAGCAAGCATTTCCGCTCAATGGGTAAAGTTTTTGTATACTTGCCTCTGAGGAAAGAAATACAGCCACATAGCCCTATTTTTAAAACTATATGGCTGTATTTTTCATAACGTACAGGAAAAATGCACACTTTATGTGAAAATAAATTTCATTATTAAAGTTACAGTTCCAGCTCCTTTCACCGATATTTTTTACTGATATAATACAGGCTCTTCTCGCCATTCTGTCTTTACTACTACATAGGGATAACTTGTCTGGACAATCGCATCTCCTTCTGGTCCAATCAAATTGGTGTCAATAATAATGTTTTCCTTTGCCAAGTATAATTCTGGTACTTCAATGCTATACCCTCCTGTCGGCTGTTCTCCATAGCCTACTACAATATATAAATCCTGGCCGTTTGCATAAGTAAGCTTAAATTCTCCCTGTTTTTTTTCTTCAATAATATCTTTTAATTCCTCTGGAACATTTTCCTCACTTATAATTGTAAATTCCAGATCTTGAATTTTTTCTTTTTCTGTGGCTGCACTACATCCATATAAAAGAAATGATAATACAAATACGCTCACTAATATGTATTGTTTCATGTTCTGACTACTCCTGCCCAACTCATTTTTCTTTATTATATGGACTTTTTTGTAAAAATATTCTATCTTGCATTTTGTCTAAAAATCACAACAAAAGAAGCCTCCACTGAATGTCTTTTACATATCACGACAAAAACTACAGAGCAGGTTTTCACCTGCTCTGTCATCTTTCAATTATTATTTTTGTACTTTTTCTCCCCACTCTGTAAAACGAATTACTCCATCCCTGCTGCCTGAAACAATTAAAATATCTTCTTCTTTAAATACATAATCTGGTTTTACATTCTCTATAACGTTATTATTACTCTCAATTGCAATGATATTGAGATCAAAACGAGCTCGAATATCTATGCTAGACACAGTTTTTCCGATACATCTTTTTGGTATACGCAGCTTTGAAATATTAATTTTTTGACTTAACTGTATAAAGTCCAAAACTCTAGATGTTTCCAATCGATTGGCCAAACGAATTGCCATATCTCGTTCTGGATACACTACCTTTGCTCCAAGTCTCGCCAAAATTTCTCCATGCTCTGGACTTGTAGCTTTAGAGATAACTTCTGGAATCCCAAGCGAAACTAAGTTTAATGTTGTAAGTATGGAAGACTCCATATGCTCCCCAATACAAACGATGGCTACATCACAATTTTGTATTCCAGTTTCCATCAAAGTTCTTTTGTCCAGATTGCTGACAACTAATGCATTTTCCGTCAATTCTCTTACTTCTCTTACTTTTTCTTCATCCTTATCAATGACAAGCAATTCTGCTCCTGATCGAGCAAGTTCCTCGGTAAGTGCCGATCCAAATCTTCCTAATCCAACAATCCCGTAAGACATTTTTTCACTTTTTTTCATACCAAACATAATAATCCTCCTAACAATTAGCCAATTGCAATATTTCCTTCTGGATAACTTACTCGCTCTCCTCTAGTAAAATGCCATAGAGATGCGATTGTCAATGGTCCAAGACGACCTATGTACATTACTAATATAGATAGCAACTTACTTCCATCCGATAAATCTACTGTAATACCAGTAGATAAACCAACCGTTCCAAATGCACTTGTCATTTCAAATAAAGCTTGGATTAGAGAGACATCTGGTTCCATTACAAGAACAAGATAAGTAGCAGTTAAAACTACTGTCAAAGCTAAAATCATAATGACTGCTGCCTTACGAAATGCATCTCGTGGAATGGCATATCGAAATGCTTTTTCCGTGTGATTTGTAGCTGCTGATTTAATTCCTTGCAGTAATACAAAAAATGTACTCGTTTTTATACCACCACCTGTAGAACCAGGAGAGGCTCCGATAAACATAAGAACCGTCAATACTAACAATCCTGGCGTAGAAAACTCACTGAGCGGATAAGTTGAGAAACCAGCTGTTCTTGCAGATACACTATTAAAGAAAGCCCCCATCCAGCTTACGTCTTCGGTCATTTTAACCAATACAGCTCCTATAACAATTAAACTAGCACTGACGGTTATTACCACCTTTGCATGCATGGACAATTTAGACCAACGAAGTCTTGCTGCGATTAACTCACGAATAACCAAAAATCCAATTCCACCAAATATAATTAATCCACAAGTTACCAAGTTTAATACAACATTATCCTGATAAGGGATTAAATTTTGATAATTTCCAAGTATATCAAATCCTGAATTATTAAACGCTGCAACAGAATGGAACAGACTAATTCCAAGTGCCCTTATTGGGGGATAATCTTGAACAAACACAGTAAAGCTAAGCGCTGCTCCTAATAGCTCAAAAACTACTGTCGTAAGAAAGATACTCTTAACAAACCGTACAAGTCCTCCTCCTGAGTTTACGTTCATTGCTTCTCGGATTAAAGTTCTTCCCTTCAGATTTACCTTTTTTCCAATTGCAAGCATAATACCTGCACCAACTGCTGTAACTCCCAATCCTCCAATCTGAATCAGAGCAGCAAGAAAAAACTGCCCAAGTGGAGTAAATGTATCTCCTGCATCAATCGCAATCAGCCCAGTTACGCATACTGCACTTGTAGATGTATAAAGAGCATCAATATACCGAACAGTAACTCCATCCTGAATGCTGCATGGCAGCATTAATAATACTGAACCTAATAGAATAACTAGAGCAAAACCAAGTGCAATAATTCTGCCTGGAGACTGCCGTTTTATCATTTTTATAAAGTTCATTTTAACCACCTCATTCATTTCCATACATTCGATAACCGACTCCCAATTCATTTGAAATATATTGGTTGTCACCTGGTTTCGAACCGAGTTTTTTTCTAATATTAGCCATATTTACTTGTAATTTTTTTATACTTCCTGAATCTGCAGTTCCCCATATTGCATGTATAATAAAGGCATAGGTAAGAACTCTTCCTGCATGTTCCGAAAGTAACGTAACAATATTATACTCTGTCTGTGTCAACTTTATTTCTTGATGCTTGACTAAAACAATACGCCTATCATAGTCAATTTCCATATCTTTTACTACAAACTTTCCGTAAAGACCATTTCCTGTACTGTGATGGCTATTGCGCAAAGTTGCACGCACTCGAGCCAGAAGTTCTGCTGTTCCAAATGGTTTTGTAACATAGTCATTAGCTCCCAGATCAAGTGCAGATACTTTATCATTTTCATCTGTTCTTGCAGATAAAACAATAATTGGTACTCCTGAAAATTTACGGATTTTTTTGATTAATTCAACTCCGTCCATATCTGGAAGCCCCAAATCCAATATAATCAAATCAGGGCAATGCGACGTAACCATCCATTCTCCTTGTTTTCCTGTACCAGAAGTCAGAACTTGATATCCATTTGTTTCCAATATGGTTTTTACAAAACTTCGTATATTCAATTCATCTTCAATAATGAGAATACGATACTTATTACTACTCATAGTTTTTTCCGTCTATTTCCTCCTTCTCAAGTGAAAAACCAAAAGTTACACCTCCTGATTTCTGATTTTCTGCATAAATTTCTCCTCCATGTGCCTTTAAAATCGCAGCACAAACAGAAAGTCCAATTCCCATACTATTTTTTTGTCCATCCGCTGGAGTATTTCTTTTTTCTAAATATCCAGTAAATAAATGCGACATCTGCTCCTTTGGAATTCCACAACCATCATCTGTCACTTCAAAAATAGCCTTTGTTCCAGACGTAAAAACTTTTAATGTTAGCTGTGTCATTCCTTTTGCATGCTGAACTGCATTCTCAAGAAGATTCATAAGTACCTGTTCGATTAATACTGCATCCATAGGAATACTAATAAACTCATCTGGTATATCTACCGTTACTTCTTGATTTGGATATCTTTTCTGGAACTTAACTAAAACGGTATCAATCAATTCTTCTAACACAGTTGGCGTTTTAATCACATTTACTTTTTCTCCATCAATCCGAGTGACTGATAAAAGATTTTCTACCATTCGTATGAGCCATTGAGAATCTTCTCGTACTTCTTCTAGTAGTTTTAACTGCTGGTCTTTGGAAAGCAGATCATAATTTTCTATAATTGCAGAGCAAGAACCATAAATCGTCGTAAGCGGAGTCCGTAAATCATGTGAAATTGCCCGAAGCAAATTTGCACGCATTTTTTCTTTTTCACTCTCTAGCTTTATTTTTTCTTGCTCTTTTATTTTGGTTGTCAGCGTACTTGTCATACTTGTAACAAAAAGCATAACAATTGCTGAGAAGAGGTTTTCTGGTATTGTAAAATTAAACGTAAAATATGGAAATGTAAATGCATAATTAACTGCCATCATGCTAATTAGTGATGATACAATTCCCCAAATATATCCTTGTGTTACCAATGAGATTAAAAAAACTGCTAACACAAATATAGTCGAAATTAATGATTGTGCATGAAATAGGGTCTGAATTTGTAAGCTTAATAGAAAAGAAGCACTAAGTATCAAAGTTAAGTATAAAATATCTTTCTTCCAACTCTTTGAATGCTTCGATTTCTTTTCAATTCTCTTTAACCAATGACTCATATCATATAAGTTGCCTCCTGTCTAATTCCATTCAACATCATATCATATATTCTTTATCCTATCAAATGATATTGGGGTCAAAAGGTAATTTTTATAAATCCAAATTTTACCGTAATATTTTTGTAACAAAAACTGGACTATAATTTCATCCTATCACTTGTTTGGCAAAGAAACAGCTAAGATTTTATTTAAGTCAAGATTATTTTCCATTTATTTTTTATATAACGAGTATTTCTACTCATTTATTTTGTAAAATTCTTTTTATATCTTAAAATTTTATTTTTTTCTCATTAAAATCCGACTTTATCTCCTTTTTTCTTTGCTTTTCTTTCTTTTTTCTGAGAAAATTCTTCTCAAAAAACATCATTTTTTATTCTTTTTACCCCCTTCTTTTTTGTATATTTAAAAATACAAAAAAGAAAATAGGCAATTTGCACAATATTAATGTAGGAATTTCCTAATTTTTCACAGTGAAACTCACAAATTTTTCTGTAAAAATTCTGTAATAAACGGAGCAATCAAAGTGATTGACACCTCAAGAACTTCGCTGTACTATATGTTGGAAATCAAATAACAGAAAGGAAGCGATTGTACGGAAAATCTTGGAGAAACCTTGCTGGAAGAACTTAATTGTAAAACAGTTTTTACAATTCCTATTTTCGGCGGTCTTGATATTTCCGAATCTACTGTTATAACATGGTTTATTATCGCATTTGTGGCAGTCTTATGTATTGTACTTGTTCGTAACCTAAGTGTTGAATCACCAAGTAAAAAACAGCAGGTTTTGGAATTAGCAGTCGGAGGACTTTATAACCTCTTCGATGGGCTCCTTGGTAAAGCAGGAAAACGTTATATCCCTTATCTAATGTCTATCCTAATTTATCTTGGAATTTCCAATGTAATTGGAATTTTGGGTATCAAACCACCTACCAAAGATATGAATGTAACCGCCGCCCTAGCTCTTATGAGTATCATTCTCATTGAATATGCAGGAATTCATGCAAAAGGCGGACGTGGTTTTATTAAAAGTTTTGCCCAGCCAATGGCAATTATGACACCAATCAATATATTGGAAATATTTATCCGTCCACTGTCACTTTGTATGCGACTGTTTGGAAATATTCTTGGTGGATTTGTAGTAATGGAATTAATTAAATATTTTGTACCTGCAATTATTCCAATCCCATTTAGTTTTTATTTTGATATTTTCGATGGCTTAATTCAAGCCTACGTCTTCGTATTCCTTACTTCGCTATTTATAAAGGAATCTATTGAGTAAGACGATTCTATAAAAAACATAAATACATAATATTACAAATTTTAAGGAGGAATCACATTATGTCTACAACATTAATCGCAATCGGAGCTGGTATTGCAGTATTATCAGGCGCAGGAGCTGGTATTGGTATCGGTTTGGCAACTTCAAAAGCAGCAGATGCAATCGCCAGACAGCCTGAAGCAGATAGTAAAATTACAAAAGCATTACTTCTTGGTGCAGCACTTGCTGAAGCAACTGCTATTTATGGTTTTGTTATCGCTTTCTTAATCTTAATTCTTTTAAAATAATTGAAGGCGGTGAGTCTTTTCTATGATTTCAATTAACATGAACTTGGTTTACAACTTGATCAATGTAATTGTATTGTTCCTTGTTTTAAAGCATTTCTTATTCCAGCCAGTACTTGGAATTATGCAAAAACGAGAGCAAATGATTCAGGGACAACTGGATCATGCTGCTGAGACACAAAAGCAGGCAGATGCATTAAAAAAACAATATGAGTCTTCTCTTCAAACAGCCCGAGAAGACTCTCAGAAAATTATTGATACAGCCCGCATCAATGCTAAGGCGGAATATGACCGTATTGTCAAAGAAGCGGATGAAAAGGCAAATCGTATTGTCGCTCAGGCTCATAAAACAACCGAAGCAGATAAGGAAAAGGCCATGAAAGATATGGAAACGCAAATTGCTAATCTTGCTCTTGTCGCTGCTGCGAAAATTATGAGCGAAAATCAGGAAGAAACGAGTGCACGCGCTTACAACCAATTTATTAAGAATACAGGTGAATCGACATGAGTCAGATTAGTCATAATTATGCACATGTGTTATATGAACTGCATGTTTCAAAAGAAGCAATCACTTTTACGACTGAGGTTCTTTCTTTAAATCCTATTCTTTTGGATGTTTTGAAAAATCCTACGATTCCTTGTACTCAAAAATATAATGTTATTGATAGAATTTTTCCAAAAGAACTTCAAAATTTCTTAAAGGTACTCTGTTTCCATCATAGTGCAGCATTACTTCCAGAAATTTTGGATGACTATATCTCTTATAGTCATGAACAAGAGGGAATTTTAGATGCAGTTCTTACCTATACGATAAAACCAGATCCAACAACTACGAATCGTATAAAGGAAGCACTAAAAACAAAATATCAGAAACAAGACGTAAATCTTACAATGCAAGAAGATCCTGCTTTACTCGGAGGCTTTCTTATTAACGCGGATGGACAGGAACTTGACTACAGTATGCGTGGACGTCTAAAACAATTACAACAAAAATTGACATGGAGGTGACAGGATTGAGTGCGATCAGCTCAGAAGAGATTATCTCAATTTTAAAAACTGAGATTGAAAATTTTGATATTGAAACAAAAGATCAAGAAGTAGGCACTGTCATCTGGGTCGGTGACGGTATTGCTACGATTCACGGAATTGACCATGCAATGTATGGTGAGATTGTCTTATTTGACAATGGCGTAAAGGGAATGGTTCAAGATATCCGAAGAGATGAAATTGGCTGTATTTTACTTGGACGAGATCATGGAATTCACGAGGGAACACGAGTTTCTCGTACGAAGAAGAAAGCAGGTATTCCTGTTGGAGATGCTTATATTGGACGTATTGTGAATGCGCTTGGCGCTCCAATTGATGGAAAAGGTGAAATTATTTCATCCGATTACCGTGCTATCGAAGAACCTGCTCCAGGTATTACAGAACGAAAATCTGTAAATCAGCCTTTAGAGACTGGAATTCTTGCAATCGATTCCATGTTTCCAATCGGCCGTGGACAAAGAGAACTGATTATTGGCGACAGACAGACAGGAAAGACTTCAATCGCAATGGATACAATTTTAAATCAAAAAGACAAAGATGTCATTTGTATCTATGTTGCAATTGGTCAAAAAGCTTCTACTGTCGCCAAACTTGTGAATACATTAACGCAGCATGATGCAATGGATTATACAATTATCGTCACTGCAACCGCAAGCGATCCTGCTTCCTTGCAATATATTGCTCCATATTCTGGAACTGCACTTGCTGAATATTTTATGTACCAAGGAAAAGATGTTTTAATTGTATACGATGATTTATCCAAACATGCGGTTGCATATCGTGCTCTTTCTCTGCTTCTTGAGCGTTCTCCAGGACGTGAAGCTTATCCAGGTGACGTATTTTATTTACATTCCAGACTTTTGGAACGTTCCAGTAAACTGAGTGATGAATTAGGCGGAGGATCCATTACTGCACTTCCAATTATTGAAACACAGGCAGGTGATGTATCTGCATACATCCCAACAAATGTAATTTCCATTACAGACGGACAAATCTTCCTGGAAAATGATTTGTTCTTCTCTGGCCAGCGTCCAGCCGTTAATGTAGGTTTATCGGTGTCCCGTGTCGGCGGTGCTGCACAGACAAAAGCAATGAAAAAAGCTTCTGGAAGTATCCGTATTGATCTGGCTCAATTTCGTGAAATGGAAGTCTTTACTCAATTTAGCTCTGATCTGGATGATACTACAAAAGAACAGCTTGCTTATGGAGATGGACTTCTGGAAATTCTTAAGCAGCCACTTGCTCATCCTCTTTCTCTTCACGAACAAGTTATCACCTTACTAGCAGCCACACATAAGGTAATGCTTGGAATCGAAAAAAAGAGAATAAAAGAGTTCCAAATGGCTATGCTTCAGTCATTTGAAACAGAACATAAAGATATCATAGATACAATCGAAACAAAAAAGGCTCTTACTGATGAATTAATTGAACAGATTGTAAGCTATGCAAACGATTACGCATCAAATTATAAAAAGTAGGTGGTAATTCATGGCAAATGCACGCGAAATACAGAGCAGAATGAAAAGTATAAAAGATACGATGAAAATTACAAACGCAATGTTCATGATTTCTTCTTCTAAATTAAAACGGGCCAAAAAAAGCCTGGAAGATACACAGCCTTATTTCTATACATTGCAAAGTGCAATTGGACGAATTCTTCGGCACGTGCCTGATATTTCTCATGCTTTTTTTGATCAGAGATCTAATCTAAAACTAGAAGAACAAACCATTGGATATATTGTCGTTACAGCAGACAAGGGATTAGCTGGAGCTTATAACCATAACGTTATAAAAATGGCAGAAGAACATATGAGACAGTATCCAAATCATCGTTTGTTTGTCATCGGAGAACTTGGAAGACAGTATTTTTCAAAACACGGATATACAATTGACACTCATTTTCACTATACAGCTCAAAATCCAAGTATGCACCGTGCCCGTGTGATTATGGAAAAAGTAGTAGATCTTTATATGAAGAAAGAATTGGATCAAGTACATATTATTTATACGGACATGATCAATCCTGTTCAGTCTGAAGCTGCTATTACCCAGCTTCTTCCACTACAAAAAAAGCATTTTGCCCCTAACACTCTTCCAATCAATGTAAGACAGGAAGAAATTGCTCTCTATCCAGACGCTAAGACGGTTCTGGATCTTATCGTTCCAAATTATATTACTGGTTTTATTTATGGCTCTTTGGTAGACTCTTATTCTTGTGAACAAAATGCCCGTATGATGGCAATGCAGACTGCTACAGACAGTGCTAAAGCGATGCTGCACGATTTATCCATTCAATATAATCGTATTCGTCAGGCTGCAATCACACAGGAAATTACTGAAGTTATTGCTGGTGCCAAAGCCCAAAAGAAAAAAAGAAAACGCTGAGGAAGGTGGCATTCGTATGAAGAAAGGAAAAATCGTACAGGTTATGGGACCTGTAGTAGATGTAGAGTTTAATACAAATCAAGATCTTCCTGCAATTCGAGATGCTCTGGAAGTCGATAATCAGGGAAAACGATGTGTTATGGAAGTTGCACAGCATATCGGAAATAATACCGCTCGCTGCATTATGCTGGCAGCAAGTGAAGGACTTCATCGAGATATGGAAGTAACTGCAACAGGAGATGGGATCAAAGTTCCTGTCGGAAATAAAACATTAGGACGTTTGTTTAACGTTCTTGGAGAGACAATTGATGGAGAAGACTCATTAGAAAATGAAGAACATTGGGTTATTCATCGAGAACCTCCAACATTTGAAGATCAAAGTCCAGTAGTAGAAATTTTGGAAACAGGAATTAAAGTTATTGACTTATTGGCTCCATATGCAAAGGGTGGTAAAATCGGTCTCTTTGGCGGTGCTGGTGTTGGTAAGACCGTTTTAATTCAGGAGCTTATCCGAAACATTGCTACTGAGCATGGTGGTTACTCTATATTTACTGGTGTAGGAGAACGTTCTCGTGAGGGAAATGATTTATGGACAGAAATGAAAGAATCAGGTGTATTAGAAAAGACTGCACTTGTGTTTGGTCAAATGAATGAACCACCAGGAGCCCGTATGCGTGTGGCAGAAACTGGATTAACCATGGCTGAATACTTCCGCGATCAAGAGCATCAGGATGTATTATTATTTATCGACAATATTTTCCGTTTTACCCAAGCTGGTTCCGAAGTGTCTGCTCTTTTAGGACGTATGCCTTCCGCAGTTGGTTATCAGCCTACACTGGCAACAGAAATGGGAGAGCTTCAAGAACGTATTGCATCCACAAAAGAAGGTTCGGTCACTTCGGTACAAGCTGTTTATGTACCAGCCGATGACTTGACTGACCCAGCTCCAGCTACAACATTTACTCATCTGGACGCTACTACTGTACTTTCCCGTAAAATCGTAGAACAGGGAATTTATCCAGCTGTGGACCCATTGGAATCCAACTCTCGTATTCTAGAAATTGACGTAGTTGGAAAAGAACATTATGAAACGGCTCGTCGTGTACAAGAGACATTACAAAAATATAAAGAACTTCAGGATATTATTGCAATCCTTGGTATGGAAGAATTATCCGATGAAGATAAACTGACCGTGGCTAGGGCCAGAAAAATTCAGAAATTCCTCTCTCAGCCATTTTATGTAGCAGAGAATTTCACTGGAATTCCTGGTAAATACGTTCCTTTAAAAGAAACGATTCGAGGATTTAAAGCAATTTTAGATGGAGAGATGGATGAATATCCAGAAGTAGCATTTTTTAATGTTGGCACGATTGATGAAGTAATTGAAAAAGCCAAACAAGAAAAAAAAGAGGACTAGTCAATGAAAACTTTTGATTTTAAAGGACTTGCAAGCAATAAGACCTTTTTTGAAGGACGTTGTTCCAAACTGATTATTCCAGCTCCTGACGGACAAAAAGAAATATTGGCGAATCATGAAAACATGGTTATTGCAATAACAGAAGGAATGTTACAGTTTCAGCCAGAAAACAGTGAGGAATGGATTCAATTTGTGGTCGGTACTGGTTTTGTTCAAGTAATTAATAACCGTGTCACTTTATTAGTAGATACCGCAGAACGTCCAGAAGAAATTGATATCCGTCGAGCGGAAGAAGCCAAGCAACGGGCAGAAGAACAGCTTCGTCAAAAACAAAGTATTGAAGAATATCATATTTCAAAAGCATCTCTTGCAAGAGCCATGTCCCGATTAAAGGCAACAAGTAAATATAGATAAAAATAAAGCAGCTACTCTATTTCATTTTATAGGTAGCTGCTATTGTTATCATTATTCCTATTTTTATTCACCTCGTCGATTTTTTATAATAAAATAGATCATACTGCATAATGCAGCACTCGCAATCCCCAAACAAGGAAAATAAAACGATTCATCCAATTGAGCATTATAAGGATGACTCAATACACATAGCAATAAAAAAATTATCATAATAGACAAACTAAGCAAAATAAAAAAAGGATTTCGGTTTTCTTTCAACTCCACTTCAAATAACTGCTTTCGTTCTAACAAACGCAGCAATTCTCCCTCATATTCATATCCCTTTATGAGGATGTAAGTCCGTTTCCCAGTACGTCCGTTTTGATAACGTACCTGACAAGTCAAAGCGTAGCAATTAGAGTGCTCCTGAATACCATCCACTTTTTGTATTTCGACAGCTCCAATCGGTAAAGCATTTTCTCTCTCAATTTGCTGTTTCAATACCTCCAAGCGTTTTTGAATATCCCCCATCATACCAATATAACCAAATATTCCTCGCCGATATTGCACCGCCTGACGAGCATCCATTACAAATAACCGATCTTCACCATCCTTGCAAAAGATCATTGCATCTCTCTGAAAACTGCGCCCAAGCCTTACAGATAAAAAAATAAGCAGCGCAACACTCAAAATACAGGAAATAAGGGATACCATTTCTTTATACTCATCTGTATAAATTGTCAAAACTGTAACTCCCAAAACTAAAATAATAGCCAAAATTACAATCCCTATTATTCCCACGATCATACGTATTGCAAATCGGTTTTTCCCATCTGTCTGGGGTGACATCCAAACTTTCATACCTTATTTTCCCCTTACTGTTATCTAATATAGACAACTAAAAACATTTGTTCTATTATTTTATCATGCAAATAATTGTATGTCAATTACAATAGAAAAGCTCCAACAAAAGAAACGGCATGGCCAAAGCCACGCCGTTTCTTTTAAACTCATCTGGTTTATGAGAAATTCTCTCATAGTGAGTTTTTTATTAACCTTCGATTTCAATGTAACGTTTCTGTTCTACTGCCTTAGCTTCTTTCTTAGGAAGCGATAGTTTCAAAATACCATTTTCGTACTTTGCTTTAATATCTTCCTGAGTAAGATCATCGCCTACATAGAAGCTTCGACTCATTGCTCCAGCATAACGTTCTTGACGGATATATTTTCCTTCTTTATCTTTTTCATCCTTATCCAGACCCTTAGAAGCAGAAACTGTTAAGTAACCATTTTCAAGTTTCGCATTAATTTCATCCTTCTTAAATCCAGGTAAGTCGATGTCTACTTCATATCCGTCTTCTGTCTCACGGACATCGGTTTTCATCATATTTTTTGCATGTTTTCCATATAATGGATTTTTCTTGCCAAAAAATTCTCTTTCAAATGGGAAATCCATCCAATCATCATCAAATAAACTTTCTCCAAAAATACTAGGCATCATCATAAGTCATATCTCCTTTCAAAAGACAATCAATAAACTGAATTCGCACTATCGGAGAAACCCGAGGTGTTAATATTTCTAGTAAGAACTCCGGAAGATTTTCTTTTTTCTCTCTTCCTTTGTTCTATATGTAATATAACACTTATTATTAGCAATGTCAAGAGGTGAGTGCTAATTTTTTTGTGAAAAATTTGTGAACTCTTAAAACTGGGATTTTTAGAACTGTAATGGGTTAACTTTATCTTGTTCTGTAATTTTTCGCAGTACACGGCATGGATTTCCAACTGCAATTACTCCTTCTGGTATATCTTTCGTAACAACACTGCCAGCACCAATCACCGTTCCAGTTCCGATTTTTACACCACCACAAATCGTAGAATTTGCGCCAATCCATACATCATCCCCTATTGTAATCGGACTTGAAGTTCCAATCCCATTGGATCGCTGTTTTGCATCAACCGAATGCCCTGCGCAGGCAATACAAACTCCAGGTGCAATAAACGCATTTTTCCCAATATAAACTGGCGATGTGTCTAAAATAACACAATTATAATTAATAACCGTTAATCCATATGTGTGAATATTGAAACCATAATCACAGCGAAATGAAGGCTCTATAAATGTCAGTGGATGACAATCACCAAACAGCTCTTTTAGTATTTCTGCTCTTTTTTCTCTCTCTTTTGGACTTGTCTTGTTGTATTCCCAACAAAGCATTTTTGCCTTTTGCTGCAACTCAGATGGCATATCTCTATGATCGGAACAATAACTCTGATTTTGTTTCATTACTTCTAAAATATTCATCTTTTCACCTCATTAAAATGGAACTCATTCTTTTTCTTAAAACAATTCTTCTATATACATATCCGTTAACAATTGTTTCCCAGACTCTGTTTTAAAAATATTGGATTTTACATGTTCGACCGCATCTTTCTTTATCTCATCTTCGTAAATGTTAACAAGAAAATCTGCTTCTACTAAAATCTGATAATCCATTCCTTCTATATTCTTATACGTATGATGATGGCCAATCAAATATTTTACTCGCCCTATCTGTTCTTCTGTATATCCTCCCAGTTCTTCCATCAACTTTTGCGCTTCTGTGGGTCCTTCTATTTCCTGATATTTGCCAGAACTCGATCCATATTTTTGTTCACTTACATGAATTCCAATATCATGTACAATTGCTGCCGTTTCTAAAATAAACTGTGTATCCTTATTTAGCTTCTCTAATTTCCCAATGGTAGCAGCCAGATCATGTACTTTAAGAAAATGCTGGATACGTTTTGCATCCCCCTTATCATAACGAACCATTGCTGCAATTAACTTTGCATGTTTTTCATTCATTTGCTGTTTTCCTTTCCTATCATCTTCTTTTCTCTCATCCGATATTTTAATGGAGTACAACTATAGGTTTGCTGAAATTTTTTACTAAAATTAGACGTATAACCATAGCCAACTTCATGTGCAATCTCTGCTATGGATAGTTCCGTTGTACATAACAAAGTAGCTGCCAGTGACATCTTCAAAGCAGCGATATACTCCCCAATTGTCATATGATAGTAATAAGAGAATCCTGCTTTTAATTTTTGAGAATTAATCATCAATTGTCGACTCAATGCCTCAATCGTAGGAGGGATTACAAATTGTTCCGTTAAGATCTCATGTGCTTTTTGTATTGTATGAAAATCTTCAGCTGTAAAAACAATCCTTCTCTTTTTTCCAATTGTTACACTTCCATAATTTATCTGTCTTGAAAAAGCGTTTTGGCCACTTGGATTCCCACTTTCTTTTATAATTGCTAAACATTCCAAAATAGCAGCCTCCAGATGTAAATCGTTCAAACAATCCATTTTATCTTTATGTATCATTCGATGCAAAACTGGAAACACTTCTGATGGAAGATAATAATAGGTGTGATTTTCTAAAAAATACTCTAATATGGAGAAATTAGAAAAACGCACTTGAATTTCCTCAAAGAAGTTAGGATATATCGTAATCTCTGCTCCTCGAAAATGCTGTCCTGGCATCCATACTTGTTTTCCTCTTATTTCTTTCTCCAATACTAAAAATGCAGAGGGCATAAAAGAAGAAACTGACTGATGCTCCAACTGAAATCTCGTTGTTCCATCATATACAATACCAAACCGTAATAGTGGATTAGAATGGTCAAATTGAATTCCAAACGCTTTTTGTATTGTATAGTCAGCAACCCCAAAATCATAAAACCCCTCTCTTTGATATAAACGATACGATCCACTTTTCGGAAATTCAGGATTTTGATATAACAAACAATTTGCTTTTTTTATCGGCTGAAAACCAAGCTGTTCTAAAACAATTGTTCGAAATTGAAATGAATTACTTGAGCAATACATATTTTCCTCCTTTTTTTTATTATAGCTTTTTACATACAATAAAACAATGCAAAAAGATGATAAAAAAATGAATAAAAGTGTTTTCATTGCAATGTTTTATCTGTTTTGTTATAATGCCAGCCGTGGTTAGATATAGCTAATCTCAAATAATAAGAATTATAAACATTTCGTTTCTTTCAATGTAAGAATGATATTTATTTAGGAGGCAATCATGCAGAAAAAGATTTTAGCACTATTTACAATAGCAACCCTTACAATTGGAGTTCTATCAGGATGCCAAGCTTCTAATACTCCATCCACCACTTCCGAAACTACAGGATCCACCTCTGCCAATCCATCATCTGAAATGATAACAATTACCGATGCACGTGGAGAAGTAGAAATTCCAGCGAATCCACAAGCCATCGTAGATTTAAGTGGAAACAGTGACATTCTCAGTGTGCTTGGATATTCTGTGGTTGGAACAGCGAATTCGGATGCCTATGATTATACCAAGTTTCCTTCTTATCTAGAAGATACGTTAGAAGGTGCCAAAATTCTTGGTTATAGTATGCAGGATACAATGGATATTGAAGGAATTCTTGAATTAAATCCTGATTTAATTATTATTTCCAGTGTTCAGGAAAAGATGTACGATCAGCTCCAGCAAATCGCACCAACTGTTATGGTAGAATTAGCTCAAATCAACTGGAAAGAGGATCTTCATACATTTGCTAAAATGATGAATAAAGAGGAGGTTATAGATAAATGGCTTTCCGACTATGAAGCAAAAGCAAAAGAAAAAGGAGAGGAAATCAAAAACACTTATGGAGAAGACACAACCTATCTTGCATTGCTTGCAAGCGGCGGACAACTTTTCGTTTTTGATTCTGCTGGAATTGGAAGTGTTATGTACGAAGATATGGGACTAAAAAAACCAGAAAACATGCCAGCACAAGAAAATATTAGCCTTCCTGTTATCACTTACGAAGGACTTGCTGAAATTGATGCCGATTACTTATTTGTGGTTGGAACGGACAGTGATATGGAAAGCTTGACTCAAAATAGTATTTATCAGAATATGCGTGCAGTAAAAGATGGAAATGTAATTGAACTACCATCCAGTCCATATTTTAACATTGGATACAGCTGCATTGGAAGAGATCTTTTCTTAGATGAATTTGCTTCCCTTATGGAGAAATAAGAATGAAAATAAGAATAAGAATTTTAACAGCAGTCGGTGTACTGCTGTTATTCATTGGAATGATTGCCTCTATTCATATTGGGGCAAAAAATATCCCTTTTAATGAGGTTTATCACGCAATTGTTCAACCAGACGATTCCATCAATGCACAATTAGTTCGTGACATTCGTCTTCCACGTATGCTATGTGCTGTTCTGACTGGCGGTATGCTTGCATTAACAGGTACTATGATGCAAGGAGTTATGCGTAATCCAATTGCCGAACCTTCTGTATTAGGCGTGACACAGGGAGCTTCACTTGCAGTTGCAATCTCTGCGGTATCTCCGATTATTCGTAGTGTCTATAGCAATTTTTTTATGGCATTGATCGGAGCCTTTATTAGCGGTATTCTAATTTTACTTTTTACGATGCAACGTGCATCCAATCAAAGCATTTCCAGAATTTTACTCGCTGGGACTGCAATGAGTACCTTCTTTTTATCTCTTGCATCTGTGGTAGCACTTCTTGGAAACCGTTCTCAGGAGTTAGCCTTTTGGATCGCTGGAGGTCTTCGTCAGGCTGGCTGGATACAAGTGTTTTTTTTACTTATTATTGGCGGATTTTTCAGCATTGCAGCCTTGCTTTTGTCTGGAAAAATCAATTTAATTAGTCTTGGAGATGAAGCTGCAACTGGACTTGGAATTTCTCCAGAAAAAATCAAACTTTATACTATTTTATATTTAATCCCCATCTGTGGTGTATGTGTAGCAACTGCTGGAAATATTGGATTCATTGGTTTATTTATTCCACATATTATCCGAAAACTAATCGGAAACGATTACCGAAAACTTATGCCATTATCATTCTTATATGGCAGTATTATTTTAGTATTTGCAGATATCGCAGCACGGATAATCTCCGCTCCATATGAACTTCCAGTCGGACTTTTTACTGCCTGCATTGGTGTACCAGTCTTTTTATTACTCGTTCGAAAGGAGAAGAAATAAATGAACATACAGAAAAACAAAGTGATTGGAATCGTTTGTATTATTCTTCTTTTGGGTACAGTAATGCTATCTCTTATGCTTGGCAGTTATTCTATGGCTCCAGAAGAAGTCATTCAGACAATTCTTGGAAACGGAAATAAACTTCAAAACTTTACCATTTTTCAAGTTCGTCTTCCAAGAATTACTTTAGCCATAATTGTGGCATCTGCTTTAGGTGTTTCTGGAGGTATTTTACAGGCTATTACAAGAAATCCATTGGCAGAACCTGGGATGATTGGAATTAATGCAGGAGCAGCTTTGTTTGTGGTTCTCTGGATTTCTTCAGGAACAACTGCATACTACTCCGCCCTTTCCCTCTCTACCATTATATTGATGCCTGTTGTTGCTATTACAGGTTCACTGCTTTCTGTTTTGGTTATCTGCCTTCTTGCATATAAAAAAGGAATCCGACCAGTTCGCTTTCTTTTGACTGGAGTTGGTGTTAATGCAGGTATTACAGCCATTATTTCATTTTATCAATTAAATATGTCTAAAGGTGACTATAACCAAGTCTTAACATGGACAAATGGAAGTTTATGGGGAAGTAGCTGGAATTATATTTTGTTAACCTTTCCTCTTATCACAATTCTAATCCTTCTTGTGTTAACTCGAAGCAAAACTTTGGATGTCCTTGGACTTGGAGATGAATTAGCATTTGGTTTAGGAGTTCCTGTACAAAAAGAAATGCTTTTTTTCTTAGTTTGTTCTGCACTTCTTTCTGCACTTGCTACTTCTGTAGCAGGAAATATTGCATTTTTAGGACTTTTAGGTCCTCAAATTGCAAAACGAATGGTAGGACCTGTACACCGAACTATGCTTCCTTTGGCAGCTGGCATTAGTGCTATTATCCTAATCCTTGCGGATACCGCTGCTAGAAACTTATTCTCACCTTTGGAGATACCTGTCGGAATCGTCGTTTCTATTTTGGGTGTACCTTATTTTATTTATTTAATGTTAAAAGGAAAATAGGAGGTTTGATCTATGGGAATAGAAATAAGAAATCTAGAAGCTGCATACGAAGATCGTGTTATCATCCCTTGCGCAAACGTAATGATACCAGAAGGTAAGATTACAATGATGATTGGACCAAATGGATGTGGGAAATCCACTTTATTAAAATCAATCGCTAGAATCCTTCCAATAAAAAAAGGAGAAGTCCTTCTGGACGGTACTAATATAAAAAAACTATCTCAGAAATTAATAGCTCAAAAAATGGCAGTACTGCCCCAAACTCCAATCGTCCCAGAAGGAATTACAGTAAAGGATCTTGTCGCTTATGGAAGATTTCCTTACCAAAAACCTTTATCTGGACTAAAAAAATCGGATCATGAAATCATTGAATGGGCAATGCAAAGAACTGGAGTTTATGAACTAAAAGACCGAAAGGTAGAAGAATTATCAGGAGGTCAAAGGCAACGTGTCTGGATTTCTCTTACACTTGCTCAGAAAACCAATATTTTAATTTTAGATGAACCAACTACTTATTTGGACATGGCACATCAATTAGAAATCTTGGAGTTACTCCGAAAATTAAATGCAGAAGAACATACAACTATAATCATGGTTATTCATGAACTAAACCATGCAGCAAAATTTGCCCACCATATTATTGGAATGCGCCAAGGACGTATTTTATTTGAAGGAAGTCCCAACGATGTAATTCACGTGGAAAATCTTAGAAAACTTTATGAAGTTGAGGCAGTTCTAATTCAAAATGAGAAAAAAGGCTATCCAGTCTGTGTAGATTATTCACTAAAACAATCGTAACAGAAGAATCTATTTCAATCCATTCTTCTCTCATCAAAATGGGAGACATCCCCAAATATAGAATGTCTCCCTAACCGATTATATTATTACTACTGGTTTAATCAGATCACGTGGTTTATCTTTCATAAGCATTAATGCTTCTTCCATATGTTCAAACCCATTAAAACGATGGGTTAATAACTTGGATGTATCCAAACGTCCTGTTTCCATTAACGACGCAAGCTTTTCCATACGAAGACGTCCGCCTGGCATCAAACCGCCTGCGATTGTTTTATGTCCCATGCCACATCCCCATTCCACTCTTGGTATTTTTACATAATCTCCCGATCCAAGATAATTTACATTTCCAATTCGTCCGCCTGGTTTTACCATCTGTATTGCTTGGATAAACGTATCATTATTACCTCCAGCTATAATCACACGATCCACGCCTTTTCCATGCGTTTTCTCCATAATCTGCTCTACAATATCACCTTCTTTATAATTAATAATATCCGTAGCTCCATATGCCTTAGCCGCTTCCACACAATTTGGACGAGAGCCAACTGCATAGAGACGACTTGCTCCACGTAAAGCAGAACCCGCAACTGCCATTAACCCAACTGGACCAATTCCAATGACACATACCGTATCTCCAAACTGAACATCTGCCAACTCAACCCCATGGAAACCAGTCGGCACCATATCACTTAGCATAACTGAATCAGCTGGATCCAAACCATCTGGTAAAATTGCCAAGTTTGCATCTGCTTCATTTACATGGAAATATTCTGCAAATACACCATCCTTAAAATTAGAAAATTTCCATCCTGCCAACATACCCCCAGAATGCATCGAATAGCCTCCCTGTGCTTCCAAACTACCCCAATCTGGTGTAATGGCTGGAACAATCACTCGATCTCCGACCTTAAAATCTTTTACTAAGTTTCCAATCTCCACAATTTCTCCTACTGCTTCATGACCCAAAATCATATCCGTACGTTCTCCAATTGCACCTTCCCATACCGTATGTACATCTGAAGTACAAGGGGAAACTGCAACAGGTTTCACAATTGCATCCAAAGGTCCACATGTTGGCACGTCCTTTTCAATCCAACCAGTTTTTCCGATTCCTAACATAGCAAACCCTTTCATCTTCATTCAACATCCTCCGTTCTATTTTTATTTTGTTAATGTATTAACAATTTTAACAAATTTATTCTTAATTGTCAAGTATATTTGCAGCAAATTGCTATATTTATGAAAAAGTTTTCTATATAAATCGTTCTTTAATTGTTTACTTAAACCATTTTTTAATTCTAAATATCCAAATTTCTATCACAATTATCAATAAGCAAATCAAACATATAATAATATATCCATATGGAAAAGAAAGTTCTGGCATATTAATAAAATTCATTCCATACCATCCAGCAATCAAGCTTAACGGCATAAAAATTGTTGTTACAATCGTAAGAAATTTCATAATTTCATTTTGACGCATATCGACTTGTGCTTGATGCATTTCTCGCAACTGCATAGAATATTCTTTTAGCATTTGAACAGTAGAATATAATCTTCCTGCTTTATCTGCATATAACCCAAATAGTAAACGATCTCTTTCTTCTCTACGTTCTGCTGCACTCTGTTGCAACGTTTCTCCCATATCGGAAAGTTGTTCATAATAGGCACTTAATGCAGATAGGTCTTTTCTTGATGAAAGAATTTGAAAATCAAAATCATCGCTTTCTCCCTTTAACAATTTTTCCTCTAATTGGGTAAGCCGTTCCTCATATTTCTGTAAAAAGATCATATCATCTTTCAACAAATATTCCATAAATTCAAAAAGGCAAAGAGATGCCGAAGATATATCTACTAACTGATAACTTTGCATTTCGTCCAAAATGGATTTTACATAATTAGAATCATCAATAAAAATTATTTTATCCTCCATTAAACAATATCCGAAACAAATCTTTGTCTGCGAAGGATCTTCTTTTGGAGGAATCGCAAACGTTCCTGTCACCGCTTTTTTCAGCCAGTCTGCTTTACAAAAACGAATATGGTTAAAACTATTACTAACAAATGTTCTTCGAAAGATATCGGGATATTGCTGCCGAAATTCCTCTATTGTTAAAATTTCAATTAGGCATTTTTCCTGTGAAGATTGATCTGATTGTATTTTATATTCATCCTGATTTTTCCATTCATATTTCATACAAATCCTCCCATTCTTTTTTCTTTATTATATCACGAGTTACCCGACAAATGAAATTTACTCCTATGAAAACGCAAATTCTTTTTTTACCTATTGACTTGTACATTACGGATACCTCTATAATAATCATAAACAATGAAAGAAAGGAGGATTCCTATGCAGATTAATGAAGTTACTCAACAAGTAGATTTAAGCAAACGTGCGATAAAATATTATGAGGAGCAAGGTCTGCTCACAGTCAAAAAAGACAGCAATGGATATCGCAATTATACGGAAAAAAATTTAACTACTTTAAAAGAGATTGCTGTTTATCGTAAGCTAGGAATTAACATTTCCGATATTAAACAATTACTAAAGTCCAAAGATACTCAATTATTAGAAACAATCTATGAACAGAAAGCTTCGGATTTACATGTCCAACAAGAGCAATTAGAAGCATTACACTCCTATATCCAAGATCACAATGTAGATCGTATCTATGAATCTGTTGATTATCAAACTATTGCTCAAGCATTACAGGATATGATACCAGGGTTTTATGGTTACTACTTTATGAATCACTTTATGCCATATTTACAAATTCCTATCACAACCAAAGAACAACAGATTGCATATGAAAACATTATTCAATTCTGGGATAACACTACTATTCGAATTCCTTTATTTATGAAACTAATGAATTTTATTTTTTATCGTTTTACTCCAAAAGCTTCTATGGAACAGATGGTTTCCCGAATGGAATCCCAAATTCAACAATATCTAAATCCTAGCGAAGAAGAATATAAAAAATTAAAGGAGCAAACTCTTAGAAATGTGAAATTAAAAAATAGTCTGTTTTATAAATATCATCCTGTTTTTAGTTCTCAAAGAAAATTTATGAAACAATTGCAAAAACAGGGATATAATGACATCTTTATTCCAAATATGATTGCATTATCTCCGAAATACAAAGAATACCACGACGCTCTTATGCACATTAATAATCGAATATGTAACGACTTAGGATTATTTTATGATTCCAATTACAATCTTGTCTTGAAAAAATAAAATAATTAGCACAAAAGAAACCTCCACTAAATGCTGGATATCACGATAATAAAGCAAGCAATTCCATTGTAAAAACACGAGTGGAATTGCTTGTTCCAAATTATCAAAGTCCTCTATTATGTAGCGAAACCTAGAAACCATTTTTCTTTAATTTTTTTGCTATGCATAATAAAGAATAGAATTAACAATCTTAAAGTTTTTTCTAGTATTGAATCCGACTAATTACCGATTCCTTTCTTATGTTTCTGCTTAGAATAAAGGATAAAATAGTTTGAAGAATTCCAATTACAATAACCATGCCAATTATCTCCATCCATGGCAAATGATACTGATACAATCCCATCCAACTATGTTCTTTTCCGTACTGAAACAGTCCATATCCAATTGGAACTCCTATTAGCATGGATACGAATACAGTTCCAATGGTAAATAAAAAACCTTCTGTCTGAAGCATTTGATTTAACTGTGAATTGGTCATTCCAATTGCTTGAAGCATACCAAATTCGCGTCTTCTTGTAATGATACTAATAATCATTGTATTCGCCATATTGATAAACCCAATTAGTCCAACTATCATTACTAATACATAACACATCAAACGCATCATCTTCATACTTAATTGGGAAGCTTGAAGCTCATCCGCATAAGTATTAATTTCTACATGATCTTTTACTAACAGAATATCTTCTAACTGTTCTTTTACTGATTCTACATCCTCCTCCTTGCAGTCAACCCATATTTGACCATTTCCTCCTTCCTTCAAACCCAATTGTTTATAAGTTTCTTCTGTAATCACCCATTCCGATCCAACATTCCCAAATGCTCCCTGAATTGTCCCATTATAATCACAGGAAGATGCTCCATTCTCTAATCTCATATCTAAGTTCTGTCCTATAAAATAGTCGTGATCTTCCATAAAATAAGAATATCCATAGATAATTCCATTTTCCTCAGCCACAGTATCGTAGGTAAAATCTCCTACTATGCCTGAATCTTTCCTATATTTTTCAAAATCTTCTCGGTTTAATACCATTACAGAAAATATCTCATCGCTTGGCTTTCCCTCTTCATTCATAGTTTTCATTGCCAGTTGTTTTCTGACTCTTATATCTGTAACGCCGTCTATCGTTTCTATCTGCTGAATCGTATCTTCTCCAAGCGGATCTTCTTTTAATATGGAATCCAGATTATTTTCAGGATAAGCCTCATCACTTAGTGAGTAATCCAAATCAATCATGATCTGTCCATACTCGATGTTCTGTCTAGCACTATATTCTGCATCCATATTTCCAACAAAATTAGCAATTACAACAAATAACACACAGGATAATCCCATTGTAAGAATGGTTCCTACGGTTCTCTTCTTATTTGCTGAGATATTCGCCATTGTCATCTCTTTTACCGATACATGCCGATGTCCTTTCCGAACACTTTGATTTTTATTTCCCTCAAACCGTATTGCTTCTACAGGAGAAGCTTTCGCTACCATACGCATCGGTTTCTCTAATGCAAGCCGAACAGTAATAAACGCAATAATTATCACAATAAATAGAATCGGAATCGATACAATATTCGTTGTCCCTTCTAATTTTGAATCCACCATTTTTGCCTGCTCCATAATCCATGCAAACGTGAGATTTCCAATGATACATCCAAGCAGTAAACCAATCGGAACTCCAATAAACGCCAGTATGATACCTTCCGTTTGTACGATTTTCTTTAGTTGTTTTTTTGTGGCTCCCAAAGCTTTTATTTTTCCATACTCTTGAATTTTTTGAACAATTCCTACTTGAAAAATATTATAGATTACTACTGATGAAAACACGACAACCCCTAAAATAAGGATACTGCCTCCCACAATTGTCTCTATACCTGGGTCCGTTGACCACATAATATAATAACTATTTATGATTGTTTGCTTTTCATCAATACCACATTTTTTTCCTAGTTCTTGTATGAATTGCTCCGCGTTATCATAATTGATTTTTACTGCATCATTTAGTTGGAAATATACATTATAATAACGTGTATCTTCTTCTGTTTGATCGTTATAAAATTTTTGTGAAACATATCCAATATAACTTTTCTGTTCTAATTGTGTATTTTGTTCTTGGATAATACCACTTATTTTAAATTTATTTTTACTAAACTTGCTCTTATTATCAATTCTACTATATAATGTAACCTCATCCCCTACTTGAGGATTTTCTATACCAAGCTGTTCAAAAAAACTTCTATTTGCAATAATTTCATCTGTTTTTTCTGGCATTGTTCCTTTTTCCAACAAATTTTCCATATTCATCATTTGCATTGTAACTGTATCAACCCAATAAAGAGCCATATTCCGTTCACTTTCTATCTCTCCCGCATATGCCATACGTCCAATTTTAGAAAACTCACTTCTCAATTCCATTTGCTCAATCTGCTCCTGTGATATGGAGCGATACATCCCATGATAAACACCGTAGTAATCACCTGCGTGTTCCCTATTATTTTTTATAATCCCATAACAATAATTCGCAATAATGGTCAATAGAATCGTTGTTAATACAATGGCAATTATAATTAAAATGCTTCGAGTTTTATTTTTTTTATTATTTTGAATTGCAACCGCCGTTAATGTCTTCATAATTATCTCACTACCTTTCCATCTTCTATCACAATGGTACGATCTGCAATCTGTGCAATATCTTCATCATGGGTAATCATAATTAGGGTCTGACCATATTTTTGCACGGACATTTTAAGTAATCCCACTACCTCATCACTTGTCTTAGAATCCAGATTTCCTGTCGGTTCATCTGCCAGTATAATATCTGGCTTAGAAGCAATGGCTCTTGCAATCGCTACTCTCTGCTGTTGTCCTCCTGATAATGTATTAGGCAAGTTATGAAGTTTATTTTCAATCCCCAGTGTCTTTATAATATCTTCTACAAAAACTTCATCCACTTGCCTTCCATCCAATCCAATCGGCAGTACAATATTTTCCCATACATTAATAGAAGAAATTAAATTAAATGCCTGAAAAACAAATCCAATCTTTCTTCTGCGAAAAACAGCACGTTCTTCTTCCTTCATTTGAAATAAATTTTGATCTCGTATAAATATGCTTCCTGATGTAGGATGATCCAGACCTCCCAACATATGAAGCAATGTACTTTTCCCCGAACCTGACTTTCCAACAATCGTTACAAATTCACCTTGTTCAATCGAAAGATTCACATCCTGCACTGCATTTACTAAGTTATTTCCTGTTCCATATATTTTACATAAATGTTCTGTTTTCAATATCGTGTCCATTTGCTCTCCCACCTACTCTAATTTTTTTATGATATTATCATATTCCTCAAGTCTTTCTATTCTCTTTCAAGATAGAAAAAAAGCCTTACAAAATTGTAAGACTCTTTTATATCGTACTGCTGCACGATACAATCTAATCATTTTATTATGCTCTTGGAAGTTGAATCGTAAATACTGTGCCAACTCCATACTTTCCCGCAGACACCCGTATTGTTCCATGATGTCGATTAATAATTTCCCTTGTTAAATACAATCCCACTCCAGAACCACTTTCTTTTTTTACTTCTTCTAAACTGCCTCGGAAAAATCGCTGAAATACTTTATTATACTCCTCTTTTGGAATTCCAATTCCTTGATCTTCTATTTCCATCCGTAAAAAAGTTGTCATATTCATCACTCGTATTGTAATCGACGTATTTTCTGGACTATATTTTATTGCATTCTCTAAAATATTAATGAATGCTTCCGCAATCCATTTCGGATCATGAATCACCACCAACTCTTCCACCGTTTCATCTGCATCCAACTCAATGGAAATATGTTTGTTCATTGCTTTTTCATATACTCGATTCACAGCCTCCAGAATCGTGTCAAATAAATAGTTCTCCTCTGGACGTATTGTAATCATTCCTGATTCCATTCGAGATATATTGACTAGTGCAGAGAGTAAATTCTCAATTCCTCGCAGCTGCATATTACAACGCTCTGTAAATTCCATTTGTTCTTCTTTTATGAGATTCTCATTTTGTAAAATTTCAAAACTAGTTTTTAATGCTGCTACAGGAGTTTTTAGTTGGTGTGAAATATCCGTAACAAGTGATTTTGTCTCTTCTTTTTCTGCTCTCATTCTTTTATGAAGCAGCTGTAACGTATTTCCCAACGCTTCAATTTCCAAATAAAGCCGTCCTAACTCAGTATTTGAGAATATTCTAAATGATACTATCTGATCATTAAAGTTTTCCTTACGATAATCGGAAACTATTTTTTCCAGCTGCTTTATCTCTGTAATCTCTCTGCTTTCTCTTTTTCGAGTTATGATAAGAAAAAGTATCATTTCTGCTCCAAACAATAAAATAGAGAGTCCAATGATTTTTCCACACTGCATCCAAAACCTACGATAGATTACATTATCACGATTCCGTTCAAACCCATATTCTTTTAAAATAGCTTCTCCCTCAGAGTAATCCAACGACTCTCCTTTTAAAATACCCGTTACAATTTTAACTGTATCTTCCTGAGACACAACAGTCGATAAAAGATTTATTTTTTCTTTATAATTACCATATTCTATAAAAATAAGTGCGGCATCAAATAATATGAATATCAGCAGACTAACTGCTACCTGCTTTATCATTTTTCTTTTCGTTGTTCTACTACTCATTTTTCCACACATTCTTTATCCCATACATACCCAATTCCTCTAACATTTTTGATATACTGGGGATTTTTGACATCATCTTCGATTTTTTCTCTTAATCGACAAATATTAACTGCAACCGTATTGGACTCTACAAATACCCCATCCAGATCAAACAATTGTTCCAATAACTGTTTTTTCGATAAAATCTGTTTTGGATGCTCCAAAAACAGCCAAAGTAATTTCCATTCATTTTTTGTAAGAGAAATTGCTTCTCCTTTCCGATAGACTTTCATTTCCTCTTTAGAAAAACGAATCTCCCCTGACTTCAGCCAAGTTTCCTTTTTCTGCACCTGTTTTTTAAAAAAAGCTTGTACCTTCAACCCTAATACGGAAAGGCTAAAAGGCTTTGTAATATAATCATCTGCTCCAGCCTCATATCCAAGCACTTGATCGGTCTCTTGATCCAATGCAGTCAAACATATAATATGTACATTACTTCTTTTCCTTACACGTTTAATCCAATCCAAACCATTTCCATCTGGGAGATTAATGTCACAAATAACTAGCTGTAAAGATTCGTTTTGAAAAATACGTTCTGCTTCACAAATTCTTTCACAGGAAAACACATGGTATCCCTCCTTTTCCAAAGCAAAACTAATTCCCCGCTTTACACTATCCTCATCTTCTACTACTAAAATATTTTTATTCAAATTAAATTCCTCTCGAATCTTATTATTTTTACAATCAAAAAAGTAAATACTTTTTTATATTTTATTATAGCAGAAAACATTTCATTTACACAATCTGTTTATATAAAAAACTGTTGTAAAATAATATATAGTGTGAATATTTTACTGTTTTGGATTTACCTTTTTCATTCGCTCTAAAATCCAATTTCCAGTAAAGATTCGTTGAAAAATCTTTCCAACATATGGATTTCCAAAAACAATTACAATTACGACAGACAATACTAATGCCAATAAAAGATTTTCTCTTGGAGTAAATTGAAAAATATTATATTTACTCGCTAATTTAATACAAAATCCATGAAGCAAAAAAACGGGAAACGTATTCTGTCCCATAGATGTGAGAAATGGAATTTTCTTATCCAAAAATGGAAGAAATAGAAAGAGTATAATCCAACTAGCTCCAATTATGAGCAATATAAACTTAATCATTGGTTCATATCCTTCTAATTGATAATTATTTGATCCATGCAAAATCGCTGGTATAATCATAGTATTCTTCCATAAGTAGAGACATGAAATACAGACAATCCCTAACATAAGTAGAATTTTGCACCAATAGAAGGGCCAACCATTATTTAAGAACTGCTGTATTCTAGCACTACGTCTTACATAGTATCCAGCTAGAAAATATGGTAAAAATGTTATAAATTTAGAAAGTGATAAGTAATATTGAATTGTCCAATCAAATCCAGCCAATATAGATAGTACAATGGAGCCTGCGATAAATATAATCCGAATATAATATCTCCTATCATCAAAAATCGGAATTAACAGATAATAAAAAATCATTACAACTAAATACCATAGCAGCCAATATGGATAAGTAAACTGAAACCGAAATGGCTGCTGTGGATTCAATACAAAACGCTCAAACAATTGATAAATTGTCTGGAATAATAAATAGGTATACAAAAACGTAAACAGTATTTTTTTACGACTATATTTCGCAAAATAACCCGATATAAAAATAAATGCAGGCATATGGAACGAATAAATAATACGATACAGATACAGAGACATAGTTCCTGGAATCATTTCCAGAAAGTGACCAAACACAACACATACGATTAATATAAATCGAATATTATCAAATCTATAAAATCGAGTTTGGCTCATACACGTTCCTCCTTTGTTTTTTACTCAGAAATATCCAATTGCTCTTTAATCCGATCTGCTTCTGCTGATAAATCTCCCATTTCTTTTAATGCTGTTTCCATTTTTTTCTTTTGATGATTGGCACGCACCGTATCTCCTGATTCTTCATATATCTTATAATAAGAAGCTGCTTCAAAATACTTGGCTACTCCATAATATTCACCCAAATCTCCCTCTTCTTTTACATCATTTTCTTCATTCTCATAATACAATCGAACCATGGAAGGATAATCCCCTTCTAAAAGGCGATAATAAAAGGTATCCTCTGAATAACTATAATAGACATTTTGAAAGGAACGAATCATAGAAGATGCTGCCATTATCAGCCCTATACAACATAAAACAATGATAATATCTAAAACTATAATTACTGGACTCTTCTTTTCCTTTTTTCTTTTACTCTTCACCAATTATCGCCTCCTCAATTAGAACTGCCCGCTTTGCCTGCGATAATTCTTTTAGTTGTTCTGCCTCTTCTTCTGAAATATGGAAATAAGTTTGCAATAACAATATAATATTATGTTCCATTGTCTCTAATGCCCTTTGATTGGATTCACTATCAGCTCCCTCATAATACTCATATTGTTCCATATCCATCGAAGAATAAAAATAATCCAAATTTTCGGTCATCTGTTCTATTTGGCTTGATTGTTCCTGGTATTCTGTTGGACACACCAATTGCATAATATTCTCATAGAGATTCATATAATTTTGAGCGGTCCGCTTTACTGGTATATAACGCATATACGGTTCTTCATAACAATCAATTTTATGTTCATTACAAAATGTTGTAAAGGCAAAAAACTCCTCCTCTTCTATATACTGATCTAATTGTTTCATGTACTCTGCTGCATGGCGCTTAGATTGGTATTGTCCTATACTGCGTACAATGGAATAGGAACGTTCTCCCAAATTATATAGCACAATAATTGCAAAGAACAAGATTGCAATAATCACAACTCGAACAACTACTTTGGTGTATCGATTCGTTGCTATGTACACATGCTTCTTTGCATGCTCAAACTCCCCTTTATAATGTTTCATATCCTTTACATGTTGCCGTGCCTGTTCATTCAGCCTTCCACAATGTGGGCATGTTTCATCTTCCAGCGATAAATTACCACCGCAATACGGACATTTCATGACGCTTCTTCCCCTCCATACCATTCTCCAATATAATTCATACAGTCTTCATACTTCACCATGCCATGATTTTTTTCTATTTGCTCCAGAAACATTTGGTAATCTTCTTCGCTCATATTCCAGCGAGATTCTAAATCTGATAAGACTCGACTATAATATGGTTTGAGACGTTTTTCTTCTTCCTCATCAATATCGCCTCGAAATGGAATTCCCTTCACAACCCATTCCAAATAAAACAAGGTTTCATAATCATACCTTGTAATCTCTTCTCCTTGTTCTTCCATATCTAAAATCTCATAGATTTCCATAATATCCAGATAAATATTACAAAAATCGGCATGATTCCATTCCCATACAACATTCTGTGCCTCTATCTTATCCAAATAGAAATCCATCAATTTCTCATAATTCTCGTCCTCATATAATTCATCCATAATAGGAAAATTTTCCTGCATCCAAAGGTAATCCTCTTTCCTATCCCTTCCAGAATCTCGAGTAATCCAATATAGTAGTAAAGCCAATCCAATCACAAGAATACC
The DNA here is from genome assembly GCA_900045905.1 of Clostridiales bacterium CHKCI001. Taxonomy (GTDB): domain Bacteria; phylum Bacillota; class Clostridia; order Lachnospirales; family Lachnospiraceae; genus Fimimorpha. Next base: position 41,438 of record FCNS01000014.1, on the reverse strand, counting down.
TATAATAAGAATTACTTTCCCTATAAACTTTCCCTGTTTTTTTATTTCCTTTTTTACTTCATCTTCTGGAATCTCTTGTAGATCCTCCATATCTTCTCGAATATCTTCTAATTTGTTTAAGTATTCTCGCTCTGCCCCTCTATAATTTAATGTACCACAATAGGGACATTTCGGTAAATCTTCCTCAAATTTGGCTCCACAAGATTTACAGTGAATTAATTTCTTCATTGCTATTCCTCACAATGCACGATTTTTTACTCTTGTATTATATCATATTTCTGAAAAAACTGGTAGATATTCTTTTTAAGGTGAATCACCTATTTTATTTCAAATATCTGCCAGTTTTTATTATCGTGACATGCTTCGGATGTTTCTTTTGTTTCCTTATCGCATTATCTGTGACGATTAATATAGTTTTGTTTTAATTCTAAATATAATTCTGCATCTGTAGCTCTCCAATATGGATTTACAAAAAAGACTGCCAATAATCCAAATGTAAACGCACTCAGTATACTCCATCCGAAAAAGGAAAGATCCAATATAAATGTGTCTAATTTCTGACCATCCATCATCTCCTTACTAATCCGAAATGCATCTTGTCGGCTCAATTTTGGATCATCTGCCAAAAGATATGGAATCATACGGTACTCATACCTTTTTACAATTCCAGGTACAATCAAAAGTAAAAACCATAAAAAGTTAAATAAATTTTGTAAAAAGCAAGTTACTACTATCGTGCCATAGTTACCATTTTCAAAAGCAACTAATAAATTTCCAACTTTCCCTGATCCAGAAGCATTTTCAATGAAAAAACGATTGCCCCCTACTTTAATTGGCTCAAATATAAATATGTCCAACAAAATAAAAATTAAAATAATGACAATCACAATGATAGGAGCCAGAACCTTCCATACAGAAAAGAAAGGAACTGGAACATGTTCAAATAACACATCCATATATTGATCTGCTCCACCATTTATATTGATTGAGTATTCTGTCTCCATAATATTTTCTACATTCCTGTTTATACGAGATGTAGTAGAGTTATTTGTGTCTCCAGATAATAAAACCAAAATAAATGCAACAAGTATACATCTCCAATAGTTTCTTTTCAATGCAATCTTTGCCCGTCTTTTTAATTCCGCTCGTTCCCAAATCATACCATCATCCCCTCTTAATTTTATGATTCATACATACTTTTTGTTTTTATTTATTATACCATATCTTCACTACTTTTGTCATCATATTTCGACATAAATAATAATTTTCTCTAGAAACATACTAAATCCACATAAAATCTTATTTGATACCCTGATACTGAGATATTCCAGCAAAACATTTACGAAAATGACTTGGAGTAAATTGTGTTCTTTTTTTAAACACAGTAGAAAAATAAGTAGACGATAAAAATCCACATTTTTGAGCAATTTCATCTATTTTTAGTTCTGTTGTAAGAAGCAAATTTCTAGCAAGGATAATTCGTTGATTACTAACATATTCAGAAAACTTTTGTCCTGTGATATTTTTGAAATGTTGGGAAAGATAGGAATTACTGATATAAATATTCTGTGCTACAACCTCCAAAGTCAATTCTTGATCGAGATTATCTTTTATGTAATCACATGCCTTCTCTATATAAGAAGTTTGAGGACCAGCAGCACAAATCAAGCGAGAATAAGACAAAATGATCTTTTCTCCTGCTTCCAAAAAAAATGTTTCATCTCTATAATGATGAGAGTAAGCTGTATTTTCATAACAGCATTCTGTCAAAGAAAGATCCCAAGCAAAAAGGATGAAATTATAAAGACTTTTATTTAAAGAAGTAAGATAAATACATCGAAGAACAGGAAGTTCATCTTCGGGCTGTTCATGAAGGCAAGATGCTCTTTGATGAAAAAGTGCCACAGCCGCAGAATAACCACTTTTCAACAATGTTTCACAAATCATTTTATGATTATATAAAGAATCTAAAACATACTTATTCATTAAATATTCCTCTCATCAAGTAAAAAAATTTTAAAGTTTTTATTAAAAATTTTAAGGTATCTAAAAAAAAACTATGCTATACTTTGGATTGTCAGTTAGATAACACTAACCAAATCCATACATTGTATATTATAAATGGAAATAAGACTTTGTCAACATAAGAAAGGAGATATTATGCGTAAGATCGCTATTTATGGCAAAGGCGGAATCGGCAAATCTACAACCACTTCCAATTTATCCGCAGCACTGTCTCATAAAGGATATAAGGTGATGCAAATTGGCTGTGATCCAAAAGCAGACTCTACAAAAACATTAATGGGGGGTAAAAGAATCCCTACCGTTTTAGAGCAGCTACGAGAAAAGGGCGAAGATTTAATGTTAGAAGATATTGTTTACAAAGGATATAATGATATTTTATGCGTAGAATCTGGTGGTCCTATGCCTGGGATTGGATGCGCTGGACGAGGAATTATTTCAGCATTTGAGAAATTAGAAGAACTGAATGCTTTTGAAGTATTTCAACCAGATATTGTAATCTATGATGTACTTGGCGATGTCGTGTGCGGAGGTTTTGCTATGCCAATCCGAGAAGGTTATGCCAAAGAGGTATTCATCGTTTCCTCTGGAGAAATGATGAGTTTGTATGCAGCTAACAATATTGCCCAAGCTATAAAAAATTATGGCAAACGAGGCTATGCAAGACTAGGCGGCCTGATTTTAAATGCCAAGAACATTGAAAACGAACAGGATATTGTACAAAAAGCCGTAGATGAAATTGGTACACAAATCGTAGCTTACATTCCACGATGTGGAGATATTCAAAAGGCTGAAGAAAAAGGAGGAACCATTTTTGAGGCCTTAGAGAATTCTATCCTGAAGGATGTCTATAGCAAACTTGCAGATGAAATTTTACATATAAGCCAAGATATCGCTAAAGAAGAAATAATTTAACAATAAAAAAATGAATAGGAGAAAAAAATGAGAAGAAGAATAGGAGCCTTTTTATTATCAGGAATTTTAACCGTAAGTATGTTTACAGGTTGTGGTAGTCAACCATCCACAAATAATTTATCCAATACAACTTCTAGCGAAGGATCCAGTGAAGAAAAAACTACAAAAAACACAGAAACCGAAAAAACAACCCAAGAAGAAGAGCACTTTACGATTAAGTATCCAAGTTACATGACAGACTCTGAGGGCGATGCATTAGAATTAGAAAAAGAACCAGAAAAAATTGTTTGCTTATCCAACGCTGCATTACAGATCTTAGTACGTTGTGATATAAAACCAATTGCAATTACAAGTACTGCTTCTGGAATTGACTATCCAGATTGGGTAGAAGAATTACCAACGATTGAAACTGGAATGAGTGAAGTGGATACTGAAGGTATTATTGCATTAGAACCAGACTTAGTCATTATGGGCGAACACTTAAAAGAAGATTATGGAAAATTACTTGCTGATGCCAATATCCCAGTCTACTACTCTAGTGAAGGCCCTTCTACCACTTATGAAGAAGTAAAAGAAGCTGCCGTTGTATTTGGAGAAGCATTTGGTGGAGAGGAAGAAAAAGCTGCAATTGAGGCTGAATTTAAGAAAGTAGAAGATAGAGCAAAAGAATACACTCAAAATCATGATACAAAGAAAATGATGATTTTATTCTCACTTTCTCCTGCTTATCAGCAGACTAGCGAAGGATATTTAGGAAGTATGCTTTCCTTGTTACCATTTGAAAATTTATCTGATAGCTTAATTGATCCATCCGAGCGCACTGCACCACTTGATATGGAAAAATTAGTAGAAATGAATCCTGAGGTTCTTTTTGCAATTTCACCAATGGCTCAGACAAGTGAAGATGTAGAAAAAATGTTCCAGGCAGAATTTGATGCCAATCCACAGATCTGGAACAATCTAGATGCAGTAAAGAATGGAACAATCATTTATCTTCCTAATGAATATGTAAAATCCAAAGGGATGTATATCATTAACAGTTTAAATACATTAATGGATATGTTAGAAGAAACGTTACAATAACACAGATGAGAAAGGATGAATGTGATAGCAATGGGTAAGAAGAAACATGAAGTTTTGCGGGTCAGTATTGTATTAAGTATACTATTCATCATTTTAATCATACTTTGCTTACTTTCTGCCGCAGTAGGAAGTGCTGGATATTCTGTCTCAACTATTTTAACAGAACTGTTTCAAGATGGAAAAAGCCCAGTTAAGATGATTGTACTAAACTTACGATTACCTCGAATTCTTCTTGCACTCATCATTGGAGCTTCTCTTTCTGCATCAGGAGCCCTTCTTCAATCGGTTATGAAAAATCCTTTAGCCGATCCTGGTACAATTGGAGTCTCTGCTGGAGCTGCAACAGCAGCCAGCACCATCTTGCTCATCTTTCCAGGAATGCTTTCTTCCCTGCCTTTGTTTGCATTTACAGGTGCAGCACTTGCATGTTTTCTAATCTATTCTATGGCATGGAAACGAGGTGTGGATCCTACCAGAATCATTCTTTCTGGTGTTGCAATCAACTCAGTATTGGGAGCCTACACCTCGCTTCTACAGCTAATGAATTCTGACAATCTTCAAGGTATACTTTCTTTCTTAAATGGAAGTCTGTCTGGAAAAAGCTGGTCTCAAGTTCAGGTTTTAGTTGTCTATGCAGGAATCGGAATTATACTTGCATTTTTCTGCATCCCAAATGCCAACGCACTCCAGCTTGGAGATGAAATGGCAAAAAGTCTTGGTATTAAGGTAAACTTAAGCCGTATTGTACTATCGGCAGTTGCAGCATTTTTAGCCGCAGCTACGGTAGCCGTTGCTGGAATGATCGGCTTTGTGGGACTTGTAGTTCCTCATATTGCCAGAATTCTAGTTGGTTCCAATTATAAAGTTATGCTTCCAGTAAGTATTGTACTTGGTGCTGATATTTTACTGTTTGCTGATACTGTTGGCCGCAGCATTGTACCAGGAATGGAAATTCCTGTTGGCATTGTAATGGCTGTATCAGGCGGACCATTTTTCTTATATATGTTAAGAAAAAAAGGAGGTTCTTATGGAAATTAGAGCAAAAAATCTTCAGGTCGCATACGGAGATACTGTTGTTGTTGATAAACTAAATATTCATTTAGAAAAGGGAAAAATCACAACGATTATCGGACCAAATGGCTCTGGAAAGTCAACCGTATTAAAAGCAGTGACACGTCTTTTAAACTATCAAAAAGGAGCTGTATATTTAAATGGAAGAGAATTGCACAAATTTGGAACAAAAGAATTGGCCCAGCAAATTGGAGTTCTGCCTCAAATGCATACAGCTCCTCCAGACTTTAAAGTAAAAGATTTAGTTAGCTATGGAAGAATGCCATACCAAAAATGGTACAAACGAAATCAGGAACAAGATGAAAAAATCATTGAATGGGCAATGCATTCTACTGGCGTATATAAGTTAAAAGAGAAATCTATTCAAGAATGCTCTGGTGGAGAAGCTCAACGAGTATGGATTGCCACAGTTATGGCACAACAACCAGAAATGATGTTTTTAGATGAACCTACCACTTACCTTGACATCTCCCATCAACTAGAAACCATGCGCCTTATAAAAAAGGTAAATCAAGAATCTGGCATTGGTATTGTTATGGTTCTCCATGATCTGGGTCAGGCACTCGAAATAAGTGACCATATTATCGTTATTCAAAATGGAAAAAAATATGATGAGGGAAGACCTGAAGATGTAATCACAGCAAAGATGATGAAAGAAGTCTACAATGTAGACTGTGAAGTGGTATGGCTTAAAGGAAGAAAAAAACCACTAATTGTATATAAAGAAATTTGCTGATACCAAAGTCAAACGGTCATGCTAGCCCGACCAGGACGTTTTGAGGATTTCGTGAGCATGTAGTGCGGAGAAATCCGTGGCATCATGGGGTCAAAGTACCTTTTGATCCCAACATCACTTGTTAGAAGGGAAAACAATTATATATGATGAATGGAAAAGAATTATTAGGAAAACTTGGAAAACTTGGAGATATCACTTCCATGAAGGATGTGGCTCCTCTGACTGCTGCATTATTCCCAGGAGCACATTGTCCTTTAATGGGAGCAGCTATGGCTGTACGCGGAATTGAAGATGCTGTTATTATGATAATAGGAACCGATGAATGTTCCTATTATACGAAACATATGACACTATATTCAGAAGAATTTGGCGGTGTAACAGGAAGATGCGTATCTGTTGTATTAGACAGCAGAGATGTAACATTTGGTTCCAAGAAAAAGTTAGAAACAGCTATGAAAGAATTAGTTGAGGAATACAAACCTAAAGTTGTATTCCTTGTAACCACTTGTGTAGTGGAAATTATTGGAGATGATGCGGATGCTCTTGCCGATGCAATGAGTGAAAAATTTCAAATATCTGTTCTCCCAGTGCATACAGAACATTTCAAATGTGAAAACCACATGCCTGGATTAGAACGTGTGATTACTGCTTGTTTTCAAATTATGGAAAAACAACCAAAAGGAGAGACTGTCAACGTTTTAGGACAGCGTATGGGGAATTTTGCTTCCACAGAACTTTATCGAGTTCTAAAGGAAAATCAAGTGGAAATCGGAATGCAATTACCATGTGGATGCAGCATAGAAGAGATCCGTAGGGCACCTCAGGCAAAATTAAATATTGTAGTTCACCCTATTGCATTACCTCTTGCCCAAAAAATGGAACAACATTTTGGTATTCCCTACGTGTTCTTTAACAAATTCACACAGCCAACACATATCTATGAGGCATACAAACAATTATTTATTTGTTTAAAAAAAGCGCTTCCATTACAATTAGAAAGCTTATACGAACAGGCAAAAAAATCCAAGCAAACTGCATCAAAAGAGTTAGAAGGAATCACTTACATCTATGGAAATACTCCATTTGACTGTATGGAATTTAACCAATTTATGGTAGAAGAGGGAATGTCTCCTCTCATTATTCAGCTTTCTGAGTATGAGGAAGAAAAAGATAAGCAGGCCGTAGAGAAAATCTTAGAAGTCACCAATCCATATGTGGCCAAAAGTGCTAATATTGCTCCTATGCAATCTATTTATGATGTACTACATCCAAATTTATATTTAGGGCATGAATATGCAGCTAGACTTAGAAAAAAAGGTATTGCTATGGTACATTCTGATAAAGCATCTAATATGTTAGGATTTGAAGTGACTTTATTTATTACAGAAGAATTAGTTAGAGCTGCGAAAGAAGCAAAAGATCTGAAAATGGAGGTATTGTCATGAGTTTAACACGTTATTTGCCTATTCCATCTGACCGAATGGGTATTCTTTGGAATCTCCTCTCCATTGAAGGAAGTGTTGTTTTAGAATATGGTCCTGCTGGAACTACTCATTTTAGTATGAGTCTTTTTGGAAATTTAGACATCCAACAGCAGAATCGATTATTTACAACTCATATGGATGAGTCAGATGTCGTTATGGGAGATACAAAGCGGCTAGAGCGGGCAATTATAGAGATCGATAAAAATCTTCATCCAAAAGTTATTTTTGTTGTCGCCTCTTCTGTAGCAGCAGTTATTGGTGTCGATATCAAAGGAGTCTGTACTTATATGCAGGATGAAGTACAGGCGAAATTAGTCGCATTTGATCAGGGCGGTTTTCGAGGAGACTATACAATAGGCTGCATGGAAACCTATACTCTTCTTGCAAAAGAACTTCCAGTAAAGCCTTCCAGCAAAAAAGAAAACACATTTAACTTATTAGGAGCCTCTCTTTGGTCCTATCGTGTGCGTTCTGATATAGAAGAATTAAAACGCTTGTTAAAAAGAGCGTTTGATATGGATTTACAGGCAGCTTTTTGTTCCGATACTTCGGTACAGGCATTAGAGCAAGCAAGCTCTGCTCAAATCAATATTGTCATGCAAGGAACAGCAGTACAAGCAGCAAAAGTATTGGAAAAACGTTTTCAGACTCCATGGGTTTATCAAGCACCTTATGGATATCGGGCAACACTGGAATGGTTAGAAAAGATTGGAACTATCATTGGAAAAAATGTTGATACAGTTCTTGCAGATGAACTGCGTGAAAAAAGCAATAATGCAATGCAGTATCGAATGTATGGCAGAATGCTACATAGAGACAAAATGAAAGCTTCTTTGATTGGAGAATATGATGTTATACAAGGAATTGGCACATTTTTAGAGGAGATTGGATTCCAGATTGACCATAAGCTTTGCATCCATACGCTTAGAAGTATCGAAAATGCAGAGGAGGGAATTTTTTCTCCATCTACCGAAAAGGAAAAAATTGATATTATAAAAACATTACAAAAACAACTTATATTAGCAGACGATATTATGTTGGAACTTTGTAACTCAAATAATACAAAGGTAAGAATTTCTCCTCCTGTTATTCGTGGCGCTGTATTTGCCAGACATCTGCCTTTGATCGGAGAACGTGGTGCTGATTATATTTTAGAATTTGTTGAACAGTATTTACAAAATTTAAAATAATTACTCAAGAGGAGATTTCGTATGAAAGTTCAAATCATTTACTCCAGTCTTTCTGGAAAAACAAAACGATTAGCAGAAGCCATTGCTGTTGGAATTACAGAAGCAGATACATGGACGCTCCATAATTTAAAGGATGGAGAACCTGAGCTAGATGGAGATATTATTTTACTTGGCTATTGGGTAGATAAAGGTGGTCCTGAAAAGAAAATGCAGGAATTTATGAAAAAAGTCTCAGGAAAAGCTGTTGGCATATTTTGTACATTAGGGTTTTACGCAGATTCTACCCATGCAAACCAGTCAGTGAATGCAGGAATCGATATTGTAAAGAAAAATAATACAATAATTGGAAGTTATGTATGTAACGGAGCACTCTCTGAACAAATCATTAAGATGTTCCGTAAAAACGGAACACAAGGGACTCACAGTACATCCCCAGAGAATGAAATTCGATGGTCTATTATGGCATCCCATCCAACCAAAGCAGAATGTGAACTAGGTGCAGAACGCTTTAGAGAACGAATTGAAATTTATAGACGATTTCAAGAAAAAGGTCTTCCATTCAAATCAATATCTTAAAAATATAAGTTTGATATAAAATTTTACACCATCCTACTTATAATTTATTTATAAATTAAGTACGATGGTGTAAAATTTTTATTATTACAGCATTGAGCTCACTTTACATTAATGCTATACTTAATCTTGCCTGATATAACTGTAATCTTAAAAGGGAATTTGAACTGAGCTTTTTTATATCGAAACGATAGGAGGTTTTCACTTGAAAGGAACATACAAAAAAGCACTGAAAGCAGCATTTCCCCATACACTTCCAATTTTTGCTGGTTTTTGGTTTCTAGGTCTTACTTATGGCATTTATATGAATGTTTCAGGATTCAGTTTCTGGTATCCTATGCTAATGAGCCTTACCATTTTCGCTGGATCGATAGAATTTGTGGCATGTAATTTATTGCTCGGAGCATTTAACCCTCTTCAAGCACTTACGCTAACACTTATGATCAATGCACGGCATTTATTTTATGGTATTTCTATGCTGGATAAATATAAGAATACAGGGTGGAAAAAGTTTTATCTCATTTTTGGACTCTGTGATGAAACATTCTCTATTAACTATACTGCTTCGATTCCAGCTGATGTAGACAAAGGCTTGTTTATGTTCTTTGTTACATTATTAAACCATTTTTATTGGTTTTCAGGTGCAACACTCGGAGGTATTTTTGGCTCTCTGATTCATTTTAATACAGAAGGACTGGATTTTGTAATGACTGCCATGTTTGTAGTAATATTTATGGAACAATGGATGAAAGATAAGAACCATACAAGTGCCATTTTAGGACTCGCTCTATCCTTACTATGTCTAATTGCTTTTGGTTCCTCTAATTTTATTATTCCATCTATGTTTTGTATTCTTGGAGTATTGACTTTACTCCGTAAACCTTTAGAGAAAGCAGGTGAAAAAGCATGACAGTTACACAACAAATTATTACAATTGTCATGGTCATCTTTGGAACAATGCTAACACGTTTCCTCCCTTTTTTACTCTTTCCAGCTGGAAAACCTACGCCAAAATACATCCAATATCTTGGAAAAGTACTTCCTGCGGCTGTTTTTGGAATGTTAGTGATTTATTGCTTAAAAGAAGTGAATATTCTAAGTGGTAACCATGGTATTCCAGAACTGATTAGCATTATGCTCGTTGTGCTGCTCCATCTATGGAAACGTCAAATGCTGCTTTCCATTGCAGGTGGAACTATTAGCTATATGCTACTTATTCAATTCTTATTTTAAATCATTTTAATCCCATATTATTTTATCGCCCCAGAAAGGATAACACAATGAAAGAAAATAAATACGATGACAATAATTTTTTCAAAAAATATGCAGAAATGAGCCGTTCCAAATACGGACTGAAAGGAGCTGGAGAATGGTCTGCGTTTCAAAAGATTTTACCAGATTTTGAAGGTAAAGAGGTATTAGATTTAGGTTGTGGTTACGGCTGGCACTGTAAATACGCAGTTGAACAGGGAGCAAATCACGTATTAGGGATCGATCTTTCCCATAAAATGCTGGAAACAGCCAAACAAAAAAACTCAGCTTCCAATATTACCTATCGTTGCGCTGCAATAGAAGATTTAAATCTTCCAGCAGAAACCTTTGACATTATCTTAAGTTCATTAGCTTTCCATTATATTCAGGATTTTAAGACAATCGTTCAAAATATTTCCAATTGGTTAAAACAAGGCGGAGAATTTGTGTTTTCTGTAGAACACCCTGTTTTTACCGCATATGGTACACAGGATTGGTATTATGATAATAATGGAAATATTCTTCATTTTCCTGTTGACAACTATTACTATGAAGGGAAAAGAGAAGCTATTTTCCTTGGAGAGAAGGTTATAAAATATCATAGAACTTTAACTACTTATTTAAACAATTTACTTCAAATGAACTTTGAGCTTCAACATATCATTGAGCCACAGCCGCCAGAAGAAATGATGGATATTCCAGGAATGAAAGACGAGATGCGTCGTCCTATGATGTTATTAGTATCTGCTAGAAAAAAATAATTTTATAAGTATAAAAAGGATTACGAATTATGAAGATTAAAATATGTGGCTTAACAACCCCAAAAGAAGCAGAATATTTAAATAAGGATCATGTAGATTTTGCAGGTATGGTACTCTTCTATCCCAAAAGTAAGCGAAATATCTCATTAGAACAAGCCAAAGCAATACAACAAGCTTTAAATCCTGAAATCAAAACCGTTGCAGTTGTTGTATCTCCTACAATCAAACAGGTACAACAAATAGAAGCTGCTGGATTTCATTATTTACAGATTCATGGCAATCTACCAGAAGGACTTTTTCATCAGATAAATATCCCTGTTTTGAAAGCATTTAATATCAAAGACATAGATCAATACGAGTTTTATCATAATTGTACCAGTATTGCTGGCTATGTATTTGATGCACAAGAACCTGGCAGTGGAAAAACATTTGATTGGAGTCTAGTGAAACAGATTCCACGGGATGAAAAACTGCTTCTACTTGCTGGTGGTCTAACTCCAAATAACGTACAAACAGCAATTACCTATCTGAGACCTGATGGTGTGGATGTGTCCTCAGGAGTGGAGTATTCAGACAAGCCAGGAAAAGATCCCATTAAGATTCACACATTTGTATCAAATGTACGCAAAACTTCTATGAATCAGAAATTACGATAAAAAGAACCTGCTCTTGAAACCTCATTGTTATAATGGATTCAAAAGCAGGCTCTTAACTACTTTAATCTAATTAACTTAATCCTTACAAATCTAGACTTTCTAGCACTTTATGCAATTCTTCTGCGGATTTTTTCAATTCTGCCTGTTCCTTTTCACTTAAAGGAATCTCTAATACTTGTTCCGCACCTTTTTGAGAAACAATGGTTGGCACACTAATACACAGGTCATTTAATCCATATTCTCCTTCCATCAAACTGGTAACAGAAAGAACAGAATGCTCGTCACGTACAATGCTCTCTGCGATTCTGGCAACTGCCATGGCAACTCCATAATAAGTCGCACCCTTGCGTTCAATAATTTCGTAAGCACTGTCTCGAACATTTTTATAGATGCGTTCCATTGCTTCGTCATGACTGAAATGACCTCTCAGTTCACAGAAATCATTAATATGAATTCCAGAAACATTTGCTCCACTCCATACTGCCAATTCACTATCCCCATGTTCGCCGATAATATAAGCATGGACACTGCGGCTAGCTACGTTAAGATGTTCACTTAACAAATAACGGAATCTAGCAGTATCTAATACCGTACCACTTCCAAATACTCTTTCTTTTGGATAACCAGAAATCTTAAGTGCCGCATAAGTTAGAATATCCACTGGATTGGCTACAATCATTAAAATTCCTTCAAAGTTTCTTTTTGTAATTTCTGGAATAATCGATTTAAAAATCGCTACATTTTTATGTACTAAATCCAATCGAGTCTCTCCAGGTTTCTGATTCGCACCTGCCGTAATAATAATTAATGCACAGTCACCGATATCATCATAAGTACCTGCATAAATCTTCATTGGATGAGCGAATGGACGACCATGACTTAAATCCATTGCCTCTCCCTCTGCCTTCTTTTGATTTGCATCCAATAAGACTAATTCAGAAAATAATCCTCTCTGCATTAAACTAAATGCAGAAGAAGCACCTACAAAACCACATCCAATAATCGCAGCTTTTTGAATGTTCATATTCTCTTTCCTCCTATTTTCTTTGGACTTTTATCCATATTGACATATTAGCAATTATTACTATTATTAATATAGCATTTTTTCTTCAAAAAGGCAAGAAACTTTAGCATAGAAATTGAGAATTAATTTCTGTTACTAACAATTGATAAAAGAAAAATTCACAATTAGCTCATTAAGATAATTTGTCTTGAAAACCGTTTTGCAAGACTTGACAAATTCCATTTATCATAGTATATTATAATGCACAAAACCTTTATGGATGTGGATTTTTTTAGAGTTGTTCTACTTTTCGCCACACAATTATCAATATAAATGGATAATTGTGTGGTTTTTTATGTGGCATCATGGGGTCAAAATACCTTTTGCCCCCAACATCATAGTATAAGTTTATATAAAAATAAAATTGAAAGGAATATTTAAATTATGGATCAAACATTCATGAAAGAAAAGCCTATACTACAATTAGTATTGTCCATGTCACTTCCTATGGTTATCTCTATGCTGGTGAATTCACTCTACAATATTGTGGACAGTTTTTTTGTAGCTCAAATTAGTGAAAATGCAATGACTGCATTGTCTTTAGTCTTCCCAATTCAAAATCTAGTAAATGCGGTTATCATAGGATTTGCAATCGGTATCAATGCAACGATTGCATTTTATCTTGGAGCACAAGATAACCCAAAAGCAGATGCCGCAGCAACACAAGGAATTCTGTTTAATGTAATACACGGAATTTTATTAACTATTATTTGTATTGCTGTTATGCCAAGATTTCTTCGTTTGTTTACTTCCGATACAAATGTAATTGATCTTGGTTTAAGATATTCTAATATCGCATTTTCCTTTTCGATTATTATTGCATTAGGAATCTCATTTGAAAAAATTTTCCAATCGGTAGGAAGAATGGCTGTTTCCATGGTCAGTATGTTAAGCGGTTGTATTGTAAATATCATTTTAGATCCAATTCTAATCTTTGGATTAGGACCAGCACCACAAATGGGAATCGAAGGAGCTGCACTTGCCACTGGTATTGGTCAAATTGTTACTCTTGTTATCTATATTTTTATTTACATAATAAAGCCAATTCCTGTAAAAATCCGACGTAAGTATTTTATCTATCATAAAGAAATGGGAATAAAACTATATTCCATTGGGGTTCCAGCCGCTCTCAATTTGGCATTGCCTTCCCTATTAGTTTCCTCACTAAATGCAATTTTAACTGGTTATTCTCAGATCTATGTTGTTGTTTTGGGAGTTTATTATAAGCTTCAAACATTTCTCTACTTACCAGCTAATGGTATCGTTCAAGGTATGCGTCCTTTAATTGGTTATAACTATGGTGCTGGAGAACAGAAACGTGTAAAAAAAATCTATATAACAGCGCTGCTGTTAACCATCGTCATCATGGTTTTTGGTACATTTTTATGCCTTATCATTCCAGAACAATTAATCGGACTATTTACTACAAATAATGAAACAGTTCAGGAAGGTGCTTTAGCATTACGTATTATTAGTATTGGCTTCATCATTTCTTCTATTTCAGTTACTTCCTCTGGTGCATTAGAAGGTCTAGGAATGGGAATGCCATCATTAATTATTTCATTTTTCCGCTATGTACTTATCATTCTTCCATGTGCTTTTTTACTTAGTTCGTTTATCGGAGCCATTGGAGTATGGCACGCTTTTTGGATTACAGAATTCCTAACTGCTGCTGCATCTTATTTCATTTACCGTAACGCAGTTGGTCACAAGTGATAGACACTCACTTGTGACCACTACATTGCTTTAAGCCTAAAAATTCTTCCATATTTAAGTTATTTTCTCTTGGGTAACATCGAATCAGACGGCAGTTTTCGGAAAAAGGAAACCACAAATGGAATTGTAGTTATAATTGCTAACAAATCTGCCCACATTTGGGCACTCTGAACTCCTAAAATTCCTATCATGTTCGGTAAGAAGAGCATTAATGGAATATAATATAGTCCACTCCGCAAACTGGCCAAGAACGATGCGATTTTACTTTTTCCAATACTTTGAAACATCATATTTGCTGCCACATTAAACGGCTGAGCCAAAAGGGAGATACATTGAAACCGCAGAGCAGGAATACCAACTTGAATTACAGCTGGATCGTCTCGAAAAATTTTTACAATAGCCCCTGGGAATATAAGACCTATAACAGCCAATATTCCAAGTATAATTTCTCCAAACTTCCAAGTAAAGAAGAATCCTTCTCGAATTCTAGAATACTTTTTTGCTCCATAATTATAAGCAGCCACTGGCTGATAACCCTGTCCAATTCCAATCATACAAGATGCAATAAACATCATAACTCGTCCTGCGATTGTCATAGCTGCGATTGTTGCATCTCCATAAGGCTTTGCCCCCCAGTTCAATGTCATTGTTGATACACTATTCAGCGTCTGTCTGATTAAACTTGGAAATCCAGTTTTTAAAATATTTAATATTTCTGCTGGTTTTTTACTTATATACTGCAAGGCAATCTTACTTTCTGTCCTTCCGCTTAAGAACATATAAAGTAAAATAAAAAAGCTAATATATTGAGACAATGCAGTAGAGAGTCCTGCCCCATCCATTCCCATATGTAATCCAAACATCAAAATGGGATCTCCTATCATATTTAAGACTCCTCCAGACACCAGACCAATCATCGCCCAAAAAGCTTTCCCCTCATAACGCATAATATTATTCAAAACACAACTCGTTGTTAGAGCAGGTGCAGATATTAAAATATAAAAACCATAATTTTTCGCAAATGGTAAGATCGTTTCCGTACTTCCTAATAACCTCATAAGCGGTGTTAAGAGTAAAAGCCCTAAAATTGCTACAACCATACTAACTATTAAAGATAAAAAAAAGCTGGTAGACGCAAAACGCCTAGCTGCTTCATGATCTTTTTCTCCTAATTTTCGGCTAATAATGCTTCCTGCTCCATGTCCAAACATAAATCCAATTGCTTGGAAAATTGCCTGAACTCCTAACACAATCCCAATTGCTGCACTAGCACTTGTCCCGAGTTTTCCAACAAAATAGGCATCAACCAAATTGTAGATATTAGTAATTAACATACTAGCAATCGTTGGAATTGATAGCGACATAATTAGATTTGGAATCGGTTTTGTTGTCATTTGTATGTATTGTTGTTCCCCTTCTTCCATGTTTTACCTTCCCTCTTTGTGTATATTTCTATTATTTTTTTATTATATCACTAACAGATTCCCAAAACAAGAATAAGAGGAAATTGATTCATTTGAACTAAAAAATCATTGCTTTTAGAAAACATGATGCTGCCAATGAAACTATTTCCTCTTATAAAACTTTCATGCCCATTTTATGGGACTACCACTATTTTTCACGAAGTTTTGCCTCTTCTTCTAAATCACTTGCTTCAATTTTGCGATCTTTATAATAATACTGTTTATCTTGCTCACTAATTGCTCGAATAACCTGGCAAGGATTTCCTACTGCTACAGAATTTTCTGGAATACTATGAACTACAACACTTCCAGCTCCTATTACGCTATTTTTTCCAATTACCACTCCTGGGCAAATCACAACACCAGCTCCAATCCAACAATTATCTTCAATTGTAACGGGATCGGTGTACATATATTCTCTCATCTGAGGATTAATTGGATGTCCCACTGTAGCAATTGTCACAGCTGGACCAAATAAAACACCACTGCCTATTTTTATTTTCCCATCATCTACAAAATTACAGTTAAAATTAATATATGTTCCATCTCCAATCGTTATATTCGTCCCATAACAGAAATAAAATGGTGGTTCAATCCATACCTTTGTAAATTTTCCAAATATCTGTGTTAAAAGCTGCGTTCTCTGTTCTATTTCATCTGGTTCCGTCCTATTATACGCTCTCATTAACTTCTTTGCTTTTAAACGATCTTCTGGCAATCTATCACATTCATCTGTAAATAATTTTCCTTCCCGAATTCGATCCCTCATGCTCATATCTATTTCTCCTCTGTAACACTCAAATAGCCTATAAAGTTATTCTATCAGTCCAAAATGCACAAATGCATTATATAATCCATCTTGATCCACATTATCGGTTATATAATCCGCCATAGCCTTGATTTCATCACCACCACTTCCCATGGCAACACCAATATGGCAGTATTCTAACATTGGAATATCCACTTTTGCATCTCCAAAGGCAATCGTATCTTGGCGTTTTGCACCAAGATAATTGAGTAATTGATCGATCGCATGTGCTTTTGTAATATCTTTTACACCCAAATCTCCAAACAATGCAATTTCGCCTTTTCCACCCCAAGTTCCAGGCTGTAAATCAGGAAATTCTTGAATCGAATCCAAATGATCCTGATAGCTTCTTAAAATAAAGCTTACCTTATTTACATCATCTCGATATAATTCTCCTCCATAAATCATATCAGGAAAAGCTTCCTTCATGGTTATTTTTTCTGCGTTTTCTTTTCCCTTCCTCTTACTGTATTCCTGAATTACTGGTTCTCCTTCTTCTTCAAAGTGTTCACTCGCAAATAATCCATTATTACTTTCCAGATAAAACTCCAGTTTTCTTTCATGAAGCCAGTCCACAATATGTTTACACTGTTCTAGTGTAATCAATTGATGCATCACTACTACTCCTTCACTTTCTACATAGCTGCCATTTCCACCTATCATGCCGTCCAATCCAATTTCCCATAAAGGAGGATATACTTCTGCTTTACTTCTACCTGTACAAATATATACCTTATGTCCATTTTTTCTGGCTTCACGAATCGCTTCTACAGCCGATTCTGGTAAATGATTTTCATAATCTACTAAAGTTCCATCCACATCAATAAAAATTATTTTTCCCATATCTTTCTACCTTCCTCCTAAGTTTATAATTATCTTTCATATAATAATATAATACAAGGGCCAGATCCTAATATTATAATATTACTTTAGAACCATTTTTTCTATGAAAATTATCGCTGTTTTTTATAAGAATTGTATCTTTATTTTACCATTCTTCCACTTTCTATCACCACACAAATCTCATCAGCAAAAGCATAGAGTAAAGAGAGGGGTAAGATATAATTATAATATATATCGTTTCGTTTTTTTACTATTTTTCAATAATCGCTTTATTTTTTAATCATAAGTTGTCCAAATACCTATATAATATCTATTTTTATACTTTCTTAATTCAGTTTTAACTGACATTTCTATATTTTTATGATATAATAACGATACAACAAGCAGATTGGAGGGAATCATATGCAAAACTTTTATTATAATATTCCAACGAAAATTTATTTTGGAAAAGGCCAAATTGAACAATTGGGTAAAAACTTAAAAGCAATCACAGATCACGTACTTCTAGCCTATGGCGGTGGAAGTATTAAAAAGAATGGATTATATGATAAGGTTATTGAGCAACTTAAAAATGCTGGAATCCAATGGGAAGAGCTTTCTGGAATTGAACCAAATCCTCGTATTGAATCAGTTCGCAAAGGTGTCGAAATATGCAAAAAACATGGAATCGGAGCAGTTCTCGCAGTTGGCGGCGGCAGCACCATTGACTGTGCTAAGATTATTGCTAGTGGAACTTGCTATGACGGCGATCCTTGGGATCAGGTAATCGACAATTCCAAAATTACAAAAGCACTTCCTGTTGTTTCCGTTTTGACATTAGCTGCAACTGGTTCAGAAATGGACGGATTTGCAGTAATTTCCGATTTAACCAAAAATGAAAAGTGGGGAACTGGAAATGATATTACAAAACCTGTATTCTCCATTCTAGATCCAGAATATACGTTTACAGTTTCAGCACGTCAAACAGCCGCAGGTACCGCAGACATTATGAGTCATACATTTGAGAACTATTTTACAACCGAAAAAGGTGCCTATTTACAGGCTCGTTTTTGTGAGAGCATTTTAAAAACTTGTATTCATTATGCACCAATTGCAATACAAACTCCTGATAACTACGAAGCTCGTGCCAATTTAATGTGGGCATCCAGCATGGCAATTAATGGTATTTGTTCCTATGGAGAAAATACTGCATGGGCTGTTCATCCAATGGAACATGAATTAAGTGCTTTTTATGATATTACACATGGTGTTGGTCTTGCTATCCTTACACCGTTCTGGATGGAATACGTATTAAACGAAGATACGGTATGGCGCTTTGTAGAATACGGAAAGAATGTTTGGGGTATTTTAGAAGGAAGTGATATGGAAATTGCCAAAGAAGCAATTGCCAAAACAAAGGCATTTTTTGCGTCCATTGGATTGCCTAGCAGTTTACATGAAATCGGTATTGATGAAACACATTTTGATGTCATGGCTCAGAAAGCAGCAGACGGTGGTCTGAAATATGGATTTATTCCGCTTAATAAAGAGGATGTAAAGAAAATCTTCCAAATGGCATTATAATTATAAATAGTAGAAACTCAATAAAGTATACCTGAATAGTTTCTTATCTATTATTCTTAGTTCATTTATACTTTCACACAAATAAGAAGCGGATAAGATGTTCCATTAACTTGTATCATCATCCCGCTTCTTATTTTTACTATTTCAAATTCCTATCATATCCTTTTTACTCACACATAACAATAATTCTCTGTGGAGCAGTCTGAGGAGGAATACTAAATGTAGTAAATGTATAATAGACCAATAATTCAGCATTCGTCGGTTCACATAAAAAACGTTGACCATTCTTTGTCTCAATATTCGTCATAGCATCTACATTTAATTTCAAAGAATTATCTTCCGCAGTAAGTGTTTCATCAAAATAATTCCATACAACATTTTGTTCTCTTCTCAAAGAAGTAATTAGTTCCGCCTGATATTGAGGAGGAAAAATAGCAGGCACAGGAAGATTTTTGTCATAAAAGGCCGCAACTCTCATTCCTCTTCTTAAACGCACATTATCAATTACCATCGTATCTCCAGACACAACAAAATTTATAATCCCATTATTTGTTCTAATAGATACCAGTTGTGTACAACAGGAATTTCCTCTGCCAATATCCTGTATCACTCCAACTACCTTCTGATATACACTACCATTCATAATAAAAAATCCTTTTTTCTTATCTTATGTGCAAAATACCCAAAATGTAAATTAAATTTTTCTTTTTATAGATTTAAAATCACATATCTATTTAAAAATATTTTTAAATAGATATTGATAAAAGGATCGATTCCTGCTATAATTAGAACAAAGAAAAATACGGCGGAATCTACATATTTTTAAAAAATCAGGAGGAAAATTTTGGGCGTTCATGAAGTTTTATCCGCATTATCTGATAAAACCAGAAGGGATATATTAATGACATTAAAACAAGGTAAGATCAGTTCAGGAGACTTGGCAATTGTGTTAGGAATCACACCACAGGCATTATCTTACCATTTATCCAAACTAAAAAAAGCGGACTTAATCTATGAAACACGCTGTAAAAATTTTATTTACTATGAGCTAAATTTAACTGTCTTAGACGAAGCAATTTTATGGATCAATCAGTTGAGAGGAGGTTCCGATAATGAAAACTAAAAAAAGACTTTTCTATACATTTATGATACTTCCGTTTATCCTGACTTTTTTTGCACTCTTTTTTCTGCCAGACCAGATTCCAGCCCATTACGGCTCTAATAATCAGGTTACCCGTTGGGGAAGCAAATATGAAACACTAATTTTTCCTATTATTACTGCTATTTTCGGTGCGTTTATGCTTTGTATTACAAACTGGTCCGCCAAACAAGAAAAATCAGGAACAAACAATGTCAAAGTAAGTTTGCTTCTTGGTTTGGTATCATTAATCCTCTTCAATGCCATGACTTTTTATTTTTTATATGCAGCGTTTCACAAAGTTGAAAATCTTTCTTCCGTACCAATTGATTTATTCCAACTTATCTTTGGAATATTCGGCGTTGGAATGATACTAATTGGAAATGTTATGCCAAAATTACGTATGAACTCCGTTATTGGTCTACGCACTGTGTGGAGTATGAAAAACGAAACGACATGGAAAAAAAGCCAGCGTTTTGGGGGTATTACCTTTATCCTAACAGGTATTGTCACAATTTTAGCTTGTTTTTTTACAAAAGGGGTTGCCTGTTCTCTTTGGAGTATTGGAGCTTTATGTATTATATCCGTTGCAGATATTATTTATACCTATCGGATTTCCAAGAAATACTAGTCTAGTTTTTATAACACACTGTAAATGTTTCATCTGTTCATTTTTAATATGTTGCAAGAATCAAAATACTATGTGTAAAGTAAGATTTTTAAAATAGTCAGCTTACTCTACACATAGTATTTTTTATAAGTGAGTACGGTTTCTATTATTTATTTTGATTCTTATATCAGCTAATTTTTACTTTATTGCTTTTCCTCTTATACGGACGTAATCTGCGTACCATATGCCATTATGATACAGTTTACCTTTTAGACTTAAAACCGCTTGATTGATAATTGTTTCTTGTTCTTCTCTATCCATACCTTCAAATGGAGTTTTTACAAACATCTTTATCCAATCTGCTAATCCATCTTCCCCATTTAGTTTCGTCATACGATCAAATAAAACCGCATATTTTACTTTGAACCCGACTTTCTCAAGCAAAGTTGTGTATTCGCCAATTGTTGGAAAATAAAATGGCATATGATATACCTTTCCTCTAGCACGAAACTCCTGCTCCAAAGCATTATGAATTTGAATATTATTTCCATAACCACCAAACTCAAACACAAACTGTCCGCCATCCTTCATTGCTTTATAAACACATTTCAGCATCTGCATTTGTTTATCTTGATGAATCCAATGAAACACTGCATTTGAAAAAACTACATCAACGTTCTCTGCTAATTCAAAATTCGTAGCATCCCCTTTGATAAAAGTCAAATCAGGATAATTTTCTCGGGCAACTTTTAACAATTCCTCTGAAGCATCCATCCCAATTACATTCATTCCTAGACCTGATAATTTTTTTGTTAAAGCTCCATTTCCACACCCTAAGTCTAAAACAGATAATGTGCCCTGTTGTTCAATTAATTTTATCACATCTGCTCCATATTCATGTACAAACGAAAAATGATCTGTATAAGTTTGCGCATCCCATTTTATATTCATCTCTTATTATCCATCCTCTTTCCTTATTTCTAATTCCTTATACCATGTTTCAACTTCTCCCGAATGCTTACTATTCACAAACACTACCTGTTCTGGTAACGTTATTTTTAGTATTGGCGTAGCTTCTCTATAAAGAAACATCATACACTTCCCTGTTTCTCTTCCTCTAAAATGTCCTACATTATTTTTCTCGGTAGAGGCTCCATTTGTTCTTGTAAAATTTTCCTCTGGCATCTGCTCAATAATCTCCATATCTTGGATCTCAGATACAGAAAACTTGCATTCATAATTTAGAGATTCCAAATAAACTTCATTTTGGTTTATTTGAAATGTAATGCTTATATTCATTAACGATATTAAAAGACTTCCTACCCAAACTACTACCACAATCGTTATAATTGTCAAAACACTGCAAATAATTTTAACTGACGGACGTGCCATATTAAATGAAAAATTAATGCTGTTCATTCTATCTTGTACTAAAATATGGGGATCATTTGGATTACAATACCACCCATTTTTCCAATACTCATCATCATCCACATAAATTGGTTCTGTATTTCTCTTTAATATTTTCTGTTTTTTTCCATATAAATATAAAACAGGAAGTAGAAACCCAACGGCACCTAAAACTTGAAGGAAGACGTAAACTCCATAATCCCATCCTCTAAGCCAATTCGTTTGCATTACTCTGATTATTAAATAACACCATGAAATTACATTAACCCAACTAACTGCGAGAAAACTAATCGACCACATCCGCTTGATTAACCGATTCATAGCTAGATTGATTTTTGTATTTTGGCTATAAACTACATTCTGTTTCTGTATGATCCATAAATGAAGAAATAACATAACAATCGTAACGCCCCATGTCATAGCATATAAAATACAACCTCCAATTTCTTGTACCCACCAATTGGAACTTTTAAAAAGCCAAATACCTGTTGCTAAAAGAATAACTATAATGGGTAAGTGCCACTTCCAGCTATATGCCATCTTATCCGATAATGCTGCTACTTCTGTGTCAATGCAGACGATATGTTTTGTCTGTTCATCAATCCAATGATTTTTTAGCTTTAATTGGTACATTTTTCTATGAGGAACAATTACCAAATATTCAATACCTCCAACATAGAGAGAAAGCCAAATCAGCCATATAATTGTAAATAGTTCAAAATTAAAAAAGCAAATGAAACAGACTCCAGTTCCTGCGATGAAATGAAACTGATGAAATTTCTTCCAGTCTTTACGACTCTTTTCACAGATTTCCTGTACTTTTGGATTTGTAACTTCACTTGATGGAATATGTACACCTATCAACATTCCATCTACATATTTATGTTTATCTTCATAAGTGAACTTACATACTAGAAGCATAATTAAATCAACAATTACAAATATAATAAACATTGCTATTCTCATATCTTTATACCTCCGTATATTGTGGATTCATACAAGAAAATATAGAATCACATAATCTTAGAAATTCTTCTTTTTTCATTCCTTTTAAACATGCCTCTGCGGATAGGAGTTCCAATTCCGCTTCCAATTTTTCTCTAAATATCCCATCTTGTTTCTTTATAGGACAAATCGTAGCACCTTTTCGCCGATCAATCTCAATAAAGCCCTCCATTTTTAATATCTGGTACGTTTTATTTACAGTCATAGTATTTACACCTGCATCACGTGCTAACTGGCGTACTGTTGGAAGGCTTTCTCCAACTTTCAATTGTCCTTTTCCAATTCCTGTTACAATCTGATTACGCAGCTGAACATAAATTGGAACGCTGCTGCTTGTATCCAGTGAAAGAATCATCCGAACCACTCCTTAAGTATTATTTGTATTACTTATTATAATACAAATAATACTTAATGTCAACAAAAGGAACCTTCACTGGAGCTTCCTTTTGCATATCACGATAATAACAAAATTAGAGGAAACCGTTACTGATTTCCTCTAATTTTTTCTTTAATTCTCCTATAAATTTTCAACTATTTTCGCATTCGGATAAATATGTTCCATTCTTTCGTCTGGAAAATGTTGATCTAAAAATTGATCTATTTTTGTTTTTGGTTGGCTGTCTTTTGTTTGTCTAATTGTATACCGATTCATAGCAAGACCTGAAATAATAATATTAAAGATCATAAAGATAATTAGAAGCCATGTAAATACAACTCCAATTTTTTTTGGGATTTTTTCAATCCAATCCGAAAGTTTTGGATACAATAACTTCATCCATACAACTGCTACAATGCCCCAAAAGAAACAAAACAATAAGTTAACCCTTCCTCCTAAATTAAATGGAATATGACTATAATCCCAAAATATTGTACCAAAAACAAGTTCTGTAAACACACTGCAAATATACTCATATGCCCCGCCCAATATTGTCCCAAAAGTAAAGATATAGCGATCACTATGATTCCGATACTGGTATAATAATGCAGTTAAGAGTACACATCCCAGCCCCCATACAATACTAAATGGTCCATATACTACACTACTTCGGCTCATTAGCCTTCCTGTTGTGGCATAACAAAAGATTGTTTCTACAATATCTCCGAGAAATGCACCAAGGAAAAATAAACATACTAGTTTATAAAAAGAACACCCAACTGCAAATACGCCTGCTTTTTCTTTTTTCTTTTCCAATTGTCTTTCCTGCTCTATTTTCGCATGAATAATTGATTTTGCATCCAAACTTGGATATGCTTTTCCCAGATGTTTTAATACCCATCCAGTTACGCCCATTCCCATCATATCTGCTGTCTTTTGTAAGTTCTCCGATACTTCTTGAACAAGTAAAAGTTTACGTATATGAGAACGTACTGTGAGAATACCTGTAATCGTTCCAATAAAATCAATCACTATAATTATGTACAGAACAGTAAGAATTATCCTTCCAATTGAAATTGGAAGTAACATAACCATTCTTCTTAACATCGGATTCACAAAGGAAATACATAAAACTGCCATAATTCCCCATACAATTGTATATGGCAGATTTACATATCCTCCAAATTGAAACCTTTTTCTGGAATAATCCCACCATTTATGGTGAAAAATTCGTTCTAAAATAAATCCAGTAAAAATCGCAACTAAAAATGATAAAACACTTCCACCTAAGAAAAGAAAAAATAAATGATTTTTTAATTCAGGAAGAAGTACTGAAAATACCACACCGCCTAATCCATACGCAGGACAATAAGGACCATACAAAAATCCAACATCTACAAATTTCTTTTCCCTTACTGCTGCCGCCGCAGTTCCTAATACCCAACCAATAAAAGAATAAAGAATAAAAAACCACAAAAGACAATAAATCCAATTACTCATGTTCAATCTCCTTTTACTCCGTAAATTTTCTTTTGTTCTTTCTCTTTTCACGACTAGCAGTATATCACAAAATTACATTTTTTGCGAATTTCTTATCTTAATTTTTCCTAATTGGCGGACGATTTTATTGTATTGCGAATATGGGAAGCGACTGCGGGAGCACTAAAGTGGGGAGCAATCGACTTTCATTTATAGTGGTGATTCCACCGCTAGGCGAATCATATACGTTTACTATACACAACTTTTCAATATATCTTCTTTTAACTTCAAGACTTTACTATGAATATTTTTAATGGTTTCCAAGAAAGTTTTTTCATTTTTTCCCGTCGGGTCATCTATCCCCCAGTCTTCTCTATGTCTGCAAGGCAAAACAGGACAATCAACATTACATCCCATTGTAATTACAATATCTGCTACTGGAATATCAGTAATTAATTTCGAGTATTGATCTTTTTCCATATCAATACCATACTGCTGTTTCATATATTTTACAGCATCCTGATTAATTTGTGATTTTATTTCAGTTCCAGCAGAATAACTCTCAAAAACATCCGAAGCTAAATATTTTCCCAATGCTTCTGCTATCTGGCTTCGGCAAGAATTATGCACACATATAAATGCTACTTTAGGTTTTCTCATTATAATTTTCTCCCTTTCTCAAAATATCTTCTTAAGTTTATACTAGAAATGTATGGAATACATTAAATAAATATCCTACTATAATAATTCCAAACATACAGACAAAAATAAATAATGTCAGTAATTTTGATTTTACAGCCTTTTTTACATAATCATAGATGGTAGGCTTAATGTTGTAACCGCCATCATAAAAGACAAGATCATTCCTAACTGTGCACCTTTGGATAATAATGCTTCTGCAACTAGTATGGTACCAAAAATATCTGCATACATAGGAATTCCTACTAAACACCAAACGGATTATTACTGCCCAATACTGCTTCAATCCAAGTTTCTGGAATCCAATTATGAATCACTGCTCCAATTCCGTGAAAACGCCCTAATATCTATTTACTCCTTTGCGGAGGAAAATAACTCTGAATATAAGAGATAATCAAACTCAACGCACATAATAAAATCGTTATCTTAATTACATCATAAATAAAAAACTGAACACTCCCACCAACTTTTCCGTCAATATCTATGCCTAACATAGCTAGAATCTTGCCAATTGACTTATTCATCCATTCCATTCCTAAAATCTGATTTAAAAAAAACAGCCAAATACGTTTCAATTCTTGCATTTCATTACCTTGCTTTTTAATTTTGGTTATAATAAATCTATATTTTTGGCTATGTTGTACTGAACTCATGCCACTCATAAGAGTGGCATAAATAAATTAAAAATCATTTCTCACATGAACCGTTGTAAGACGTTTCAACAATTCTACTGCATAGTGACTTCCTTGTGTACTAATAGAGTAATACGTCCATTTCCCCTCACGGTGATAGGTTACAATCCCACTATCACACAAAATTTTCATGTGATGAGATAATGTTGATTGACTGATACTCAATTCCTCTAAAAGTATACAGGAACATTTTTCGCCACTTTGCAAAAGTTACAAGATTTTCAAACGATTCATATCACATAAAGCCTTGAAAACCTTTACATTTTCTTCATAAGTATTTTCCACTGATTCACCTCATATTCATTTTTTCCGATATGATAATAGTATATTTGTCAAATTGATATTTGCCAATATATTTTTGTAACCAAATAATGGATTGACTGCCGTCTAAACGATTTTATGTATTATAAATACTTGAACAAAAAGCAGTACTCTAAATCTCTTAATACGTATCCACGATAGAACGAATATTTAGACGCTGTTTCATTTCATTTGTATTGCTAAAACCGCCCTGTAAAATATCATTCTTTCGTATATGAAAAATGAAGAAATCGAATCATTCCATCCTCTAATATTTTAAATACGATATAAATTCCATTTTCTTGTATCCTGATTATCTGATCCATTGATCCCCTCCCAAATGTATTTTCATAATTATAGTGTAGAAATAGATTCATTATAATATAGACAATAATGAAAAACCAGCCAGAACAGAACCATTGGAAAAATAAAAGAATCCCGTAATAACCCAGAATCGCAAAAAAATCTGGATTTCACGGGATACTCTTATTTTTAAGGATCAGGAGTAACATTTTCTTTTACAGTAATTCCCTTAACTTATCTAAAAATGCTTCCTCTCCCCATGTGTTCACTTTCCAAAACATTGCCTGACTTCCACCAGAGGTAATCGCTGACAATCTAATTGCTCCTCCATTTTGAAATAAAGTCACATTTAAACTCACACGATTCCCTCCAGCATAACTATATCGCTCAAACACACGGACACTGCAACGAGCTGTCCCCTCATAGAAATCACTGGAATCTTCCAATGATGCCGATACACTTCCATTTAGTATTCCCTCTTCAATTCGTTTCAGTATTTCATCAAACTCTCCATACAGATTTTGTTCTAATTTAGCCATATAATTCCTCCCATAATAAGTCATTTATTTACTAATCGTTTCATTTCAAAACAGATGGAATACAATTTTCTATAATTTCAGCAAGTTTTTCTTCCTCTTCTTTACAATCAGTATCCACCCAGTGTTTTAATAACATTGTAAATCCCGCTTGAAAATAAATAAAATAATACATCATATCTTCTTCTGAAGATATCCCTGCCTGCTCACAGCGTAGCTTAATGATATCATTCCACATACACTCATATCCCTGTTTCAACGGAAATTCTTTTCTAGTCTTTAAATTAATTTTATAAAAATAATGATGTTTCTTTATATGCTGCAAAAACAGATGAAACGATTGTATGGAAAACATCGTTCTTTCCTCTGGCAAATTATGCTCCAAATAACTATTTAACAGTTCCTTGCCAAGCTCTTGTTCCATTTTATCCATCATATCATAAATATCCATAAAATGTGCATAAAACGTAGAACGATTTACTTGTGCCCTTTCACAGATTTTCTTTACTGTAATCTTTTCAAACTCCATTTCCTTCATAAGATCCAACATTGCTGCTTCCATACTAATTTCCGTATCGTGAAAACGTCGATTATTTTTTACATTCATATCGTACTCCATTTTATTATTCCAACACAAATTGGGATATTGACGATTGCCTAAAACTATTTGTTATTAGTATACTATATTTATAGCCAACAGGCAATGTATATTGAACTTATATGTAAAACGTAGTTTAATCCGATATCTTTTGGAAAGTACAGAATTAGGAGGTAATTATGAAATCAGCAATTTATATGGGACAACAAAATATCGTTATAAAAGAGTTTCCTATTCCCAAATTAGGTGAACACGATGTATTAATTCAAAATATTTATTCCAGTATCTGTGGCACAGATGTTGCTGTCTATACTCACGGCCCTAATACAGGGCACCGCATAACAATTGGAGGTGAATTTGGTCATGAAACGATCTCAAGAGTTGCTGCCATAGGATCAAAAGTGACAGATTTTATTGTCGGTCAGCGTGTTTACCCTTATCCGCTCTATGCCAAAGGAGATACAAGTCGAGCTGGAACGATTGGAGGATTTTCAGAATACATATTGATACCAGATGCCAAACCGAATCATTCTCTATATGATGTTAGTTCTTCTATATCCGACAAAACCGCTTGCCTTATTGAACCTTTTACGGTAGGCTGCCGTGCTGCCAGACGTTCTTTGCCCCAAACTACGGAAACCGCAATTGTATTTGGCTGCGGAACGATTGGTATAGCAGCAGCAATTGCTCTAAAATGGTTTGGAGTAAAAAAAGTAATGATATGTGACATATCCGACTTCCGCTTAAACATTATAAAGAATTTAGGATTTTCTGTATGCAACATGGAAACCGATGATTATACAAAGGTAACCAAAGAATATTTTGGTGAAGCACATGCTTTAAATGGACTTACTGCTAATATTGACATTTTCATTGATGCAGCAGGAGCAGAATCTATACTAAATCTTTTTATGGACAGCGGAAAAATTGGTTCTCGTTTTGTAACTGTCGCTGTGAACCGTGCACTCCGAAATCTCGATCTCCTTCATATCACCTATGCTCAAAAAAGCATTATCGGTTCTGGCGGATATATGCCCGAAGATGTAAGAGATGTGATGGAAATTATGAAAAGCGGCAGATGGAATATTGAATCTATCATTACACATGAATTTCCATTGGAAAAATTATCCGAAGCACTTCAGACAGCCGCAGATACACAAAAAGCTTTAAATGTAGTAATTAAATTTTAATTTTTTGCGAAATAGGTAACCAAAGAAACCTCCATTGGAGCTTCTTTTTGCATACCACAATAACTAGAAAAAACTCTATGTAATGGAGCATCAACTTGATGGGAAATAAATTAACTTACATAGAGTTTTTTATTTATATGAATCACGTTTGTATTTTATAAGTTCCATCTAAAACTATATACATTAAAATTCATTGAATATTATGGTATCTTCTGAACATATATCTCATATATTTCGGGTTGTTCTGATAACTCTAACATAAGCTGTTTACTCATAATGGCTGCAAATCCATATACTTCTAATCCATAATTAGACACGTATTTAACTATTTCCTTTAATGCCTGTGGCTCTTTTCCCATCATACTGCAAAATTCCTTTTGGTCGGACAAATAATTCAGCAGGCTAGTAAAATGAGTTGTCATATATTGTTCCTCTCTTATATTTTCTTCTATCTTATCCCATTTCATATTTTCTTCCGACTGCCATAATATTAATTCTGGGTATATCATCTCATCATAGCTTAATTGAGTAGACCAGTCTAAATCACACGAGAACCCAATATTAGAAGCTCTGAACATATGCTCATCCGTCCATTCCTCTGTCTGCACCGCGCACCATAAAGAACCTAGATTATCATAATTCTCCATATATTTCATAAAACTCTCATAATCCATCAACTGATTTAAAGATACATAACCGATATATTTTTCTCTATCATCCAGTTCCTGTATTATTTTTAACGCTTCTTCTGGCTCTCCTGCCGCACACATATTAATATGTTCATTTCCAGTTGGCTGAAGCAGCTCTTCCAACGTTTTCGTCTTATCTCCGTCTACTTGATACCATGCAAAAGCATTTTCTGTTGGTTCTTTTAAAATATTCGTATCAAATAATTTCAACTTTCCCCTCTTTATTTCTCCAGATACATTTATAAACTGTCCTGTATAGGTCGCTGTCTGATTAATACTAATATCATAATTCCCATAGCCGTTATCTTCTACTACTACTGTATCACGTCTCATACATGGCAGAAATAATTCAGAGTATACTGCCATATCTAGGCTCATTTGATTCCCATATGTTCCATTTTTTGCAGACGGATCATAATAAAACATCGATACAATATGGGGTAAAGCAAATTGAATAAATAAAACAATGGCCAGGGAAACCGTTACTATTATAATACCTAAACGACGAAACGCACGATGAATCGAATGATTTACTAACTCTGCAAAATTGATTTCTTTCTTCTCCAGAGTTTCTTCTTTCTCATCTGAACCTTCTGGATTGAGCAATAATTCATCTAAACTAGGAACACTTTCTTGCTCATACAAATAGTTGCTGATTGCCTCATACTTTTCAATTTCATACTCAACTTCCTTTCTTTCTTCCTCTGATAAACCTCCTGACTGATA
Source organism: Clostridiales bacterium CHKCI001 (assembly GCA_900045905.1). Lineage (GTDB taxonomy): Bacteria > Bacillota > Clostridia > Lachnospirales > Lachnospiraceae > Fimimorpha. The sequence continues at coordinate 10,489 of FCNS01000014.1, read as the reverse complement.
TATTTTCAATTTCTCTTGATATGTCATAACTTCCTTTCACCTCCCAACAATTTTTTCAATTCTTTTTTGGCTCGATAACTTAGAATTCGTACATTTTCTGGAGTAATTTGCAAAACTGCTGCAATTTTTCTCTGATCAAAACCAGCAAAATACTGTAATAAGATCACTTCTCTCTTTTTATCTGATAACTTTCTAAGAGCATTCCACAACGCATTTTTTTCCTCATCTAAAATGATTTCATGCAACAGGTCTGTTTTGGAAAAATATGTTATGTTCTCAATTTCTTCACTCATGGAAACGGTCCTAAGATTCTTTTTCATTATATTAAAGCAAAGATTCCTTGCTACCATATATAACCATGCCCTAAAATTTGTGTGAGAATCTTTTAAGGAAATTAACGCTCGCAAATATGTCTCCTGTAGAATATCTTCCGTCATCGCTTTTTGACCGCATAACCCATATATGTATAAAAATAATTCTTTATAATAGGTTGTATACAACTGTTCTAATAACTTATTTTCCAGATTCTCACCCCCTCTTATACTTATTTAACAATTATTTGACCATAATGTTACAGTTTTTCCCATTTTTTATTTGAATTATTGATTCTATTTTCTCATTTCTGTATCATTAAAAAAGGAGCAAGTTAATTGAATCATCAATAATTAACCCACTCCTTATAACTACTATATTTACACTTTTTCATTGTAGCTCATCGATATTAACTACAAACTTTTTTCTGTTTCTACTTTCTTTCGAATGAAATTGAAATTTTTAACTGCTGGCTGGTTAGAAATATGCTCTCCTATCTGTTTTTCCATCCAAACCATATTATACCAGCGATTAAATTTATATCCGCACTGATAAAATTCACCAACCAAACGATACCCAAGATGACTATGAAATTCCACACTATTTTTGGTCAAATATTCATCTTCGTTTCTAGGATATGCAATACAAGCATTCAAATTCAATACCCCTTGTTCTTTTAATATTTTCTCCAAACAATCATGTAACTTTCGGCCAATTCCCACTTTTCTCTTATCCATACAGATATAGATGGATGTTTCCACTGCCCAGTCATACGCTGCTCTCTCATGAAATGCACTTGCATATGCAAATCCTAATAATTCTTCATTTTTTTCTGCAACTAAGTATGGATATCTTTCTAATACATGATAAATCCTTTTTCTAAATTCCTGAACAGTAGGAACTTCATACTCAAACGTAATTGCTGTATTGACAACATAAGGTGCATAAATCTGCAATAACCTTTCTGCATCCCCAACTGTTGCAACTCGAATAACAACTTTCTCTGCATTCACTAAATTTTCCTCAAGCATTTTATTTTCTCCTAACAGTTTCCTAGTATCTTTTTCTCTCTACGTTATTGCATATTCTTTTTATATTCTATTCCCCACTTCTCCATCACATGAATGATTGGACGCATCGACTCTCCTAATTCACTTAAAGCATATTCCACGCGAGGCGGTACTTCAGGATAAACGGTTCGAGTGATAATTCCATCTTTTTCCATTGAGCGTAGACTATCTGTTAAAACTTTCTGACTAATACCCTCTAAGTCTTTTTTTAATTCATTAAACCGCCACGGACGTATCAATAAATTTCTTAGAATCAATAACTTCCATTTACTTCCTATTAGTGAAACAGTTGTTGCCACTGGGCAAGCAGGCATTTCTTCCTTCGTCAGCATAATCATACCTCCATTCATTTCTAGTAAAGCGTTTCAATTATAATTGAATCCCCTATTGGATGCAAGAGAATTTAAGCAGTTATAAAAAAGTAACTAAGTCATAAATTTGTGCGTACTATTCCTTCTTTTGATCTTAGATTATAATAGAATTATAAATCAAAAAGAGAGGTTTACAAAGCCAATTCTAACTATTAGAGGGAGGTTAATTATGATTCCAAAAACAATGAAAGCAGTTGTGCTAAATAACGTTACGAAAGCTTCCGATATCACATTAACCGATTTTCCTGTTCCAAAAATAAAACCTGGCTGGGTGCTAGTAAAAATAAAAGCATTTGGTCTAAATCATTCGGAACAGATTTTACGATTATCTGAGATTCAAGCAAACTATATCCAAAAACCAATTATTCCTGGCATTGAATGTGTTGGAGAAATTGTGGATGCATCGGACAGCAACTTTACAATAGGACAGAAAGTAACAGCTTTAATGGAAGGTATGGGACGCAGTTTTGACGGCAGTTATGCAGAATATGCTCTGGTGCCTATACAGAATGTATTTGCCATCCATTCTGAATTACCTTGGGCAAGACTAGCGGCTATACCTGAAACCTACTTTACAGCATGGGGTTCCCTATTTGAATGTTTAGATTTAAAACCAGAAGATACCTTGCTAATAAGAGGCGGTACTTGTGCATTAGGATATGCAGCGATTCAAATTGCAAAATCAATCGGATGCAAAGTTATTGCTACAACACATAAAAAAGAGAAACTATTATTTTTGCATGAGGCAGATGAAGCAATCTTAGATACAGGAACATTGGCAGGTACACGATCCAATATTACAAAAGCATTAGAACTTGTAGGCCCCAAAACACTTTACGATACTCTGCGATGTGTAGAAAAAGGAGGTATTGTCTGTAATACTGGCATTTTAGGTGGTTTGTATGTTCTCAACAACTTTGATCCAATTAAATTTATTCCCAATGGCGTGTATCTAAGTAGTTTCTTTAGCAATTATCCTACACAGGAAACTATAGATGATATTTATTTCTTCTTAACAGAACATAAGCTAACTCCTTATGTTGGAAAAATATTCTCCTTTTCTGAGATTACAAAAGCTTGTATTGCAATGGATTCTGGCACCGTAAACGGTAAAATTGTAGTTACTGTCAATGAGTCTATTTAATTCGAATTCTCAAGAAAAATTTCTTATATTTATGTGATATGTTTTGTTCCAATCACTTTGCCTAATAAAAAATACCGTTTCATATCAATATTACAAACATTAAATCTGAGCTATTACCCACAGAAAAAGTGGAAAATATTCAAATTTCATTGACTCGAAATTAGTTAGCTTTTACTGTATCTTAGTGTTACTTCTGATTTTCCATTTTAATAATATCGTTCCAATTATCATAATTAGAAACATAATCATTAAATAACATGGAAAAAATGTAACACCAATGATTTGAGCAATCACTCCAAACAATATTGGTGCTAACATAATACTTAAGTAAGATGCTGCCATTTGTATACTTATAACAGACTGAGAAATATCCGTTCCAAAATTTTGTGGAGTAAGATGCAGCATATTAGGAAAGATAGGTCCATTTCCTAGCCCAATTAAAAATAATGCAATCCCAGAAACAAAAGGCGGAAATGGTAAAAACAATAAAATAATAGCAATTAAAATAACCCTTTGTCCAACTTTAACTAATTGCCAGCTAGTAAACCTATTGGCAAATATCCCAGACAAAAAACGACCAAATGCAATTCCCATATAATAAAAGGTAATTATTTGAGCAGCAATATCTACCGTTAATCCTTTTGCATTTACGAGAAAGGTACTACCCCAACCACCACAAGTATATTCAATTGCACAGGAACCCATAAATATCAAACAGGCAATACGGATTTTCGACATCTTTAATAACTGAAACACCCCTACTGTGACAGGAGAATTTTCCTGTACTGATGAGCAATGTTTCACCTTTTTCCATAATGGAATTGATAGTATCGTTACTATAGCAATTCCAAGCTGAAACCAAAAGACCATTCGATACCCATTTCTCCAATTTGCATTAACAGAGAGAGCAAGTGACATCAAATATGGGCTTAAAGAAACTCCAATACCATAAAAACAATGCAAAAAATTCATATGCATTGCTTTATAATGTAACGCTACATAATTATTAAGCGCAGAATCAATTGCCCCTGCACCTAATCCAAGAGGTACAGCAAATAAACATAACCACAGTATATTATTTGAACAGGAAAACCCCAAAAGAGCAGCGGCTGTTATTGTGGTACTTACTGCTGTAATTTTGGCAGTTCCAAAATAATTGATTAGTCTGGCTGCCAGTAAGCTAGAAATTACGGTTCCTCCAGAAATAAGAAATGTAACATAATTTGCTGCTGAAACTGAAAGTTCAAATTCCGTATAAATTGCTGGCCACGCTGTTCCAAATAAAGAATCAGGAATTCCTAGCCCAATAAATGCAATATAGATAATTATTAACAGTATTGTTGACATACTTAATCCTCCCATGAAAAGCCCCCTCTTTTACTAATGTATCTTGCTGCTATGCAATCGCTTAACATTCTCAAGTTTATATCATAGTTTTTATCATACATGAGTCATTTGATTTATTTTTTATTTAGCTTCTTTATTTAAGCTGTATTTCTCACTAAACTTGTCTCCTATTTTATGGGTATTATTCTAATTATTATATTATTTCATGTCAATGCTTTCCTACAAAAGTTAGGAAAAAGCCATATTTCCTAAAAAAAAGAAAGCCGCTTTCTGCATTTTACAGACAAGCGGTTTTCTTGATAAATTCCCCTCTTATTTTAAGAGCTCTTCTTTCTTTTCCAAAATTTCTGCGACTACTGTACAAGCAGGACAATCGCAATATTTTGCTCCAGCTGCCTTGATTTCTTTTGCATGTGACACAATCGTTGCGGCAGTTTCTGCTCCAAAATAGCCCATACCTTTTTCTGATTCAGCAAACCCAATTAACATATCAATTGGCATAATATCTGCCTCTAGTTCCTCAATATATTTTTGAGTTTCTTCTTTTTCCTTGTCAGTTCCTACCGCATCCATCCATTTCTGTGCTGCTGCTTTTGTTTCACTACTACACGTAGGGGCTGCGATTAATTCACGGGTTTTTTCAACGACATAATTTAAAGTTTCCTGATTCATAATTTATGTACCACCTTTCTCCAAGAATTTACATCTATTTTAACACGACATCATCCTTAACTGCAAGTATAAAATCCATACAACTACAGAAAAAATCTATTAATTAACAGATTTTTTAGAGATTCTTTCACTGAAAAGCAGAACCTCTACTAGAACTTTTTTGTATACGATGACAATGACTAAAGAAACGTCGGTATTAAATACCAACGTTTCCTAATATAAAAGATTATTTTTGGTTTTCTACTTCAATTTTGCGTATTTCTTTCGTGCGGATTTCCTTGCAGATAGCATCAATGAATTCTTCTAATGGTTTCTGTCCTTCATCTCCAAGGTAACGGCTTCTTACGGATACTACATGATCCTCTTCTTCCTTTGCTCCAACTACTAACATATATGGAACCTTTGCAAGACGTGCCTCACGGATCTTATATCCAATCTTTTCGGAACGATTATCGACACTGGAGCGAACCCCATTTACTTTCAGTTGTGCATTTACCTGTTCTGCATAATCCTTATATTTTTCAGAAATAGGCAGTACACGAACTTGTTCTGGACATAACCATGTTGGGAACAATCCTGCATACTTTTCAATTAACCATGCTAATGTTCTTTCATAACATCCCATGGAAGTTCTATGAATAATAAATGGACGTTTCTTATCACCATTTTCGTCGATATAATACATATCAAACTGCTCTGCCAATGCAAAGTCTAACTGAATCGTAATCATTGTGTCTTCTTTTCCATACACATTCTTTGCCTGAATATCCAATTTCGGACCATAGAATGCAGCTTCTCCATCTGCTTCTACAAACGGAAGATCTAACTCATTCAGCAATTCACGCATCTTTCCTTGAGATGTCTCCCAATACTCTGCATCACCAATATATTTTTCTGTATTGGCAGGGTCCCATTTCGACAGACGATAGGTTACATCGTCTTGTAATCCCAATGTTGTAAGCACATGCACAGCTAAGTGAACACAATTCTTAAATTCTTCATCTACCTGATCTGGACGCACAATTAAATGTCCCTCTGAAATTGTAAACTGACGTACACGTGTTAAACCATGCATTTCCCCAGAATCTTCATTACGGAACAACGTAGATGTCTCACCATAACGCAGTGGTAATTCACGATAGCTATGTTGTGTTGCTTTATATACATAATATTGGAATGGACAAGTCATTGGACGAAGTGCAAATACTTCCTTATCTTTTTCTTCATCTCCAAGGACAAACATACCTTCTTTATAATGATCCCAATGACCAGAAATTTTATAAAGATCACTTTTAGCCATCAACGGCGTCTTTGTACGAACATATCCCCATTCATTATCTTCTAAATCTTCAATCCAGCGTTGTAACTCCTTCATCATAATAACGCCCTTTGGCATAATAAGAGGAAGTCCTTGTCCAACTACATCTACTGTTGTAAATAATTCCATTTCACGTCCCAACTTGTTATGGTCGCGCTTTTTCGCCTCCTCCAATTGCTCTAAATAAGCATTTAATTCTTCTTTCTTGGCAAATGCAGTTCCATAAATACGAGCTAACATTTTATTTTTTTCAGAACCTCTCCAGTAAGCACCAGAAGAAGACAGAAGCTTAAATGCCTTAATTCCCTTTGTACTCATTAAATGAGGTCCTGCACATAAATCGGTAAAATCTCCTTGAGAATAGAAAGAAATCACCGCATCTTCTGGCAAATCTTCGATTAATTCTACTTTATATGGCTCACCCTTTTCTTTCATAAATGCAATTGCTTCTGCTCTCGGAAGTTCAAAACGCTCAATTTTCGCACCTTCCTTAATAATCTTTTTCATTTCCTTTTCAATTGCATCCAAATCTTCTCTTGAAAATGGTTCACACTCAAAATCATAGTAAAATCCTGTATCAATTGAAGGACCAATTGCTAATTTTGCATCTGGACGAATACGTTTTACTGCCTCTGCCAATACATGAGAGGTTGTATGACGAAGTGCTGCAAGTCCCTTTTCATCATTTGCTGTTAAAATATTTAATTCACAGTCATTTTCTACTACCGTTCTTAAATCCACTACTTCTCCATTCATTTCTCCAGCAGTTGCCATCCTAGCCAGACCTTCACTAATGTCTTTCGCAATATCTAAAACAGACATTGACTGTGCATACTCTTTTTTTGACCCATCTTTTAATGTAATAATCATTTTTTAAGTCTCCTCTCGTTTTATATTATTTTAAGGAACTATCTCCCACTTGGCTTATATCATTAAGAAACAACATTTTGCTCATTTCCTATTATCCCCATCAAACAAAAGAAATCTCCTCTGGATGTGTATATCACGATAACAAAAAACACCCTGGGCAGGCTACAGCCTGTCCAAGGGTGCATCATATACACGGTTCCACCTTGATTTTCACTCAGGTTCTATCAAACCTTACTCTTTAACGCAGAGGTACGGCGATCATTTCCTATCGCAGCTCAGGAGTGGTATTCACCATATCTATCAGAAAGAAACTTCCAGCTATTGTTTCTTCTCTCTGGCGGATAATCCTATGGCTACTTGTTCCTTCATAGCTATAATTATTTAGCTGTCTTAATCATAGGACGAATTTTATTTTTTGTCAACCCCTTTTAGCAGAGGTTTTTCTTTTATTTTTTAGAAAAACTGCCATATTTAGGCTATTATGATAAATCCACTGTACCACTCGTTCGATTACCGTTGCAGTAAGCAGTGAGCAGAAAAACGAAGTTGGTACAAATATAAAGTAACACCATATATAAGTATCAATGGAAAAATATGGAAACATCATTGCATAAAGAATTCGATCAAAAATCCATGAGACTAAATAGATTGCTAAAGATACCTTAGAAATATGGTAAAATACTCTTTTTAAGTCTCGATTTTCTGTTTTTAAATCATAAAATGCTAAAAACAAACAAATGCTCGTACCTGCTACAAATATGTCCGAATATCCATCTCCAATTCGCTCAACGAAAATTCCTCCATTCGCCGTATAATAAAGAATACTTCCCTTTATCATCGCAAAGAATAACGCTCCTAAAATGCCCTTTCTAAAAGAAAGTTTTACAGAGAATTTTCGTATATAACTTCCGATAAAATAATATGTAAATGGATAAAGAGACATCCAATAATCAGGAAGGATATTTAAGTTTAATTCTTTTCCTCCCCAACGATTCGTTAGAGTCGGAAGAAACGTAAGTGCAATCATTGTACCAAGCAAAATACGAAACTGTTTCTTATCCATATGTTCCGTAATTCGATTTAAAAATGGACATAATAAAAATATTCCAATATACATCTCAATATACCAGCTATAAGTAGCCCCTGTATAATTAAAGATGTCCGCAATCCATAAAATCGTACTTTGATGAATATCCAAATAATAAATTTTAAATAAAATACAAATAACTGTAACAATTGCCCAAGTCAATAAAATAGGAATAATGCCAAGATAATAGCTTAATGTAGGTTTTTTCGTTCCTCTCAAAAATCCAGTAATCATCAAAAATAGTGGAACTCCTACAAAGAAGAAAGAACGAGCCCAATCTACAAGCCACACTTTTATTCCAATCTGAGGCAATGCATAGTATCCGTTATATAAAAAGAAATGAATGCTAAGCACTAAGATAACTGCAATACTACGAACAACATCCATACCAAAATTTCTTTTATCAATGCTCATTGTATGAGATTTTACTAAGGAAGGCTTTTCTCTCCTGAACTCCAAATTTCCTTGTTTCTGTTCTTCTGGTTGGTCAAATGTTGGCTTCTTTTCTTGCTCTATTTTTTTAGTTTCTAGCACATTGGGCTTATCATTGGATTTTATTTCGTTCTCATTAATAGAATCTGATTCTGTTGTTGAAAATGAATGTAATTGGTTGTTATCTTCTGTTCGTTCTTTTCGCTGCAAATTCAAAGAAGTACAAAGATTTTCTTTATTTTTTTTCTTTACTAGCTGAAAAAACTCATTTTGTCTCATATTTAACAGACCTTCCTGCTGATTTCTTTCCATATCATCTCGATCTTTCTGAAATGTCAGCATATGGTTCTGTTGTTCTTGGAAAATCTTATCTGTATCTTCCTGAAGTTTTAACATTTCCTGCATTGTCTTTTGTAATTTTTCCTCACTGCTTGTTCCTTGCTGTAATGCAGCCAATAATTCTTCTTGAAGATGCATAATCTCTTCGCGGTCTCGTTGTAATTTTAGTAATCCATCCTGCTGCATCTTTAACATCTCTTCTCTATCTTGTTGCAAACGCATTAAGCCTTCTCTCTGCATTTTCAGCATTTCTTCCCGAGTCTCTTGAAGTTTTGCAAGTTCATTCATATATTCATCTAAACGAAGAATATTTTCATTTCCCTCTTTAATACTCCACATATTTAGTTTTTCATGTCTCGGAACAGAACGGTTTTCCGTCAATCCAAGCATTCGATCCCGATAATGCTGTAGTCGCAGCATTTGATCTTTATCTTGTCCCAATCCTAAGATTTCGTCTCTATATTGTCGAATTCCTGTATCCTTTTTTAGTTTCTCCTTTTCTTCCTGCAACGTAACTTCCCCCTGCTTAACGAGATTTTCCTGTTACTTAACAATAATATACTAGAACGAACAGGGCTATTTTTTCCCTTATGCTCAGTTTTTTATTATAACATATTATGATGTTGGGGTCAAAAGGTATTTTGATTCGACATAGAAGGTAAAAGCAAACTCTGATGAAATCTTTTTGCATATCATAATAATAAAAACTGCCATTACAGAAATCTCAGTCCCACAATGACAGCTTTCAATGGAAGTCCCTTTCATTCAACTGCAAAACTCTATTTCATCAAATATTTTAAAACAAGCTTTCTAGACTCAACTAAGAATAATAAATAAATCGATTAAATACAATCCAGAGTATAATGCTAATAATACCCAATGTGATAGTTTCCCAATTCCATACACTGTATCTTATATAATAACTAATATTATAGATCAAATATATGCTGCTTATTGTATAAGCCCAACAATCCATTTTTCCAGCTTTTTTTCATATCTTTTCATACTCTTTTCTCCCTATATTTTTTAACTATTTAGTTTTTATTATATAAGTTATCATATTTTATTAAAAAAATGTCCAAGTAACGTTTCTCTATCTCCAAATATCTTTTTTTCTATGTATTAAAACTATCACAACAATGTAAAATTAAAAACCCTTTTTATGTAATGTTTACGTAAATTTACTATCTTAATATTTTTTATCCAGTAACGCAAAAAAACTGATCCAATTGATTGGATCAGTTTAAGTAGCGGAAAAGGGATTTGAACCCATGACACCACGGGTATGAACCGTGTGCTCTAGCCAACTGAGCTATTCCGCCATATACTTTCAAAACTACACACAAAACTTCTTCATCCTATTTCCTATCCTTCTAACCTTCGAGTTCTTTCGCTCCTTCTCGCTCCCAAACTCTTCCTCAGGTTATGCCCTCGACCGATTAGTAACAGTCAGCTCCATACATTACTGTACTTCCACCTCTGCCCTATCTACCTCGTCGTCTTCAAGGGGTCTTACTTCTTTCAAAT
>FCNS01000013.1 GCA_900045905.1 Clostridiales bacterium CHKCI001 | reverse complement strand
AACCTCCTTTGTTTTTAATCATGTGGCTGCCAATCCACTTTCATTATAACATTGGAGGTTTTTTTGTCACGCTAAACCTGCTTCTTCTCCCTGCATAGCAGGGAGTTTTTTCATGCTAAAGCTACAACAAAATGGATGCCTCCTACTGTATACAGGAAGACATCCATTATAAGTGCTTAACGATTCAATTGAATAATGATGTGTCCAGAAAACTGGGTACATATCAGATTACTTAAATTAAATTTACTTGAAAAATTTGTTTACATTCCCATCTGCTTAGCCACTTCAGCTGCAAAATCTTCTTCTTTCTTTTCTAAACCTTCTCCAGTTTCGAAACGAACGAATTTCTTGATTTTTACATTTGCATTGTTTGCCTTAGCAACTTCTTGTACATACTTAGCAACTGCTTGCTTGCCGTCTTCTGCTTTTACATATACTTGATCTAATAAGCAGATTTCTTTTAATTCTTTATTAATACGACCCATAACCATACCATTGATGATCTTGTCGTTTGCATCTGGCTTTTCGTTCTTAGCTGCTGCTGTTAAGATTTCTTTTTCTCTTTCGATGTAATCAGCATCTACTTCATCTCTGCTTGTGTACAGTGGCTTTAATGCTGCTGCCTGCATAGCTACATTCTTAGCCATTTCTTTGATTGCATCGTTTACAACGTCTGTTTCAACATCTACTAATACACCGATCTTACCACCTGCATGGATATAAGAAGCAACAAAACCGTTTTCTTCTTCGATTTGTTCAAATCTTCTAATATTCATGTTTTCACCGATAATGGAAATCTGAGAAGATAAAGCTTCTTTTACTGTAAGAGTAGGGTCTTTTTCCCATTTTTCTTCTAAGAATTCTTCCATTGTCTTTGCGGAAGTCTTAACTGCCTGAGCTGCAACATCTGCAACATAATTCTGGAATTTTTCGTTCTTAGCAACGAAGTCTGTTTCTGCATTTACTTCTACGACAACAGCCTTCTTGTCATCATTCACTAAGCAAGTTGCTACAATACCTTCTGCTGCAATACGACCAGCTTTCTTTGCTGCACCAGCTAATCCCTTTTCTCTTAAGAAATCAACTGCCTTATCCATATCGCCATCTGTAGCTGCAAGAGCTTTCTTGCAATCCATCATGCCAGCTCCTGTCATTTCTCTTAATTCTTTTACCATCTTTGCTGTGATAGCCATTGTGATTCCCTCCGGTTTCTGTTTCTTATTCTTCTACTGCTGTTTCCTCTGCAACTTCTTCTGTATCTGCTACTTCTTCTACATCTGCTGCATCTCCCTGATTTGCTTCGATTACAGCATCTGCCATCTTGGAAACAATTAATTTAACGGCTCTGATTGCATCATCATTACCTGGAATTACATAATCTAATTCTTCTGGATCACAGTTTGTATCCGCAATACCGATTAATGGAATACCTAATGTATGAGCTTCCTGAACACAAATTCTTTCCTTCTTAGGATCTACTACAAAAATAGCATCTGGGATTCTCTTCATATTTTTAATACCACCCAGATTCTTCTCTAACTTATCCCATTCTTTCTTTAATGCGATAACTTCTTTCTTTGGAAGCACATCAAATGTTCCATCTTCTGCCATTGCTTCGATTTCTCTTAAACGCTCAATTCTGCTCTGAATTGTCTTAAAGTTTGTCAACATACCACCTAACCATCTCTGGTTTACATAGTACATACCACATCTTTCTGCCTCTGTTGCAACTGCGTCCTGTGCCTGCTTCTTTGTACCAACAAAAAGAATTGTACCACCATCTGCTGCAATATCAGCAACTGCCTTATAAGCCTCGTCAACTTTTCCAACAGACTTCTGTAAGTCGATGATATAAATACCATTTCTTTCTGTGTAGATATATGGAGCCATCTTAGGGTTCCATCTTCTTGTCTGGTGTCCAAAATGAACACCTGCTTCCAATAACTGTTTCATTGAAATAACGCTCATTTTCTTATCTCCTTTTGGTTTTACTTCCGTATACCTCTCTTATTCGAGGGACCAATCGGCACCTTCTCGAACATCAGTATACGTGTTTTATTTTCAACTTTTTGAGTATAGCATGTTTTTTTTTCTCTGTCAATATTGATAAGAGATTTTTCCAACAAACATATGACCCTTTTTCTAAACAAAAGAAACCTCCACTAGATGTCTTTTGCATATCACAATAGTAAAAAACACAGATGCCTTGTTACTTATATATAGTTAACAAAGCACCTGTGCATTAACTGTTAATTTTTTTTCTCTTCCAGCTTTTTCAGCTCATCAAATACTACATCATTTAAGACTTTAATATAAGTACCTTTCATACCAGAAGAACGAGACTCAATTACTCCAGCACTCTCAAATTTACGAAGTGCATTAACAATAACAGAACGAGTAATTCCAACTCGATCAGCAATTTTACTTGCTACAAGAATACCTTCATTTCCATTTAACTCCTCAAAGATATGAGTAATTGCCTCCAGCTCAGAGAAACTTAACGTATTAATTGCAGATTTTACAATTTGAATCTTTCTTGTTTCTTCTGCATTCTCTTCATTAACAGAACGCATCATCTCCAAACCTACAACAGTAGTTCCATACTCACTTAAAATAATATCATCAATTGTATATCCATTATTATTTTTATAAATGAATAATGTGCCAAGACGTTCCCCTGCAATGTCAATTGGTGTGATAATCGCTTGATAGCGCATTACATTTTCTTCATTAAATCCTAAAGTTGCCAGATTTACATTTTCTTTCGTAGACAGAACGCTTAATAAACGCTCATTTAACATCTTATCTACAAATCCCCCAACCTTATCTTGAATCAGTTCGTGAATCTCTTCTACACCCTCCCACGAACTTACACCAAGCACTTTTCCTTTTTTGCTAATTACCAAAATATTGGACTCCAAAATTTCACTCAATACTTCACAAATGTCATTAAATACAACCTTACTCTTATTATTATTATGAAGAAGTTTGTTGATTTTTCTCGTTTTGTCTAACAGCTGTACGCTCATACTATTCCTCCTTTGCCTTTTTTGTGCAGAATCTATATGTTTTTATTCTACCACAAATATTGCAAATTAACAAGAGTATTTTTCGTTATTTGTCTGAAAACTCAATATTTTTCAAAATATTGTATCTAATCCGCTTTTTCCGATTGTTTTTCTTTTGTTTCTACATATCCACACGTCTGTTCAGAACATACAAGGCGATTTCCCTTTTCTACCATGTAACTTCCACAATTCGGACATTTCTTTGTAGAAGGCTTCGCCCATGACATAAACTCACATTCTGGATTATTCTCACACCCATAATATTTTCTGCCTTTTTTGGTTTTTTTAATAACAACTTCTTTTCCGCAAAGTGGACACTTGACTCCAATTTTTTCCAAATATGGCTTCGTATTCCTGCATTCTGGAAATCCAGGACATGCCAAGAACTTACCATGAGGCCCATATTTAATTACCATGTTTCTTCCACAGAGTTCACAAATCTCATCTGTGACTTCATCTTCTACTGTTACATGCTCTAATTCCTCTTGTGCAGTTTCAACTGCTTCCTCCAAATCTGGATAGAAATTACTTACAACCGTTTTCCAATTCACACTTCCTTCTGCTACCATATCTAATAGCGATTCTAGATTAGCAGTAAAGGTCACATCCACAATACTGGCAAACGATTGTTTCATAATATTATTTACAACTTCTCCTAATTCTGTAACATAAAGATTTTTATTTTCCTTTACAATATATCGTCTTGCTAGAATTGTTGTAATCGTAGGCGCATAAGTGGAAGGCCGTCCAATTCCCTGCTCTTCTAGCTCTCTTACAAGAGATGCTTCTGTATAGTGAGCAGGAGGTTGTGTAAAATGCTGCGCTGGATTAAATTTTTCTACGCTCAACTTTGATTCCTTTGTGAGATTTTTTACAGCTGGATTATTTTCTTTTTTCTCTGTCTCCCCATATACAGCAGTAAAACCGTCAAACTTTAATTTGGACGCAGAAGATGTAAAGCGATATTTACCTGCATTAATTTTTATATTAATTGTATCATAAACTGCATTTGCCATACGGCTGGCAGTAAATCGTTTCCATATTAGTTGATAAAGCCGAAACTGATCTCTACTTAAAGATTCCTTAATTACAGTTGGAGTTAACTGGATATTTGTAGGACGAATTGCTTCATGTGCATCCTGTACATTTCCTGACGCAGCCTTTTTTTCTGTCACATGATTTGCCACATAGTTTTCTCCATAGACTGATGTAATATATTCTTGTGCCATTTGATTGGCCTCATCGGAAACTCTCGTAGAATCCGTTCTCAAATAGGTGATAATACCAATCGTACCTTCTCCCTTAATATCCACGCCTTCGTATAATTGTTGTGCAAGCCGCATTGTTTTTTGTGTAGAAAAGTTCAACGCATTCGCAGCTTCTTGCTGTAACGTACTCGTTGTAAATGGAAGAGGAACTTTTTTTGTACGTTCCCCACGGCGAATTTCCTGGACAATAAATTCTGATTGTTTTAGTTCCTCCACGATCTGATCCATCTGATCCTGTGTGGTAATTTCTATTTTATTGTCCGCCTCACCACTGAATTTTGCATAAAGCGGCTTTTTCTCTCCATCTACATGAAGTTCTACTTCTAATGTCCAATATTCCTGTGGAATGAATGCATTAATTTCTTCCTCTCTATCACAAATAATCCGAAGTGCAACGGATTGCACTCTTCCAGCACTCAATCCTCTTTTTACTTTTGCCCATAACAAAGGACTGATTTTATATCCCACCATACGATCTAAAATTCTTCTGGTTTGCTGCGCATTAACTAGATTTAGATTGATTTTTCTAGCATCTTTTAAAGATGCCTTCACGGCATTTTTTGTAATTTCATTAAAACTAATACGATGAATCTCTTTATCTTCCAATTTTAACGCTTGTGCTAAATGCCAGGAAATGGCTTCTCCTTCACGGTCAGGGTCAGTGGCCAGATAAACTTTGTCTGCTTTTTTTACTTCTTTTCGTAACTTCGCCAGAACATCACCTTTTCCTCTGATTGTAATATATTTTGGCTCATATCCATGTTCAATATCAATTCCTAATTGGCTTTTTGGAAGATCTCTGACATGTCCATTTGATGCCAAAACTTCATAGTTTGAACCCAAGAATTTTTTAATGGTTTTTACCTTTGCTGGTGATTCTACAATCACAAGATACTTCGCCATGGTTCCTCCTTTATTTCTGTACCCCACAGAGATTAAAATATTCTATGTTGATTTCATAACTCAACTCAATATATAACATAATTTTTTTCTTGACAAGTAGTTTTTTTTATTTTTTTTTTCTATTTTTACAGATTTTATAAAATTTTAATATTATTTTTTCTCTTATAATAGTTTTTTACTGGCTGCTCAACACAGTTTTTTATTTCTAATTGTAAGAGTTGCGTCATCAAATATCCAATTGGTATATTTGTTTTTTCCAAAAGCTGTTCCAGATGAATTAAATCAAATGTTATAAATTGCAGTACATATTGTTCCTGTGAAGTTAATTTTACTCGGGTTTCTTCCATATTATTATGATCTATATCTTCATAAACTGTTTTCCACTTCAGGCAATCCAATATTTCTTCTGGTTTTGTTATAATCATTGCTCCGTTTTTAATTAGTTCATTACATCCCTCACTAAGCGGATCAATTGCTCTGCCTGGAAGCGCACATACATCCCTTCCCTGTTCCAAAGCCTGATCTACTGTAATCAAAGAACCACTCTTTTTTCTTGCCTCTACGACAAGAATTAAATCAGATAATCCACTAATAATTCGATTTCGGACTGGAAACATATACGGCAAACCTTTCATCCCAATTGGAAATTCGGATATCAATCCTCCACTTTTGGAAATTTGCATATATAAAGAAATATTTTCAGCTGGATAACAAATATCCACTCCATTTCCAAGTACCGCAAATGTTTTTCCTCGTTTTAATGCACCTTTTTGTCCCCAAGCATCAATTCCAGCTGCCATTCCACTAATAATTTGTACACGAGCCTTTGCCAGCTGCTCTCCAAAATAGCATGCCATCTCTTTGCCATATTCGGAACATACTCTCGCTCCAATAATAGCCACTGATGGGAGTTCCTCCCTTGGCAATTCTCCTTTTACATATAAACCAAATGGAGCATCAGGCAGAGATTTTAAACGTTTTGGATAGATATGATCTTCCAATAATACAAATCTTATGTGCTTTTCTTCTAATTCATGATACTGTTTTACGATCTTTTTACTATTTTTCTTTGCCCATTCCCAACTTTCATAATCTTTTTTTCGGATATAAGGTATTTGTTCCAGTTCCCTCTCTCCAATCTGGTAGATTAATTCAGGTGTTTTATAATGATTTAATAATGTTCTGATTTTCGCATTCCCAAATCCAGGAATATTACAAAGCCAATACCAATATTCTCTATCTGTCATTTTTCACTCTTCTTTCTGTCTTCCATAATCCCAAAACTTTTGTTCCAAACTTCGATATGTAATTGCTTCGGCTAAATGCTCTGTTGTGATTGTTTCAACTTCTTCCAAATCCGCAATCGTCCTTGCTACCTTTAAAATTCGATCATAAGCTCTAACACTTAATCTCATTTGATTAAATACATGCCGTAATAATTCTTCTCCGTCCGTTCCAAGTTTACAATAATGTTCCATTTGTTTTCCAGAAAGCTGAGAATTAAATAAAATGGATTCGTTTTTATACCGAAGTTTCTGTATTTGAACTGCTTTTTCTACTCTGCTGCGAATTTGAGCTGAAGTTTCATTTGTTTGTTTCTTATGAAGTTCTTCGTATACAACTCTTGGAGATTCTACACAAATATCGATCCGATCCAAAAGCGGCTGGGAGATTCGTCCAAGATATTGCTGAATTTGCTTCATACTACAACGACAAATACTGCGGTCTGGATAGTAACCACAACTACATGGATTCATTGCCGCCAACAAAAGACAGTCCGCTGGATAAGTATCACTCCCATATACGCGAGAAATGACTACTTTTCGATCTTCCATTGGCTGACGCATTACTTCTAACGTTGTATTTTGAAATTCTGGCAGTTCATCCAAAAACAAAACTCCTTTATCTGCTAAACTCATTTCTCCTGGTCTTGGAAAAATTCCTCCTCCAATTAATGAACTTGGAGATGCAGTATGATGTGGACTTCGGAATGGTCGTTTCCTTATTAATGGTTCCCCTTCTGGAAGCATACCACATATGCTATATATCTTTGAAATTTCAATACTTTCCTCTAATGTAAGTGCAGGTAAAATCGTCGGAATTCTCTTTGCCAGCATAGATTTTCCAGAGCCAGGCGGCCCTATGATTAACATATTGTGCATCCCTGCCACAGCGATTTCTGCTGCACGTTTTACAATTGCTTGACCACTAATTTCGGAGAAGTCCATATTCTCTTCTTCCTGTACCTTTAAATAATCTTCTGGATTCACGTTTACTTGATATTCTTTGGACGGGGATTCTAAAAATTGAATGGTCTCTCTTAAAGATTTCAGTCCGTAAATTTCAACTTCTTGTATTACTGCTGCTTCTCTCGCATTTTGTATCGGAACAATATAACGTTTGATCCCTTCTTTTTTCCCTTTACTAATAAGCGAAAGCATTCCATGAACAGGACGGATTTGCCCATCCAATCCTAATTCTCCAATAAATACGGTAGATTTTGTATAATCTTGCGGAATGATTCCAACTGCGACTAAAATTGCAATTGCAATCGGTAAATCAAATAAATTTCCTTGTTTTCTTCGATCTGCAGGAGAAAGGTTTATTGTAATTCGACTTGGAGGCATTTGATAACCTGAATTACGTAAAGCAGTTCGAACTCTTTCTTTTGCTTCCCTTACCTCGGAAGCTAGAAATCCTACCATATCAAAACTAGGCAATCCGTTCGCAACATCTGCCTCTACCTGGACAAGATAACCATCAATCCCTGCAGCTGCAATACAGTTCACTTTACCAAACATATATCATTTTCCTTTCTTATAGAAAGCGGTCATTTGCAATCCACTTTCATGCATATTTATGAACGCAGGTCATTTTGCGACTTTCAATCAGACATTCTTACTCTGCGTTCCACTCTTTTTGTTTTCTGGATTTCTCAATGGGGAAAATTGTAATTTGTTTTCGATTTGCAATCTAGAATGTAGCCAAGCAAGAGATTAGAAAATAGAAATAAGAGGCTGTATACTGAGTAAATCCTCTAGACTCATGAATCGTTACTCAGTATGCAGCTGTTTAAAAAAATAAATTGCAATTATTTTGATACTACACGCGAATAGGAAAAACTTATACCATCTCTAAATCAAATATCGGTAAAACTGTGGAATTCATTATCTTTTAATTTTTTAATTGAGTTTTCTACTGTATCAGCAAGTGCTTCTTCACTATTTATATGATAATGTAGAGCAAGATTTGCTACATTCATTAACAGGGAACCAATCACCGCTTGTTTATCGATTTCATTGTTTTTTTCTAATTTTTCTAGATTTTCTTGAATCGCTTTTGAAAGACCTTTTACTGAATTGTTTTGGCTCATACCTGATTTTTTTAATAATTTTTGTGCACGGATTAATGCTGGAAATGCTTTTGGAATGGATTCTAATTCATTTTCTTTCTCTAACCCTTTTTCTTTCTTTTCCTGCTGTTTAATTTCTTCCCAGTTTATAACCACTTGATCCGAACCATCCACAGCTCGATTCCCAAATACATGTGGATGACGACGAATCATCTTTTTACTAATTTCATCAATAACGTCTTTTAATTCAAAGATTCCTTCTTCTGAAGCAATTTGACTATGCAATACGACTTGCAATAATACATCTCCCAATTCTTCTTTTAAATTGGTAACATCACTCATTTCAGAAAAACGGTTGATGGCTTCCACCACTTCATAAGCTTCCTCGATCATACAAGTTTTTAGAGATTCATGTGTTTGGGCACGATCCCATGGGCATCCATCTTCCGCACGCAATCGTTTCACAATCTGGCAAAATTGATCGAATGCCTCTATGGCATTCATACTATGAATCTGGCTCAGTTCCCATGTAGGAGATGATTTTCCTTGTTCTGTTAAATCAAATCGCTTTATCTGCGTACCTTGCAAATCCTTAATGATAAAACAATGATTTTCATAAATCATATAAGTCGGTACATTACCATTTTTCGGAATCGAAACAGAACCAGGATTTAAATAAATATAACCCGATTTTCTCTCAGCTGCCCATATATGTGTATGACTATGCAATAAAATATCCCCTGATTGAAGGGATGGCAGATTTTGTTCATTAAATAAATGTCCATGTGTCACAAAAACCATTCGGGAATCCAAAAAGAAAATTGCATAGTCTGCCATAACAGGAAATTCTAATACCATCTGATCCACTTCTGCCTCGCAATTTCCTCTTACGCACAAAATTTGATCACTTCGCTGATTTAATAAATGAATGACTGCCTTTGGATGATAATCCCTTGGTAAATCATTTCTAGGGCCATGATAAAGAAGATCTCCCAACAAAACTAATCGATCTGCCTGTTCTTTATCATAACATTCCAACATCTTTCTGCAATAATATTCCGATCCATGTATGTCGGACGCAATCATAAGTTTCAATGTCTTCCTCCAATCTGTATCTGTTAATTATACTCTACTTATTTTACTGTTACACCATACGTTTTTAAGCCTTTTATTATGGATTCATAAGATGTTACATGTACTGTTTTAATTCCCATATGTGCCGCCCGTTCCAAGTTTTCTAGTGTATCATCGAAAAACACAGCTTCTTCTGCATTAATTTTATATTTGTTCAGCAATGCTTCATAAATAGCCACATCTGGCTTAATTTTCTGAACTTCATAAGAGATAATTCCTCCATCTATTTCCTTTAGGAATTGAAAATTCTTTTTTGCATATTGAAATAAAGTTCTTCCATAATTAGAGAGGACATAAACCTGATATCCCTGACTTTTCAGGCTTCTTACCAAATTCTGTGCATAGTCATATTCGACTACCAAGTCTGACATATCTTGAAAGATTTGTCGTATTTCTTTTTCATATTGTGGCTGTTGTTGAATACACTGCATAATGATTACTTCGTCTTCCATCACCCCTCGATCAAACTCTTTCCAGAGCTTATTGAGAAATACCGCATTAGCAACGGCTGATTCTACCTCCTGTGAAAAGCCAAATGCATGTAAATAATCCTTCCAACGATAATTTGCCATTACATTTCCAATATCAAAAATAATTACACGTACCATAACTCCTCCTTTGTTTTTTATCTCCTCATATGAACATTCAACCATTTCTTTAAATAAGCAAAGACAATTTCTTTTTGTTTTTCATTTAATATTTCATGTCTTGCTCCTGGAAAAAGTGTTATACTAATATCCTGAATTCTTGCCTTTTTTAATTGAGAATACAATTTTTTCACTCCTATCCCAAAATTGCCAACAGGATCTTCTTGGCCTGAAACAAGATAGATTGGCAAATCTTTCGGTATTCGCTCTATATTTTCTTTAACAGCGATTCGAACTAATACTCGGAAAAAATCTCGATATGCCCCAGCTGTAAATTTGAATGTACAAAATCGATCCGCTAAATAATGATCAACCGTGCTCTCATCCGATGAGATCCAATCGAATTCAGTCCTATTTGGAGCAAATTTCCTATTATAACTGCCAAGCACAATTTGATCAACTAAATGACTTCGATAACGTGATCCAAACAACCAGATCAATCCACTTGTCAAATACTCTCCCAAACGTGCTTCTGGCAGACAATGATATCCCGTTCCCATTAGAATTACTCCATCAATATCTGCTCCAAATTTCATAATATAGTTTCTCACAAAAAAGGAACCCATACTATGCCCCATCAAAAAGAATGGTACATTTGGAAATTGTTTCTTAGCATATTTGGTTATTTGCCGAATATCTAAAATAACTGCACGATCTCCATCTTTTTCACTAAAAAAGCCCAGATCTTTTTCTGTTTTTGCTGTATATCCATGCCCTAGGTGATCATGTCCAATCACTGCAATGCCCGACTGATTTAAATAAGTCGCAAATGGTTCATATCGCTCTATATACTCTACCATTCCATGGACAATTTGCAGTACCGCTTTTACTTCCTTTTGAGGAATCCATATCACTGTATGGAGCCGCTCTGTCCGAACTACAGACGGTAATGAAATCTTTTTTACTATACTCATGTTATACTACTCTAAATAAAATAAATCCAAACTGAGAAAATTCAGCTAAAATAACGCTTCTGTACCTTATATTCTTATATCTGGATATTTTATTGAGTAACCATATCTCCCTTCCTATTTATTCTATATTTTAATAAAAATACTATAATTCCCGATTTTTCTTCTCATTCCTCAATCATTTCTTATGTCCTATATCGTATTATAAAACTATCCCGAATATTTCTTTAATGAAAGAATACCATAAAATGATGGAAAAAGCAAGAACATATATTCGCTAAAATAAATGATTTTTTTATTATGAAGCAAGATAAGAGCTAACACAAGAAATTTTTCTATCTAAATTATTATAAAATATAATTAAAACTGATAATATTGTTATTTTAGATAATTTTTTAGTTTTATTAATGCTCCTTTCTCAATTCGACTTACATAAGAGCGAGAAATCCCAAGTCTATCTCCGATTTCTCGCTGTGTATATTCTTTGGATCCAAATAGCCCGTATCTTAAACACAAAACTGTTCTCTCTTTTTCCTTTAAGCAAGTCTCCAAAGCTTGATAAAGCTGCTTCACATCTTCTTTATATGCAATCATTTCTGATATTTCTTTTTCATCCATTTCAACAATATCCATTAGGTTAATCTCATTGCCTTCTTTATCTGTACCAATTGGTTCATATAAACTAATTTCTCGGCTTCTTTTCTTTTCTGAACGCAGCATCATTAGGATTTCATTAGCTATCCTCACATAATATTAAAATAAAGTTCCGCATTTTCCCCATCCCAGACCACTTTTTCTACAATCATATGAATCAGCTCTCTTTTTTGCTGTATTGTAACATGATCTAATATATCTGGAAACAGAGCAATCTTTTGTACGATATCTTCCAACTTTTTTTCTGAACAACTCTCTATAGTCTCCTCTAAATTGAATTCTTTTTCCATATATTCTATCTTTTTTTCTAACTCATAAATCAATTGATCCCGATCTTCTGGAATTTCTTGGATCATTTTTAATACAGCCTCATCCAGCATTTTTCTATCTGCATTCCTTTCTAAACAAGTTTGCTGCTTCGTATTTTTACACACGATTAATCCTGTTAAGAGAGCGTCCCTATTTCGAGAATCAGAGTGGATATGAGAACGATTCCTTTCTAATATTTTTTGTACTTTTATCCATTTCTTTCCACAGACAATTCCTTTATGTGCTCCTATCGCAATAATCCATTCTTTTATTTCTCGTATTTTTGTTGTCTTTCCAACTTTTTGCAAAGTACGATTATACGCCATAATCCCATTTTCCCCGTTAAAATTTTCTCTCTCTGAAAATATCATTGCCCCATTTTGTTTCAAATAATCCCATGCGTCCTGATCCGCATTTAAATACACTGGATTGGATAATATTCCTTTAATTGTAAATCTAGAAAACGGCTTTTTATTTCTTGTCTTATAACCATATTCCATCAAAAATCGTTCGGTTTCTTTAAACGAAGCGGTTTCTAAAAAAATGCGATAGATTATTTTTACTATCTCTATTTCTTCTGGAATCTGTTCCAATTGGTATGTTTTTTTTAGTTTTCCTTGCGCAGTAATACTAGAAACTTCTTTTGACCGATAACCTGTTGGTGTAATCCCTCCAAGCCACCTTCCTGTTTTTGCAAGTTCTTTCATATTATCTTGTATCCGTTCTGCAATTGTTTCCCGCTCTAGCTGAGAGAACACAGATGCAATATACATCATCGCTCTTCCCATTGGAGAGGACGTATCAAACTGCTCTTTAATAGACACAAATGCAATATGCATATCATTTAACTGTTCAATTAATTGAGCAAAATCTCCGATATTTCTGCTGATGCGATCCAACCGATATACAATGATACTGGATATTTTTCCTTTTCGAGCATCTTCCATCATATCTTTAAATCTCGGACGATCCAATGTTTTTCCTGAAAATCCCTCGTCCTCATAGACAACAATTTGATTGTCCATATTTTCTTCCCAATGCATTTGAACATATCTTTTGCAAAGTTCAATTTGATTTTCTATACTTTCTCCTTTCCCTGTAAACTTAGATTTACGAGAATAGATTGCAATCACAATGCTTCCTCCTGTAATTTCACTTCATCCATCTAGAATTACTTTACAATAACATATTCTTCTTCTATTCTACTTTATGAACCATTTCCTTTTAATCTCTGTACATAAAGGACAATCTTTCTCACATAAAATGAAACTATATTATTTAACTTAGGAGGGAATATCCATTTCGTATCACTTGTTATAACTTAAAATCAATCGCCACACAAACCACCTTATCGAAACAGATTTCTGATTTTCATATTAATTGGATCTTTCAATATATCGCTGATCTTGACTGTTCCGAGGAGCAAAAACTCCAATTACTAAAAAAATTGAAAGAGTATTACATATCAGAAAAAAATGAACAACAAAAGAAACCTCCACTGGATGTCTTTTGCATATCACGATAAAACAAAGCATGATAAATAAGAAACAACTACTAAGTTTCTTATTTATCATGCAATAAAAGTATTATAAACAATTATGCGTGAAGTAACAATCTAATTTAAAGACAATCTCACCTGATCTTAATTGTTACTCCACGCATAATTATGTTATGATAAAAAAGCTTTCAACAACTTCTTATTCCTTTATGAAAATCAAATAGGACTTTTATTGCTCCTATCTAATCATTTATCATGTTTTATTATTCCATTATCATTTTATACTGCAGAAACGTCATTATGAAAACAACACTTTACCCAATTGTTGAAATTAAGAAAGAAAATTTTTTCTCTTGTCAGCTCTTAAATAAAATAATTTTTTACTATTTTACCATGTTTTTTTATAACGATGGCGAATATTATATTTTAAAATACTATATGGAGCTGGTTTCTTTCCCTGTTCCTTAATTTTATCATTCATATAATCACGAAGCTTCCATATATTCACTCCAGTCGTGGAAGATGTCACATTTAATGTATCTAACAACATTTGTTCTGTAAAGCCCAAATCGTTCTGGATCAACTGAGGATCCATTCCAAGAATTTTATAATTTCTTCTGAGTTCTCTACTTGTAGTTATTTTCTTTTCTACGCTTAAGCTCATACCATGCCTCCATTTTCTTTTTCTTTTATTTTTAGTCACATTTATGGTATTCAAACAAACTGAATTTATTACCATTTCTTTATGCGTTCGCAAAAATGAAAGAAATGAATTGTTCTACTCATTGGATCGATATTGCTTTCATACATTTTATCTGCATCACTGACATATTATCATACTACTCTCAAAAGTCAATATATAATTTCTTACGTTTTTTTTAAATCTTTTTAAAATCTTTGTAATACAACTATTGTATTTTTCTTATGATAGGATAGCTTTATCAATACATTTTGCTGCATAACTAGATAACTTATTTCCTCTCTCTATGTCAAACGTATTTACCGCTTTTATTAGTCCTATTGTTCCTATCGAAAGCAAATCTTCCATTTCTTGCTCTGCAAAGCTATATTTTTTTATAATATGGGCAACAAGACGCATATTTCGTTCAATTAACAGTTCTCTTGCCTTTTGATCTCCTTGCCTGAATCGTTCCAGGCATTCTCTTTCTTCTGATGCACTCAACGGTTTTGGAAATGTTTTCAATGAAAAAGCCACCTGTGACGCCATTTATTATATTCTATGTGTCCCAGGCAGCAAATGTGCTTTTCCATATTTATTTTATTTCGTGGTTCACTTATGAATTGTTTTCTATTCCTTGTTCTGACGAATTTTTTCTTAGCTTCACAACATTTCTTGCTTGCTTTCTTCTATCATCGTCAATTGCAGCATAATGTTTTTTCGTCGTATTGACATCTGCATGTCCCAATACATCTGCTACAAGATAAATATCCCCTGTTTCTCTATATAAATTTGTACCATAAGTACTCCTCAATTTATGAGGTGTAATATTCTTCATCGTAGTTACTGCACGGGAATATTTCTTTACAAGATTTTCCACAGCTCGAACTCCTATCCGTCTTTTTTGAAGTGATAAAAAAAGTGCATGTTCCTCTCCTTCTTGTGCAACAATCTTATTCCGTTGCTCCAAATAATCTAATAAGGCAAGTTCTACTTCATCTCCAAAATAGACAATTACTTCCTTTCCACCCTTTCTATGTACTTTAATTCCATCGTTTTTTAAATCTACATCTTCTAAATTTAACCCTACACATTCTGAAACACGAATTCCTGTACCAAGTAATAATGTCATAATTGCAAGATCTCGAATACGCGTTCGCTGGTGAAAGATCTTTTGCTTTTCTGTTAATTTGTTTCCATTGTCTACCTGTTCTAGTAATGACTGCATTTCATCCAGATCTAGACGAACGATTGCTTTTTCATGAAATTTAGGTGTCTGGACTAATTCTACTGGATTATATTTAATCGATTCATTTCGATAAAAATAACTGTAAAAAGATTTTAACGAGGATAATTTTCGCATAATCCCACGTTCCTTATTTGTATGAATCTGCTGTTCTTTATCTTCATATACCTTGACATAGTCTAAGTATTCCTCTATATCCATAGGACTTAATTGTTCCAACTGTGAGAGTGTAATATCCTTAATCTCTATTTTTTGAAAAATTGGATTCATTTTATGAAGGAAACGAAAAAATATATTAAGATCATACGCATAAGCAATTCTTGTTCGAGAAGAAGTTCTTGTTTCGATACCTCGAAAATAACTTTTTGCAAATGGCGGAAGTGTAGAAATTAACTCTCTTAATTTATATGTGTTTTTTATATCAACTTGTTCATGATAGCTCTGCTCTTTCAATCTTATTTCACCTCCATTTTAATTTCTTCTATCCCAATCTTCTATTTTCCCATTCTGGATTGCTGAAAAAAGTCTTTTTTTCACACCAGGGTATTGGTGATTTAACTTTTTTAACAACTGTTTCATCTCTTCTCTTTTTGTATGCCGATCTGCAGGACATGGATTTTTTATAGGTATCAAATTTTGTTTTTTCATAAACCCAATTACTTCACTCTCTGATACATAAATAAGAGGACGGATTATTGCAATTTTTCTATCTGAAAAATAGGTATATGGTCCAAATGAGTAAAAACGCCCTTCAAAAAACAATGACAATAGCATCGTTTCAATAATGTCATCTTTATGATGTCCATAGGCAATTTTATTACATCCCAGCTCTTGTGCTGCATTTAATAAAGTTCCTCGTCTAAGCTTAGCACAAAGTGCACATGGATTTTTTTCCTTTCTCTCTTCAAAAACAATTGATCCGATTTCTGTCGATATTTTTGTAAATGGGATCTGAAGCCAATCGCAGAGTTTCTGTAAAGAAGTTGTATCATACTCAGAAAAACCCATATCGACTGTCACTGCATGAACAGAAAATGGACTTGGATAAAATCGTTGTAAGTGACTAAGTGCATATAGCAAAGCGATACTATCTTTTCCACCAGATAATCCAACCATAATTTTATCATTTTGTTCAATCAAATGATAATCTTCTACTGCCTGACGGGTATAGCTCAGCAATTTCTGTAGCTCCATAACATACAACTCTCCTTTGTATTAATTTTAATGCTTTAACCAATTCAATCAAACACTAAATTAATTCTTATTATACCTTTTAAAAATGCTCTCAGCAAGGGAGAAAAACAAACATTTTATAAATAGTTCCAAAATAGATATTATAATTATATCTCTTAGTTTTTATTTTTTTGTATTGTATTTTTTTTACATCTCTGCTAGAATATAATAGTATTTATTAAATAGCTATTCAGTCTATAAAATTCATGAAAGCCTTTTTAAACACTACAACGTTTTTTACTAGCTGTGTTTATTTTTAAGTGTAATTTATTTACACAAACAGGCATTACTGGATAGATATTAAAACATATTTTATTTATAGGAGGAATTTCAAAATGAGAAAAACAACTAAAATTGTTGCTATGATCGCAACCGTTTCATTACTTGCATTTACAGGATGTACACAGAATCCAGCTCAGACAGGCTCTGACGCCGCTACTACTCCAGCTGCTTCTGACGCTGCTACTACTCCAGCTGCTTCTGACGCCGCTACTACTCCAGCTGCTTCTGACGCTGCTACTACTCCAGCTGCTTCTGATGACGCTGCTACTCCAGCTGCTTCTGATGACGCTGCTACTCCAGCCGCTTCTGACGCTGCTACTCCAGCTGCTTCTGACGCTGCTACTCCAGCTGCTTCTGATGCTGCTACTCCAGCTGCTTCTGATGCTGCTACTCCAGCCGTTTCTGATGCTGCTACCCCAGCTGGCGGAGCTGATGCTTCTGCACTTGAATAATTAGGCTTAAATATAAACTTATTTTCAATACATAAAATTACAGAACGGAGCTGTTTTATAAACAAACAGCTCCGTCTTTCTGCTTTTACAATCAATTCATCAATCTAGCTAAAGGCTCTATTATATCCGATAGATTTGTAATTGCACGATTTAATTCTTCTATATCCATTTTTTCTACTGCTTCTGACAAATTTTTGATCGCCGTATTCAAGTTTTCTACATCCACTTGACTTAATTGATCTGTCATCTGCTGTAATTCCTCATTTAATGTAACAATCAACTCATCAACATCTGTCGTTAATTTTTCCATAGATTCTTGATCTAAATCTAGTTGGATCTCACTTATCATATCCATCGCATTTATCGCTTTTGGAACTAGAATAAGCGCTGATACAAGCACAATAATAAATACTCCGACACAGGAAGCTGCCATAATCTGCATCATACGAGATTGTTTTTTTATTTGTTCTTCCATATATCTCACCCTTTCTGTCGTGTTATCCGATTCCTCCAAGAATAATACCCGCAATATATACCATCAACGTAATGCCAACGAATACATATTTTGTAACTGGTTCAAACCATTTTCCAAGTGGTTTTTTATGACCTAACTGAACTTGTTTTCTTGCAAATCCCTTCGGGCAAACCCAAAAAAACATAATTGCTGCAAGTAAGGCACCCAAAGGAATCATATAAATTGACACCACATCCATCCATACCCCTACAGTATCTACACTTTCAATAAAAATTCCTACGAATGCTGCTATTAACGCCACAATAAGCACTGCCATTTTTCTGGATAGTTTAAATTGTTCTTGCAAAGCCTCAATCGGAGTCTCAAATAAATTCATAAGAGAAGTAATCGCTGCAAAAATGACTGCAATAAAGAAAATAATAGAAAATAGATTTCCAAATGGTATTTGGCGAAATACTTCTGGTAATGTAATAAACATGAGCGGAGGACCTGCTGAAACATCCAAATCAAACGCAAAAACAGCTGGTATCACAACCATTGCTGCTAGCAATGCTGCACAAGTATCAAAAAAAGCTACATTTCTTGCAGATTTTACTACATCAGCATCATTTTTTAGATAACTTCCATACACAATCGTACCTGAACCTGCTAAAGAAAGAGAAAAAAATGCCTGTCCTAGCGCATAAATCCACGTTTGAATATTTCCTAATTCTTCCCATCGAGGAATAAAAAGATATTTGTACCCTTCTATTGCCTGATCTAATGTAACAACTCGAACCAGTAATATCAAAAAAAATACAAAAAACAATGGCATCATTAGTTTGTTCATTTTTTCAATTCCGCTAGCAATACCAAAAATCATAATTATAAACGTAATCGCAAGTCCAAACATATGCCAACCAATACTGCCAAAATTTACTGCAAAATTACTAAAATAAGAAGCTATATCGGTTGTTTGAAATAAATTTCCTGTTATTGAAGCAACTAAATATTTAAAAAGCCATCCCACCACAACAGAATAACCGATTGCAATACCGAGAGAACTAATAACGGGAACCATTCCAATTAGCTTTCCTCCCTTTTTTCCCCTCATTTGCATTGCTTTTGAGAATGCTCCAACTGAACCCGTTTTCATTGCTCGTCCAAATGCCATTTCTCCCAATACTCCAGAAAATCCAAGCAACAATACAAAAATAAAATATGGAATTAAAAATGCAGCTCCGCCGAATTTTCCAGTACGATAAGGAAACATCCAAATATTTCCCATTCCCACGGCGGAGCCAATGCATGCTACAACAAATCCAAATTGAGTACGAAACTGATCCCTTTTTTTATTTTGTCTCATGACATTTCCTCCTATGTCTTTTTATTCTTTCTAATGGGTTAAAATTACACTCTACCGCTATTATAGCGAAAAAAAAATACAATCACAAGGGTTGTTTCGTATTATCTGCTATAATGTTTCTCAATTTGATTAATAATTTGATACAATCCTATCGCCATTACACATAAAATAATAATACTCATGATTACTAAATCTAATTGAAATACTTGACTTCCATAAATAATCAAATATCCAAGTCCTTCTTTTGCTGCCAAAAATTCTCCGATAATTACTCCTACTAAACAAAGTCCAATATTTACTTTCATATTACTAATAATCATTGGTATACTTCCTGGAAGTAACACGTATTTCATAACACTGTATTTATTTCCTCCTAAAATATAAATTAACTTTACAAGATCTGTATCCATTTCTTTGAAACTCGTATAAAGGGTAAGAATACTTCCAAATACTGCTACTGAAACAGCTGCTACAATAATTGTCTTTACATCGTTACCAAGCCACACAATAAGGACAGGAGCCAATGCTGATTTCGGCAGACTATTTAACATAACTAAATATGGCTCTAATATTTTTGCTACCGATGTACATGTCCAGAGCAAAACAGCACTTGCAATTCCAATTAATGTCACAATCCCGAAACTAACCAATGTTTCTATCACAGTAATTTTTATATGAAGAAATAAACTTCCATCCAATGTCATACGATAAATCGTTGTCGCGATTCGACTAGGACTACTGAAAATAAAATCATTGATCCATCCTGCCCTTACTGCGCCTTCCCAAACTCCAATAAATAAAAAGAACAAACCAAATTGGGCAAGATGAATCTGCCACCTCCTCTTTTTTTCTTCTAATACATATAATTCATGAGCATTCATTTTCTTGCAGCTCCTTCCATATCGTATTAAAATAAGATGCAAACGGTTTCGCATTTCTCCTTTGAATTGGGGTTAAGTCTTGGTCAAAAGAAAGCGTTATAATATTCTTTATTTGTGCTGGTCGTCTACCTAAAATAACAACTCGATCTCCCACACTAATTGCTTCTGACAAATCATGTGTCACTAAAATTGCTGTTTTATTTTCCTTTTTTAGAATTTCGTAAATATCATCACAGACACTCAATCTCGTTTGGTAATCCAACGCGGAAAATGGTTCATCCAATAAAAGTAACTCTGGCTCCATTGCCAATGTCCGAATTAAAGCGGCTCTTTGTCTCATTCCTCCAGAAAGTTGAGATGGACGTGCTGCTGCAAATTCAGATAATCCATATGTTTTCAACATTTTATCTACACGCTTTCTTGAATTGGAATCTAATTTATGTTGAAGTTCCAATCCAAGAGTAACATTACTATAAATGGTTCTCCATTCAAACAGATGGTCTTTTTGCAGCATATATCCAATATTCATTGCCATCTCTTCCATCGGTTTTCCTTTTAATAAAATTTCCCCTTCATCTGGTTGAATTAATCCACATATCAAATTTAATAATGTAGATTTTCCGCATCCTGATGGTCCTACAATTGCAATAAATTCTCCTTCTTCAATCTGAAGTGATATTTCTTTTAATGCCAATGTCTCGGCTTCCATTGTTTGATAAGAATACGAAACTGATTTTAACTCTAAAAAATGGGTCATTTTCCCATTGCCTCCTATACAAACATTCTGCTCTATTATATGAAGTGCAAATAGGAAACGCAACCATTCCTCTCCATTTTATATAAAACAAAAAAGTCTCCATTGAATCTATATTATGATAATAAAAAAGATTATGAATTAGAATCTTCTAAATGCTAATGAACCATTTATACAATCAAATTCATAATCTTTTTCGTATCTGTTATTTTTTACATCGCCTTTTTAGGACGAATGATTTTAGCTGGACATTTTTGTGCGCAAATACCGCATCCAGTACACTTACTATAATCAATTTTAGCAACATTTCCAACCATGCTGATCGCTCCATTTGGACATTGTTTTACACAAAGGGTACATCCAAGACATCCTGCATCACAGTTTTCTTTTACTGCTTTACCCTTATCTTGTGAATTACAGGTTACATGATAAGTTGCTTTATATGGAACTAACTCAATTAGTTGATTTGGACAAACTTGCGTGCATTTACCACAAGCAACGCATTTTTCTGGATCTACAACAGCAACTCCATCCACAATATGAATTGCATCAAACTGGCATTCACTAACACAAGATCCAAATCCCATACATCCATAGGAACATCGTTTTGCTCCTTTTCCAGGTACAACCGCTGCATCACGGCAATCTTTAATACCTGTATAAACACATTTTTCTTTTGCCACACCACATGTACCTGCACATTTTACAAATGCAACCTTTTTTTCGGTTGCAGCTGCCTCTACGCCTAAAATGGCACTAATCTTTTCTGCCACTGGAGCTCCCCCTACAGGACAGGCATTTGGAGCAGCTTCGCCTGTTGCAATCGCCTTCGCTAACGCGTCACAACCAGCATATCCACAACCTCCGCAATTATTGCCTGGAAGTTCTTCACGAATTGCAATTTCTTTTTCATCTACTTCTACTTTAAATTTTTCTGCTGCCATCACCAGAAGAAGTCCGATAATGAGACCAATAACACCGACCACGACGGCAGCTATTGCAATACCTGTTATATCCATATCTTTCTTCCTCCTAAATTAATCCTGAAAATCCGAAGAATGCAATTGCCATTAATGCCGCTGTAAGAAGTACAATTGGTGCACCTTGAAACGGTTTTATGATATTATTATGGGCAATACGTTCACGGATACCAGCTAATAATATAATCGAAATAGTAAAACCAAGGGCTGTACCAAAACCATTTACAACACTTGTAACAAAATCATATTCTTTCTGTACATTGGTTAAAGCCACACCTAATACTGCACAGTTTGTTGTAATCAATGGCAAATATACTCCCAAAGCTTCATATAAACCTTGACTATTCTTTTTCAAAAACATCTCTACCAACTGTACTAACGCCGCAATTACTAAGATAAATACAATTGTCTGCAAAAACTCAAGTCCCGTTGGAATAAGAATAAATGAGTAAATCAGACTTGCACAGGCAGATGCAATTGTGATAACAAAGATAACGGCAAGCCCCATGCTGGCTGCTGTTTTTACCTGCTTGGATACTCCCAAGAATGGACATAAACCAAGAAATTGGCTTAATACAACGTTATTTACAAGGGCAGCTCCAACTAATACTAAGATCAATTCTTTCATGGAAATCCCCCTATTCTTCTACCTTTTTGTTTGGCTTCTTAACAGAAGTAACTTTTTTACTCATTGGTTTTACAATCGTTTTATTAGAAGCCTTTTTTTCTGGTTTTTTATCTTCTACTTTTGGTGTTTCTTCTAGTTCTTCTTGCTCTTCTTTTCTTTCTTCACAAGTAACAGAACAAGATCCACAATGTCCATCGCATCCTTTTTCAACCTTCTTATTTGCTTCTGTATGAATATGCATTGCATTCAAAAATGCAATAATCAAGGATAATACAAGGAATGCACCCGGAGCCAAAATAAAAATGGAAACTGGTTCATAAGCTTCTGGCATAACGGTTACACTAAAAGCGGTTCCTGCTCCAATTAGTTCACGGAATAAACCAATACAAGTCAGTGCAATTGTAAAACCAATTCCCATACCAATACCATCAAAAGCAGAAAGAATTGGTGGATTTTTGGATGCAAATGCTTCTGCACGACCTAAAATAATACAATTTACTACGATAAGAGGAATATAGATTCCAAGTGCATCATATAATGTTGTAACATATGCCTCCATTAACAACTGAACTACTGTTACAAGAGACGCTACAATAACGATATATGCAGGAATTCTAACCTTATCTGGGATAATATTTCTTAAAAGAGAAATAATAAAATTTGAGAAAATCAATACGACCATTGTGGAAACACCCATACCTAAGCCGTTAATTGCAGATGTAGTTACTGCAAGAGTGGGACACATACCAAGCATTAAGACAAATGTCGGATTTTCTTTTGCAACGCCGTTATAAATACGTTCCATATATTTATTCATATTCCCACCTCCTTATTCTACTGGTGCAACATTATCTGTTGCTACTGGTGTCGTTGCTTCTAATTCAGAAGATACTGGCGTCGTCTCTACTGGATTAGTCGCTTCTGGTGTTGCCACTACTGGATTCGTCGGTGTTACCACCGCTGGATCAGTTACAGATGGATCAACATCTATACTTCCAGGTGTATTGGATGGAATTGTCATATTCTGTCCTGTTACTGTCTCTTGAACAAACTTAAGAGCTGCATTTACTGCATTTGTAACCGCATTTGATGTAATCGTTGCACCACTTAATGCATTGATTTCACTATCACTCTGACTGCCTGTCTTTGTTACAGTAAACTGTTCCACACTCTTATTTTTAAATTGATCTGTAAATTCTGGTTCCTGTGCTCTCATACCTAAACCAGCGGTTTCATTAATCGTCATAATCTGAATATTATTTACAGTTAACTGACTATTAAATCCAACGGTTAAAGCGATTTCTCCACCATATCCATCATTACTTGATACATTTATAACATAGCCTACTGGATTGCCAACTGCATCTACACCTATAAGTGCTTCATTGACAAGCACATTACCTAATGTTCCATCGGAGAACATTCCCTCTGTATTTGCAGTTGAAAGTGCTTGTGTAAATTCATCCGATTCCACAAAATCCACTGCACCTGGGCAAACCTGCTGATAAGCCTCTATTTTTGCCTTATATTCGTTTTCTTCAATTACAGTTTTCGTTAACTGATATACACCGCCTAAAACCAATCCTGCAAGCAATGTAATGACAAATAACTTGGCTGCGTCAATCTGCTTTCCAGGCTGTTTTTCTGATCCCTTTTCCTTCTTCTGAGGAATTCCCCGTTTTTTTCCGTATCCAAATGCAGTTGGCATTGTAACACGTTCAATCAATGGCACGGTAATATTTCCCAAAATAATTGCATAAGATACGCCTTCGGCAGATGGTCCAAATAAACGGAATACGCCTGTTAAAATACCAATTAAAATACCAAACACAATCTTACCATTTCGAGTAATTGGGCTTGTTACATAATCGGTAGCCATAAAGAATGCACCTAGCATTAAACCGCCACCGCATAACTCAGCTGCTAAAAATGGCCAATTCATACCTTCTCCACTAAAAAGCAGTACAAAAATAGAAAACGATGCTATGTAAGAAATTGGAATCCATAAAGTAATTACTTTACGAAGCACTAAATAAATTGCTCCAATCAAAATTGCTAATGTAGATACTTCTCCGATTGTACCGCCTGTAAAACCAAGAAACATATCTACTACATTTACTGCATTTCCAGCCTTCAATTCAGCTAAAGGAGTTGCTCCTGTCACTCCATCTACAGAAAATGTGCTCATCGTTCCAGCAAAAGAAATTAACAAGAAACATCTGGCAGCAAGTGCTGGATTCATAAAGTTTTGTCCCAAACCGCCAAATAACTGCTTTACAAATAGAATTGCAAAAATACTACCAATAATCGGCATCCACCATGGAACTTCTGGGGAAAGATTTAATGCCAATAATAAACCAGTTACTAATGCGCTTCCATCAGTAATCGTTACTTTCTGATGCGTCAGTTTTTCAAATAAAAATTCTGTAAGTATTGCTGTAATAACAGAAAGTAAAGTAATAATAACTGCTGGAAGCTTGAACCAGTAAATACCAAAAACAGTCGCAGGGACGAGAGCAATTGCAACATCAAACATAATACTACTTGTCGTATCTCCGCTTCTGCTATGTGGTGATGATGATACATTTAAAAAATCACTCACAACGTTACCTCTTTTCTATGTTTATTACGCTTTTTTACGGCGTTTCTCCATAACTGCCTTTCTAGCTTGTTTAAATGCCTGTGTCAATGGACGTTTTGCAGGACATACATATGCACAACAGCCACATTCACAGCATTCCATACCAAAATTCGCTTCAAATCCTTCGATATCATGTCTCTCTGCAAACTCCATTAGTTTCTGTGGTACAATATGTCCAGGACATACGGAGACACATCTGCCGCAGCGGATACATGCACTTGGCTCAAACTCTGCCGCTTCATCGTGTGTCATACAAAGCAACGCGGAAGATGTCTTAATAACAGGAATGTCAACTGTAGATAGTGCCATACCCATCATAGGTCCTCCCGATACAATTTTCTCTGGATTTTCCTTTAGACCTCCTGCTGCTTCTAATAAATCCAAATAGTTCATACCAATTCTTGCATTAAAATTATGAGGCTGAACAACTGCATCTCCTGTCACGGTTACAATACGACGAATTAATGGTGTTGACTTACAAACTGCCATGTAAATAGAAATTACTGTATCAACATTATCGACAATACAACCTGCATCTGCTGGAAGCATTGTGGAATTAATCTCTCTTCCAGATACTGCATAAATCAACGTACGTTCTGCACCTTGCGGATATTTTGTTTTTAGAGGATACACTTCAATATTCTCTTCTTCTTCTACCATTTCACCAATTAAACTAATTGCCTCTGGTTTGTTATCTTCAATTGCAATGACTCCTTTTGCATTATCAAATAATTGAAGGATAACTTTCAGTCCACCAATAATTTTTTCTGGTTCTTCCATCATCATGCGGTAGTCAGAAGTTAAATATGGCTCACATTCTGCTCCATTTACAATAACATAATCAATTTCATCCTCATTTTTGGGAGTCAATTTCACGTGGGTTGGGAATCCTGCTCCCCCTAAACCAACAATACCAGCATCCTTTATAATCTGGCGAATCTCTTCTTTTGACAACTTCGTATAATCCCTGTTTTTCCCAAATCCATCCACTGTGGTATCTGATTCATCATTTGTAATAACAATAGAATTCACCATTTCACCAGATGGAACTAACCTTGGTTCAATTGCCTTTACGGTTCCTGAAACAGAACTAATTACATTAGCTGAAATAAATCCGCCTGCTTCTGCTATCATCTGACCCATCTTTACATAGTCGCCTTTTTTAACCAAAGGCTTCGCAGGTGCCCCGATATGCTGGGACAATGGGAAGATCATATCTCCATGCGGCACGACCGTTTCCACTGGAATATTTTTTGTCAGTTCCTTTCCGTCATATGGATGAACTCCCCCTTTAAATGTTCGTTTTTTCATAAAACACCAGGTCCTTTTCTTTATTTTTCCGATTCTCCGGATACTACCCCAGAAATCTCCACTGGAGCTTTCTTACGGGACGCCACAGTAACGTGGAAAAGGTATTCTCCTGACTGCAACGTCATCGAATACCCTACTATAAATACTACCTTGATTTTATTCATTTGTCAATATTATTATAGCAATATTTCCATCAAATTTATCATTTGCCTATTCATTATTGTATAAATTTACGTAGTTTCTTTTTCTTGCACTGCCTATCCATCCATATAAAAGCGCTTTCATTTTATAATAATTATTTATTTTTTAGGTAGGGTAAAAACAACCTTTAATTCTCATTAAGAGAAAAAGATACTGGCAGTAATTCCTTTAATTTATATTCCTTAATCACTTGATTTTTCGCTCCCAAGATAATCAAAAAATCTTCTGGACTACAAAATTCTGCCATTACTTGGCGACAAACGCCACAAGGAGGACAGTACTGCATAGCCTCTTTCCCTTCCAATCCTCCTACAACCGCAATGGCACAAAAATCTTTATTTCCTTCTGAAATTGCTTTAAAAAACGCCGTTCTCTCTGCACAGTTACTAGGTCCATAGGCTGCATTCTCAATATTACATCCAGAATAAACCGTTCCATTTTTAGCCAATAAAGCAGCTCCCACAGTAAAATGAGAATAAGGTGCATAGGCAAATTTACGTGCTTCCAATGCTATTTTTAATAAATTTTCTCGATCCAATCCACAGCCTCCTTATGACTTACATTATAATAGCAAAAAAACTCCACTGGATGGCATATCATGATAAAAAAATAGGATAAAGTTTCATAGGAAACGAGTAAACTAATAGCAATTAACCTATAAAACTTTATCCTATCTTACAAACCTGTTATATCACATTCTGTAATGCCATATAGTATAACTGTTTTTTACTTTATTGTACTGGATAAGTTCCAAATTCAAATCCTTTCGCTCTTACACCATCAATAAAGTCTCCTAAAATCTGTGTATTCGTAGAAGACACTGCATGTAATAAATAAATTGCACCTGGATGTACTTCATCTAGACATTTTTGAAGACTTGTTGCTGGATCTGGTTGCGCACTTGTGTCAAAATCTTTATGTGAAAAACTCCAGAACACACTCTTCATACCAAGACTTTCTACTAATGCCAGAGACTGCTCACTAAACTCTCCCTCTGGGAAACGGAATAGTTTTACATCATATCCAAACTGCTCTTTAATCATATTATTAATTGTAAGTATTTCTTCTTTTTGCTGATCCAATGTTAATGTTGGCATCTGCTTATGGGAAACGGTATGGTTTCCAATAATATGCCCTTCATCAATCATACGCTGGATTAATTCTGGATCACTGTCAATAAATTGCTTCGTTACAAAGAATACTGCCTTTACATTCTTTTCCTTTAATGTATCCAAAATCGTTGGGGTATATCCTGCTTCATAGCCTTCATCCATTGTTAAGTAAATAACATTTTTACTTGTATCCTGAAGGAAGTCTGCATTATATTTTCCATATTTTTTTACATACCAATACATATCATTTGGTACGTTTTTACTATCTCTTCCATTTGCTGCTGAAAAACCACATCCTCCACTCTGATTAGAAAGAGCTGGAATATTGCTTAAATAAGACTTATCTACCGCCTGCGTTGTAGTAGCTGCCTCCGATGCAGGGGCTGTGATCGATTCCGTCGTTGGTTCTGGTGTAGATTCCGTTGTAGACTCCGCAGCTGACTCCGTAACAGACGCTGATTCTGTTGTTGCCGCAGAACTAGGTGTAGTTTCCTCTGGAGTAGAACTAGAAGCTGCTTCTGGCGTTGTTGTCTCTGCCGCTGTACTTGGCGTTTGCTGTGTATTACCACATCCACTAAAAGCCAACACACCACACAACATCAAAGCGAATAACGCACCTTTTTTTAACTTTGTCATAACGATTCCTCCGATATTTCATTGTTTTCATTTCCTTTTATCTATCGGGATTATTATAACATTTTTTCTCTATTATGCAAGCTTCTTTTACAAAAACATTTCAAAGAGAAAGGATATCGCTAATATATTTTTTCAAAAAATATATATATTCACTTGACACTTTACTAATATTATAGTAAAATATTTATATAAATTCAGTCTTTTTATATTCGCAAAACATTAAATATTATTATATAAAAGACTTATATATGCTGATCTCTTTTAATGAAAGGTAAGGTGATACAGCAGAGAAATACTAACAATTTTTTATCATGAAACTTCACTGAAAATGAATCAAAAATAAGGTAATGTCAAGTAATCTATGAAAAGCTGAGACGAAAAAAACAGGTAGTAGATTTGACACTAACTTTGAAAGTGAGGAACAAAAGAATGAAAGTAGTTAAAAAAATAGTTCTTTTTATGGTACTGTTGTTATATTACACTACGTTTTTATGTGCATGTAATAATAAAAATTATAATACAACTCCTTCCAGTGAGGAAGTAAATCAAGTTGCTGTACCACAAAGAAGTAATGAACTGCTTAAATGAAGTAGGGGCAATGACAATTGCACATAATTTGCGTAATTTAGAATCTGTTTCCTCTCCAGAATTTTCATTGGATGATATTCAGATCATGGAGCCATTTGTAATATATACGTTGCAGCA
The DNA here is from genome assembly GCA_900045905.1 of Clostridiales bacterium CHKCI001. GTDB lineage: Bacteria > Bacillota > Clostridia > Lachnospirales > Lachnospiraceae > Fimimorpha. The sequence goes on along the minus strand of FCNS01000013.1, from coordinate 31,612 downwards.
AGATGGAACATTTAATCATAATAATATTTATTATTTTCCAGTTGTATCGAAGCAAAAGGTATTATTTACATTGGATGTGTTTTTAACTGATACAGGAGAATATCAATGTGGCTCATCTGAGAATGGAGAAAGGTTAACTCAGTTTCTTGGAAATGGCGTATGTAATCGAGTTTATGTGGATGGTGGGACAGAATCAAAAGCAGGAGAATATAATATGATTCCTGTAGAATCCGATACAAGAACGATTCAAACTGATGTAGAATTAACAAAACAGAATATCAATATTTTGATGAATGTATCGGATGCTGTGCAATTGGAGTATGAGAAACTTGCTGTTTCCAACTAATACTACTGCAATCACTTGATAAATAGAGGGATTCGGAAAGCCTACTATTTGAGAATATGCATAAATCACTGAACCGCCTTGGTGCGGAACGGTATATTAAGTGGTATGGATAGGGGGAGAGAGATTTGTCTTCTGATCTAAAAAAATTATCTAATCTATTTATTGCACTTGCTGTTATAAGCGGTTGTATTTGCTTTGTAATTATGGTTTGGATTCCTCTTTCTGATTGGCTAGTATTTGGCGGAACTTTTGAATTTCTTTCAATGGATACTTATCTTCTTATTTTTATACCTATATTTTTTACAAGCATTGGAATTACTATTAGAAGAATCACAGAACAAATATCCATCATGGATAAGCATCTAAAGGATCGCATAAAGGAACTGGAAGAACAATTACAAAAGCAAATAAATGAATAACACATAAGAGGCTCATTAAATGTCGGTTTTTCATTTAATGAGCCTTTCAGATTCTACGGAAGTTTAAATAATTCTTTTAGCAGTTGTACTGCTCCAACTATGCCTACACTGCTGCTATTAATGGTCATATCATAACTCTCTTTCTTTCCCCAGTGACGATCGGTAAAGAAATTATAATAGCTACTTCTTTCCTTATCTTTTTTCTTTATCATTGCAGTGGCTTCTTTTTTTGAAACTTTATATTTTTTCATAATTCGGTCTTGACGCATTTCCATATCAGCATGAATAAATACCGAATGTACCTGTTTTCTTCCTGATAAAACATAATCCGCACAGCGTCCAATAATAATACAAGATTCTTTTTCTGCAAGCTGACGAATTACTTCCGATTGAAGATTAAATAACATGTCATTTAGAGGAAGCCCGTAACCCGTTTTTTCGTTGGCCATGTCATGATAGACGGTATAAAGCAGACTGCTTGCTTTTTTTTCTTCTGCCTGTTTCAATATGGCTGGATCAATCTCGCCATATTCTGCTGCCATTTCGATGAGACGGCTGTCATAGCATTCTATGCCTAATTCTGCTGCTAACTTTTTTCCAATCTCCCTTCCTCCGCTGCCAAATTCCCTGGCAATCGTAATAATGTGATTTCCCATACACTTCACTCAACCTTTCTAAACTTTATTTTTGAAACAGATTTAGGAATTTTTGCCATAAATTCAACTTCTCTGTTGTTTTCTCTTCTACTATTTCTTATTCTAGCAACTTGATTACTTTTGTTTAAATTACAAATTCGTTAGCGTTTTATATTTCCCATTATACCAGAAAGACTCTGTACAAGTCCAGATACTGCATTATAATTAATTTCCTTATAAATATTTTTATGCGTTCACAATTAATGGTGTTATTGGATTATTTCAGGTATGGCTAGAAGGAGATCGCAAAGAAAGTCCAGAAGAAATCGCCGATATGGCAGAAAGAATCATCTGTCGGGGAATAGAAAGATTAAATTAAAGCCAAAAATCTCTGATTCTTGCTATATTTTGATAAAATTCTCGCTATTTACTATTTATTTTTGTTATTTATTCTTCCTTGTATCCTTTTCTTTTCTATGGTATGATATTCAAGTATAGAAGTATTTACGTTGAAAACCAACGTCAAGAAAAAGAGGAGAAGTTATTATGTTTGACAAAAAGAAAATGTTCTTACTTTGCTTTGTCCTATTACTTGTATTGATTCTCATTCTCTACTTATTATTAAGAAAGAGAAAAGAAACTGCCAAACAATCAACTACTGTTATGAAAAACCCTAAAAATCATACAGCACAGGCAAAGCAGCAAACCTTTATGAAAAACATACCAAACGAAAAATCTGATATCACATCAGCAAGTAACATGTCAGAGCCAGAAATGGACACGGAGATAGAAGAAACTTATTCAGAACCAGATTTAAATGGTACAGTAGAAGAGGCTTCCTTAGAGGAAGCAATTGCATTGGAAGAAGACCTTTTAGAAGACGAGAATTCTGAAAAGGAAGAAAGCTTAAAAGAAGACGAAAGTTTAGAACAAAATGCATCAGCTGTATTTTTCTGGACTCCAAATGGAAAATCTTACCATTCCGATCAAAATTGCACTTACTTAAAACGTTCCAAAACAATTATAAGCGGAAGTGAAGAAGAAGCCAAAGAAGCAGGTAAGACAACACTTTGCAGTGCGTGCAACACAACAAAAGAAACAGAGTAAATGATAGCCACAGGAAAATGATCTGAGCTCCAAAAGGGCTCCGTTCAAAATTCCTGTGGCTATTTCTATCAAACTATTCGATTGCACTTGTCACCGATAGATGTCAATAAATACAGCGTTTCTATAGGATACAGAGAATGGATAAATTTAGGTTATAAAAAGCGGGCTTTCATCTCAAGTCACCGAGATGAAAGCCCGACTTCTTAAACCTCACGCTAAGAATAGAGAAATTTGAAGATTTATTTATTGGATAAATATTCGTGGATTCCCTTTGCTCCTGCCTTACCTGCTTCCATCGCAAGAATTACGGTTGCTGCTCCTGTTACCGCATCTCCACCAGCGTAAACACCTTCTTTGGTTGTCTTTCCGTTTGTCTCATCTGCTACAATACATTTCCATTTATTTACTTCCAATCCTTCTGTTGTGGAAGAGATCAATGGATTTGGTGAAGTACCAAGTGACATAATAACAGTATCTACATCAATTGTAAATTCAGAACCTACTTTTTCTACTGGACGTCTTCTTCCTGATGCATCTGGTTCACCAAGTTCCATTTCTACACAGACCATACCTTTTACCCATCCATTTTCATCTACTAAGATTTCTTTTGGATTTGTTAAAAGTTTAAAGATTACGCCTTCTTCTTTTGCATGATGTACTTCTTCCACACGAGCTGGAAGTTCTGCTTCACTACGACGATATACAATATATGTTTCTGCTCCCAAACGAAGTGCCGTTCTGGCAGCATCCATTGCTACATTACCACCACCTACAACGGCAACTTTCTTACCTCTTGCAATTGGGGTATCATGATCGTCACGGAATGCTTTCATTAAGTTGTTACGTGTTAAGAACTCATTTGCAGAGAATACGCCATTTGCATTTTCCCCTGGAATTCCCATAAACTTAGGCAAACCTGCACCAGAGCCAATAAATACCGCACTAAATCCTTCCTCAGATAAGAGCTGATCGATTGTCACTGACTTTCCGATTACAACATTACATTCAATTTTTACGCCTAATTTCTTAACGTTCTCAATTTCTGTCTTTACAACGGTATCTTTTGGCAAACGGAATTCTGGAATACCATATAATAATACACCGCCTGGCTGATGCAATGCTTCAAAGATTGTTACTTCATAGCCAAGTTTTGCTAAATCACCCGCACAGGTTAATCCTGCTGGACCAGAACCGATAACTGCAACTTTCTTGCCATTCATCTTTTCAGCCTTTTTTGGAACAAATCCATTTTCACGAGACCAGTCTGCTACAAAACGCTCTAACTTACCAATGGAAATTGGTTCTCCTTTGATTCCACGGATACAAACGCCTTCACACTGAGATTCCTGCGGACATACACGTCCACAAACTGCTGGAAGGGCAGAAGATTCTGCAATAATATTCGCAGCTGCTTCTATATTACCGTCCTGAATTTCTTTGATAAATCCTGGTATATTAATCGAAACTGGACAACCAGTCATACATCTTGCATTTTTACATTTAATACAACGGCTGGCTTCCTGCTGAGCTTCTTCCATATTATATCCTAAACAAACTTCGTCAAAATTCGTGGCACGAACCTTTGGATCTTGCTCCCGAACTGGTACTTTTTTTAATACGTCCATTATTTGTCACCTCCACACTGTCCACATCCACCATGATGGGTATCTCCCTCATGAAGTCTAAGAATCGCACGTCCCTCTTCTGTCTTATACATCTGCTGTCTCTTCATTGCCTCATCAAAGTTTACAAGATGTCCATCAAATTCTGGTCCATCTACACATGCGAATTTTACTTTTCCACCTACGGTCAAACGACACGCACCACACATACCGGTACCATCTACCATAATTGGATTCATACTTACAATCGTTGGGATACCTAAGTCTTTTGTCAGCAGACAGACAAATTTCATCATAATCATTGGTCCGATTGCAACACAGACATCATATTTCTTTCCATTGTTTACAACTAAATCTTTAATTACTTCTGTTACCATACCTTTTCTCTGATAACTTCCATCATCGGTTGTAATATAAAGATTTCCAGCAACTGCCTTCATTTCTTCTTCTAACAGAATTAAGTCTTTTGTTTTAGAACCAACGATAACATCCACAGCAATGCCATGTTCATGCATCCATTTTACTTGTGGATAAACAGGAGCTGCACCTACACCTCCAGCTACAAATAAAAACTTTTTATTTTTTAACTCTTCGAGATCTTCATTTACAAATTCAGATGCACAGCCAAGAGGACCTACAAAGTCCATAAATGCATCTCCTGCCTGTAACATCGCCATACGCTCTGTAGAAGCACCTACAATCTGAAATACAATTGTAATTGTACCAGCCTCTCTATTATAATCGCAGATTGTCAATGGAATTCTTTCTCCAACTTCATCAATCTTTGCAATAATAAATTGTCCAGGCTGGCAATGGCTTGCCACTCTTGGAGCTTCTACATCCATAAGATAGATTTTTTCTGCCAATTTCTCAGCTTTTAAAATCTTATACATATCAATCATATCCTCCTCTTTTTATTCTTAATTCTAGCGCCTTTCTTCATTGTAATAGATTAAAGTAAAATATTCAACTGAAAAATCATTTTTCTTAATAAAATCTACTGAATTTTATAATATTCTCCAATAATCAGACACTTTGAGTCCGTTCCATGCCCAACTTCCATTGTTCTGGCAACTGGCAATAACCGATCATCCAGCACTTGAAGAGCAATTTTTTCCGCCATAAAACTTCCCCATTGCTCATCCAATTGAGAAAATGTTCCTAGCAATAATCCCTTTATTTGTTTAAAAACTCCCATTTGCCTCAACTGTGTAAAACAAGAAACAATAAATTCAATATTTCCGCTGCGACTTTCTAAAAACAGTAATTTATCCTTCATATTCGGAAAATATTCGGTTCCTGCCAACTTCAGCAGGCATCTTAAATTTCCTCCAACTACAATTCCTTCCATAGAAATGTTTTGGAGCCAATGCCAATGAATCTGATACAAATCTGATTTTCCTTGAAATAATGAATTGGAAAATCTCATATGTTGCATCGTTCCTTTATCTGACACTAAATTTCTAAGCTGATAGAGATAACCTCTCTGTCCTGTCTTTTGATAGATTGCATTGAGAACGGTTGTTAAATCGCTATACCCAAACACTGGTTTTGGATTGCTTTGAATCCGTTCATAATCTAGATAATCTAATACTCCATTTGCCAAGTCTCCTCCAGATATGTCAAAGATCGTTGTTACACGTTCATCCCGATAGCAATCCATAAGTGCTTCTGCCCGCTGTTTTTCTGTACTCGTTTCATATCCTTCTCGAAATAAATAGGGACTCAATACAGGAACTAACCCCATCTGCATAATAATTCTCTGCAATTGTTCCAGTTGCCATCGAGCTTCCGAGCGAATCCCATTGGAACATCCAACAATTCCAATTCTATCTCCATTGTTTAAAATAAGACGCCTACTTTCTTGATCCGTCATGTTCCGTTCTCTTCCTTTTCTCTATATTTATCCTTGATTTTACAAAATCAATTACCGATTATATTAACCTGACACATTTTCATCGCTTCCAATGCATTCTTATGACTCTCAGGCGTTACTCCTGCACAGCAAGAAGCATCTACCAAAAGCTCTGATTCAGGCATAACTGCTTTCACTAACAATACATTTGAAATAACACAAATATCCGTACAAAGCCCTACAAACTCCACTGCTTCATACTCTCTGACTGCCAGATAACGTGCCAGCTTCACAGAACCAAAGGTAGGTTTTTCAAATACCTCTGCGTTTTCACTATATTCTTTCAGTTCAGGGCAGATTTCCCATCCATTTGTTCCATAAATACAATGCTGTACAGGTAGTTTTTTTCCTTCTGCTGTTTCCAAGTAAGTATCATAATGCGTATCTTGCGTAAATATCACATCATTTCCAGCTTTTAATGCTTGTTCAATTTTCTTCTTTACCGATCCTACAATTGCCTGAGCCTCTTTCGTTCCTAAAGCACCATTAATAAAATCATTTTGCATATCAATTATAACTAACGCTTTTTTCATAATTTATACTCCTAAAATTACCTGATTGATATTTCAAATTTACTTTGCCGCTTATTCATGAAAGGCCTTTCTTCATCCATTAAAGACTTCCTTTTGTACTTAATACATCTACAATTCTAGAGTCAATTCTGGTTGCCTGATCCAATGCTTTTGCAAATGCCTTATAAATTCCCTCAATAATATGGTGATTATTTTCTCCTGCCAGTTGACGAATATGTAAATTCATGCCGCTCGAATAAGAAACCGCATAGAAAAACTCCTTTACCATTTCCGTGTCATAATTTCCAACTCGATCGGTTGTAAAATTAGCATTAAACACAAGGTATGGACGTCCAGACAAATCAATTGCACAAAGAATTAATGTCTCATCCATCGGAAGAATGATGGAGCCATACCGCTGCATGGATTTTTTTTCTCCAACTGCTTTTGCAATCGCCTGTCCAAGTACGATTCCAGTATCCTCGATTGTATGGTGACAGTCTACTTCCAAATCTCCATCAACTTTTACGGTTAAATCAAACAATCCATGTCTTGCAAAACTATTCAGCATATGATCCAAAAAACCAATCCCTGTACTAATTTGGGTCATTCCCGTACCATCCAAGTTTAATGTCAATTCAATTTTCGTTTCCTTCGTGGTACGGCAAATTGTCGCCACTCTTTCCTCCATAGCAATCTTCCCTCTCCTTTATCTACTTTATTCTTATCTACTGTTCAAATCTTACACGAATGGAATTTGCATGTGCTGTCAGCTGTTCGGACTCTGCAAATTGAATAATATCTTTGTGAATTGGTTCCAGTGCCTCTTTCGAATAATAAATAATACTGGACTTTTTAATATAATCATCCACTCCAAGCGGAGAAAAGAATTTCGCCGTTCCATTCGTAGGAAGTACATGGTTTGGTCCTGCAAAATAGTCTCCTAATGGCTCAGAACTGTATTCTCCAATAAAGATGGCACCTGCATTTTTAATTTTCGTCATAACTTCAAATGGATTTTTCGTTACAATTTCCAAGTGTTCGGAAGCAATTTCATTTGCTGTATCAATAGCATCTTCCAGCGTATCCACTACAAGCAGATATCCATAATTATTGAGCGATTTTTCCAAAATTTCTCTTCTAGAAAGTGTTTTTAAAAATTCATCAATTTCTTCAGAAACCTTTTCTGCTAATTCCTGACTCGTTGTAACCAAGATTGCACTGGCCAATTCATCATGTTCTGCCTGAGATAATAAATCTGCTGCTACAAAACGAGGGTTTGCTGTTTCATCTGCGATGACCAGAATCTCACTTGGTCCTGCAATGCTATCAATACTTACATGCCCATAAACAGCTTTTTTGGCAAGTGCAACGTAGATATTACCAGGTCCTACAATTTTGTTTACTCTTGGAATGGATTCTGTCCCAAACGCAAGTGCAGCAATTGCCTGTGCCCCACCCACTTTATATACTTCTGTGGCTCCAGCAATATGTGCCGCTGCCAATGTAACTGGATTTACCTTTCCATCTTTTCCAGGAGGTGTTACCATTACAATTCGCTCTACGCCAGCTACTTCGGCTGGAATAATATTCATTAAAACAGAAGACGGATAAGAAGCTTTTCCACCTGGTACATAGACACCGACACTTTCTAATGGGGTTACTTTTTGACCAAGCATTGTTCCATTTGGCTGACTATCAAACCAACTGTACTGTTTTTGTTTTTCATGATAAACACGAATATTTTTCATTGCTTTTTTCATTACTTCTAAAAGCTTTGGATCAATTGTATTTAATGCCTCCTGAATTTCTTCTTCTGTAACACGAATATTATTTGAATTTAAATCGGCTTTATCAAATTTTTTTGTATATTCAAACAATGCCTCATCTTTTCTTTGTTTAATATCCTCTACAATTGCATTTACACTTTCTGCATATTGATCATAATTATTTGGATCTCTTTTCAACAAATCCGCTAAAATATTTTTCTTTGCATCCTCATTCAATTTAACAATTCTCATCTTCTGCTCCTCCTATTCAATGACTCTCTTTAATTCATTAATAATCTTGCTAATTCGTTCACTTTCCATCTTCATACTCACCTGATTCACAACAACTCTGGCAGACAATGGACAAATTTCTTCCAATACTTGTAATCCATTCTCTTTTAATGTAGATCCTGTCTCTACAATATCTACAATTACCTCAGATAAACCTACAATCGGAGCTAATTCCACCGAACCATTGAGCTTAATAATTTCTACGGTTTGGTGCTTTTTATTGTAGAAATAATCTTTTGCAATATGAGGATATTTGGATGCAACACGAATCATTTCATGATGTTGTAATAATTCCTTTGCAGATGCTGGTCCAGCTACACACATACGGCATTTTCCCATATTCAAATCCAACACTTCATAAAGTTTTCTGCCCTCTTCCAATATCGTATCTTTTCCAACAACTCCAATATCGGCTGCACCATATTCCACATAAGTAGGAACATCAGCTGCTTTTGATAAGAAAAACTTTAATTTCAATTCTTCATTTACAAATATCAACTTACGAGATGATTTATCTTTCATCTCCTCACAGGTAATTCCAATTTTTTCTAGCAATGCCAGCGTATTCATTGCTAAACGCCCTTTTGCCAATGCAAATGTAATATATTTCATTCTATGATCCACCTTTCTCATGCCTTTAGCAATTCTTCCAATGCTATTGTTTGAACTTCTCCACCATTGGCTGGAATCACTTGTACCATTTCTCCTGCCTCATCAATATATAGAATTTCTCCAATATAACTGCGCTTTGCATATTCCATATAATCTTTTACTGACTTTTCATAATACTTTTTCATCAACTGAAGATTCGTTCCTTTTGAACGCAAATGAGCAGCAAGGCGAATGGCAAGTGCTTTTTGTTTTCGATCATATAATAAAATTGTTCCTACCATATCGGTATCTACTTCAATTTTTTGTCTCTCCAATGCAATCATTAATGCGTCCAGTCCAATACCAAACCCAATGGATGCTGCCTGCTTTCCAAATTGCATTAAAAGTTTATCATAACGTCCACCTGTTGCAATTGCATCACCCGTTCCATATGTATACGCTTTGAAAATAATTCCTGTATAGTATTTAAACTTTCCAAGCATACCAAGATCAAATGTAACGTAGTTTTCTACTCCATACAATTTGAGCACATCATATAACTCTTCTAATGCCTCAATTGCAGAAAGGGAAACTGGAATCGTTTGAACAAGTGCTTTGGCTTCTCGAATTTGGTCAATTGTTCCAAACATTTTTGGCATTTCTAAAATTGCATGTTTTACATCGGCTGCCATTTCTTTCTCTGAAATTAAATTTTCTACACCAAAATAATTTTTATTTTCAATTAAAGTGCGTAAATAATCTTGGTCCTCTTCATCCAAATTAGCTGCTTCCATCAAGCCATTAAAAAAATTAATATGACCAATTTCTACCTGAAAATCTTTTAAACCAGCTTGCAGCAAACAGTCAATCAACATCGCTGTCATTTCGGCATCTGCATCGCCTGTAACATCTCCGATCAATTCCGCCCCCATCTGCGTACTCTCTTTTAACCGTCCTTGATAACTGGATTTATTAATAAATATGTTTCCACAATAAGAAAGACGAATCGGCATATCTTCATCCATAAAGTATTTAGCTGCGGAACGAGCAATCGAAGGTGTAATATCTGGACGCAACACAAGAGTCTCTCCATCTCGATCAAAAAACTTAAACATCTCTTTGGATATTACACTTCCACGTTCTTTCTTAAAGATATCAAAAAATTCAAATGTAGGAGTTTGAATATTGCGGTACCCATATTGTTTTATAACTTCTGAAATTCTCTTTTCTACTGTATCTTTTTTCGCACATTCTAAATTATAAATATCTCTAACACCGTCAGGTGTATGTAATAGCTCTTTACTCATTCTATTGAATCCTTTCTTCGTAGCATCCAGCTTTCACTTTAACACATTAGTGTGATACTATAACACTGTAATAACATGTGAATTATATCGAAAAACAATATGTTTGTCAATCCCTATCTTTTACGATTCCCTTGACAATAAATCCAATTGCAGAGTCTCTAAATATCGGATATATACGCCTCCTTCAATCGCAATTCGATAAGTTTTATCAACTTCATCATAAGTAAAACTTTTTCTACCTCCTTTTTTGGCTCGTTCCCAAAAAGAAAGAATATCTCGAAAAGGAACATAATATGCCTCATGAAGATGGCTATAATATAGAATGATAAAAGCAATTCCATCTTGCTGCTCGAAGTTTTTCATAAATTGAATTTGATGTTCATGAATATTTTGTAATGGAAATGCAGAAACAGCTGACTCCTTTGCATCAAAGCAAACTGGAATCCCCTGTACTGCTCCAATATAATCCACTGTGCTTTTTTGGTCGAAATAGGCAAGTGTAATATGCCTTGTTTCTTTTTCGATTTGAATTGGTTTAATCGGCGTTGGAATTTTCTGAATCAAAGCCAGCTTTTTCATCAAATACTGTTCATTGGTATAATTAATCATTTCTTCTAATGCAGATCCCCTAAGACCTCTCGAATTCCATGTCGGCATTATAATCCCTTCCTTATCATCGTTCGTCTCGTTTTTCACCGCACTCTAACTTTTCTTTTCTTATAATTGTTAAAAATAGTTTTGGCAGCGGTGCCGTAAAACTTTGCTCAGAAAGCTGACTTAACTCCCCTTCGATTTGAGGCATTTCCAGACGTATTGCATGAAGCAATTGATGATTTAAACCATATTTTTTTAGACAAAGCTGATTTACTGCTCGATTTCCATATTTTTCATCTCCAATAATTGGATGACCAATGGATGCCAAATGAGCACGAATTTGATGCGTACGACCTGTAACTAGCCACACTTCCAGTAATGTCCAATTTCCATTATTTGCAAGTGGTATGTATTCTGTTTCGATCCATTGCGATTGTTCTGAAATCGGATTTTTTGTAATCGTAACTTGATTGGTTACTGTATTTTTTGTTAAATATCCTTTGATTCTCTGTCTCTGCTCCAAAACTCCATCTACAATACAATAATAATATTTATGCATCGTACGATTTTTTAAAAGCTTTGCCATTGTCTGAAGTCCAATCAAAGAAGTTCCTGCAATTAAAAGTCCACTCGTATTCCGATCCAAACGATTACATACGGCTGGCTGAAAGGAACGTAACTCTTCCCTGGAAAGCTTTCCCGTCTCTAATGTATACTGAATTACTTTTTCTACCATAGAAATATCCGACGGTTTTGCTTTTTGAGAGAGCATCCCTGCTGGTTTATTGAGAATTAAAACATCGGAATCTTCATATATAATATTTAAATCAGAAGAATCGGCCGCTTGTATTTGAATATTGGAAAACTTATCAAATGTTTCATCCGATAAAAAGATTTTTATCTGGTCTCCCTGAACAAGCATTTCATTCCCATTCGCTTTCTTTCCATTTAACGTAATATTTTTTTTTCGCAGCATTTTATAAAGAAAATTTTTCGATGCCAGATTTAGGTATTTCGCAAGTAGTTTATCCAAACGCTGACCTGCTTCATTTTTGCTCACTGAGATTTGTTTCATAATTACCTCCTAATGCCACATTCATTGCGGCATAAATTCAGGGATGGGGGAAAGTTTCTTTCCACCTTACCTCCAAAACAAACTTATATCGAAATTGCCCGAAGCACTCCTTCTATTTTCAATAATTTTTCTTCACAGGTATTCCGATCGATTGGTTCTAATTCACCCAAACGTTTTTTAAATTGTTTAAAATCTCTGAAAATCTTTACATGCGTATTTAAATGATTCGTTTTCATCATTGTCCGAATATATTGTTCTGTCTTGGGAATATCTAATTTGGAGTCAAAACTAAAACAATATAATCCTGTCGGATGAACATAGGCATAATCAATTGGCATGCTTCTATCATTTTTCGATGTAAGAATCAATTCGGTATTCAATACTCCATTTGGAACAATCGCTCGCACCGATTCGTATTCTTCTTTTTCCCTTCCATGGTATGGCAACAATGCAAATAACACAACTGCTTGATTTGCTGCTGGCAGCACAGATACAATTGCTGCCACAGTCAAAAGATTCTTTTTCGTATGAGTCAAAGCAAATCCCATTGCCAATAATATTATTACTCCAAGGAACAGTATCATTGTCCGAATAAGCAGTGTTTTTTTTCTCGCACGGATATATCCATAATGTCCTTTTTCTATTTTTCTCACGATGTTACCTCCTGCATCCATCCAATCACTCGAATTATCCAGTTATTTGGAACTAACTTTGACATAATCTTTACTAATTTCATAGCAACTCCATAGGTAGATTCATTCCGTCCTCTTGAACAGTCTTTGATTGCTTTTTTTACTACTTTCTTGGGATCTGCTAAAAAAAACTTTTTATAAAAAGGCTCTTCCTTCTCACTTGCAGCCACTTGGAAAAATTCTGTATTTGCTGGTCCTGGACAAACTGCTGTAACAGTAATCTTCCTTGAACGCAGTTCTTCATTCAATGACTTTGAAAAGCTATAAACATAGGATTTTGTAGCTGCATATACAGAAAAACCTGGCTGAGGCAAGTAAGCAGCAGTAGATGCGACTTGTATTATACGACTTTTGGAACTCATAAATGGAAGCACCGTCTTCGTCACAGCAGTTAACGATTCACAATTGAGATGAACCATATTAATTAAATCTTGTATGTTTTGATCTTGTACCATTCCAATCTTTCCAAATCCTGCACAGTTTACAAGTATTCTAACCGCTACCTTTTCTTGGCGAAGCATAATTTCCAATTCTCCCATTCTGCCTAAGTCTAATAAGTCCATAACAATCGGTACGACGGTAACGCCAGTTTTACACTTTACTATCTTTGCGAGCTGCTCTAATCGATCTCTTCTTCTTGCAATCGCCCAAATTTGGTCAAATCCTGGATATTTTTGTGCCAATTGCAACACAAATTCCTGTCCAAATCCAGATGATGCACCTGTTATAATTGCTATGTTACGCATAACAAACGCCTCCTTACCTTCTAGATAGAGTAATTAGAAGGTATAGGATTTGGTTTCACCACCAAATCCTGCTGCCTGAAATAATTTACTCTGTCTTTATTATGTCAGCTCCCACTCCTTGATTAATTCTCGATAATCTTTCACATACCCATCTGCCAATTTTAATTTTTCATTTTTCAGATCTTTAGAAAACTCATCTTCTACTGCATAGACCTTCATACCTGCTCGCTTTCCAGCCAAGATTCCAGCGGGAACGTCCTCAAATACAACACAACAATCTGGTCTAATATTTAAGTCCTCAGATACTTTATAATAAATATCTGGTGCAGGTTTTCCTGCTTTTACCTCGCATGCAGTTGTAATCGATCCAAAATAATTCTGAATATGAAGTGCTTTTGTAACCGCATCTACCAACTGTCTCGAATTACTTGTTGCAATTCCCATGGCAATTCCATTTTGACTCAAATATTCTAAAAATTCACTTGCTCCTGGTTTTAATTTTACTTCATTTGAATACTTATCAAACGCCATCTGATTCCATGTATGCTTAATTTCTTCCAATGTCATTGGAAGTTGAAAGCGATCTTTAAAATAGATCGCTGTTTCTGAAAAACTCATTCCTTCTATAATTCGTTCCAAATCCTGTGGTACTTCCAATCCATATCGTCCAAGAAATTCGACATCAATTTGTTTCCACATCCACATAGAATCTACAAGCGTACCATCTAAATCAAAGATAACTCCTTTTATTTTCATAGATATTCCCCTTTTAATACACGAATTTCTGATTCTGTTAACGGGCGGTATTGTCCGCATAATAACGATGAATCCAAAACTAAGCTTCCCATAGACAATCGCTTTAAATAAACTACCTTTGTTCCAATCGCTTCAAACATTCGTTTCACTTGATGAAATTTTCCCTCTTGAATCGTTAAACGAGCTGTTTTTGAAGTTAAGATTTCTAATTGTGCTGGCAACGTCAGCTTTGCTTCTCCGATATCTACTCCATCTCGGAATTGCTCCACTGCCCTTTCCGGAATTTCTTTCTCAACCTCCACATAATAAACCTTCTCCACATGCTTTTTCGGAGAAAGTAGTTCATGGCAAAGTGCTCCGTCATTTGTAATAAGAAGAAGCCCTTCTGTATCCAGATCCAACCGTCCAACTGGAAATAAATCGTTTCTTTGTTTTTGATCAATTAACTCCAAAACGGTTGGATATCTTCCGTCTTCTCTCGCTGATACGACGCCTGCTGGTTTATTTAACATATAGTATTCCATTGCGACATAGACAATTTGTGTTTCGTCCAAATAAACTTGATCTGTGCTAACGTCTATCTTTTTTTCTGGAGACTTTACTATTTCACCATTTACTTTTACTCTGCCCTTTCGAATTGCAGTTTTCACTTGACTTCTCGTACCGCAGCCCATCTCTGCTAAATATTTATCCAAACGCAGTTTTGTCATGATTCTCACCAAGCCTTTTCTTTGTTTCTTCCATTGTGACTTTTTAACCTTGCCAACGCCATCCTGCTAGATACTTATTTTTTAATGTCGTATTATTTGCTTTTGCAAATCCAAGCGGATATCCATCAACACAAATCAGCTGCCATCCTTTTCGTGGATGTTTCGTTAGATCTTCTATTTCTAAGGTTTCTCCTTTTAAATATTTAATCACTCTTGGATCTTCGCTGGAAAAATCCACGATCTGATTATACTCTTCTTTCTTTAGTGCCATAGCAAGCGCCTGACTTGGTTCAAACCGATTTTTCTTACACTCTCCAAGCAAAAGTCCTGAACGCATAATCCGTAACCCATTCAAATTTTGATCACATTCTGGCACATAGAAAACCTTTTCCCCTCGCATCTCCATCCGTGATAAATCAAATTTCCTATTTATATTAGATAAAAATTCTAGCAACTCTGGCTGTTTTTCCAAGAATTTCGCTGCTTTTTCCTTTTTCTTCTTCCGAACTGCACGTTCTCCTTCACCCTTTTGCAATAATGCAAGAAAATGTCCTTCCCCTTTCATCTTATGCGGCCAGATTCTCACACATTCTTTTAGGCTATCAGGGCCATTTACTTCTGCTGCAAGCCCCTCTGAAAATCCAGAATACTGTTCCACTGGAACAATTCGAAGTTCTGGACAAATTTCCATCATATACTTAACCGTTTCCTCATTTTCCATAGGAGAAAATGTACAAGTGGAGTATAAGAGCATACCACCTGGGCGAAGCATCTGTAACGCATCTGTCACAATTTCCCTTTGCAGATTTGCATAGAACTCATTGCCATGTTCGATCCAGCTTTTCATTACTGCTGGCTCCTTCCGAAACATTCCCTCTCCAGAACAAGGAGCATCAATTAAAATTTTATCAAAATATAATGGAAAATACTCCACTAATTTATGTGGATTTTCACTCATTACAAATGCATTCGATATCCCAAATAGTTCTAGATTTTTCAATAATGCTTTTGCCCTAGAATTACTGATATCGTTACTTACCAATACTCCTGTTCCATTCAGTTTTGCTGCTAATTCGGTACTTTTTCCTCCTGGAGCCGCGCAGACATCCAAAACACGGTCTCCTTCCTCAATTGGAAGCAACTGTGCAGGTGTCATTGCTGACGGCTCCTGTAAATAATATAAACCGGCAAAATAATAAGGATGTTTTGCCGGTTTCTCCGTTCCTTCGTAATAATATCCATTGGAAATCCATGGAATTTTATGAACAGAAAACGGACATATTTGTTCAAATTTTTCAGTTGAAATTTTGGATGTATTTACACGCAGCCCATAAACTCTTGTTTCTTTAAAGCTTTGTATATATGGTTCATATTCCTCTTTCAACAACTGTTTCATCTGATTTTGAAATAATTCTGGTAAATTCATATTTTTTCCTATTCTTCTTGATTATACAAATGATGCTTTTATAAATTAAGCTTTTCCTGTAACTGCATTTTACATAGAAGATCTACTTCATCACGCAACTGTTTTAGTTCTTCCATATTTCCCTGATTATATAATTCAAAAAAGCGATTTTGTAATGTAATTAATTTTTCATCCGCCACAGTTTTACTTAAAACTCCCAGACTATTCATAATGTCCTGTACTAGATTGGCTTTTTTATGAAATGCTGTCTGGGCTTCTTTGATATCATCACGAATCGCCGTCATCTCCTCATCTAGAGAAATAACTGCTTCCGCAGAAGTCATAAGACGCCTGCGAATTCGATCTGGAATTTTCTCTTCATACTTATATTGTAATGAATGTTCTACTACTGCCCAAAAATCCATGGCCAATGTTCGAATTTGAATCTCTACAGGAATCGTACAAGATTCAAAACTTGTTTGCACTTGATACTCAATTACTATATGATAACTTCGATATCCGCTTGGTTTTGGATGTGCAATGTAGTCAATTTCACTTGTAACTTTCATATCGGTTCTGGAACGAAGATATTCCACTACTTGATAAATATCTTCTTCAAACTGACATATGATACGAATTCCTGCAATATCTTCAATTCGATCCAATACTTCATCTACGGGAATCCCCTTTCGCTCTGCTTTTGATAAAATACTGGAAATCGACTTTACTCTTCCGTTTACTTTTTCAATCGGGCAGTAAACACCACAATCCATATGTTCTTTTATAACGAATTGTAGCTTCATAACTAGTTCTTTTACCGCCAATTCATATGGGTGTAACCGTTCTTTCCACAGTCTTAATTTCATGGAATTGTTTCATCCTCCTGTCACTTAGTTTTCTCATGCTCCCCAAAGCATTGCTTTTAAGTATACCATAAAACCCTGTATTTTCCTACCATTTTTATAAAATTTCTCCGATCTTTTTCGAAAAAATTTCTAAAAATCAGATAATTTTCCCACTAGATTTCTAAGTATTTGAATTACTCCATCTTCTTTATAAGAACCACAAATCGCACTGGCAGCCTGCTTTGTTTCTTCTCTTGCTGTCGCTACAGCAAAACTATATTTGGCCTGCTTCATCATTTCGATATCATTTAACTGATCCCCAAATACCATCGTTTCTTCTGGCTCCACATTTAAATATTGTTGTAAATAACTCAACGCTGCACCTTTGTTTACCGAAGGATCCATAAAATCAACCCATTGTTTTCCAGCAAGTGTCGCTTTTAATACACGATTCCACGGTTCAATCATATGTCCAATACAACTTTCTGCATCATTCTCATTATATAACGAAACTTTTAATACTGTTCCATCTACTGCCAATAGATCTTTCACTTGTCCAATATCATTATTATAACCATAGCGTAAAAAATCAATAAATTTCTGATCGCGGGATTCCACCAAGGAAATATCTTCCATACAAAGTAAACTTTCACAATTTGGAATCTGTCTTGCTTCTTGGATAATCTGGTGAACATACTCTTTTTTCATTGGAACTGAGACAATTTTTTCAGAAGCAGTCCGAATCAATGCCCCATTTTCTACGATAAAAAAAATATCATCTTTTACTGGCGCAAATAATTTGGATACACTGCCGTATTGTCTGCCGCTTGCAGCAGCAAAATAAATTCCCTTTTTCTTTAACTGATGAATTAAATCAAATAGTTCAGGGTTAATATTGGTCCCCCCATCTGGAACAAGTGTACCGTCAATATCGGATGCAATAAAACGAATCATATTTTTTCTTACCTTTCTATCTCAATTTGTAATAATATAGGACAATATCTTCATAATGTCCATCTTTCATTAAAAATCCTTCTGGAATCGTTCCAAGCGGCACAAACTCAAGCTTTTCATACAGATGCCTTGCAGAAAAGTTCGTTTTTACCACTGCATTAAACTGTAAAATACGAAATCCCAATTCCTCTGCCTTTTTTTGACAGTCACATACAAGCCGTTCTCCTATATGATTTCCACGAAATTCTGATTTAACTGCATAACTTGCATTGGAAATATGTCCGCATCTTCCAATATTATTGGGATGCAGAATATAAAGTCCTGCAATTTCTCCATTTTCTGCGTCTTGTGCGACTCCTGTATAAGATTGTTCTGCAAAAAATTTCTCTCCGCTTTCTTCATTTAAACATTCTGTTTGAGGAAATGCAATGCCGTCTTCAACCACTTCATTCCAAATTTCAACCATTGCTTCTATGTCCTCTTTTTCATATTTTCTTACTATTAGATTCATCTCTCTCACCTTTTAAAATCCAATTAACTGTATTATAAGAACTGCTGCGGATGCTCCAACTGCAACGGTTAAAAGTCCTCGCCTCCAGTAAGCAAGCAGAATCGCCACAATACAACCTCCCCATGCACTTGGCACAGAACCAGTACAAGAAAAAATTGCTGGAAATGTCATGGCTGCCAATACAGAATAAGGAACATAATTTAAAAAGGAACGAATAAATGGACTTTCTATTTTCTTTCGGAAAATTGCCATTGGAAGTACTCGAATTAAATAAGTCATTCCTGCCATAATCGCTATACTAATTAGAATATATGTAACTGTCAAGATACTTCCTCCTTTTCCTCTTTCATTGGAAACAACCATGCTGTAATTGCACTAACAATTATTGTGATAAGAATAATTCCCCAACCACCTGACAATAAAGTTAATACTGGAACATAAGTAAACGCAACACTCATTATAATTGCCAATACAACAGTAAATAATACTGCCTTTTGTTCTCTGGCTGGAGGTATAATAATGGCAATAAACATTCCATACAATGCAATATTTAATGCATTTGAAATGATCTGCGGCATAAGTGATGTTAGAACACCTCCAAAGAATGTTCCTGCTGTCCATCCAGCAACAGGTGTTGCAATCAGTCCTGCCATATAAGAAGCCGTCAACTCTCTCGGATGCTGCATGGATACTGCAAAAATCTCATCTGTAATTCCAAATGATATACCTAACCGCTGTGGCATTGTCATTTTTTGCTCTACCTTTTGAGACATTGTAAGTGACATTAAAAAGTACCGAATATTAATTATAAATGTGGTCATTGCAATTTCCAAGAAGGTTCCTCCTGCAAGAATTAAGTTTGTACCTGCAAACTGTCCTGCACTTGTCAGATTGGAGAGAGAAATCAGTACCGTGGACCAGATTGGCATCCCACTATTTACAGCCATCATTCCGTATGCAAAGGAAACAGAAAGATATCCCAAACAAATAGGAATCCCATCCCGGAGACCCTCTGCAAACTCCTCTTTTTTCATAAAAAATTTCACTCCTCTATCTTTTGTTTCGGATTCAGATTTATTATAGCATAAATTTCTATTATTGAGTAGGAAAAATAACAACTGCATCGATTTCTAGATTTCACGTTTTCTTTGTTTGCCCTAAAAAAGCCGCAATATCTTATCATTAATAAGATATTGCGGCTTTTTAAATATAAGAAAAATCTTTCAAATTTAACTAGCTTTTGATAAAACAACTTGTACCTATCCACTTTGTTTTAGTTAAAAAGTTATTTTCCTTTGTATAAAAATTACTACTGCTCTGCCTTCTGAATTAAGTTCTTAATCTCCCTAATCTCATCGGCTGTCATCTTAATATTACTACAAAAAGCTTCCATGAATTTTACAGGGGAGTTGTCATACCAAAATTCTAATGTCTCCTCCATTTGCATATCGCGCATATCCACTTTACTTACTAATGGATGATAACGGAATCCATGACCTTTTCGGTAAGTTTCTACAAATCCTTTTTCTTTTAAGCGTGTACCAAATGTGCAAATTGTAGTACGCTCATAATCGCGTCCATACTTTTCTTTTAATGCATCTTTGATCTCCAATACAGACAAATCTTTATCTGCATCCCAAATGCATTTCATAACAAGTAATTCGCAATCACTTAAACGTTTCATATTTTTTACCTTTGTTAATCTGTTTTCTACCATATTTCCTCTCCTTTATAGACCTTTCTATACTCAAATTGTACCAGATTTTTTATATAAATACAATATTTTTTTATTTTTTTCATATTTTTTTATTTTTCCTCTTTATTCGGGAAATAGAAAATTGTATTCTTCCTTTTTTCTTGTACCTCAAGGAAAATTTAGACTATTTCATTTTTTCTAGTACATGAATGATATAGTTATAACATTTTTCTACTGATACAATATTTAAACGCTCTTCTGGAGTATGAATATCTTCCATCTGTGGTCCCATGGAGACAATATCAATTCCTGGTATCTTTTGAGAAATAATCCCACACTCTAATCCAGCATGAATTGCCTTGATTTCAGGTTTCGCTCCATACATCTCTTCCCATACTCCTGTCATAAGAGCACAGAGAACCGAATCTGGATTATATTCCCAACCTGGATAATTACCAGTAAAACTAACGCTTCCACCTAAAAACTCTACTAAAAATTTAAGCTGTTCCATTAATTCTTGCTTTCTCGTTTCTACTGAGCTTCTAATGGAAAAACCTAATGTAATACTATCAAAGTCCGTTTTCATAATTCCTAAATTCAACGAGGTTTCCACAAGATGCTTGATTGCTTTACTCCAATGGCAAACCCCATTTGGAATCATTCGAAGCAAGAATAACACTTTTACTTGGGACTGAGTCGATAATATCGAAACTTCCTCTTGACCCTTCCATGTAATCGTGAGACCCATTTCTTTTTCTGTAAATTGATATTCTTTCTTATAAATCTCAAAACAGTAATGAAATTTTTCCTCTAAATCCTCTTTTGGCAACCAAGAAACTAATTTTACAGAACAGGTTCTAGGAATTGCGTTATCTTTTGTTCCGCCTTCACATTCAATTAAAGAAAAAGCCATTTCATCCTGCATCTGAAGCACATCAAATAACATTCTTCCCATTAATTGATCTGCATTTGCCCGTTCTTTATGAATTTCATTGCCAGAATGACCTCCTGTCAAGTGATCCAATATAATTTCAGCCACTTCTCCCGTCGCCGATTTTCTTTGAATTGGAAGCGTTAAATCTGCACGAACTCCTCCCGCACAGCTTACAAGAAATACGCCTTCTTCTTCCGAATCCAAATTAATTAAATACTTTGCTCTGCATTCCGATAAATCAATCTCTGTGGCTCCAATCAATCCTGTTTCCTCATCCACAGTAAAGACACATTCCAACGCTGGATGCTGTAAATCTGGATCAGTCAAAATCGCTAACATATAGGCAACTGCAATTCCATCATCCCCACCAAGTGTCGTGCCATTCGCATGAAGCCATTCTCCCTCCACAGTCAACTCCAATGGATCACTGGAAAAATCATGATTACTTGTACTAAGTTTTTCATTTACCATATCTAAATGCCCCTGCAACATAACAACTGGTGCACTTTCATATCCTAATGTAGCTGGTTTGCGAATGATTACATTGTTCCATGAATCTTGTATATAATCCAACCCAGAACGTTTTGCTATATGAACACAATAATCGCTAATCGCTTTTGTATCTCCAGAACCATGAGGAATTCGACAGATATCTTCAAAATATCGAAATACATATTCTGGCTTTAGGTCTTTACATATTTCTCTCATTGTTTCCTCCTATCCCATCAACTGTAAAATAAACTTCAAATGTTAAGAAACCCTACTTAATTTCCTAAATCAGTCATGGATGTTTTGTTTTAAGAATACATTACAATAAGCCTGTCACTGGAGTATCTATGAAAAAATTTATTACTCGAAGCTTATTATTAATTTTTTTATTTTTTCTCATACGGTTTTCAACCATCAGCATTGCTGGAGCATCCTCTGGTCTTATGTTATGGTATCAGTCCATCGTTCCTGCATTGCTTCCAGCAATGATTTTATCTTCTCTGATCGTTCAAACTGGTGCTGCCGACTATATTACCATTTTACTCCAACCACTTACCAAACGTCTTTTTTGCATTCGTGCAGAAGGAACCTATTGCGTATTAATCGGAATGTTATGCGGTTATCCAATTGGCGTCAAAACCTGTATTGATTATATGGAACTAGGACGTATCGACCGCACAGAGGGAAATTATCTGCTTGCATTTATCAGTTTTCCAAGCCCTATGTTCTTATGTGGTTATATCGCCGCACAACATCTTGGAACTGAATATTTAAGAAACATCCTCCTTGCAATTTATCTTCCTGCTCTTTTATTAAATGGATTATCTTGGATGCGAAGTACTCATCATAATCCCTCTTTACGATTGTCCGCCCAGAGCACATCTGCTCCCTCTTTCTCCATTCATATGCTGGACAATGCCATTCACTCTTCGATTACTGTACTATGCAAAGTCGGATGTTATATGATGCTGTTTTCTATTCTGGCATCTTTTGTACAGGCCATTCCATGGCTTCCCTCCGTCTTCAAAGCATTTCTTGCTGGAACATTAGAAATGACGACAGGAATTCATCAAATTAGTTTGACTTCTCTTTCGATAAGAGTTCAAGGAAGTCTCATGTGTGGTTTTGCAGCATTTGGAGGCCTGTCCACTCTAATGCAGACATTAGATATTATGCATGGAAGTGGTTTGTCTCCTCATTTATACATAATTTGGAAACTGCTGCATGGCATCCTATCTGCACTTATATTTTATATTACTATATAATACCCAATTGACGAAACAAGCATTCCCTAATCCGCTCTTTTATCAAAAGCGGCAGGGAATGCCTGCAAAACAGACATCCAGATTTATTAGTTATCTGCAACTTCCTCATTGCTTTCCTCTGATGGTTCTGGTATTTGTAATTCTCTCCTATTATCAATAATAATATCATAACTCGATTTCATAGAATTCATAAATGAGTCAAATTTACTCTGCGTATTTTCCATAGTATGACTAATAATTAACTGAAGGCTATTTAACATTTCATCGGTATAGCTAATTGCTCCTGTACGAATATTGTCTGCCTCCACATTAGCATGATTAATAATATCCCTTGCCTGTACCGTCGCTTCTGCTACAATTTCATTTGCCTTTGTATAGGCACGCTGCATAATCTCATGCTGGTTGATTAATTCATTCGTCTGCACATTAGCCGCTGAAATAATTGCATCGGCATGGGCTTTCGCATCGGCAATAATTGCTTCCTTATTGCTCAATAATTTCTGATATTTTTTAATTTCCTCTGGCGTCCTATGACGAAGCTCTACTAATAATTCTTCTAACTGTGCCTTATCCACAATAATCTTTGTAGATGAAAATGGCTGCAACTTACATCCATCAATAAATTCTTCAATTTCACCAATTAATTGTTCAATCGTGCTCATAATCTTCTCTCCTTTATGTATCAATAATACTCAACGTATATCCAAAAACAAAACAATTGCTTCCATCACTGCTTTTTATAAAATGTTTTATCTGTTTAATTTTTCTTTCATACGTTGCTCAATATAAGGCGTTACAAATTGGCTAATATCCCCGCCAAATGCAGCCACCTCTTTTACTGTACTGGAACTCAAGTATGCATAATCTAGTTTTGTGGTAAAAAATACTGTATCTACATCTGCTGCAATTTTTCTATTTGTCTGCGACATCAAAAGTTCATACTCGAAATCAGTAATTGCTCGAAGTCCACGAACAATTACTTGGGCATTTGTCTGATGTGCAAAATCTACTAGCAGCCCACTGAAGGACAATACTTCTATGTTAGGAATATCTTCTGTCACTTTCTTCAGCATTTCCACTCTTTCTTTTACAGTAAACATTGGACGCTTTGACTGATTATTCAAAACCCCCACAATCAAATGATCAACGACATTACTCGCACGGCGGATGATGTCTAAATGGCCAAGCGTCACGGGATCAAAACTTCCAGGATAGATTGCTTTTGTCATTCTCTTTATTACTCCTTTAGTTTCTTAATAAATACATGCTGATTTGTTTTATAACGCTTTTGCTTTTCTATATAGAACCCAAGATTTCCCAAATAAGAAAAATCGGTTATCAAATCTGCCTCTACAATAATTGTACTATTTTCATCAATCAGTTCTGAATGGCTTAAATATTCAAGTACCCTGCGTTCTTCTTCTCTGCCATATGGAGGATCCATAAAGACATATTCAAAGGATTCTTTTGCTGTCTCTAGTTTTGGCAGAGCAGCTTCTACAGAAGAGCCTATTACAATTCCATCCAGATGAGTAAAGGCTAAATTCTCTCTAATACAATTAAGCGCTTTCTTTTGCTGTTCTACAAATACAGCTTTCTTAGCCCCCCGACTTAACGCTTCAATTCCAATGGCTCCACTGCCACTGTATAAATCCAAAAATCGGCATCCATACAGTCCTGATTGAATCATATTAAATAATGTTTCTTTAATTCGATCTGTCGTGGGCCTTGTTTCCAGTCCCGCTGGTGTCTTTAAAGGAAGGCTTCTGGCACTTCCAGCAATTACTCTCATAGGATTCCCCCAGAAATTTTTTCATTTCCCTTATTATAGTATTATTTCAGCCTTCTGACAAGTATATTTTAGAAAATTTTAACTACGTCTAACTAAATTGTCGTTTTTCGATCATTTTGCAAAACTTTCCAGTTTATTATTTTTTGCTATGCACATAATAGGAGTGTAACAAAAAATCTTTCATGAGAGAGCAGCGCAGTTATTTTTAATTGCAATTATGTTACAACTTATACTATGGCAAAAGAAACAGAAATTAAGTACAAAATCGAAAAAGGAGGACAATCATATGTCTAACAGTGGAAGTAATCGTAAAGCAGTACCAGAAGCAAAGGAAGCACTTGATAAGTTTAAAATGGAAGTTGCAGACGAGTTAGGTGTACCGTTAACAGACGGTTACAATGGAAATCTGACATCCTACCAGAACGGCAGCGTTGGCGGCTATATGGTAAAGAAAATGATTGAAAATCAGGAAAAGCAGATGGCAAACAAATAATTAGACCATTGATTTTAAGATACTCCTGATAAGAAGCGAACATTACTCGCAGTAAGAACACATTCTTATCCAAAGAAAGAGAAACGATTTCTTTTTCGCCAGCTACGAAAAGAAACTTCTTTGTCCCGAAGGAAACCAATCTTCTAGACTCAGAAGTTTCTTTTTATGCAAAACTTATGTTAATTGTTTCAGCACTTTTTTGCAATAAAAAAACTAATTCTCTTTCATTACTTCTTCCACTGCTTGGGATGCCTGTTTTAATATTTCGGCATCTTGATAGATATCAGCCAATTTAAATTGCAGCATACCGCTTTGACGTACCCCAAAGAAGTCTCCTGGTCCTCTCAGTTTTAAGTCTTCGGAAGCAATAAAAAATCCATCGTTGGAGTGATTTAAGATATCTAGCCGTTTTCTGCTTTCTTTACTTCCTGATGTATTCATTAAAATACAATAAGACTGAGCATTTCCACGTCCCACTCGTCCTCTCAGCTGGTGGAGCTGAGCCAATCCAAACTGCTGTGCATTTTCGATTAAAATAACGGTCGCATTTGGCACGTCAATTCCAACTTCAATTACTGTGGTAGATACTAAAATTTGAATTTGATTTTCTCCAAACGCTTTCATAATCCGTTCTTTTTCTGAATTTTTCATTTTCCCATGCAAATACGATATTACGATATTCGCAGGAAGTTCTTTTCTTAATTTTTTTGTGTACTCGATAACATTCTCTGCATCCATTTGCTCCGTTTCTTCGATCATTGGACAAATCACATAGGCTTGATGCCCAATTTCTACCTGTTTTTTTAGAAATTCATAAGCTTTTGGCCGATAAGAAATATCGACCGCACAGTTTTTAATCGGAAGTCGGTTGGATGGAAGTTCATCGATCACGGAAATATCCAAATCCCCATAAATAATAATTGCCAATGTACGGGGAATTGGCGTTGCACTCATTACTAAAATATGAGGTGCCAGCCCTTTTTCACTCAGCATTTTTCTCTGTTCCACTCCAAACCGATGCTGCTCATCCGTAACTACAAGTGCTAATTCATCATAATTTACTTTCTCTTGAAACAATGCATGGGTTCCAATAATAATATCTACTTCATGTGACTCAATTTGCCTATACACATTTCTCTTTTGTGCTGCTGTCATAGAACCAGTTAAAAGAACGGCTTGAATTGGCAGCTTATATTGCTCAATCATCTTGTTCAAGGCTTCATAATGCTGTGTCGCAAGCACTTCGGTTGGAGCCATCATCGCTGCCTGATAACGGCAAAGTGCCACTTGATACAGTGCCAAAAAAGCCACAATTGTCTTTCCAGAACCGACGTCTCCCTGTACCAACCGATTCATACGATGTTCTCCAATCATATCCGAACAAATATCCAAAAATGTATTTCTCTGCGCATTGGTTAGGCGATATGGAAGTTTTTCCACCAATTCCCATACTTGAGGCTGTTCGATGATTGCATAGATATTTTTTTGCATTTGCAATTGCTGCCTCATTTGTCGCACTCCTAATATAAATTGATAGAATTCTTCAAATACAAGACGTTTTCTCGCCTCTTGCAGCATGGCATCATCTTGAGGGAAATGAATTTGTCGTATTGCCTGCTTTTTATTCATTAATTTCCAACGCTCTCGCTGGTCTTGGGAAAGAGATTCTTCGATTTCAATTCCACTCTCCCATACTTGAGACACTGCTTTTCCAATTGTTTTACTTGTAAGTCCCGCCGTTAATGCATAAATTGGCTGACGAGTACCAACCAATGCATCATAGGCTCCTAATGTGAACATTTGCGGATGTTCCATCGTGCGTGCAGAGCCATACCCATGCAACCGCCCTCTTAGTACAAACTGCATTCCTGCCTTCATTGTTCCACGCAAAAACGGCATATGGAACCATATTACTCGTAACGTATCTCCATTCCGATCTCTTATCTGAGATACCACGATTTGCTTTCGATTCATTTGCCGAATCGAAGGAGACGTTATCATCGTTCCCTGTACTGCTGCAAAATCCAGAAAATCCGCCTGTCTCACCGTCACTGGTGCCTCATAACTGTCATAGGACACTGGATAATATTCCAAAAGTTCTCCTACTGTGGTGATTCCTAATTTTCCCATTAAAGCTGCTGTTTTTGGACCTACTCCCTTCACTGTCATAACGGAATCATTCCAATCCACGTTGTTCCCTCCTCATTCCATTCTTATATCGCTCATCAAAATCTTCACTGAAGCGTCTCTTTGCATATCACAATAAAAAGAATATCCCTGGATATTGGCAGTTCCAATCCCAAGGATATGTTTCTTTTCTTATTCCACTGACATAATATAGTAATAAACAGGCTGTCCGCCCTCATTCACTTCCACTTCTACGAGTGGGTTTTTTTCTACAATCTGATCGGCTAAGCTTTGAGCCTCTTCTTCTGTTATATCAGCTCCATAATAAATACTGACTAGTTCTGATTCTTCATTGATCATTGCCTTTGCTGCCTCAAAAGCAGTCTGATTTAACTCGGTTCCAGCCGCAAGAATACCATTATCTCCAACTGCCATAATATCATCTTTGTGAATTTCCACTCCGTCAATCGTCGTATCTCTTACTGCATACGTAATCTGACTTGTCTTTACATGCTGCATTTCTTCCATCATCGCTGCTGTATTTTCCTGTGCAGATTTTTCTGAGACAAAGTGAATCATTGCCGTTATTCCCTGAGGAATTGTTTTACTTGGAATTACAATTAACTCTTTTTCTTTTACAAGACTCTTGGCTTGTTCTGCTGCTAAAATAATGTTTTTATTATTTGGGAAAATATAAATAACATCTGCATTTACCTTATCTACCGCATTTAGTACATCCTCTGTACTTGGATTCATTGTCTGACCACCTTCAATCAAATAATCCACTCCAAGTCCTTTGAAGATTTCTGCCAAGCCATCTCCTACTGACACAGCAATAAAGCCAACTGGCTTTCTCGTTTTTTTCGCCTCTTGTTCTTTTTGCTGTTGTGCAATTTTTTCTGCATCCTTAATCAGACGTTCCTGATGTTCTTCACGCATATTATCAATCTTCATTTTACTTAATGCGCCATATGTTAATGCACGCTCAATTGCCTGTCCTGGATGATTGGTATGCACATGGACTTTTACAACGTCTTCATCTGCAACACAAACAATGGAATCTCCAATTGATTCCAAAAACGATTTAAACGCCATCTCGTCATACTCTGTAAATGGCTGCTCTGTCATAATAATAAATTCGGTGCAGTATCCAAATTTAATATCCGCCGTTTCGATTTGTGATCGATCTATTACAACTGCATCATCTGTTTTCTTTGGCGGCACTTTTATAATATCATCTACTTGAATTTCCTTGCCCAGAAATCCATCCAATGCACCACGGAGTATTTGCATTAATCCCTGGCCACCAGAATCGACAACTCCTGCCTGCTTTAATACTGGTAGCATCTCTGGAGTTTGGCTCAATACAAAATCACCATGTTCAATTACCTTCCGAATGAATCGTTCCAGATCCTCTTCTTTTTCTGAAAGTTCTTGTGCTTTATCTGCCATTCCCTTTGCAACCGTTAAAATGGTTCCTTCTTTTGGCTTCATAACAGCCTTATACGCAGTCTCCGCAGCACGTTTTAGTGCGTTGGCAAGGATCATTGTATCAATTTTCTCTACATATTTGATTTCCTTTGTAAATCCGCGGAATAACTGGGATAAAATAACTCCTGAGTTACCTCTAGCACCGCGAAGTGAACCAGAAGAAATTGCCTTTGCCAAGTCTTCCATAGAGGGATTGTCTCCCAATGCAGTTACTTCCCTTGCTGCTGATAAAATAGTTAATGTCATATTAGTTCCTGTATCTCCATCTGGCACTGGAAATACATTTAATTCATTAATCCACTCTTTTTTTGCCTCCAGATTTTTTACACCTGCAAGAAACATTTTCTTTAAAAGTGCGGCATCTATCATACGAACTGACACAACTTGTTCCTCCTATCTTCCCCTTAGTCAATCACGCGGACTCCCTCCACAAATAAGTTGATTTTCTCAATCTCCATACCTGTGAATTCTTCCACTTTATATTTTACGCTGTCAAATAAATTTTCTGCAACAGCTGAAATGCTAACACCATATGAAACAATAACATGAAAATCAATCACTAATTTATTATTTTCTTTTACTGTAACATTAATTCCTTTTGTCAGATTATCTCTTTTTAATAACTG
Organism: Clostridiales bacterium CHKCI001; assembly: GCA_900045905.1. GTDB lineage: Bacteria > Bacillota > Clostridia > Lachnospirales > Lachnospiraceae > Fimimorpha. Next base: position 1,897 of record FCNS01000013.1, on the reverse strand, counting down.
GACAAGACCATCTCTTACATTAATGGCTGCCATACCAACAATACCAAAACATTCCACACCTGTGGAACCAGCATATTTGGCAATCACATCTGTATTAATTAAGATCTCACCCATTTGATTTGAAATACGACCCTTCATAAGTGACCTCCATTATATTTATGCATTTAATGCATTATTCCATTCTCGTCCAGAAGTACATTTCGCACTCTGCCTATCATAGATACATTTTATTATAACCTGTTTTTGTGAAAAAAGAAATAAGAAAATTCAAAATGTTGTATTTTTTTAATATTTTTTTAATTTTTCAAAAAAACTGCTTGCATTCATAACGTAATTCTGTTATGATAATTCTTGTTGCAAGTCTTGAAGACTAAATATGCTTAAGGAGGTGCAATTATGGCAAAGTGTGCTATCTGCGAAAAGGGCGCTCATTTCGGTAACAGTGTGAGCCATTCTCATAGAAGATCCAATAAAATGTGGAAGTCTAATGTTAAGTCTGTAAAGGTAAAAGTAAATGGAGCAGCCAAGAAAATGTACGTATGTACTTCTTGCTTACGTTCTGGTAAAGTTGAGAGAGCTTAACGATGAAACTGCCATTGGCAGTTTTCCCTATACGCTATGGCGAGTAAAAAGACCGAAGGTAGTGGATTTACCACTGCCTTTTATTTTTGCTCAGCTGCAAAAACAATTATATCCAACCGCAAGACAAAGAAGCATAATACCAACTGTCCATATATTAATTGGAATAAAAATCATTAAAGCCATTCCAACTCCAGTCCAAAATATCATTAAGCCGCATAGTTTTTTCATATCGTCTCCGAAAGATTCTTTTACTGTATCCTATGCGGCTCGTTGTTGATTCATACTAATGACTACTGATTTTCTGTTGTTTCGGTCTTACTTCCTTCTTTCGCAATATCTTGAATTACTTCATCGGTAGCATCGTCTTGCTGGTATTGATTTTTACTTGCAAAGCGATTTACAATATCTGGAACCATATCCAATATTTTTGTAACCGTATCCTGATTTTTAATATTGACAAGTTTTGTAACTCCATTTTGAATTACAAGTACAGCCGATGGAGAAATTCTTGCACCGATTCCTCCGCCTGTATTATCTTTTTTATCACTTGAAAAGGCGCCTGCTCCAACGCCAAATTGAATGTCTACTAATGGTAAAATAATAGAATCATTCACATGAATTGCATCTCCCACTACTGTTTTTGAAGAAACAAATCCTTCCATTCCTTTTAGTAAAGACTCCACAGAAGAACTAAATCCATTTGTATCTTTATCTTTCATAGTAACCTGCTACTCAAAATATGGGCAAATATACTCATATTGAGAATTTTACGGATACTTCTTACTACTTCGCTGTGTATGTTTTGGTGGTTGCAGGCAACACACTACTCACAAGTTTTTGTACACTCCACAGTCAGTCGTAAATTCCCGACTAAGCCATCGGTACATACTTACAAATACTTGATTATGCAACTTCGTAAGTTCTTGCATCTCTTAAATTAAGACTTGCGTTAAAATCTCTATCCGCACGATAACCACATTCACAAATATATTCCCTGTCTGAAAATTTTAAATCTTTCTTGATACCTCCACATTTATGACATAATTTACTTGACGGATACCATCTGTCTACAATCCTTAATTCAATTCCTAATTCTTTGCACTTTGCCTCTAGTTTTGTTCTGAATTCATAAAACTTTTGTGAAGCAACTGCTTTTGAAAGATGCCTATTCTTCACCATTCCTTTTACATTCAAATCTTCAATCACGATATAAGATGGCTTGGTTTTCACTATCTCTGCGATTGTTTTATTGATATAATCTGTACGAATACCATCGATTCTATGATGAAGTTTTTGTACCTTTAAGACTTGTTTT